>NZ_JAKUKB010000010.1:0-235478 GCF_022436665.1 Stenotrophomonas sp. Y6
AACAAACTATTCATTGCTTGATCAAACGTCTGCAAGATGGACAGTCATCCACTCCTGCAGGCGCCCTCACAAGATACCTGCGCATACTTTCAAAGAACTTCGGAATCGGCCTCAGCGCCTTCTTCCTAGTGCCCGACGTTTCCGTCCGAGCGAGCCGCCCATTATAGCCGGCTTTTCCGCTTCGTCAACACCTCGTTTCGAGGTCCGACTCCGCCGCTCCAACCGCAAACCCGAGGGCTTTTCGTCGAAGCGAGCCGCCTATTATGGCAGCCTTTTCGTTGCCGTCAACACCCTGTTTCGAGGAAGTTGCCGCCGCTTCGTGGTTGCCGTCACCGGAGTGACTGGCGCCGTGAAGCGAGGGAGCGAATTCTAGACATGTTTGTGAAATGTGCAATCACTTTCTGCGTCTGCGGCGCCGGAAATGCGTTGGCGCCAGACTCGGCAAGGTCGCCGGCCGCCACGGTCCTCTGGCAGCGCTGCGGCAGGGGTCGCGGTGCTGGCATCCCTCCTATGCATGTGGGGCCATGCTTGCGGCGCGGCCGGGTGGCCGGCCGCGCTGCTGGGCCACAATGGGGTTCTTTCCTTCCCTGCACCGCACGATGGCCGATTCCTCACCGCGCTCGCTGTTACGTGATCTTTCGCTCCCGGCGGTGGTGGCCGGCTTCATCACGGTCCTGGTGGGCTTCGCCAGTTCGGCGGTGATCGTGTTCCAGGCGGCGCAGGCGGTCGGCGCCGGGCAGGCGGAGATCGCCTCGTGGATGTGGGCGCTGGGCATCGGCATGGGCGTGACCTGCATCGGCCTGTCGCTGCGCTACCGCATGCCGGTGGTGACGGCCTGGTCCACGCCCGGCGCGGCGATGCTGGTGGTCGGCGCCGCGGGGCTGCCGCTGTCCGACGCGATCGGCGCGTTCGTACTGGCCGCGCTGATGGGCACGCTGGCCGGCTTCTCCGGCGTATTCGAGAAAGCGATGCGGCGCATCCCGGTGTCGCTGGCCTCGGGCATGCTGGCCGGCGTGCTGCTGCGCTTCGGGCTGGACGTGTTCGTCTCGGTGGGCACCCAGCCGTTGCTGGTCCTGGCGATGTTCGCCACCTACCTGGGCGGACGCCGGCTGGCGCCGCGCTACGCGGTGATCGCCACCCTGCTGGTGGGCGTGGCCATCGCCGGCAGCCAGGGGTTGATGCACATGGATCAGGTGCAGCTGCAGTGGGCGCGGCCGCTGTTCACGATGCCGACGCTGTCGTGGGCGGCGGTGTTCGGCATCGCGTTGCCGCTGTTCATCGTCACCATGGCCTCGCAGAACGTCCCCGGCGTGGCGGTGTTGAAGGCTTCCGGCTACGACGCGCCGATATCGCCGGTGGTGGGTTGGATCGGCGTGGTCAATACGCTGCTGGCGCCATTCGGCGGGTACGCACTGAACCTGGCGGCGATCACCGCGGCGATCTGCATGGGCCGCGACGTACACGAGGACCGGGCGCGGCGCTACCCGGCGGCGGTGAGCGCGGGCGTGTTCTATATCGTGATCGGGCTGTTCGGGGCGACGGTGGCGGCGGTGTTCGCCGCCTTCCCCAGGGAGCTGGTCGCCACCCTGGCCGGCATTGCGTTGCTCGGCACCATCGGCAACAGCCTGGCGGTGGCGCTGAAGGATGAGGGCGAGCGCGAACCGGCGCTGGTGACGTTCCTGGTGACGGCCTCGGGGCTGTCGATGGCCGGGATCGGGTCGGCGTTCTGGGGGCTGGTGGCAGGGGTGGTCGCGTTGCTGGTGTTGCGGCGGCCGGCGCGCTGACGTTCCGGCCCTCTCGCCCACCCCTCTCCGGTGGAGAGGGGCTTCAAAGGCAAGGGCGTTACAGCGGCCGGACCTCGAATACCTGTTTCAGCGTGTGGCGGCCGCCCGGCGCCAGTTCGATCGCGTCCGGGCCGACGTTGCCGGCTTCGACGCACACGTAGTTGCGCCAGCCGGCGCCGATGTCGTCCATCTTCGCGGCGGCCGCTTCACCGGCGTTCCAGACAACGGCGGAACGGCTGCCTTGGGTGGTGATGTCGATGCTGCGGCCGAAACCCGGGTCGCGCAGCACGTAGTGGCCGCGCGCCTGGGTGTAGATGCGGTCGCTGCGGCCGGGATCGCGCGGGTCGCGCAGGTTCCAGTCGCCCTGCTGGACATGGGCGTTGCCGCCGTCGAGCTTGTCCAGGTAGGTCAGGCCATCCAGCCCGGCGACGTCGACCTTGAGCGCATCGCTGACGTTGAAGTAGTTGTGCAGCGCCTGGGTGAAGACCGCCGGCTGGCTGCCGGTGTTCTCGGTGATGAGTTCCTGTTCCAGCGTGCGGCCGATGCGCAGGTTCATGGTCAGGCGCAGCGCCAGGCCTTCCAGCGCCGGCGGCGCCAAGGTCAGCAGCACGGTGCCGTCGGCCTCGCGCCGGGCATCGCGCAGTTCCCATGGCACGGTGCGCACGAAACCGTGCGAGGGCACGTCGCTGCCCTGGCCCTGCCTGGCGAAGTACGGCCAGCACACCGGGCTGCCGCCACGGATCGGGGTGGGCGGCTGCTTCGCGGCAGGCGAAAGCCACAGGACGTCGCGGCCGCCCGCGGGCACGAATGACAGCAGCTGGCCGCCGAATACGCTGATCGCCGCGGTGGAGAACGGGGTTTCCACCTTCCAGGCGGTGAAGCCGTTGAAATCGCCTGTGGCCAGGCCCTGCACATCCTTCATCGGAACCTTGCTCCGTACGATTGCTGAGTGGACGAACCGCGAATGGTCGGCGGGCAGCCGGAACACGGTGGGGGTTGCCTGCATGGCCTCGCGCAACGCCTGCAGGATGCGGCTGCCGGCACGGCCATCGGCATCCTGCCAGCCCAACCGCTGTTGTTCGAGGCGGATCGCACGGCGGGTGGCGTCGCCGACCATGCCGTCGGCGCTGCCGATGTCGTGGCCACGCGCGAGCAGCAGGCCCTGCAGTTCACGGCGCTCGGCGCGGCCCAGGCCGGGGTCGTCGGTGGGCCAGGCGGCCAGCAGTCCCGTGCCGCCGCGCAGGCGGTCGGCCAGGGTGGCGATGGCCAGTGCGTAGCTCTCGGCCGCGTTGTAGGAATAGATCGCGTCGTAGTTGCGGAACACCAGCAGCGCCGGCCCCGCGCTGCCCGCCGGCAGCAGCAGCGCGGCGGGGCTGTCGTCGGCTATTGCGGTGGCCTGCAATGCGCCCCCGTCGACCCCGGTGATGCCCAGCGCGCGCCATGCCGCCAGCGGCCTGCGCTTGCCGCGCCCGGCCACGCTGGCGTCGAACCCGGCGGGAATGCGTACTTCGATGCCCCAGGGCTGGCCGCTGCGCCACCCCGACTGCTTGAGGTAGTTGGCGGTGGAGGCCAGCGCATCGGGGATGCTGGCGACCAGGTCGCGGCGGCCATCGCCGTCGCCGTCGACCGCGATGCGCGCGTAGGTGGAGGGCATGAACTGGGTCTGGCCGAAGGCGCCGGCCCAGGAGCCGGTGAGGCCATCGGCGACCAGGTCGCCCTGGTCGATCAGCCGGAGCAGCGCCAGCAGTTCGCTGCGGAAGAACGCCTGGCGGCGCCCGTTGCAGGACAGGGTCGCCAGCGACTGCAGCAGCGGACGCTTGCCGGCAACCCGGCCGTAGTCGCTCTCCACGCCCCATACCGCGACCACGGTGGCCGGATCGACGCCGTACCCGGTGGCGATCCGCTCCAGCAGTGCGCGATGCGTGTCGAGCATGGCGCGGCCGTCGGCCACGCGCTGTGCATCCACCAGCGCGGCGAGGTAGTCCCAGATCGGGGTGGTGAATTCGGGCTGGGCATCAAGCAGCGCCAGCACGCCCTGGTCCGGCGTGACTTCGGCGAACAGCGCGTCGAAGCGTTCGCCGGCCATGCCCTGGGCCAGCGCTGCGGCACGCAGGCCCGCGCCACAGCTGCCGAAGTCGGCGATGGCGGCATGCGCCTGCGGCGCGACGGCAAGCACGGCGGCCAGGCCCAGTGCCGGCAATCCCCGCAACGATTTCATGCAACGGCTCCCTGCCAGCGCGGAACGGACCCCGATGATAAGAGGCACCGCGCCTGCCGTGGGGTTCAGGCCGGCCGCAGCAGGCGCAGGCCGAACATGCGCGCGGGCGCGTCCCAGGCGGCGGCCACCCGCAGTCCGGCCGCCGCGGCCATGGCCGCGAACTGCGCGTCGTCGTACTTGTGGCTGTATTCCACGTGCATGGCTTCGTCGCGCGCAAAAGCGAAGGCCTGCCCGGCCACGTGCACCACCTGCGCGCGGCGGCTGACCAGCGAGGTTTCGATGCGCCGCCATGGCACCACGTAGCGCGCGCGATGGGCGAAGCCGGCCAGGTCGAAGTCGCTGCCGATCTCGCGGTTCAGCCGCACCAGCAGGTTGAGGGTGAAGTCGGCGGTGACCCCGGCGGCATCGTTGTAGGCGGCCTCGATGAGCGCGGGGTCCTTGTCCAGGTCGATGCCGATCAATGCCAGCCCTTCCGGCCCCATCGCCTGGCGCATGCCATGCAGGATCGACACCGCCGCCGCTTCGGTGAAATTGCCCAGGGTCGAGCCGGGGAAGAACAGCAGCGTGCGCCGCGCCGCGCGGCGTGGGGGCGGCAGCGCGGGCAGCGCGGTGAAGTCGGCGCAGACCGGCAGCATCTCGATGGCGGGAAAGTCCACCGCCAGCGCGCGGACGCTGTCCAGCAGCGCGGTGCGCGAGATCTCCACCGGGGTATAGGCCACCACGTCTTCCAGTGCCTGCAGCAGCAGCCGGGTCTTGCGGCCGCTGCCGCTGCCGTACTCCACCACCCGCACCCGCGGCCCCGCATGCGCGGCGATCTGCGGCAGTACCCGCGGCAGCAGGTCCAGCTCGGCCCGGGTGAGGTAGTACTCCGGCTGCCGGGTGATGCACTCGAACAGCGCCGAGCCGCGCGCATCGTAGAAATACTTGGAGGGCAGCGCGCGCGGCCGCGCCGACAGCCCGGCGAGCACGTCGGCGGTGATGGTGGCCCGGTCGGGACGGTGGTCCAGCAACCCCTCCAGCAACGGATCGGCACTGCCCATTTCAGAGGTCCCTGGCCAGGCGCAGGCCGGCGAACTGCCAGCGTGCCGACGGCGGGAAGAAGTTACGGTAACTGGCACGCAAGTGTCCGGCCGGCGTGGCGCAGCTGCCGCCGCGCAGCACGAACTGGCCGCACATGAACTTGCCGTTGTACTCACCCGCACTGCCAGGCAGCGCGCGGAAGCCGGGATAGGCGGCATACGCGCTGCCGGTCCATTCCCAAACATCACCGAACAGCTGCCGCGGGATGCCGGGTTCAATGGCCGCGGCGGCAGCCGGGTGCAGCAGGCCGGCGTCGGCGAAGTTGCCGGCCAGCGGCGCCGCCGCAGCCGCGGATTCCCACTCGAATTCGGTGGGCAGGCGCGCGCCGGCCCAGCGCGCGCAGGCGTCGGCTTCGAACCAGCTGAGGTGGCAGACCGGCGCATCCGGATCCAGCGCGCGCCAGCCGCCCAGGGTGTATTCGCGCTCCAGCGCCGGGTCCCAGTACAGCGGGCGGCACCATTGCCCGGCCTGCAGCTGCGCCCAGCCGTCGCTCATCCACAGCAGCGGGTCGCGGTAGCCGCCGTCGTCGATGAAGGCGCGGTATTCGGCGTTGCTCAACGGACGGTCGGCCAGCGCGTGCGCCGGGACCAGCACGCGGTGCCGCGGCGACTCGTTGTCGTAGGCGAAGGTGGCGTGCGCCGGCCAGGCGGGGGCGCCGATCTCGACGAGGCGTTCGGGGCGTTCGATCCACAGCGCGGGCCCGCCTGCCGGCGCGGCGCGCGGCGCCGGCAGGTCGTCGCGGTAGGCCGGCTGCAACGGGTTGCTCCACAGCGCGTGCTTGATGTCGGTCAGCAGCAGTTCCTGGTGCTGCTGCTCGTGTTGCAGGCCCAGCAACAACAGCCGTTGCGCCTGGTCATCCAGGCTGCCGGCGCGCAGGCACTGGCCGATGCGCTCGTCGACCCGGGCGCGGTACGCCAGCACCTGCGCCAGCGCCGGCCGCGACAGCAGCCCGCGTTGCGCGCGTGCATGCGCCGGGCCCACGCTCTGGTAGTAGCTGTTGAACAGGACCTGCCACTGCGGGTGCAGCGGCTGGTAACCGGGCTGGCGGGCGAGCACGAACTGCTCGAAGAACCAGCTGGTGTGCGCCAGGTGCCATTTGGCGGGGCTGGCGTCGGCCATGCTCTGCACCATGGCGTCCTCGGCCGACAGCGGCGCGGCCAGGTCCAGGCTGGCCTGGCGCACGGCGCGGTAGCGCTCGGCCAGCGTGGGCGGCGTTGTCGCAACGCTGGACGCCTTCAGCAATGCGGCACTGGAAATCTGCATGCCCCCGAGCTTAGCGATGCCCGGTTAGCGCGGCGTCATCGGCGCCGGGCGGGGTTCAGGCAAGCGCGTCCAGGTAATACCAGCGGCCGTCCTGGCGCACGAAGCGGCTGTGTTCCTGCAGGCGCACGGCACTGCAGCCGCCGATGCGGTAGCGGGCGACGAACTCCACCTCGGCGGTGTCGGTGCCGGTGACCCGGTGCCGCTTCACGTCCAGGCCCAGCCATTGCGTGCGCTGGCCCGGCGCATCCTCCAGCGACAGCACCTGCGGCCGCGTATCGGCATGCCAGGTGGCCAGCAGGTAGTCGCGGTTTCCGCTGACGTAGGCGCAGTAGCGCGAACGCATCAGCGCCTCGGCATCCGGCGCGGGCTCGCCGGCATGCCAGCGCGCGCAGCAGTGGCCGTGGGGGCGGCCGGAGCCGCAGGGACAAGGGGAGCTCGGGGTGATCGGCATGCGCGTATTTTCCCTCCCCGCCAGCGCCGCGGCCAGCCGGCACCGGCGTATGCTGTCGCGCCCCCCGTTCAGGTCCGACCATGCTGGAACTCCTGCCCGCCGAGCTGCCCTGGCTGCTCGCCATCGCCTTCGTCGCCGGGCTGGTGGACGCCGCGGTCGGCGGCGGCGGGTTGATCCAGCTGCCGGGCCTGTTCACGGTGCTGCCACAGCACACGCCGGCCGCACTGCTGGGCACCAACAAGTTCAGCTCGGTGTTCGGCACCGGTGCGGCGACCTGGCGCTACGCACGTTCGGTGCGGTTTCCGTGGCGGCCGGTGCTGCTGGCCGCGGCGACCGCGTTCGTGTTCGCCTTCCTCGGCGCCACCGCGGTCAGCCTGCTGGCCAAGGACGCGGTGCGCCCGCTGGTGCTGGCGCTGCTGATCGTGATGCTCGGCTACACGCTGGCGAAGAAGGACTTCGGCGCCCTGCACCGCCCGCGCGAGGTCGGCCGCCGCGAACTGGGCATCGCGCTGGCGATGGGCGCGGTGATCGGCTTTTACGACGGCTTTTTCGGTCCGGGCACCGGCAGTTTCCTGATCTTCCTGTTCATCCGCTTCTTCGGCCTGGATTTCCTGCGTGCGTCGGCCGCCTCCAAGGTGGTCAACCTGGCCACCAACGTGGCCGCGCTGTCGTTCTTCGTGCCCAGCGGCAACGTGCTGCTGGCCTTCGCGGTGCCGATGGCGGCGGCCAACGTCGCCGGTTCGGTGACCGGCACCCGGCTGGCGCTGCGCGGTGGCACGCCGCTGATCCGCAAACTGTTCCTGCTGCTGGTGGTGGTGCTGATCGCGCGCATGGCGTGGGACACGTTCGCCGGCTGAACGCAGCAGAACGGCCGGACCGCAGCCGACGCCACCACCACGGGCGGATGTGGATGATGGGGTGATGGCGGCCCTCCCCGGCCGCCCGGAGACCCCCATGCAACTGGATTTTTCCGGCAAGGTCGCGCTGGTCACCGGCGCCGCCTCGGGCATCGGCGAGGCCGTCGCCCGGCAGCTGGCCGCCGGCGGCGCGCAGGTCGTCGTCGCCGACCTCCACCGCGACGCCGCCGAGCGGGTGGCCGCGAGCATCGGCGCCCAGGCCCGTGCGCGCCAGCTGGACATCAGCGACGCCGACGCGGTGCGGCAACTGGTGGACGCCACCGTGGCCGAGTACGGCGGGCTGCACCTGGCGGTCAACAACGCCGGGATCGGCGGCGCCAGCCAGGCCACCGCCGACTACCCGCTGGAGGAATGGCACCGCGTGCTGGGAGTGAACCTGCACGGGGTGTTCTATTCGATGAAGTACGAGATCGCCGCGATGCTGGCCGGCGGCGGCGGGGCGATCGTCAACATGGCCTCGATCCTGGGCAGCAACGGCTGGGCCGGTTCCACCGCCTACGTGGCGGCCAAGCATGCGCTGGTGGGCATGACCAAGACCGCGGCGCTGGAGTACTCGGCGCGCGGGCTGCGCATCAACGCGGTCGGCCCCGGGTTCATCGACACGCCGCTGCTGGCCGGCATGGACCGCGCGGCCTACGACGGCCTGGTCGCGCTGCACCCCGCCGGGCGCCTGGGCAAGGCCGAGGAGGTGGCGGCGCTGACCTGCTTCCTGCTTTCCGAGCAGGCGTCGTTCATCAGCGGCAGCTACCACCTGGTGGACGGCGGCTACTCGGCGCGCTGAGCCGCCGCGGCCGGTGGTGGCCGCATGCGCGGGGCCCGGCGGTTGCCGTCCGTCGGGTCCAACGCCGTCTTCACTTGTCCGCTCCTAACGAATTGCTTACATATCGCCCACGCCCGTCATGGTGGCGGGCGAGGTAGTCCGGCAATCCAAGGAGCTTCCCGATGACGTCGTTATCGCTGCATCCGCACCGCCTGACCAGAGCCATACAGCTTTCCCTGTTGTGCCTGTTGCCTGCCGTCGCCACCGCACAGGAAGCCACCAGCGCCCGCACCCTGGACACGATCCAGGTCACCGGCACCCGCATCAAGAAGGCCGAACTGGAAACCCAGGTGCCGGTGCAGGTGCTCACCCGCGAGACCATCGACCGTACCGGCTACACCTCGGTGGCGGACGTGGTGCAGCACCTCACCGCCAGCGGCGCCTCGTTGAGTACCAAGCTCAATTCCAGCGGCAACTTCGGCTTCCCGCCCGATGGCGGCGGCGTCGGTGCCGGCGCGGCGACGGTGGACCTGCGCCACCTCGGCCCCAAGCGCGTGCTGGTGCTGGTGGACGGCATCCGCTGGGTCAATGAATCCTCCGGCTCGGGCGTGGGCGCGTCGGTGGACCTGAACACGATTCCGCTGGCGCTGGTCGAGCGCATCGAAGTGCTGGAGGACGGCGCCTCGTCGATCTACGGTTCCGATGCCATCGCCGGCGTGGTCAACATCATCACCCGCAAGAACGTCGACGGCGGCCGCGTCGAGGTCCAGTACGGCGACTACAACCTCAAGGGTGGCGGCACCAGCGGCGTGGACTTCAGCTTCGGCGGCAGCGGCGACCGCGCGCAGTGGGTGGTCGGCGCGTCGTATTTCAAGCAGAAGGAAATCTCCTCGGCCGAGTACCTGTGGGCACGCGAGCCGGTGCCGGGCACCGGGCTGGCCAACGGCAGCTCGGCCACGCCGCAGGGCCGGCTGGTGTTCGCCGACCCGGGCGGCAATACCTACAGCATCACCTCCAACACGGGCGTTACCAACCCGCGCTTCGATCCCACCCAGACCGGGTGCGTGCGCACCGACGACTACCACTGCTTCGCGACGCCGGACCGCTTCAACTTCGCGCCGTACAACCTGCTGCTGACCCCGAACGAGCGCAAATCGGTGTTCGGCCAGGTGCGCTTCGACTTCACCCCGGCGGTCAGCGGCTGGTTCCGCGGCCTGTACAGCGAGCGCACGTCGGCCAACCAGGCGGCGCCGGAGCCGATCTTCCTGGGCACCGATGCCGGCGTGTACAACGAATGGGCCGAGACCCGGCTGGTGATTCCCGCCAACCAGCGCTACAACCCGTTCGGCTTCGACCTGACCACCATCGGCCCGGACGCCAACCTGTTCCTGATCGGGCGCCGCCCGGTCGAAGGCGGGCCGCGCCGCTACGAGCAGGACGTCAAGACCTGGTACGCCGCCGGTGGGCTGGACGGCAGCTTCGAGGTCAACGGCCGGCCGTGGAGCTGGGACATCAACGCCATGTCCAGCCAGAGCAAGGCCACCCAGACCAACACCGGCAGCTACAACATCAAGCACATCAACCAGGCGCTGGGCGACCCGGCGGCGTGCGCGGCCATCGCCGGCTGCGTGCCGCTGAACATCTTCGGCGGCCCCGGCACCATCACCGCGGACATGCTGGCGTGGATCTCGCCGGTGGTGCGCGACCGCAGCAAGAACACCCTGAGCCAGGCCTCGGCCAACATCACCGGCGAACTGGCCGACCTGTGGGCCGGGCCGCTGTCTTTCGCCGCCGGTGCCGAATGGCGCCGCTACAAGGGCGAGTACTACCCCGACCCGATCACCGTGGCCGGCGAATACAACGGCGTACCGTCGGGCGTCACCATCGGCAGCTATTCGGTGAAGGAAGCCTATGCCGAATTCGACGTGCCGCTGGCGCGCGGCGGCTTCTGGGGCAAGAGCGTGGACCTGAGCGTGGCCGGCCGTTATTCGGACTATTCCACCTTCGGCGGCACCGGCACCGGCAAGATCGGGCTGCGCTGGCAGCCGGCCGATGAACTGCTGCTGCGCATGTCCTTCGCGCAGGGCTTCCGCGCACCGTCCATCGGCGAGTTGTACGGCACCCTGAGCCGCTTCGACGCCACCCTGGTGGACCCGTGCAACAACGCCGCGTCCACCACCCCCAAGTGCGTGGCCGATGGCGTGCCGCCCGGTTACGAGCAGGTCAACCCGCAGATCTCGGTGGTCACCTCCGGCAACCGCGACCTGCAGCCGGAGAAGAGCCGTTCGTTCATGGCCGGCGCAGTGTGGAGCCCGGGCTGGGCCGAGGACAGCGGCTGGGCCAGCAAGCTGGACCTGGGCGTGACCTTCTACCGCCACACCATCGACGGCGCGATCCAGGCACCGGACGCACAGGCGATCCTCAACCGCTGCATCGACAGCCGCGACGCGGTGGCCTGCGCCAGCTACACCCGCAACGAACGCGGGCAGATCGTGCGTTTCGAGGACATCCTCGCCAACCTGGGCACGATCAACACCAGCGGCTGGGACTTCAGCGCGCACTGGCTGCTGCCGGAAACCGGCTGGGGCCAGCTGGGCCTGGACTGGAAGGCCACCTGGGTCACCCGCTACGAGCTGGTCAACGAGTCCGGGCAGGCCGAACCCAAGCGTCCCGGGGTGGAGGTCAACGACAGCTCGATCCCGGAATGGACCTCCAACCTGACCGCCAACTGGGACTACCGCAACTGGAACGCGAGCTGGTCGCTGCGCTACGTCGACCGCCTGCGCGAAAGCTGCGCCGGCGCCAACGGCTTCCCGATCTGCACCGACAGCGCGGCCGACCTGCACTGGCTGGGCGCCACCACCCTGCACGATGCGCAGGTCAGCTGGCGCACCGATGCGTGGATGAAGGGGCTGAAGATCACCGTGGGCGTCAACAACGTGTTCGACAAGAACCCGCCGATCTGCCTGAGCTGCACGCTCAACGGCTACGACCCGGGCACGTACGACCTGCCCGGCCGCTACAGCTACGCCCGGCTCAGCCTGGATTTCTGAGCCGCGGCACCGGCAACGCCGACAGGACGACAAAGGGAGCCGCCAGGCTCCCTTTGTCTTTTGCTGCTCTGCTCTGCTCTGCTCTGCTCTGCTCCGTGACGGCCGCCGCTTACCGGCGGTGCTGGTGCGCCGCGTCCAGCTGGGCCAGCCGGCGCGCGGTGGCGTCATGCACGTCCAGCAGGTCGGCGCGGATTTCCCACAGACCGGCCAGCAGCAGCAATGCCAGCCAGGGCCAATGGCGGCGGAACAACGCGCGCATCGTCACCGCAACCTCCTGTCGTCAACACGTCCATCGTGAAACGCAGCCCCGGTGCCGCGCAACGCGGCTCCGGGCGGCCCCCGGCCCTAGCGCAGCAGCGCGCCGGCCAGCCCCATCAGCACCAGCAGCGTCACCGGCAGCATCGACAGTACGAAGCCCAGCCCGCGGCTGGACGGGGCGCTCACGTAGGCGCGCCAATAGATGAAACGGCCGACCAGGTACACCGCGCCGATGCCGGCGACCCAGGCGGCCGGCCAGAAGCGCGCGGCGACGAACAGTGCCGGCAGCAACGCGACCAGCAGCTCCAGGGTGTTCATCTGCACCCGGTAGGCGCGCTCGAAGCCCTCGTGGCCACTGACCGCCGGCGCCTTGACCCCGTAGCGGCCGCGCGCGCGCCCGACCATCGCGCCGAAGAACAGGTACTGGGCCACCGCCAGCAACGCCACCAACTCTACGTAATGCATGGTTTCTCCGGATCCGGGTCGGGGAATGCGCCGGGTCGCCCAGCGGCCGCGGGTTGCCTGGCGCGCGGCTCAGCGCCGCGCGTGGCCCACTTCGATGAAGCGCAGGAACTCGGCGCGGGTGCGGGCATCGTCGTGGAAGCTGCCGCGCATGCGCGAGGTGACCATGCTGACGCCGCGCTTGTGGATGCCGCGGGTGGTCATGCACTCGTGCGAGCCCTCCACCACCACGCCCACGCCCAACGGCTGCAGCACGTCCTGGATGACGTCGGCGATCTGCGCGGTCATCTTTTCCTGCACCTGGAAGCGGCGTGCATAGGCCTCGACCACGCGCGCCAGCTTGGAGATGCCGACCACGCGGCCGTTGGGCACGTAGCCCACGTGCACGCGGCCGATGATCGGCGCCATGTGGTGCTCGCAGTGGCTTTCGTACTCGATGTCGCGCAGCACGATCATCTCGTCGTAGCCGGCCACTTCCTCGAAGGTACGCGCCAGGTATTCACGCGGATCGTCCTGGTAGCCCTTGAACCAGTCGCCATAAGCCTCGGCCACCCGCCGCGGGGTGTCCAGCAGGCCCTCGCGGGCGGGGTCTTCGCCGGCCCAGCGCAGCAGGGTGCGCACGGCCTCCTCGGCCTGGGCCTGGGTGACGGACGGGTTGTTGGAGTCGGCCATGGGTGACGGCGCCTGGATTGCGGGGGTGGACATGCTACCAGCCGGGTGCCGCCGGGGCATCGCGGGCGGCGCCCGGAAACGACGAAGGCGCCCGCGGGCGCCTTCGTCCTCGGCGTCGGCGCGCTGCGGTTACTGGCCGAGCACGCCCTTCACGTAGGCCACGATCTCCGCGTCCTGCGCGTTGTCGAAGAACGCCTGCTGGAAACGCGCGCCGCCCACGGCCTGCTTCACCAGCGCCGGGTCGATCGACTTCAGGCCGGCGATGAAGTCCTTCGAGGCGCCCTGCTTGACCTGCGCCAGGATGCCGGCGTTGGTCATCTGCGACTCCCGGCGCTCGGCCGGGTAGCCCTGGCCACGCTCGCCGGCGAAGGCCTTCTCGAAGATGTAGCGGATGTTGATCTCCGCGCCCCAGCCGTAGCCCTTGGCGAATGGCAGCGACAGCGCGTTGCCGTTGTTGACCTGGGCGAACAGGAAGGCATCGGTCGGCTCGATGCAGTAACCGCAGTACACGCCCGGCCAGGCGTTGAGCGACATCAGCGCGCCCTGCCCGGTGCCGCAGCCGGCGACCACGAAGTCCACGGCCCGGGCGTTGAGCAGCAGCGCGGCGCAGATGCCCAGGTGGATATAGGTCAGGCGGTGGTCGTTGTCGCCGTCCATGCCTACGTTGAACACCTGGTGGCCCTGCGCGGCGGCCACGGTCTGGAGCTGTTCCAGCACCACCGGGTTCTTGGCGGCCTGGCTGAACTCCTGCATCAAGGCGATCTTCATTGCGTCACTCTCTGTTCGAAGGGGGAAATGCGTGGCGCGCGGCCTTTGCCGCGCGCCGGGGAATGCCGGATCAGCGCGCCAGCCAGCCGCCGTCGACCGGGATGACCGCACCGTTGACGTAGTCCGAGGCGCTGGAGGCGAGGAACACGGCCGTGCCGCCGAGGTCTTCCGGCCTGCCCCAGCGGCCGGCCGGGATGCGGTCCAGGATCGCCTTGTTGCGGTCCTCGTCGGCGCGCAGCTGGGCGGTGTTGTCGGTGGCCATGTAACCGGGGGCGATGGCGTTGATGTTCACCCCCTGCTGCGCCCACTCGTTGGCCAGCAGCCGGGTGATGCCGGCGATGCCGCTCTTGGACGCGGTGTAGGACGGCACCCGGATGCCGCCCTGGAAGGACAGCATCGAGGCGATGTTGATGATCTTGCCGCGGCCCTGGGCGATGAAATGCCTGCCGGCGGCCTGGCACATGAAGAACGCGGACTTGATGTTGACGTTCATCACGTCGTCCCAGTCCTTTTCGCTGAACTCCACCGCGTCGGCGCGGCGGATCAACCCTGCGTTGTTGACCAGGATGTCCAACCCGCCCAGGCCCTCGACGGCTTCGCGCACCACGCGCTCGACCGGTTCGATGCTGATCAGGTTGGCCTCGATGTTGACGAAGCGGCGGCCCAGCGCACGCACCTTCCCGGCGGTCTCCTCGGCCGGGACGATGCCGGCGCCGGCGATGTCGGCCCCGGCGGCGGCCAGCGCCAGCGCGATGCCCTGGCCCAGGCCGGTATTGGCACCGGTTACCAGCGCGACCTTGCCTTCGAGGCTGAATGGATTCGTCATGGTGTTCCTCTCCCTGAGCGGTGGTACGGGGGTGGGTTGCAGTGCCGCGTCCGGCCCGGTGGGCGATGCGGCGCGGTGGGTGCGCGTGGCGGTCCTGGTCGGTCCCGCCGGCTGCGCTGCGGGGCCATCATAGCCAGTTTGGTAACCGGTGTCATTCTGCGCCGCGGAATACTGGCTTTCCTTTCCGGAACAATGGCTTGGGGTCAATCCAGGGGCGGTTGGCAGGAATCGCGCACGATCAGGTGCGGGCGCACGCTGGCGATCTGCAGCGCGGCCTGGCCCTCGGGCTGGATCAGCATCGCCGCGGCGGTGCGGCCGGTATCGCGGGTATTGCGCCGCACCGAGGTCAGCGACGGCCACAGCCGCGAGGCCAGCGGGCTGTCGTCGTAGCCGACCACCGACAGTTCGCGCGGGATGTTGATGCCGGCGCGCATGGCGACCTTGTAGACGCCGGCGGCCATCTCGTCGTTGCCGGTGAAGATCGCGGTCGGGCGCTGCTTGCCGAGCAGCAGCTTCTCGGCCGCGGCCACGCCCGATTCGAAGGTGTAGCCGGCCTCGATGATGCGCGCCGGCGGCAGTTCGATGCCGCGCCGCTGCAGCGCGTCGATGAAGCCGGCGGTGCGCTCGTGCGCCGAGCGGTAGGCCGACGGGCCGGTGATCAGGGCGATGTCGCGGTGGCCGAGCGAAAGCAGGTAATCGGCGGCCTCGGCGGCGCCGTCGCGGTCATGGGTGATGACCATCTGCGAGGTGTCGTCCAGCGGCAGCGAGGCGATGCGGGTGTAGCGGCAGCCGATCTCCTCCAGCATGTCGGCCAGCGCCTGGTCCTCGGACGCGCGCGGCACCAGGATCACGCCGTGCAGCTTCTGCTGCTGCACGAAGCGCTTCACCCCCTCGATGTAGCCTGGGCTGCGGGTGTCGCAGGGGTGCACCACCAGCTCGAAGCTGGAGCCGCGCAGCGCGTCGAGCGCGCCGTACTGCATGTCCACCACGTACTGCGCGGTGGGGTTGTCGTAGACCATGCCGATCAGGAACGAGCGCCGGAACGCCAGCCCGCGCGCCAGCGGATCCGGTGCGTAGCCCACCTCGCGCATCAGCGCCTCGACCTTCTCGCGGGTGTCTTTGCGCACCAGCGGCGAGTTGTTGATGATCCGCGACACCGTCTTCTTGGACACACCGGACAGGCGCGCGATGTCGTTGATGGTCGCGGCCCTGCCCAGCGGCCGGGTCGTGGCGTCGGAATCGGCCTTCTTGCGCAATGACATGTCCTTGCAAACCATCCAGCGGAACGGGTTCTGGCGGCGCCGCGCCCCCGTGGGGCACGGCGATGTGAGCGGCGCGGCGGCCTCCCGTGGCTGCCGGCGGCATCCGCCGGCGGCAGGGCAGGGAACCCGCGCCAGGCGGTGATGTTAGCCCGAGACGCCGCTGCGGGCCGGAAACGGCGCCTGACTGTTGCGGCCGGCCCGGCTCAGCCGCGCAGCAGCGCCGGCAGCCACAGCGACAGCTGCGGGAAGAACGTCACCACCAGCAGCACCCCCAGCCCGGCCAGCCAGAACGGCCAGATCGTCTTCATGCTCTGGCCGACGGTGATCTTGCCGATCGCGGTGCCGATGAACAGCACCGAGCCCACCGGCGGCGTCACCAGGCCCAGGCCGCCGGTCAGCACCAGCACCAGGCCGAAGTGGATCGGGTCGATGCCATAGGCTTTGGCCACCGGCAGGAAGATCGGGGTGCAGATCAGGATCATCGGCGCCAGGTCCATGAACGTGCCCAGCAGCAGCAGCATCACCACGATCATCAGCAGCACCATGAACTTGCTGTGCGCGAACGACTGCAGGAACGCCACCGCCGCCGCCGGTACCTGCAGGTAGGCCAGCAGCCAGCCGAACACCGCCGCGGTGGCGATCACGAACAGGATCACGCCGGTACTGCGCGCGGCATGGGTCACCGTGTCCAGGAACGCGCGCCAGCGCAGCTGCCGGTACAGCACGGTGGTGACCAGCAGCGCGTAGACCACGGCGATGGCCGCCGACTCGACCGCGGTGAAGATGCCGGCGCGGATGCCGACGAAGATCAGCGCCACCAGCCCCAGCCCGGGCAGCGCGGCGACCAGCCGCAGCAGCACCGCACGCAGGCCGGGGAAGGCTTCCACGCCGTAGCCGCGGCGCCGCGCCACGGCGTAGCCGGTGAGCATCAGCACCACCGTCATCAGCAGCGCCGGCACCACGCCGGCGGCGAACAGGTCGGCGATGGACAGGCCGCCGCCGGCCGCGGCCGAGAACAGGATCAGGTTGTGCGACGGCGGCACCAGCAATGCCACCAGCGCCGCGGTGATGCTGACGTTGACCGCGAAGTCGCGGTCGTAGCCGCGCTGCACCATCTGCGGGATCATCGTGCCGCCGACCGCCGAGACATCGGCGATGGCCGAGCCGGAGACGCCGCCGAAGAACAGCGAGGACAGGATCGAAACCTGGCCCAGGCCGCCGCGCAGGCGCCCGACCAGCGACGCGGCCAGCGCGATCAGGCGCTCGGAGATGCCGCCGCGCATCATGATCTCGCCGGCGAAGATGAACAGCGGGATGGCGATCAGCGAGGCCGAACCGGTGCCGGCCGAGATCTGCTGCACCAGCACCACGCTGGGCAGGTCCAGGTAGAGCAGGGTGGCCAGCGCGGCGGCGGCCAGCGCATAGGCGACCGGCACGCCGATCAGCAGCAGCGCGGCGAACACCGCGAACAGGATTGCGATACCCATGGTTCAGCGGTCTCCTTCGATGGCGGCCGGCCGCAGCGCCAGCCACAGCCGGTTCAACGCGAACACCACCATCAGCGCGCCGCCCAGGCTCAGCGGCAGGTAGTTCACGCTCTGTGGCAGGTGGGCGCCGGCGGCCTTGATGTGCAGGCCGTCGATCCACAGCACCCAGCCCCACCAGGCGATCACCGCGCCGATGCTGGCCACCACCAGCGGCACCAGCGCATCGACCACGCGCCGCGCCAGCGGGTTGAGGTGCTCGGCCAGCAGGAAGAAGCCGAAGTGGCGGTGGGTATGCACGCCCGCGGCCGCGCCCATGCTCATCGCGGTGCTCAGCAGCAGCAGCGTCACCGGCTCGGTCCAGCTGGGCGAGTCGTTGATCACGTAGCGGGCGAACACCTGCCAGCCCTGCACCACCACCAGCCCCAGCAGGGCGACGACGGCGATGTGGATGACGACGGTGGCCAGGGCCTCCAGCGCGCGCTGCGGGCCGGCCTGGGTACTGCGGAAAGTGGCTTCGGTCATCGCGGCGGATCCTCAGGCGAAATCGCGGATGCGGCGGTGCAGGGCGGCGATCTCCGGCTGCTGCAGGTAGTCGCGCAGCAGCGGCGCGGCGGCCTCGCGGAACGCGGCGATGTCCACCGCGTTGGCCTTCACGCCATGCGCCAGCACCGCCTGCCGCGCCTTGTCCTCGGACGCATCCCATTCGCCACGCATCACCTGCACCGACTGCCGCGCCAGCTCCAGCAGCAGGCGGCGGTCGCCCGGTGCCAGCGCCTCGAAGCTGCGCCGCGACATCAGCAGCACGTCCGGCGCGTACGAATGCTGGCTTTCGGACCAGTAGTGCGCCGCCTCGAAGTGGCGGCTGGAGTGGAAGCTGCGCATGTTGTTCTCGGCGCCGTCGATCATGTGCGTCTCCATGCCGGAGAACGTGTCGCCCAGCGACATCGGCGTCGGGTTGGCGCCGAACAGGCGCATCAGCTGCAGGAAGATGTCCGAGCTGGCCACGCGCAGCTTCAGGCCGTGCAGGTCGCGCGGGGCCACGATCGGATGCTTGGTGTTGTAGAAGCAGCGCGCGCCGGAATCGTAGATCGCCAGGCCGACCAGGCCGCGCTGCTCGAAGCCGGCCAGCACCGCGTCGGCAATGCCGCCGTCCAGCGCGCGGCGCATGTGCGCGACCGAATCGAACACGTAGGGCAGGCACAGCGCGCGGGTCAGCGGGAACGCGTTGTTCAATGCCCCCGAGTAGACCCGGGTGATGTCGATGGCGCCGAAGCGCGCCATGTCGATCGCCTCGGACTCGCGGCCAAGCTGGCCGGAGTGGTACTGCGCCAACCGCAGCCGGCCGCCGGTTTCGCGCTCGAGCTGCTGCCCGATCCATCGGACCGCGGTGACGGTGGGGTAGTCCGCCACGTGGACGTCGGAGGCGGTGAGCAGGCGGCCCTCGCCGGCAGCCCCGCGGCCACCGCCCGCACAGGCCACCAGCGCCGGCGCGGCAAGCGCGCCCAGCCCGGTGGCAAGAAAATTTCTGCGATTGATCATCGAACCCCCTCCACGTGCATCCATCGTGGCCGCCGCTCAGCCGGCGGCCACCGCCCTGCAGGCAATCTCGCCATGGCCCTCGAAGCGGATCACGGCCTGCTGGCCTACCGCAATGTCGTGGATGCCGGTGGCGTTGCCGGTGGCGATCAGGTCGCCGCGGCGCAGCGGCCGGCCGCGGCGCGCCGAGCGCGCCAGCGCGAACGCATAGGCCGCGCGCAGGCCGCCGGGCAGGTTGCCGGCGCCGCCGGTGCCCACGACCACCCCGTCGATCTCGGTGCGCGCCAGCAGCCGCGCCTCGTCCAGCCGCGTCCAGTCCACGATTTCCGTGCCCAACACCAGGCCATTGTTGTTGCCGAAGTCGGACACCACCACCCGCGGCCCCAGCACGTTGATCGTCGCCAGCGGGCTGCTGGCCACTTCCACCCCGGTGAACAGGCGCGCGGGCAGGGCGGCGGCCTCGGCTGGCGTCCAGTCGAGCTTGCCGGCCGGTGCGTCGGCGTCGAGCCGCAGCACGTACTCGGCCTCGACCGCGGCGAACCCGCCGGCGCCGGAGAACACCGGGATGTCCACGATGCCACCGGTAGCATTCCAGAGCTGGCGCGCGAACACCGGGCCCAGCAGGCGCTCGTCGCCGGACGCGTCGCGGCGCTCGGGCGCGATATAGCCGACCTTCCAGCCGACCACCGCATCGTCCCAGCGGCCGATCGCCAGGTCCTGCACCTGGTAGGCGGTGACCAGGTCGGCCGGGATCGCGCCGGGAAAATCATCGAGCGAACGCCCGGCGCGGCGCGCGTCCACGAACTGGCGGGCGATGTCGTCCAGCGCGGCGGTCGGGGCCGGTCGGCCTTGGTCGATGCTCAAGTGGCTCTCCTGGTGGCGTTGCTGCACCGCCCATCGACAGTGCTGTGGGTGCTGTATATGGTAAACCGGTGTCATCTGGCAATACGCATCGCATCACGGCCATCCCCGTTCCGCATCGCGAGACTCCCCATGTCCCTGACCCTGCTTGGCAGATCCTTATTGTTATTGGCTTTTTTCCTGAATTGCGATGGCGCCAGCGCCGCCACGGGCGACGGCCCGGACGGTGAACCGGTCGCGGGATCGGCGCGGCGGATCGCGCTGTGGCCGAACGGGGTGGCACCGGGGGACAAACCTCTCGCCCAGGCCGCGCGGATCGTCGAACGCAGCACCGACCCGGCGCTGCCGGACCGCTACATCACCCATGTCAGTGCGCCCTATCTGGTCATGTACCGGCCGGCCCGGCCCAACGGCACCGCACTGCTGGTGACCCCCGGTGGCGGCTATCAGCGCGTGGTGCTGGACAAGGAGGGCTCGGCGCTGGTGCCGGCCTTCGTCGAGCAGGGCGGCATCACCCTGTTCGTGCTGCGCTACCGGCTGCCGGGCGAGGGGCGCGACGACCGCGAGGCGGCGCTGGCCGATGCGCAGCGCGCATTGCGCCTGATCCGCGCGCACGCCGACGAGTGGCAGCTGGACCCGCGGCGCATCGGCGTGATCGGCTTCTCCGCCGGCGGGCACCTGGCCGCGCGGCTCGGCAACGGCTTCGACCAGCCCGCCTACCCGGCCACCGACGCCATCGACCGCGCCAGTGCGCGCCCGGATTTCCAGCTGCTGGTGTATCCGGTGATCGACATGGCCGGCGCGGACGCGCACCCCGGTTCGCGCGAACGGCTGCTCGGCGCGCGACCGGAGCCGGCGCTGCAGCGGCGTTATTCGATGCAGGACCAGGTCCGTGCCGACACGCCACCCACTTTCCTGGTGCATGCCGGTGACGATGCGGCGGTGCCGGTCGGCAACAGCCTGGCGTTCTACTCGGGCCTGCTCCGCGCCGGGGTCCCGGCCGAGCTGCACGTGTTCCCGCACGGCGGCCATGGCTTCGGCACCCGTGGCATCGCCGGCCTGACCACCGCCGCCTGGCCGCGGCTGGCACTGGACTGGATCGCCGCGCAGGGAACGGAGCACACGCCATGAACGCCAGGCCCGACGATCCGCAACGGCGCCGGCTGCTGCGCGCCGGCGCACTGTGTTCGCTCGGCGCGGGGCTGGCCGCTGCGGTCCCGGCCGGCGCCGCGCGCGGGCAGGCGAGCCCGCTCGCACGCGTTCGCGGCGGCCGTATCGCCGGGCAGACCGAGCAGGGCATCCATGTGTTCCGCGGCATTCCCTACGGCGCGGACACCGCAACGCGGCGCTTCCAGCCGGCAGTACAGGAAGCCCCCTGGCGCGGCATACGCGACGCCTTGGCCCATGGCCCGGCGGCGCCGCAGACCAGTGGCGAAGGCCCGGGCAGCGAGGATTGCCTGTATCTCAACGTGTGGACGCCGGCCCTGCGCGACGGCGGCCGCCGCCCGGTGCTGGTGTACCTGCACGGCGGCGCCTACAACAACGGCTCGGGCAGTGATCCGCTGTATGACGGCGGCAACCTGTGCCGCCGCGGCGACGTGGTGGTGGTCAGCGTCAACCACCGGCTCAACGTGTTCGGCTACCTGTACCTGGGCGGCCTCGGCGGCCCGGCGTTCGCCGATTCCGGCAATGTCGGCCAGCTGGACCTGGTGCAGGCGCTGCAATGGGTGCGCCAGCATGCGGTGGAGTTCGGCGGCGACCCCGGCAACGTCACCGTGTTCGGCCAGTCCGGCGGCGGCGCCAAGATCGCCACGCTGATGGCGATGCCGGCGGCGGCGGGCCTGTTCCACCGCGTCTGGACGATGAGCGGCCAGCAGGTCACCGCCGCCGGGCCACGCGCGGCGACGCAGCGCGCGCGGCGCGTGCTGGAACACTTCGGCCTGCGCGACCCGCAGGCGCTGCGCACGCTGCCGATGGAAACGCTGCTGGACGCGGTCAAGCTGCGCGATCCGTCGTGGGTCGAGGACACCGGCCTGTACTTCGGCCCGGTACTGGACGCGCGGCACCTGCCGGTGCACCCGTTCTGGCCGCAGGCGCCGCTGCAGTCGGCCGCTATCCCGATGGTCATCGGCAATACCCGCGACGAAACCCGCGCCTTCCTCGGCAACGATGCGCGCAACTTCACACTCGACTGGGAGGCACTGCCGGCGAAACTGGAGCGCGAGCAGTTCGTGGACCTGCCGGTCGCGGAGGTGATCGCCGCGTACCGGCGGATGTACCCGCACTACACGGCGTCGGAGGTGTTCTTCGCCGCGACCACCGCCGGCCGCTCCTGGCGCGGCGCGGTGGAGGAGCTGGAAGCGCGCGCACGCCAGGGCGCGCCGACCTGGGCCTACCAGCTGGACTGGTACGACCGCGGCGGCGAGGCCGACCGGCTGCGCGCCTTCCATACCCTGGACATCCCGCTGGTGTTCCACAACACGCACCAGCCCGGTTCGCGCACCGGCACCCGCGCGTCGGCCACGCGCATGGCCGACGCGATGAGCGATGCGCTGCTGGCGTTCGCCCGCCACGGCGACCCCAACCACGGCGGGCTGCCGCGCTGGGAACCGTACTCGCTGCAGCGCCGGCAGACCCTGGTGTTCGACGACGACAGCCGCCTGCAGGACGACCCGCGCGGCGGCGAGCGCCGGCTGTACGGACAGGTGCCGTTCGTGCAGCGCGGCACGTCATGAGCCGCACATGCCGCCCGGCCATGACGGCAGCGAACGGTTCGTTCACCGTTTTGCCCTAGACTGGCGGCATGATTTCAGATGCAAACGGTTACCCCGGCTTCACCGGCCGCGAACGGCTGGTGGCGGCGATCGATGCCGCCATGGGCGCGGCCGATGTCGGCGGCACGGTGGCGCGGATCGAACACGCGCTGCGCGAGGCCATCGCCAACCCGGCGATCGTGCTGCCGGCATGCGTGCACGAGCCGATCACCGACCACTACGCGCGCCGCGAGCTGTACCGCAGCGCGCGCCACGGCTACAGCATCATCGCCATGACCTGGGGGCCCGGCCAGGGCACCCCGCTGCATGACCACGATGGCCTGTGGTGCGTGGAAGGCGTGTGGCAGGGTGCGCTGCGGATCACCCCGTACCGGTTGCGCGAAGACCATGGCGACATCGCCCGGCTGCAACCCCTGCCCGGCGTGGACGGTACGCGCGGCAGCGCCGGCAACCTGATCCCGCCGGATGAGTTCCATGTGCTGCGCAACGCCAGCGACACTGAGCTCGCGATCTCGGTGCATGTCTACCAGCGGCCGATGGAGCACTGCACGGTGTTCGTTCCGGAAGCGGGGCAAGCGGACTGGTACAGGCGCGAAAGCCGTCAGATGCAGACAGACACCCCGTAGATGCGGGGCTTGCCCCGCATGAATGCTCCCGGTAATGCCCCGTGCCGGGCGAGCCCGGCACCTACGGGGTGTTCGCGGCGGCGCGCAAAGGCCGCAGATGCACACCGATATCCCCGTAGATGCGGGGCTTGCCCCGCATGCAACGCACGGCAATACCCCGTGCCGTGCAAGCCCGGCACCTACGGCAGCGGCAGGCGGTTGTTGAGCAGGGTCACTTCCTCGGCGTCGCCGTCCTGCAGCACCCGGACGCTGGCGCCACGGCGGTCGAGGCCGGCGGGCAGCGGCAGTTCCAGGGTGAGCGTGCGCGGCTGCAGGTCCGATGGCGCTTCCAGTGCCGGGATCGCGACGCGCGCCACCTCGCGGCCGCGTGCATCCTCGAGCCGTGCGTGGCCGGGCCGGGTGGCGACGTGGCCCAGGCTGTGCACGGTCAGGCGCACGCGTCCGTCCGCGACCTGCAGGTCGCCGCGGCCGATGCCGAGGTCGGCACGGGTTTCCACCGGCGTGCCCGCGGCGATCCGTTCGAACTCGAACACGTGCGCCTGCTTCGGCGCGAAACGCAGGGCGGTGGACGCGCTGCGCTCCAGCGCCACCTCGCGCACCTGCGGCTTGCCGTCAATCCGGTCGTCGCCGTCGCGGTCGATGCCGCTGCGGATGCGCCAGGTGCCGGCGGCGATGTTCCAGCCGGTCATCGTCGCCTCCAGCGGCACGTCTGCCATGTTCCAGGCGATCACCTTGAAGCGTTCGCGCGAGGGCGCGTGCACCAGCAGCGCCACCTGCTCGGCCGCGCCAGGGCGGGCGAAGCGCCAGCTCACGGTGTGCCCGGGGAAACTCTGGTTGCGCTTGAGCGCGATGCCGCCCAGGCGCAGGCGCTGCAGGAACTCGCTGGGCGCCTCGACGCGGTCGCTCCACCAGTGGCCCTCGGTGTTCATGTACTCGCGCTGGGCCTTGGCCTGGATGCCTTCGGCATGCAGGGCTTCCAGATACGATTTGTCGCCGCTCAGCTGCCACGCGGTGATGGCGGCGAAGCCGGTGTCGCCCTTGTCGGCGGCGGCGACCAGCTGCCGGCCCCAGTCCTGCTGGCGGCCGAGCACGTCGATGATGTTCTCGCCCAGGTTGGACAGTGCGCCGGGGCCGCCACGCTGCACGCGGTAGTCCAGCGCCTTCAGGTAGCGGTCGTCGCCGCTCCAGCGCCACGCCGCCCAGAACGTGTGCATGACGTCGCCGGCGCCCGAACCCTGGTTCAGTTCGCCACCCCGGGTCTTGCCGGTGGCCCAGTGGATCTCGTTGGGCAGCGTCCAGCGGCCGGTGTCGTCGGTATAGGCGTGGGCGAGGTAGCTGTCGGCCAGTCCGGTGACCAGGGTGCGGCCGGTCGGGTCGGCGTTGTACTCGCCCAGCAGGAACGCCGGGTGCAGCGCCGGGAACGAGTAGGGCTTCTGCCACTGCCAGTTCGGCTCGCGGTAGACCTTGTTGCCACCGAACCAGTTGCTGGAGAACAGCAGGTGGCCCTGTGGGTTGCGCAGAATGATGCGCTCGTCGAACGCGCGCACCGTTTCCATCAGCCGCTCGACGGTCAGCGGGTCGCCCCAGTTGAGGTAGAGCATGGCGCTGTTGGCGTTGATGCCTTCCTCGTAGGCGTGCAGTTCGTCGGTCTCGATGGTGCTCAGGCCGTTGGCGAACATGCCGTTGCGGTACACCGCGTCGGACAGTGCGGTCAGCGAGGCATTGAGGCGGTCCGGCTCCACGCCCATCAACGCCAGCCCCGGCCACTGCTGGGTCAGGTCGGTGTCGTCGGAAATGCCGCCGCCGAAGTCGCCGTACTCGACCTGGCGGTGGTCGATCCACCAGTCGACGAAGCGGCGCACGCGCCTGAGGTCCTCCAGCTGCCGGAACGCCCACAGCGGCACGCCCTTCGGTGGCTGCGGCTGCTGGAACGGCGGCCGGCCCTGGCTGTTGTAGCTGATGTAGTTCCAGTACAGCCGGCCCAGCGCGTGGTCCGGGTCCACCCGCAGCAGGTCGCTGAGGTCGGCATATACCCGCGCGTACAGGCGCTGGCGCTTTGAGGTGGTGTGTTCCTCCACCAGGAAACCCCAGTTGTCGCGCACCTGGTTGAAGCGGTCGGCGACATGCTCCCGCAGCGCCTCGCTGCGGTCCTTGAACACCAGCCGCACCTCGGCGCCGTCCAGCGAGGCGGCGTTGAAGCCGGGCGCGGCCGCGGCGATGGCGATCCACAGGCTGTCGGCGGTAAGGATGCGGTCGCGCAGGTCCAGCCACAGCGTGCGCGGCTGCCCGGGGCGGACCGAGACCGACACGTCGATCATGTCGCGCGACGGCCAGATCGGGTCCTTGATGCGGATGTTCAGCGGGATCACGCCGCCGCCGGGGCCGTCGTGGGTGGCGGGCAGGTCCAGCGCCGGCAGGTCGATGGCGATGCCGTCCAGGCCATCGTGCATGTTCTCCCAGCTGTACGCCCAGCTGCGGATCAGCGGCTGCGCCGCCGGGGCGTCGCCGACCCCGGACGGCACCAGTACGTGGACGATGGGCCGCGGCTGCGCCGGAAGCGTGTCGGCGCTTCGCTTGCGCGAACCGGCACCCTTGGGCAGCGCCATCACCACGCTGCGCTCGTCCGCTGCGAAGCGGCCATTGATGTAGTCGCGCAGCGCGGCGATGTTGGTGTAGTCCGGCAGCACGCGGCTGTCGATCAGGTAGCGCTGCTTGACCGTGCCCTGCGGCTCGGCGGCATCGCTCACGTGGTAGCCCCAGATCTCCTGGATCGGCGTTTCCTGCTCGGCATTGGAAAAGCGCAGCGTGCCGCCGGTCTGGGCGGGGAACTCATCGACGCTGCGGACCACGCCCCGCGGCCGGGTGAACAGGGTGCCGGCATCGCCGCCGAGCGTGCCGAAGGCGGCACCGCGGATCTCGATGCGGTTGATGGCTTCGCCATCGGGCACGGTCAGGTCCAGGTGCTGGCCACCTTCGACATAGGTGTTCCAGTCCGGCAGCTGGAAGTAGTCGTTGCGGCCGGGCAGGCGCGAGCGGTTGTAGACGCCGGGCCAGGTGGTCTCGGCGATGCCGTCGGTCCCTTTCCACATCCACTGCTTCTTGTCCTTGACGTCGGCGAACTCGACCTTGCGGATCGTCGTCACCGCCGCGTCCAGGAGCGGCGGCGGCGCGCTCTCCCAGCCGTAACGGTGCCACCACGCACGCTGCGTGGCGCCCGCGGTCTGGCCCGCGTCCGGTGCCGCATTGCGTGCCAGCGCGGCCACGCCGGTGGCGTCGAGCATGCGGTCATAGACGCGGATCTCGTCGAAATCGCTGCCGCGCAGGAAGTTGTAGCGGCTCTGCACCTGGTAGGGCGCCATCACCCGCCCGGCCAGGCCGAGCTGGTCGAGCGCGGCATCGTAGTCGCCGGTGCTGTCCACGCGTGCCACTTCGCGGCCGTCGAGGAACAGGCGCACGCCCTGGTCCTCGTCCCAGGCGAAGGCAATGTGCTGCCACTGGTCGGGCGACGGGTTGCGGTCCAGGCGGAAGGAGACACGGGTCCGCGCCAGGTTGGCATCGGTGACGAAGGCATCGAAACCGTGGCCGTTCCAGTCGATGCGCAGCCAGGTCATGTCCCAGCTGCTGTGGTCGGCGTAGCCGACGCGGAAGATCACGAACGGCGCCTCGCCCACGGCGTAGCGCGGGCGCCAGAAGAACGACAGGGTGCCGCGTTCGGCGCGGATGTTGCCCGGTGCGTTCCACGACAGCACGCCGTCGTCTTCCCAGCGGATCGCGCGGCCATGGGCACCGTCGTCGACCAGGCTCACCTTGTCCTGGAAGTTGGGAACGGCATCGCCCTGCGCCTGGTCGGCGACGAAGCCGTGGTCGGCCGATACGCGGAACAGCAGGTTCGGCGGGGAAGAAAGCGCCGCCGCCGGGAGCGCGGACGACAGCGCGCAGGCCAGCAGCAGGGTACGCGACAGCGGGCGGGTGGAACGTGGTGACATCGGGCGTCTCTTGGAAGCGCGCGGCGCGTGCCTGCGCCGCGCGCGGTGGGCCAAGTTAGCGACGCCAACGCGTCATCACATCCTGCGTCGCACCATCGGCTGGCTCCCGGCGACATGCCGGCAGCGCAGCCCGGATCAGAACCGGTAACGCAGCCCCAGGGTGTAGGTGCGCCCGGTCTGGCTGTACTCCAGCGGCAGCGACACCGACGGGTTGGCCACCCACGATTCCTGCGCCTCGTTGGTCAGGTTGGCGCCTTCCAGGCTCAGTTCCAGCTGGTCGCTGATGCGGTAATGGATCGACGCATCGACGATGGTGGTGCCGCTCTGGCCGTGCACGCCGTTGGCGTCGCTGTTGAAGCCGGCCTCGGTGCCGGGCACCTGGATCAGGTAGTCGTTGCGGTTGGTCGCCGAGACGCGCCCGGAGAAGCGCTCGCCTTCGTAGAACAGCGTCGCGTTCCACGAATTCTTGGACTGGCCGGTCATCGCCGCCTTCTGCGCCGTCGCGCCGGAGGACAGCAGGTACTGGATGTCCGAATCGACGTAGGTGTAGTTCAGCTGCGTGCCCAGGTTGGACCACTTGCCCGGCAGGAAGGTGAACGGCTGCACGTAGTTCAGCTCCACGCCCTGCAGCTTGCCGCCCGGGGTGTTGACCGGCACGGTGAAGGTGAACTCGTCGCTGGGGCTGGCGTTGAGGTTGTCCAGCAGGCTGGCCGGCAGGCCGCTGTCGGCATAGACGCGGGTTTCGCGGGTGTTCTGGATGTAGCTGCCGATATCCTTGTAGAACACGGTGGCGCCGAGCATCGCGCCTTCGTCGAAGTACCACTCCAGGCCCAGGTCGTAGCTCTTGGCGCGCACCGGGTCGAGCATCGGGTTGCCGCCGCTGACCGTCTTCGCGCTGCCGCTGACGTTGACGGTGACGCCCGGGGTCAGGCTACCCAGGCCGGGACGCGACATCACCTTGGCCGCGGCGAAGCGCAGCAGGAAATCCGGGGTGAGTTCGGCCACCACGTTCAGCGAGGGCAGGGTGTCGTTGTACTCGCGGGTCACAGTGGCGGCCACGGGCGTGCCACTGGCGGTGGCGATGCCCGACGAGGTCTGCTTGGTACGGACGTGGCGCACGCCGAGGTTGCCGTACACCGGGATCGAACCGATCTCGGTGGAGAACTTGCCCATCAGCCAGCCGCTGCGGTCCTGCTCCTCGACGCCACGCATGCTGGCCGCGTAGTCCGCCAACGCGTAGATGCCCTCGCCGTTGAGGACGCCGAACATATTGGCGATGGCACCGAAGTTGGGCACCACCCACGTACCCGGCGAGCCGGCCAGGCCGCCGAGGCTGGCCAGCTCGGTCATGTCGGCCGGCACGATCCTGTTGCCGGTGCTGAAGTTCGGCACCGTGGTCTCGTTGCCGACGCGCCGGCGCTCCATCGAATCGAAGCTGTAGTTCTTGCCCTGCACGCCGCCGCTGAGGGTGAACGAGGGGCCGATGACCCAGGAGAAATCCAGCTCGCCGTTGTGGAACTCGTTGGTCACGTAGTTCTGGCGCAGGCGGATGGTGGACAGGGTCCAGCCATTGGGATCGGTCGGGCTGACGCCGTAGTTGAACACCGGCTTGTTGGCGTTGCCACGGTAGTCGTAGCTGTAGCCCTTGACGTTGAGCTTGTCCATCATGATGGTCGCCTGGACCGGGTTGTCATGTTTGGACCGCGAGGTGCCGACCCTGCCGCTGACAGTGAAGCTGTCGCTCAGCCTGTGCTCGCCGTCGAGGCTGACCTGGTAGAAATCCGTACTCCATTCGTCGTGGCGGTTCTCGGCGCGGATATCCACGTTGTCCATCTGCGCGTAGACCAGCGCGCCATTGCGCACTTCGCCGGCATTGACCAGGATTTCCCGCTTGCCCAGTGCGTCGGACTTGCTCAGGCCATTGGCCTCGATGTACTTCTCGTCACGCTGCGCGTCGATCTTCGAGTACAGCGCATCCAGGCTGAAGGTGGTGCGGTCGCTGGGCTTGAACTGCAGCGAACCGGTCACGCCCAGGCGCTTCTGGTCGTGCTCCATCAGCGTGTAGCGCGGGAAGCGCGGCGCATAGACGTCGGACCTGAGCGCTTCCTTGAACGCGGAATTCGGGTTGAAGCCGCCATTGGTGGTGCCGCCGGCCCAGCGCACGGTGCCGGTGCCTTCTTCCACGGTCTCGCGCTCGGAGTACGCCACCGACAGCAGCGCGCCGACCCTGCCGTCGGCCCAGCTGTTGGCGATCAGGCCCGCGAAACGCGGCATCGCCGCCTGCGAGGCGTCGTTGTAGGCGGTCTGCACGTTGGTCACCAGGGTGAAGCCGTCGTAGTCGAACGGCCGGGCGGTGCGCAGGTCCACGGTGGCGCCGAGCGAGCCTTCCTCGACGTCGGCCGAGGCGGTCTTGCGCGCGATCAGCTGCGAGAACAGATCCGAGGCGAACACGTTGAAGTCGAAACCGCGGCTGCGGTTGGTGCCGCCCTGGCCGTCGCTGCTGCCGACGGTGCTCAGCGCTTCCATGCCGTTGATGCGCACCCGGGTGAAATCCGGGCCCAGGCCGCGCACGGTGATCTGGCGGCCTTCGCCGCCGTCGCGGGTGATGACCACGCCGGGGATGCGCTGCAGCGATTCGGCCAGGTTGCTGTCCGGGAACTTGCCGATGTCCTCGGCGACCACGGCGTCGACCATGCCGGCTTCGCCGCGCTTGATGTCCAGTGCCTTTTCCACGCTGGCGCGGTAGCCGGTGACGGTCACGGTATCCAGTTCGGTGGCGGCGGCGCCCGCGTCCTGGGCGGCGGCGGCGCCGGCCTGCAGCGCCAGCGCGATCGACAGCGCGAGCAAGGTAACCGGTGTCTTTTTCTGCTTGCTGTGTGGATACATGTGTTTCCCCCTCTCCAAAGGTTTACATGCGAAACGGCGATTCCTGTAGTGCCAAAGGCATATGACACCGCTGGTCAAAACCGAAAGTAGCAGGAGCTCCGGGAGCGAGCATCTTGCACTGCAACAGGCGATGAAACGCCCGCAACCCCTTGTCTTTGGGACATTACGGCGCCGATGTCGACAGGGACAGGAGACATTTGGCTGCAGATGACACCGATGGTCAAACTATCGTGCCATCATTCCCGCCCGTGTAGACCGCGACAGGAGTCCCGATGAGTTCCCCCCGTGTTGTCTGTTTCGGCGAGCTGCTGTTGCGGCTCGGCGCCCCCGGCCACCAGTTGCTGCTGCAGAGCCCGGCGCTGGAGGTGCATTGCGGCGGTGCCGAGGCCAACGTCGGCGTCTGCCTGGCGCATCTGGGCCATGCGGTGGCGATGGCCGGCGTGGTCGCCGACAACCCGCTGGGCGCGGCGGCCACCGGCGAGCTGCGCCGGCACGGGGTGGATACCACGCGGGTGCGGCGCGGCGACGGCCGCATGGGCCTGTATTTCCTGACCACCGGTGCCGGCCACCGGCCCAGCGAGGTGGTCTACGACCGCGCCGATTCGGCGTTCGCCAGCGCGCGCGCCGACAGCTACGACTGGCCGGCGCTGCTGCACGGCGCGCAGTGGCTGCACCTGTCCGGCGTCAGCCCGGCGCTCGGCGCCGAGGCCGCACAGGCCACGCTGGCCGCGGCACGCGCGGCCAACGCCATGGGCATCAAGGTGTCGTTCGACGGCAACTTCCGGCCGAAGCTGTGGGAGCGCTGGGGCGGCGACGCCAGAGCGATCCTGCGCGACCTGTTCGACTGCGCGCACATCGTGTTCGCCGACTATCGCGACATCGGCGTGGTGCTGGGCGGGGAGTTCGCGCAGGCCGAGGCGCAGGCGCGCGTGGACGCGGCGGCGGCGATGGCGTTCGCCGCGTTCCCGCGGCTGCAGTACATGGCCTGCACCCAGCGCACCGCGCACAGCGCCGGCCACCATTCGATCGGCGCGATGCTGCTGGGCCGTGACGGCACCCGTGCGGTCGCGCCGGCGATGGAGTTGACCGCCATCATCGACCGCATCGGTGGCGGCGACGCCTTCGCCGCCGGGGTGCTGCATGGCCTGATCGAAGGCTTCGACGCCGATGCCACGGTCCGCTTCGGGCTGGCTTGCGGCTGCCTGAAGCACTCCATTCCCGGCGACTTCAACCCGGTCGGCGTGGCCGACGTGATGGCCCTGATGGGCGAAGGAAAGTTCGATGTCCGGCGCTGATCCGCGCGTACGCGCCGTGCTCAAACTGGCCCCGGTGATCCCGGTGTTCACCCCCGACGCCATCGACGATGCGGTGCAGGTGGCACAGGCGCTGTTCCGCGGCGGCCTGCCGGTGATCGAAGTGACCCTGCGCACGGCCACCGCGATGGACGCGATCCGGGCGATGGCCGACGCGGTGCCCGAGGCGGTGATCGGCGCCGGCACCGTGCTCGATGCGCGGCAGATGGCGCAGGTCAGGGACGCCGGTGGCCGCTTCGCGGTCTCTCCCGGCGCCACCGACCGGCTGTATGCCGCCGCGCGCGACATCGACCTGCCGTTCCTGCCCGGCGTGGCCACCGCGTCGGAGCTGATGCGCGGGCTGGAGCAGGGGCTGGACACGTTCAAGTTCTTCCCGGCGGTGCAGGCCGGCGGCGCGGCGATGCTGGCGGCGTGGAACGGCCCGTTCGGCGACGTGCGCTTCTGTCCCACCGGCGGCATCGGCGTGCAGACTGCCGCGCAGTTCCTGCACCTGCCCAACGTGCTGTGCGTCGGTGGCTCGTGGCTGACCACGCGCGATCTGCTGGCGGCGCGCGACTGGGCCGGGATCGAACGGCTGGCGCGCGAGGCGGCGTTGCTGGCCGGCTGAACGGGCTGCCGTCCGTCGGGCCGCGCGCGTTTGCCGCCAGGGCGTGATCACGATCAATGCGCCGGCCCGCGGACGGCGCCAGAGTAGGCACGTTCCCCCACGGAGATCGCGCATGGACAGGACAATGAAGGCCGCGGTGGTGCGTGCGTTCGGCCAGCCGCTGGTCATCGAGGAAGTACCGGTGCCGCGCCCGGGTGCCGGCGACATTCTGGTGAAGATCGAAGCCTGCGGCGTCTGCCACACCGACCTGCACGCCGCCGAAGGCGACTGGCCGGTGAAGCCGGAGCCGCCGTTCATTCCCGGCCACGAAGGCGTCGGCCACGTGGTCGCGGTGGGCGCGGGCGTCCACCATGTCCGCGAAGGCGACCGCGTCGGCATTCCCTGGCTGTACTCGGCCTGCGGCCATTGCGAACACTGCCTTGGCGGCTGGGAGACGCTGTGCGAAAGCCAGCGCAACACCGGCTACTCGGTCAATGGCGGGTTCGCCCAGTACGCGCTGGCCAACGCCGACTACGTCGGCCACCTGCCCGACAGCGTGGGCTTCGTCGAGATCGCGCCGGTGCTGTGCGCCGGGGTGACCGTCTACAAGGGCCTGAAGGTCACCGACACCAAGCCCGGCGACTGGGTGGTGATCTCCGGCATCGGCGGGCTCGGCCACATGGCCGTGCAGTACGCGCGGGCGATGGGCCTGAACGTGGCCGCGGTGGACGTGGACGAGGACAAGCTCGCCCTGGCGCGCCGCCTGGGCGCGGCGGTCACCGTCGACGCCCGCGCCACCGACCCGGCGGCCTTCCTGAAGAAGGAGATCGGCGGCGCCCATGGCGCACTGGTGACCGCGGTATCGCCCAAGGCGTTCGCCCAGGCACTGGGCATGGTCCGCCGCGGCGGCACGGTGTCGCTCAACGGCCTGCCGCCGGGTGACTTCCCGCTGGACATCTTCGGCATGGTGCTCAACGGCATCACCGTGCGCGGCTCCATCGTCGGCACCCGCCTGGACCTGCAGGAATCGCTGCAGTTCGCGGCCGACGGCAAGGTCGCCGCGACCGTCTCCACCGATGCGCTGGAAAACATCAACGCGGTGTTCGCGCGCATGCGCGCCGGCCAGATCGAAGGGCGCGTGGTCCTGGACCTGAACGCCTGAGCGTCCCTGCATGGCCGCCGTCGCCCGCTCCCCCTCCCGCGGGCGCGGCGGCCGTGCATCGCCGCCTCAGTGCGGTGACCACTGCCATTCCACGCCCAGGGTCCAGCAGCGGCCGCGGCCGGGTTCGTAGTAGCGACGGTTGCCGTCGTTGACGATGACCGAGCCGATGTAGCGCCGGTCCAGCAGGTTGTCCACGCGCGCGAACAGGCGCAGCGGGCCGTTCGCGGTGCGCCACTGGCGGGCCGCTTCCAGGTTCAGCAGTGCGTAGCCCGGCGCGCGTCCGTCGCCCAGGTCGGTGCTTGTCGTGGCGCCCGCGGCCAGCGCGTCGGCGGCCAGTTGCCAATGGCCCGGCTGCCAGTCCCATCGCGCCTGCAGCAGTTGCCGCGGGACCCCCGGCAGGGCGGTGCCGGGTGCCACCGGGTTGCGCGGCACGGTACAGGGCGCCGGCACGCCCGTGCAGGTCAGGTAGCCGTCGCGCACGCTGGCCTGCAGCCAGGTCCACGCCAGCTGCAGCTGCTGGGTGTCGCCCAGCGGCTGCCGCCAGCCCAGTTCCATGCCGCGGCGGCGGGTGGCGCCGATGTTGCGGTAGCTGGCGCGGCCACCGCTGTTGCTGGCGACCGCCAGTTCGTCGTCGGTATCGGTGTGGAACAGGGCCAGGTCCAGCCGGGTGCCGGCCTGGGTGCGCCATTTGGCGCCAACCTCCAGGTTGCGGCTGGTAGCCGGCGCAAGATCCAGCGCCAGCCCGGCAGCGCCATCGGCGCGGTAGCCGAGCTCGTTGAAGGTCGGGGTCTCGAAACCGCGCCCGGCCGAGGCATACAGGCGCAGGTCCGGGCCGGCGCGGAACACCACGCCAGCCACCGGCGTGGTGGCGGCGTACTGGCGGCGGCCACTGTCGTCCGGATTGCCGGCGGTGATATAGCGGTCATCGGAGCGGAAGTGCACCCGGCTGTGGCGCGCGCCGGCCAGCAGCGACCAGCGCGGCGCGACCTGCCACCAGGCCTGCGCGAACTGGTCGACGTTGCCGACCCGGTCGCGCTGGTCGCGGCGCAGCCGGCCGCTCACGCCCAGCACCTCGCCGACGAAGTTCTCGTGGCCGGTGCGGTGCTGCCGCTGGCGGTCGGCGTTGGCTCCAAGCACCAGTTCCAGCGGGCGCGCGGCCAGGCTGCCGTGCCAGGCCCAGCGCGCGTCCACGCCGCCGTAGCCACCGTCCAGGCCGATCACCCCGCCGGCATGCAGCGGGTTGGCCTGCGCCGCGGGCGGAATGGCCAGGAACTGCGCCACCGTGCGCTGCCCGGCATAGGCCATCAGCCGCCAGGTCTGGCCGCTGCGCTGCAGCGTGTACACCGCGCCGGCCTGCGCCTGCCGCACCGACTTGCGGGTGTCGTACAGGGAGGCGACGGCGGTGGCCTGGAGCGGGTCCTCGCGCACCTGCTCGCGGTCCAGGCCCAGCGGGTCCTGCGCGCGCGGCGCATCGAGCACGTTGAACAGCAGGTCCAGGCGCTGGCCCGGGGCCAGCTCGAACCCGAGCCGGGTGTTGAGCGATTGCCGCCGCGCCGCACTGTGCCGGCGCCAGCCGTCGGTGCGGTAGTCGCTGGCGGCGACGTTGTAGCGCATGGCACCGGCCAGACCCCGCAGCTGCACGCCCAGGCTGCGGCTGTTGTCGCTGCCGGCACTGGCGCGCAGCCGCCATGGGTCGCCCGCCTGGCCATCGGCGCTCCACAGCTGCACCACGCCGCCGGAGGAGTTGCCGTACAGCGCCGAGAACGGCCCGCGCAGCACCTCGATGCGTTCGGCGCCGAGCAGGTTGAAGTGCGACAGCTGGCCCTGGCCGTCGGGCATGGTCGCCGGCACCCCGTCGACCAACAGGCGTACGCCACGCACGCCGAAGGTGGAGCGCGCGCCGAAACCGCGGATCGACAGCTGCGTGTCCTGCGCCAGGTTCTGCCGCTCGCGCGCCAGCAGGCCCGGCACTCCGCCCAGCGCGTCGGACACCAGCGCGCCACGGCCATTGCCGTACGCGTCCACGGCCTGGGTGGTGATCGACGCGGGCAGGTCGAAATCGTCCACCGCATGCACCCGTGCCGCCTGCACCTGCACCGCATCCAGGGTCGCCGGGGCCGGCGCCGCCAGCGCCACCACCGGCAGCGCCACTGCCACTTGCATCACCGGGAACCACCGCCTGCGTCGCTTCATGCCGGCATCATCGCCGATCACCGGCAAGCGGTGGACCGTGCGCGACGGTTCCGGCTGAAACCCCCAGCGGCCAAGCGCCCCCGGCCCTGTTAGGATGGGGCGGTTTGACCGCGCTGCGCGGTCGTCCCGAAGTTCCCCCTCCCGCCACCGTGACGAGTACCGCCGTGTCCTTCTTTGCAAACGTGGAACAGGTTCCTGGCGACCCGATCCTGGGTCTGACCGAGGCCTACAACGCCGATCCGCGCCCGACCAAGGTCAATCTTGGCGTCGGCATCTATTACGACGAAGACGGCCGCATCCCGTTGCTGCGCGCCGTGCAGCTGATCGAACAGCAGCTGGCCGCCGAAGCCAAGCCGCGCGGCTACCTGCCGATCGACGGCCTGCCCGCCTACACCCAGGCCACGCAGAAGCTGGTGTTCGGCGAGGGTTCGGAGCTGATCGCCAGCGGCCGCGTCGCCACCGCGCAGACCATCGGCGGCAGCGGCGCGCTGCGCGTGGGCGCGGACCTGCTGCACAAGCTGCTGCCGCACGCCACCGTGGCCATCAGCAACCCGAGCTGGGAGAACCACCGCGCGGTGTTCGGCGCCGCCGGCTTCGAGGTGGTCGATTACACCTACTTCGACAACGCCAGCCACGGGCTGGATTTCGCCGGCATGATCGCCGACCTGCAGAAGCTGCAGCCCGGCACCGTGGTGCTGCTGCATGCCTGCTGCCACAACCCGACCGGCGCCGACCTGGACACCGCGCAGTGGCAGCAGGTCGCCGCGCTGCTCAAGGAGCGCCAGCTGTTCCCCTTCATCGACATGGCCTACCAGGGCTTCGACAAGGGCATCGAGCAGGACGGCCAGGCGGTGCGCATCATCGCCGAGGCCGGGATCGACAGCTTCATCGTCGCCAATTCGTACTCCAAGTCGTTCTCGCTGTACGGTGAGCGCGTCGGCGCGCTGTCGGTGGTGGGCCCGGACGCGACCTCGACCAGGGCCGTGCAGTCGCAGGTCAAGCGCATCATCCGCACCATCTACTCCAGCCCGTCCACCCACGGCGCCGCGCTGGTGGCCGGGGTGCTGGGCAGCGCCGAGCTGCGCGGCATGTGGGGCGCCGAGCTGACCGCGATGCGCGAGCGCATCCACGCCCTGCGCGCCGGCATGGTGCAGAAGCTGGCCGCGCTGGGCGCGCCGGAGTTCGGCTTCATCCAGCAGCAGGCCGGCATGTTCTCCTACTCGGGCCTGAGCAAGGCACAGGTGGACCGGCTGCGCGACGAGTTCGGCATCTATGCCGTCGGCACCGGCCGCATCTGCGTGGCCGCGCTCAGCCAGAAGAACCTGGACTACGTGGCCAAGGCGGTCTACGACGTCAGCCGCGGTTGATCCGCGGCCCGCGCCATCACCCGGAAAAGCCCGGCGGACGCCGGGCTTTTTCATGCCTGAGACCGCGCCGGCCGGCGTGGTCTCAGGCCGGCACCAGCCAGGTGGCCGCCGCGGCCGCGGCCACCATCGCCACCAGCCCCGCGCCGACCGCGGCACCGTAGCGCGGCCCGCCGCTGGCGAACGCGAGCACCGACTTGGCCAGCGAGGCCGACGCCAGCAGCGCCACCACGCCCCAGCGCGCCGGTTCCAGCTGCAGGCCGCCGGCGGCGTTCAGGCTGGCAATGCCGGCCGCCGCGGCGTGCAGTTCGCCGAGCGCGGCAATGGTCGCGCCCACCAGCGCCCCGGCCTGGCCGAACACCTGGCGCAGCCATTCGGACACCAGCAGCACCGCGGCGATCACCAGCGCGATCATCAGCGCGTGCCCGAGGCGGAACGCCTTGGCGGTGGCGGTGCGCGGCACGGCTTCCTCCTTCACGTGGCGCAGCCCGAGCAGCGAGAGCGCCAGCAACGCCAGCGCCGCGGCCAGCAACGGCCAGGCGCTGGCGCGCAGCAGCGCCGGCGACGTGGTGCCGATCACCGCCGCGAACAGCAGCAACGAAGCCAGGTTGGCCAACAACGCCGCCGCCGCCGAAGGGCCGACCAGTTCCGCCGCCGCCCTGCTGCCGCGGCCGAAGCCGGCCACCGCCGCGGTGGATGAGGCGAAGCCCGAGAAGAAGCCCGCCACCGGCAGCCCCCAGCGCGCACCGACCGCGCGCAATGCGAGGTGGCCGAGCATGCCCACGCCCATCACCAGCACCACGATCTGCCAGAGCTTGGACGGCACCAGTACCCCCCAGGGGTCGATCGCCTCATCCGGCAGCAACGGCAGCACCACCAGCGCGCACGCCGCCAGCAGCAACGCGTCGCGCATCTCCTGGTCGCTGATCAGGTCGCGGCTCAGCCGTGCCAGCGGCGCCTTGGCCCACAGCAGGATCGCCACCACCACCCCGAGTGCCGCCGCCAGTTCCGGGGCGTCGAATGCCAGCGCGCCGAGCAGCACGGTGATCAGCAGTGCGATCTCGCCGGTGAGGCCGGGGTCGTCGCGGGCGGTGATGCGGTAGCTGCTCCACGCCAGCAGCGCAGCCGCCAGCAGCAGCACCACGAACACCGCCGGTCCGAAGGCGATGCCGACCGCGCCCATCAACGCCAGCAGGGCGTGGGTGCGCACCCCGGCCTGCAGCGTGGTGGCATCGCCATGCTGGCGCTCGCGCACCGCGCCGATCAACAGGCCGATGCCGAGCGCCGCGGGCAGACTCTGCGTTGCCTGGTCCCAGTCCATTTCTCTCCCTCCGGAACGCGCATGTTAAGCCAGCACCGGCCGGCGCCGATGGCGCGCGCCGGTGGCCGCAGGCGTCATCGCGTGGCCGTTTCCGCGCCGCCCCGGGACAGGACCGGGCCATGACCTCGTAAATGCCAGGACAACCCGCGACAATAGCGCTCCTTTCGTCTGAAGGTAGCCCCCGAACATGTCCCGCACGTCGCTGACCCGCTTCCTGATCGAAGAGCAGCATGCCCGGCGCATCAACGCCGACCTGCGCCAGCTGGTGGCGGTGGTGGCCCGCGCCTGCACCAGCATCTCGATCGCGGTGAGCAAGGGCGCGCTGGGCGGCGTGCTCGGCGATGCCGGCACCGGCAACGTGCAGGGCGAGGCGCAGAAGAAGCTGGACGTGATCTCCAACGAGATCCTGCTCGAGGCCAATGCCTGGGGGGGCCACCTGGCCGCCTGCGCGTCGGAGGAAATGGACCACAGCCAGCCGGTGCCGTCGGAGTACCCGCAGGGCGACTTCCTGCTGCTGTTCGATCCGCTGGACGGCAGCTCCAACATCGACGTGAACGTGTCCGTCGGCACCATCTTCTCGGTACTGCGCGCGCCGGCCGGCGTGGAACAGCCCGGCGACGAACACTTCCTGCAGCCGGGCGTGCAGCAGGTCGCGGCCGGCTACTGCATCTACGGGCCGAGCACGATGCTGGTGCTCAGCGTCGGCCACGGCACCCATGCCTTCACCCTGGACCGCGAGACCGGCGAGTTCGTGCTGACCCAGCGCGGCATGCAGGTGCCGGCCGACACGAAGGAATTCGCCATCAACATGTCCAACCAGCGCCATTGGGAAGCGCCGATGCAGGGTTATGTCGCGGACCTGCTGGCCGGCCGCGAAGGCGTGCGCGGCAAGGACTTCAACATGCGCTGGATCGCCTCGATGGTGGCCGACGTGCACCGCATCCTTACCCGCGGCGGCATCTTCATCTATCCGTGGGACCGCAAGGATCCGTCCAAGCCGGGCAAGCTGCGGCTGATGTACGAGGCCAACCCGATGGCGATGCTGGTCGAGCAGGCCGGCGGTGCCGCCACCGATGGCCGCCGCCGCATCCTCGATATCCAGCCCGGACAGCTGCACCAGCGCGTGCCGGTGTTCCTGGGTTCGCGCAACGAGGTGGCCGAGGCCACGCGTTACCACCGCGAGCACGACGCGCAGGCCTGAATCCGCGCGCCTGCGCACAGCCCGGCACGCGCTGCGGCGGCTGCCGGGCGTGACCCGGCACTACCGCGGCAGCCGGGTCCGCGCCACCCTCGGGGTTTCGCCGGAGGATAGGCCGATGCGCGCATGGCTCGCCCCGGGGTTGTGCCTGGTTGCCGGCTGGGCCGGGGCACAGCCCCCCTCATTGGCGCAGGCCGACGATGCCTGGAACCGCCTGCGCCAGCAGGGCGAGGCGGCGGCGTTGGCACCACTGCTGGCCGAGGATCGGCTGCTCACCCGTTCCGACGGCCGCATGCAGCACAAGGCCGACGACCTGCAGGCGCTGGCCACGCGCCCGCGCCGCACCCCCCGCATCGACAACGAGGACGTGCGCATACGCCGTTACGGCGACACCGCGGTGGCCACCGGCACCAGCGTGCAGGCCGCGGTCAGCGACGGCCAGCCGTGGCAAGGGCGCTTGCGCGTCACGCGCGTGTGGGAGTTGCGCGATGGCCGCTGGCAGAGGGTCGCCTCGCATTCGTCGCGCCGGGCGCCGACCGGGCCCTGAAAGTCGGCGCCAAGGCCGGTCAGAACAGCTCGCCCTGTGGCGAAGCCTTCCTCGGCGGCGTCGGCGCCACGAAACGGCTGCAGTCCAGCCATGGCCACTGCTCGCGCGAAGCATTGAAGCCCAGGCGCCTGCTGGCCAGCGCGAAGCGCCGCGACAGCAGCTGCGCATAGACGCCTTCGCCGCGCATGCGCTTGCCGAACTGGCTGTCGTAGTCCTTGCCGCCGCGCAACTGGTTGAGGGTGCTCATCACGTGTCCGGCGCGCTGCGGGTGGTGTGCCTGCAGCCAGTCGCGGAACAACGGCGCCACTTCATGCGGCAGCCGCAGCAGCACGTAGCCGGCACTGCGCGCGCCGGCATCGCGCGCCGCTTCCAGCACCGCCTCCAGCTCGGCGTCGTTGATCCACGGGATCACCGGCGCCACCATCACCCCGACCGGGATGCCCGCCTCGTGCAGCCGGCGCATCGCCCGCAGCCGCGCATGCGGTGCCGAGGCCCGCGGTTCCAGCTTCGCCGACAGGTGCGGGTCCAGCGACGTCACCGAAAAATGCACGCTGACCAGGCGCTGCGCCGCCAGCGGCGCCAGCAGGTCGATGTCGCGTTCCACCAGCGCGTTCTTGGTGATCAGCGAGAACGGGTGGCGGGTCTCGAGCATCACCTCGATCAGCTGCCGGGTGATGCCCAGCCGGCGCTCGATCGGCTGGTAGGCGTCGGTGTTGATGCCCAGCGCGATCGGCTTGACCACGTAGCCGGGTTTGCCCAGCTCCCTGCGCAACAGCTCGGCGGCATTGGTCTTGGCGAAGATCCTGGTCTCGAAATCCAGCCCCGGCGACAGGTTCAGGTAGGCGTGGGTGGGCCGCGCGAAGCAGTACGAGCAGCCATGCTCGCAGCCGCGGTAGGGGTTCACCGACTGCTCGAAACCCACGTCCGGCGAGCTGTTGCGGCTGATGATGCTGCGCGCGGTTTCCGCGCGCACCTCGGTACGCAGCCGCGGCGCGGCGAACTCGTCGGTGGCGTCGGCCAGCCAGCCGTCGTCCACGGCATCGGTGGTGGTGGTTTCGAAACGGCCGGGCAGGTGGCAGGTGGCACCGCGGCCCTTGATCGGAGTCGGCATCCGCTTACGCTAGCGCGGCTGCGTCGCAGATGCAGCGACGTGGCGTTCATGCGGGAGGGCGTGGCGCTGCAACCATCGCGCGCCCTGCACCGCCCATGGCTAGAATCGGCGCATGCGCGAAGCCTTGCACAGCCTCTGGACCAGCGTGTCCGCCATTCCGCACGCGGCCCAGATCCTGGCGGCGGCCTACGTCGTCTACCTGGTACTGCTGGCCGGTTACATCGTGCTGCAGAAGCGCGAGCCGGTGGCCACGCTCAGCTGGATCCTGTCACTGGCGGCGCTGCCCTACATCGGCCTGTTCGTGTTCTACCTGATAGGCCCGCAGAAGATCGTGCGCCAGCGGTTGCGGCGCGGGCGCTCGCGCGAGGGCATGGAGGCGTACAACACGGTCTGCCCGGCCGACGTGCATTGCACCGAGCTGGCGCGCATCGGCCAGGCCACCACCGGGCTGCCGCCGAGCACCGCCACCGCCGTGGACTGGCTGGTGGACGGCGCCGCGACATACGCCGCGATCCTGGCGGCGGTCGCCGTGGCGCGGCGCCACGTGAACCTGGAGTACTACATTTTCGAGCCCGACCACGCCGGAACCGCGCTGCGCGACGCGCTGGTGGAGCGCGCCCGGGCCGGGGTGAAGGTACGCCTGCTGCTGGACGCGGTGGGGTCGTCGCGGGTCAGGCGCAGCTTCCTGCGCCCGCTTCTGGATGCTGGCGCCGAAGTGGAGTGGTTCCACCCCCGGCAGCTGCTCAAGCCGTTCAAGCGGCCGTGGCTGAACCTGCGTACCCACCGCAAGCTGGTGGTGATCGACGGCACGGTCGCCTTCACCGGCGGCATCAACATCACCGACGACGAGGATGACAGCCGCAACCCGGACGCGTACCGCGACCTGCACACCCGCCTGACCGGGCACGTGGTGCGCAGCCTGCAGCTGGTGTTCCTGGAGGACTGGATCTACGCGAGCGGGCAGGGCATGGCGCACTTCGACCGCGAGGACCTGTTCCCGTCGGCCGGCCCGGCGCGCGAGGACGGTGCGGTGCAGGCACAGGTGCTGGTCTCCGGCCCGGATTCTTCCTGGGAGGCGATCCACCGCATGCACGTGGCAGCGATCCACGAGGCGTCGCGCCGGGTATGGCTGGTCACGCCCTACTTCGTCCCCGGCGAGGCGGCGCGGATGGCGCTGACCTCGGCCGCGCTCGGCGGCCTGGACACACGCCTGCTGGTGCCGCGGCGCAGCGATTCGCTGTTCGTCACCCTGGCCGGCCGCTCGTACTACGACGAGCTGCTGCAGGCCGGGGTCAGGATCTATGAGTACGGCCCGCGCATGCTGCACACCAAGGCGTTCATCGCCGACGACGACACCTGCATCGTCGGCAGCGCCAATTTCGACCACCGCAGCTTCCGCCTGAACTTCGAACTGTCCATGCTTTACCACGACCGCGGCCTGACCGCGGAGCTGGAAGCCATCCTCGCGCAGGAGTTCGAGCACGCCACGCCGGTGCTGCCCGACCGCCATCGCCCGCTGTGGCGGCAGCGGCTGCCCGAGGCGTTCGCCCGGCTCGCCTCGCCGCTGCTGTAGGGCGGTGTGCACGCGTGGAACCCGCACCGGGCGGGCCGCTACACTGTGCGCCTCCACCGGGAGATCGTCATGTACTGGCTGTTCCTGCTGCTCGCGCTGGGCGCCTTCACCGTTTCCCTCACGACCACGCATGCCGGGCTGCTGCTGCTGTCGCTGCTGGCCGCGCTGGCCCTGTTCCTGTTGTGGATAAGGGGCTTGTACGTGGCCCGTTTCGCCGGCAGCAGCCGGCAGGCGCCGCGCGCCCTGCACCCGGCCGAGCTGCAGGCCCTGCGCAACCAGCTGCGCCCCCCGGTACCGCCGGCGACGCCGCCTTCCCCTCCTGCTCCCGAAGAACACCCGCCGTCATGACCCGCCTGAGCGTCAACGTCAACAAGATCGCCGTGCTGCGCAATTCGCGCGGTGGCAACGACCCGGACGTGCTGCGCGCGGCGACCGCTTGCCTGGACGCCGGCGCGCACGGCATCACCGTGCACCCGCGCCCGGACCAGCGGCATATCCGCGCCGATGACGTGCACGTGCTTTCAACGCTCACCCGCGCGCGCGGCGTCGAGTTCAACATCGAGGGCAATCCCTTCGCGCCACCACGCCCGGGCTATCCAGGGCTGCTGCCGTTGTGCGAGCAGACCCGCCCGGCGCAGGCCACCCTGGTCCCGGACAGCGATGGCCAGCTGACATCGGACCATGGCTTCGATTTCGCCCGCGACGGCGAACGCCTGCGCCCGCTGATCGCCGCCCTGAAGGGCTACGGTTGCCGGGTCAGCCTGTTCGTCGACGCCGGCAACCCCGATATCGCCGCCGCCGCCGCACTCGGCGCGGACCGCATCGAGCTCTATACCGGTCCTTATGCCGAGGCCTTCGCCGCTGGCGCCCCGGACGCCGCATTGGCACTGTTCGCCGATGCCGCGCGCCGTGCCCAGGCTGCCGGGCTGGGGGTCAACGCGGGCCATGACCTGTCGCAATCCAACCTGGGCCGCTTCCTCGCGCACGTACCGCAGGTGCTGGAAGTTTCCATCGGCCACGCGCTGATCGGCGAAGCCCTGTACGACGGGCTGGATGCGACGGTGAAAGGCTACCTGCGCGTCATCGCGCAGCGTCCCTGATCGCGCCGCCCAGCGCTATCGGTGGGTAGCGGGGTAGAGCGCAGCGGCTTCGGGCGAACGGCCCTACGCCATAGGGGATAGATGCAGCCGGACGATGACCGGAAAGAAGGGTAAGAGCTATCGCAGCCCGTCTCGGAACCCTGCATTCCGGGTCTCTTCCTGTCACCCGGCACGGCCCCCTCGCGCATGGGCCGGTGTCCCGCTTCGCTCCGCCGCACATCGCCGCCGACAGGGCACGCCAAGTGCGGCGGAAGAAAAGAGAGCGGGGCGCTTTTAAAACCGCGTCATGATTCGGTATTGCGCTACCGCACGAAACCTATCTTCTTGATCTGAGCGTTCTTGGCCTGGGCCAGGATCTTGGCCATGACCTCGTAATCAGAGTCCGGATCGGCATCGATGCGAAGTTCCAGCATATGGGTCGGATCCTTCCGGACCTCGTCCTCCATCCTTTGCTGGAGCTCATTGACGTCAACCGGACTTTCCTTCCAGTAGATCTGGTTCCGGGCATCCACGCGCAGGTCGATTGGCCGCAGCTCGCTCTGCTGCTGTGACGGATTGATCACCCGTTGCGGCAGATCCACCGAGATTGGATAGGTCATGATCGGTGCGGTCACCATCAAGGCACCCATTGCCAGGCCAATCACAGCCACGGCCAGCGCCACCACAACCCATATCAGCTTCTTCCCCTTCAGCATCCCAGGTTCCCTTTGGGCTTCCGTGTCTGCGGACCTTATCAGCTCCTGACCCAAAGCTCCGGGGTCGATCACGGCCGCCAGCGGCCTGGGGCATCACCCGTAGGCAAGGGAACAAACTTCCAGGCAAAAAAACGCCCCCGGCTAGCGGGGGCGTTTTCCAGTCGCGTCATGACTTGGTATTGCGTTACTGCACGAAACCGATCTTCTTCATCTGAGCGTTCTTGGCCTGGGCCAGGATCTTGGCCATGACCTCGTACTCGGAATCCGGATTGGCATCAATGCGAAGTTCCGGCTGGTTGGTCGGATCCTTCTGTACTTCTTCTTCCATCTTCTGCTGCAGCTCGTTCACGTTCACCGGGCTGTTGTTCCAGTAAACCTGATTGCTCGCATCCACGCGCAGATCGATCGGCGGCGGCGGCTCGCGCAGCTGCGGCGGCGGGTTGATGACCCGCTGCGGCAGGTCCACGGCGATCGGGTACGTCATGATCGGCGCGGTCACGATGAAGATGATCAGCAGCACCAGCATCACGTCCACGAGGGGCGTGACGTTGATGTCGGCCATGGGGCCCCTGTTTCCACCACTACTGAAAGCCATCGCTTATTGCCCCTTTTCTTTGGTGGCAACGAAACCGACGTCCAGCATGCCCTGGCTCTGCGCGATCTTGGTCACTTCATTGATCACGCTCATCTTGGTGGTCTTGTCACCACGCAGGTTGAGCGGCGGCTGCGGCGTCTGCTGGGCAGCAGTGGCGAAACGCGATTCCAGGGTCTCCTTCGACACCGGCTCATCGTTCCAGTAGAGCGAACCGTCTTCCTTGACCGCCACCGTGATCGGACCCGAACGCTTCTCAGCGTCGTCCGGATTGATGTTCAGGTTGGCCTCGGGCAGCTCGACCTTGACCTTGTGGGACATCAGGGGAGCCGTGATGATGAAGATGATCAGCAGCACCAGCATCACGTCCACGAGGGGCGTGACGTTGATGTCGGCCATGGGGCCGCCGCTGTTACCACTACTGAAAGCCATAACGGGCTCCGTCTATATCGTTGCGAGGACTGCTCTGCTGCCGGCTCAGCGAACGCGCGAGCCGGTGGCGAAGAAGTCGTGCAGATCGTGCGCGAAGGTGTCGAACTTGCTGACGGTGGCGCTGTTGATCTTGCTGAAGAAGTTGAAGGCGAACACGGCCGGGATCGCGACGAACAGACCGATCGCGGTCATGATCAGCGCTTCACCCACCGGGCCGGCAACGGCGTCGATCGAGGCCGAACCGGTGGCACCGATCTTGATCAGCGCGCCGTAGATGCCCCACACGGTACCCAGCAGGCCCACGAACGGAGCGGTCGCGCCGACGGTGGCCAGCAGGATCATGCCGCCCTGCAGCTTGTTGGATTCGCGGGTGACGGCCTGGCGCAGGGCGCGGTCGACGAACTCCGAACGGCTCAGGGTCTCGGCGGCGCCGGCCTGCTGGTGGTGCGCAGCGGCCTGGGCGGCGTCCAGCGCGATCTTCGAGAACGGCTCCGAAGCCGGCTGCTCTTCCATGGCGCGGATCGCGTCCTGGGCATTGGCGGCGTCCCAGAACATGCCCGGCACGCGGTCGGAAGCCGACTTCAGGCGGGTGGAACGGAAGATGTTGATGACGGTCCAGTACCACGACATCGCCGACATCGCGACCAGGGTCAGCAGCACGACCCAGGAAACCGCGAAGTCACCCGGCTTGGAGGTCATTTCGTGAATCAGATGCTCGAAGCCCATCTGCGAGAGCGCGTTGTTTGCGTTGCCCCCGGCAGCAGCGGCGATGAAGATTTCCTGCAGCATGACGCTTACCTTTGTTGTGTGTGGTGTTAAAGGGTGTAGCTAAAGTCGAACGGTTCCCTGCGGGCGGCCGCTGGCCGCCGGGGGATCAGCTCAGCGCAAAGTTGACCGGGACGCGGACGCGACCAGCCGCCTTTTGTCCATTGATGACGGAAGGATTGAACTTCCACTTGCGTGCCGCATCCATGGCGGCGCGGTCGAGATCACGGTTACGGCTGGACTTCTCGACGGACACATTGGTGACGTTGCCGCTGGCGTCGACATCAATGATGAGGATGACCTCGCCCTGGATACCGGCGCGGAAGGCGGCCGGCGGGTAACGCGGCGGGTTCATGTTCTTGGACGAGATGTCCACGCTGGCCTGGATGTCGGTGACCTGCGCCGGCGGCGACGGCGGCGACGGCGGCGTCACCACGTCGTTCGGGCGCGGTTCCGGCACGTCCACCACCGGCGCTTCCGGCGGCGGCGGCAGCGGCGAGGGCTTCGGCGGCGCCAGGTTCTTGACCGGCGGCGGCGGCGTGTCCTGCGGCGGCGGCGGCGGCGGCGGCGGCGGTGGCGGCGGCGGGGCGTCGACCAGCGTCACCATGACGTTGCGTTCCTTTTCCTTGGCGGCCTTCGGGGCCACGGCGGGAATCAGGAGCATCATCAGGGCTGCCAGATGGAGTGCGATTACAAAGGCGATACCGGCGATGCGGGGCCAGCTCAGACCCGTCTCTTTCTCGCCGTCATACCTGTGGTGGAAAACCAGTTGTTCCGTCATGCGCCAAGAGCTCATTAGTGGGGCCGGGGCGGCGCTGTTCCGACGCCCCTGATTCAGCGGTGCATGACACCGCAGGAACCTCCAAGCTTATACCAATCCTGACCGGCTGCGCATCACAAATGCAGCTGTTCAGGCGTTATTCCTGCTTACTTCAGGTTGATGATCTTGTCTGCATCGGCCGGGTTCTTCACACCTTTAGCCTTTGCATCCCGGGCCGCCTGCTTGGCTTCGGGAATCCGCCCTTCAGAGTGCAGCACACGCGCCAGATTCAGGTAGGTCTCGCCATCCTTGGAAAGCGGGGCGGCCTTCTGCCACGCCTCGATGGCCTGCGGGATCTGGTCGGAGTAGTAGTACGACTGCGCCAGCGCCAGGTAGACCTGGTAGTCCGGCTTGAGGATGCCCTTGGACATGCCCTCGTTGATCACCGCAATGACGTCCTTTTCCTTGTTCTCGGTGTTGGCATAGATCGAGTACAGCTGCTTGTACTCGCGCTCTTCGGTGAGCTGTCCGGCCGCGCGCAGCTTGTCCATCACCGCGGCGGCCTTGTCCATCTGGTCGGCCTGCATGTACATGCTGGCCAGGTTCAGTTGCGCCTTCTTGTCGGCCGGGTTCCTGGCGGCCAGGGCCTCGGCTTCCTTGACCGCTTCGCCGGTCTGGCCGGCTTCGGCGTAGGCCGCCATCAGCAGCTGGTTCCAGCTGTCCTTCGGCTCGGGCGAGGCGGCGATGGCCGCCTTCAGCACCGGGATGGCCTCGGCGTACTTTTCGGTCTGGTACAGGGCTTGGCCCTTGATCACCAGCTCCTCGGGCTTGTGCGACTTGGACTCGGCGAAGTACTTGTCCAGGTTGGCCAGGCCTTCGGCGTACTGCTCGTCCTGCAGCTGCAGCTGGGCCAGCATCAGCATCGCCTGGAGGTGGCCGTTGTTGTCCAGCTGGTTCAGCGCGATGGCCTGCTGCAGGTACTGCTTGGCAGCGGCGGTGTCGTCCAGGTTGTAGGCCGCCTGCGAGGCGAGCTGGTTGGCGACCGCCTTGTCATAGTCATTGGCGCCCTCGGCGGCGATGATCTCATCGGCCAGGGTGCGGGTCTGCTCGTAGTCGTCCTTGTTGTAGGCGGCGAACAGCTTCTGCAGCTTGCCGCCCATCTTCGAGGACGACTTGCCATTGGGTTCCTGGCGGGTCGCTTCCGGATACAGCACCTCGGCCTTGGCCGAACCGCGGCTGCGGCGCTCGCTCCCGCGATCGGACGAACGCGCCTGGGCGGCGGCGTCGGCAACCACGACACCACCCAGTACGGTGGCGACGAGGACGGAAAGCAGGGCCTGCTTATGGCTGCGGGAGATCATGGGTCACCTCGATGGAACCGCGGGGGCGGGGCTGTAGACGGACTGTCTGTGCAGACAGAGCCGCCAAACGTAACAGAAAAATTTTGACGGAGAAATCACTTCCGATGCTGTATTGCACCAATGTCCAAGGCCCGGGATGGTGGTGTCCACGGGTCAACCGCAGCGCGGCGTCCTTCCGGACTGGCGCGCCTGGCGGTAGACGGGTTCCAGCACGGCCACATCGCGCTGCAGCTCGCGAATGCGGTTGGTCGGATCGGGGTGGGTGGAAAGCCACTGCGGGGGACGTCCGCCCCCGGCCGCCATCATGTTCTGCCACAGGTCCACGGCCTGGGCCGGGTCGAACCCGGCCTGCGCCATCAGCCGCTGGCCGACCACGTCGGCCTCGCTTTCCTGGGTGCGCGAGCCGGGCAGCAGGATCAGTCCCTGTGCGCCCAGGCCGCCGAACTGGTTGACCGCGCTGGCCGCGGTATCGCCATAGGCCGCGCCGGCCAGCGCGCCGATTATGCCCAGGCCCAGCTGCGTGCCCTGCTGACGGGTCAGACGCTCTTCGTGGTGCCGCGAGATCACATGGCCGATCTCATGCCCGATCACCGCCGCCAGCTGGTCCTGGTTCTTCGCCACCGTGAAGATGCCGCTGTTGACCCCGACCTTGCCGCCGGGCAGGGCGAACGCATTGGGTTCCTTCTCGACGAACAGCGCGGTCTCCCAACGTACGCCCCGGTACTGTTGGGGCAATTCGGCGACCAGCGCATTGACCACGCACTGTACGTACGCGTTCTGGCGGGCGTCCCGGCTCAGGGTCTGCTTGGCCTTGGTTTCGGCGAAGGCCTGCGCGCCGAGCTGGTCCAGCTGCTGCTGCGAGATCCCACCCACCACCTGGCGGCGGCCGGTGGGTGAGGTCGTGGTCGCGCAGGCGCCCAGCAGCAGGGCGATGGCGGCGCCGAACAGCAGGGGTTTCATGGCGTATTTCCCTTCATTCATGCCCGCAGTGTGCGAGCGCCCGGCTTAAATTTCCGTCAACCTGTTGCGCACTTACTGCAGCCCGAAAAACACCAGTGCGGTCAGTGCGATCGCGTTGTTGAGCGTATGCGCGGCAATCGCCGCCCACAAGGTGCCGGTGCGGCGATAGAGCCAGGCGAAGGCCACGCCCATGCCACCGTAGACCAGCCACAGCTGCAGGACTTCCGGCAGTCCGTTGGCGGTGGTCCCGGGGATCTCATGGATGAAGGCGAAGGCAGCACCGCTGAGCGCCATGCCCAGCCACGGCCGTCCCGCCGCCCACAGCCGTCCGAACAGCACCCGGCGGAACAGCAGTTCCTCGTAGGCCGGGGCCAGGAACACGGCGAACACCACCAGGAACACCGGGTAGTGCGCCAGGGCCTGTTCCATCAGCGGCAGATTGGTCGGCACCGGCTCGATGCCGAGCTGCTTGCCGAGCCAAGAGATCAGGCTGCTGCCGGCGAATACCCCGGCAGCCACCAGCAGGGTCCAGCCCCAGGTGGACGCACGGCGGACGGCGGCATGGGAAGCGGTACGCTCGGCTTGTGAGGCCGGCCGGCGCCAGAAGTACAGCACCAGGGCGGCAAGGCCGGTGGACACCAGTGCGATCAGCATCTGCGCCAGGGCACCGGGCTGGCCGAGTTGCGCGCCCAGTTGTGCCGCATCCGGCGCTCCGCCGCCTTCGCGCGCGACCGCCATGCCGACCTCGAACCCGCGCCACAGGCCCCACGCCAGGCCGCAGAGCAGGCTCAGCCCCAGCAGGATGCTGGCTGCCAGCAGGATGTCCAGGCCAAAGCCCAGCAGCGGCGAGCCCGGGCGCGATACCGGCGGCGTGGCGGGCGGGACGGACAACGGAACCGGTGGTGGGGCGGACATCGTGTTCCTGCGGCAGCGGGAGAGGCGGCGGGCGGGGGCCGGGTGCGGCACCCGCACGTGTTGCAGGATTGTGTCAGATATCCAGGTTGGTGACCTTCAGCGCATTGTCCTCGATGAAGTCGCGGCGCGGTTCGACCACGTCGCCCATCAGGGTGCTGAAGATCTGGTCGGCGGCCACCGCATCCTCGATCCGCACCTGCAGCAGGCGGCGGGTATCGGGGTTCACGGTGGTGTCCCACAGCTGTTCCGGGTTCATTTCGCCCAGGCCCTTGAAGCGCTGGATCTGGCGACCCTTCTTGGCTTCCTCCATCAGCCAGGCCTGGGCCTGGGCGAAGCCGGTGACCTCGGTCGAGCGGTTGCCACGGTTGATGGTCGCGCCTTCGCGGATCAGGCCATGCAGCAACTGCGAGGCCTGGTGCAGCGGGCGCAGGTCGCCGGATTCGAAGGCCGCCAGCGGCAGCACCTGGATGTGCTCCTCGCCCATGTGGCGGCGGGTGACCAGCACTGCGGCCGGGCGCTGTTCGGTCGGTTCCTGCAGGACCAGGCTGAAACGCGGGGTGCCAAGACTGCCCTGGTTCAGGCGCCTGGCCAGCGCGTCCAGGCCCTCGCCGGCCGGCGCGTTGCGCAGGTGCTCCAGGTCCATCGGAGTGAAATCGACCAGGGCTTCGAGCAGGCTGCGATCGTAGCGGTGGGCGTTGCGGTCGATGGCGTCCTGGGCGCTGGCGTAGGTCATCAGCAGCTTCTCCAGCGCCACGCCCTCGATCGGCGGTTCGCCGGCAGCCGGAACCAGCGAGGCGTTCTCCACCGCGCTGTTGGCCAGGTAGGCGTCCAGCGCCGGGTCGTCCTTCAGGTACAGCTCGGTCTTGCCCTGCTTGATCTTGTACAGCGGCGGCAGGCCGATGTAGACGTAGCCGCGCTCGATCAGCTCCGGCATCTGCCGGTAGAAGAACGTCAGCAGCAGGGTGCGGATGTGCGCGCCGTCGACGTCGGCGTCGGTCATGATGATGATCTTGTGGTAGCGCAGTTTGTCCGGGTTGTACTCATCGCGGCCGATGCCGGTACCCAGCGCGGTGATCAGCGTACCTACCTGGTCGGAGGACAGCATGCGGTCGAAACGCGCGCGTTCCACGTTGAGGATCTTGCCGCGCAGCGGCAGCACCGCCTGGTTCTTGCGGTTGCGGCCCTGCTTGGCCGAGCCACCCGCCGAGTCACCCTCGACGATGAACAGCTCGGACAACGCCGGATCCTTTTCCTGGCAGTCGGCCAGCTTGCCGGGCAGGCCGGCGATGTCCAGCGCGCCCTTGCGGCGGGTCAGGTCGCGGGCCTTGCGCGCGGCCTCGCGGGCGCGGGCGGCATCGACGATCTTGCCGGCGATGGCCTTGGCTTCGTTCGGGTTCTCCTGCAGGAACTCCTCCAGGCGCGCGCCGAAGGCGTTTTCCACGGCCGGGCGCACGTCGGAGCTGACCAGCTTTTCCTTGGTCTGGCTGGAGAAGCTCGGGTCCGGCACCTTCACCGACAGCACCGCGATCATGCCTTCGCGCATGTCATCGCCGGTCAGGCTGATCTTGGCCTGCTTGGCGATGCCGTTCTGCTCGATGTAGTTGTTCAGCACGCGGGTCAGCGCGCCGCGGAAACCGGCCAGGTGGGTGCCGCCATCCTTCTGCGGGATGTTGTTGGTGAAGCAGTACATCGTTTCCTGGTAGGAATCGGTCCACTGCAGCGCCACTTCCACGGTGATGCCGTTGTGCTCGCCGCTGACCGCGATGACGTTCGGGTGCAGCGGGGTCTTCAGCTGCGCCAGATGCTCGACGAAGCTCTTGATGCCGCCTTCGTAGTGGAAATCGTCGCGACGGCCCTCGCCACGCTCGTCGGCCAAGGTGACCTTGACGCCGGAGTTGAGGAACGACAGCTCGCGCAGCCGGCGCGCCAGGATTTCGTAATGGAATTCGACGTTGCCATGGAACGCGACGGTCGAGGGCCAGAAGCGCACGGTGGTACCGCGCTTGCTGGTGGTGCCCAGCTGCTTCAGCGGGCCGACCGCGGCACCGTTGCTGAATTCCTGCTGGTAATGGAAGCCGCCCTGGAAGACGTCCAGCAGCAGCTTCTCCGACAGCGCGTTGACCACGCTGACGCCCACGCCGTGCAGGCCACCGGACACCTTGTAGCTGTTGTCGTCGAACTTGCCGCCGGCGTGCAGGACCGTCATCACTACCTCGGCGGCGGATACCTCGCGGCCGAGCTTGGCGCTCATCTGCTCATGCTTGCCCACCGGGATGCCGCGGCCGTTATCCGACACCGACACCGAGCCATCGGCATGGATCGTCACCAGCACGTTGTCGGCGTGTCCGGCCAGCGCTTCGTCGATGGAGTTGTCGACGACTTCGAACACCATGTGGTGCAGGCCGGTGCCATCGTGGACATCGCCGATGTACATGCCGGGACGCTTGCGGACAGCCTCCAGGCCTTCAAGGGCGGTGATGCTGTTGGCGTCGTAATTGCCGTTGCTGGCCGGAGTGTTCTGTTCTTCGCTCATCGCGCTTGCCGTTGGCTCCACAGGTCACGCGCCGGCCCGGAGGTCGGGGCGTGAGTAAAGAGGGGATCGTCGAAAGTATACCAGCCGGGCCCTTGCGCACCCGGAACCGTCATGGGCGGACCTGGATGGCGCCGTGTTCCACGTGGAACACGGCGGACGGGTGCAGGTGTTCGGACAGGGCGACAGGGGTCTCGGTGGCGGTAATGAAAACCTGGGCGGGGGTTGCGGCCAGCAGATGCAGCACGCGTTGCTGGTGGTGCCGGTCCAGTTCCGCCCCGAGGTCGTCCAGGGCGATCACCGGCCACTCGCCGCGCTGGGCCGCGTAATCGTCCGCCTGGGCCAGCAGGCAGGCCAGGGCGGTGAGCTTGGCCTGGCCGCGCGACAACGCATCGCGGCCAGGAATCTCCCCATAGCCGACCGACCAGTCGGCCCGGTGTGGCCCCACCGAGGTGTGGCCCATGGCGCGGTCGCGCTCGCGGGACAGCAACAGCGCGTCGGCCAGCGACATCTCGTGCCGGCGCCAGCCCGGTTGCAGTTCCAGGCGCTGCAACTGCAGCCCAGGCGCCAGATCCGCCGCAATGGCCACCGCGCGTTCCTGCAGCCGGTCGAGGTAATGCTGGCGCCGCGAGGTCAGCGGCGCCCCCGCCTCGGCCAGTTCGTGGTCCCAGGCATCAAGCTGGCGCGGGGCGGCGCCCGCCTTCAGCAGGGCATTACGCTGCTTGAGGGCCCGGGTGTAACGACGCCACAGCGAAAGAAAGTCAGGTTCCACGTGGAACAAACCCCAATCGATGAAACGTCGGCGCGGCTCGCTGCCGCCACTGGCCAGGGCGTGGCTGCCCGGCTCGAAAGTCACCACCGCGAGAGCCGCGCACAGCGTTCCGAGTTGCGCTACATCCTCCCCATCAAGACGGCCCTTCCACGCCTGGCCGGCATGACGCAGGCCAGCACGGCGCAGCCGTTCGCCACCGCCGGCTCCCACGCGCTCCTGCCACTCGACAAAGACTTCCAGCGCCTCGGCGCCCTTCTGTACCAGTCCGTCGCGGACCCGGCCACGGAAACTCCGCCCGTACGCCATCAGATGCAGGGCCTCCAGCAGGCTGGTCTTGCCCGCACCGTTGTCGCCGGTGATCAGGTTGAGGCCCGGGCGGGGAGCGAGCTCCACGGAATCGAACCGGCGGACCTGGTTCAGCGAGAGACGGACGATGTGCATTGATGCTCGGGAGTGGATGCAACACCCCGGCGGTTACCCCCGGGGAAAGATCCGCAGCTTAAAGCATCCATCCCCCGGACCGCGTGGTGAGGGGAGTGCCGCCGATCATCGCCTTCGGGCGCCGCCCAGCCCTGTGGGGGGCCAGTGGGTCCTCCCTGCGTACCCTGTGGATAAATCCGCCGATTTCATCCCCGGATCTGGCTACCCACAGCTATCCACAGGCAAATCCCCGCCTTTTCCGCAGGGGTTTCGCCCTACAAATATCCTTTTAAAACAAATAGATAACCTAGTTTTACATGAAATCCAGCACTACCATCACCACAAAGCTTTTGATTTATTTCCAGATTTAAAGCTCTGCAGGCCTCACGCAAACGTTCCCAAGGGGGATCTTTTCTGAGTGCCGACGCATCCCGGAACGGGAACCTTCAACAGGCACCTCGTCGGCCTGGACTGGCAAACGTTCCACAGCGGGCAGGGCAGATAGCAACCTCGTCGCTGCCGGGTTCCACGTGAAACCTTGCGTGAACTGCAAGGCGAAAAAAAAGCCCGGCATTGCCGGGCTTGTGTTCCACGTGGAACTGCACGCCTCAGAGACGCAACGGCATGACTACATGCCGGGATTTCTCACTGCTGGCTTCACGTACCAGGGCGGAGGAGTTGGAATCACGCAACTGGATGACGATGTGCTCATCGCGCAGTGCCGACAGCGCATCGAGCAGGTAGTTCACGTTGAAGCCAATGGCCAGGTCGCTGACCTGGGTATCTGCCTCGATCTCTTCCTGCGCTTCTTCCTGCTCGGGGTTGTGCGCGCTGATCTTCAGCTGGCCCGGCGTGACTTCAACGCGGACGCCGCGGTACTTCTCGTTGGAAAGGATGGCCGCACGCTGCAGCGACGCACGCAGGGTTTCGCGGTCCACCTTCACTTCGCGGTCGGCGCCGATCGGGATCACCGCTTCGTAATCCGGGAAACGGCCATCGATCAGCTTCGAGGTGAAGGTGACATCGTCGCGCTTGACCCGCACGTGGCTGCGGCCGACTTCCAGCTCCACTTCGCGGTCGCCGCCCTCGAGCAGGCGCTGCAACTCGGTCACGCCCTTGCGCGGCACGATGATCTGGCGCTTGGAGCCGGTGCTGTTCTCCAGCGCCGTTTCGCACAGCGCCAGGCGGTGGCCGTCGGTGGCCACGCAGCGCAGCAGCTGGTCGCGCAGGTCGAACAGCAGGCCATTGAGGTAATAGCGCACGTCCTGCTGCGCCATCGCGAACGCGGTGCGCTCGATCAGTTCCTTCAGTGCCGATTCGGGCACCGCTACGCGCTCGGTCGCCTCGACCTCGTCCACGGACGGGAAATCGTTTGCCGGCAGCGTGGCCAGGGTGAAGCGGCTGCGCCCGGCCTGCACGGTGATCTTCTCGCCGGTCTGCGACACGGTCACGCGGCTGCCGTCGGGCAGGGCGCGGACGATCTCGAACAGCTTGCGTGCCGGAATCGTGGTTTCGCCGTCCTGCGCATCCTCGACCGCGATGCGAGAGACCATTTCCACTTCCAGGTCGGTACCGGTCAACGACAGCTGGCCGCCCTGTACCTGGACCAGGAAATTGGCCAGAACCGGAAGGGTCTGACGGCGTTCAACCACGTTGACGACCTGGGCCAACGGCTTGAGGAAGGCTTCGCGCTGCAGTGTGAAACGCATGTGGTTTCGTGCCCCTATGCTTTTAAAGATGTGGGTTAAATCAAAAGCTTGGTGGTGCTGGTAGAGCCAGATTTGGTTTAAAACACACCCAAGTATTTGTTTTTAAAAGATTTCATTGCATCGAAACCCTCTGTATTACTGGCCCGGAACGGGTGGGGAAAGCTGTGGATAACTTGGCGCCGATCTGGCAGCACATTTTTATCCACAGATTCCCCAGCGTCTGCCCCCGAATGATGCACCGTTTTGTGCGATGACGCCTGTCTCGCGCCGATGCATCATTCGCTGGCCCTGTTGCCACGTCGTTGCCGGTGTCCCGATGCTTTACTCACTCAACTTGCGGATGAGCTTGTCCCAGTCTTCGCGCAGCTTGCCGTCGGTCTCCATCAGCGTGCGGATCTGGCGGCAGGCATGCAGCACCGTGGTGTGGTCGCGGCCGGCGAAGGCGTCGCCAATTTCCGGCAGGCTGTGTTCGGTCAGCTCCTTGGTCAGCGCCATCGCTACCTGCCGCGGCCGCGCCAGCGAACGGGTGCGGCGCTTGGACAACAGGTCCTTGATCTGCAGGCCGTAATAGTCGGCCACGGTCTTCTGGATGTTGGGAATGCTGATCGCCTGCTGCTGCGCGCGCAGCAGGTCGCGCAGGGTTTCCTGGGCGAACTCGGTGGTGATCGCGCGTCCGGTGAAATTGGCGCGCGCGGTCAGCGTGTTGAGCGCGCCTTCCAGGTCGCGCACGTTGGAGCGCATCTTCTTGGCGATCAGGAACGCGACGTCATCGGGAATCTCGGCGCCGCGCTCGCGGGCCTTGGCCAGCACGATGGCCGCGCGGGTCTCGAAATCCGGCGGTTCGATCGCCACGGACAGGCCCCAGGCCAGGCGCGACTTCAGCCGCGCTTCCAGGCCCTCGACTTCGCGCGGATAGCGGTCGCAGGTCAGGATGATCTGCTGCTTGCCGTCGAACAGCGCGTTGAAGGTGTGGAAAAACTCCTCCTGGGTGCGGTCCTTGCCGGCGAAGAACTGGATGTCGTCGATCAGCAGCGCGTCCACCTGCTGGAACTGGCGCTTGAACTGGTCCATGGTCTTTTCCTGCAGCGCCCGGATCATGGCGCTGAAGAACTGCTCCGAACGCAGATACAGCACCCGCGCGGCCGGGTTGGCCTGGCGCATGGCGTTGCCGGCGGCCAGCATCAGGTGGGTCTTGCCCAGGCCGGTGCCGCCGTACAGCAGCAGCGGGTTGTGCGCACGGTCGCCGGGCTTCTGCGCCGCCTGGAAGGCGGCGGCCAGGCCCAACTGGTTGCTGCGGCCTTCGACGAAGTTGGCGAAGGTGTAATGCGCGTCCAGGTTGCCGTTGAACGGCACCGCCGGCGTGGCGGCCGCGGCAATGGCCGCAGGCGCGGGCGCCACCACCGGTTCGGCCGCGCGCGGGCGCGATCCGATCTCCAGCTGCACGTCGGTGACGTCGGCGAAATAGCGCAACAGCTCCTGGATGCGCGGCAGGTAGCGCTCGCGCACCTGGTCGACGATGAAGGCATTCGGGGCGTACAGCACCATGCTGTCGGCGCGGTGGTCGGCCTGCAACGGCTTCAACCAGGTGTGGACATCTTCGGGCGGGAACTCCGCTTCGAGACGTTCGATACAACGGGACCAGGCATCCATCAGGAATAATCGTAGAAGGCACGCGGGACGGGCGCAGCGAGCCGCCCGGCCACGTGCCGGAGTAGGGGAAAGTGGATGGCCCAGACTACCACCGCGCGGCGGGGGCGGGAATGCTTGTCCCTGACTTGTTCACAGGATCATCCACAGCCTGTGGATGAAACCCCTGCAGCGCAGGCCGGACAAGGCTTGACGCAGTGGGGGTGGGGTCTATAGAATTTCCGGTTCTTTCCGTCCCATTCATACAGGTGCCCCCATGGCCACCAAGCGCACGTTCCAACCCAGCAACCTCAAGCGCAAGCGCGATCACGGCTTCCGCGCGCGTATGAAGACCGCTGACGGCCGCAAGATCCTGTCGCGTCGCCGCGCCAAGGGCCGCAAAGTCCTCAGCGCTTGATTGCGTTGCCGCCCCGTGCGGCAGATGCAACTCCGATCGTGAGCAGCACCGACCCGCGCAAGCGATTTCCTCGCTCTGCGCGGGTTCGTACGCGTGCCGAATATACAACGGTCTTCAACGGCGCCCGCCGTGTATCCGACCCGCTGATGACACTGCACTGGCTGAAAGGGGATTCCCCCGCCCGGCTGGGCTTGGCCGTGTCACGCAAGGTCGATACGCACGCGGTGGGCCGCAACCGTATCAAGCGTGTGCTGCGTGATGCCACACGCCACCTCCGGGCAGGCATGGCCGGGGGTGACTACGTCGTGGTCGCCCGCTCGGCGGCCAGACTTGCCAGCAACCGGCAGATCCGCGAGGCGTTCGAACGCCTGCTGCGCCGTGCCGGCGCATTGCCCGCCGTGGTCGCTGACGGCACAATGCCGCCGCGCGAGGGCAACGAACCCTCTTCTTCCTTGAACGCGCCGGGCACCCTGCCTGGTCGAGCCGAGCCTGCCTGCTGATGAACCAGACCCGTGTATTCCTGATTTTCGCCTGGCTGATGGTGGCGGTGCTGCTGTGGATGGAGTGGGGCCGCGAGAAGAACGCGCCGGACCCGGCCACCGTCGCCGCGACCCAGCCCGCGGTACCGGCGGCAAACGATGCCGACCTGGCACCGCCGGCCGCCGGCAACGTGCCGCAGGCGGCCGTTCCCGGGCAGGCCGCGGCCACGCCGTCGCCAGCGCTGGAAGCGGTCACCACCGCACCCCGCGTGAACGTGACCACCGACGTGCTGAAGCTGGTGCTCGACGGCCGCAGCGTGCTCGACGCCGACCTGCTGCAGTTCCCGCAGACCAAGGCTGCCGGCAGCCCGCCGGTGCAGCTGCTGACCGAGGAAAAGGCGCATCCGTACAGCGCCACCAGCGGCTGGGTCGGCCAGGGCGGCTCGGCCGCGCCGGGCGCCAACGGCTTCCAGCCGGTGCAGGCGGCGAAGGACTACACCCTGGCCGATGGCCAGAGCGAGCTGCAGGTGCCGTTCGTCTGGAACGGCCCGAACGGCGTCAGCATCCATCGCACCTACACCTTCAAGCGCGGCGACTACGCCATCGGCGTCAAGGATGAAGTGGTCAACGCAGGCACCACGCCGTGGCAGGGCTATGTGTTCCGCAAGCTGGACCGGGTGCCGGCGGTGCTCAGCCGCAGCATGACCAACCCCGATTCCTTCAGCTTCAACGGCGCCACCTGGTACGACAACGACAAGAAGTACCAGCGCCGGCCCTTCGCCGACTACCTGGAGGACGGCAACCTCAACCAGACCATCACCGGTGGCTGGGTGGCGATGCTGCAGCACCACTTCTTCACCGCGTGGATCCCGCAGGCCGACCAGGCCTCGCTGTACCTGCTTTCGCAGAACGGCCCGCGCCATGTCATCGAGGCGCGCGGCCCCGGCTTCACCGTGGCTCCGGGCCAGAAGGTGAGCACCCAGGCACGCCTGTGGGTCGGCCCGAAGCTGGTCAACCAGATCGCCAAGGAAGACGTCCCCGGCCTGGAGCGCGTGGTCGACTACAGCCGCTTCTCGCTGATGGCGATCATCGGCCAGGGCCTGTTCTGGGTGATGAACCAGGTCCACAAGCTGGTCGGCAACTGGGGCTGGTCGATCATCGGCCTGGTGATCCTGCTCAAGCTGGCGTTGTTCCCGCTGGCCAATGCGCAGTACAAGTCGCAGGCCAAGATGCGCAAGTTCCAGCCGCGCATCGCCCAGCTCAAGGAACGCTATGGCGACGACCGCCAGAAGTTCCAGACCGCGATGATGGAGCTGTACAAGAAGGAAAAGATCAACCCGATGGGCGGCTGCCTGCCGCTGCTGATCCAGATGCCGATCTTCTTCGCCCTGTACTGGGTGCTGGTGGAATCGGTGGAACTGCGCCAGGCACCGTGGTTCGCGTGGATCCAGGACCTGACCGCGCGTGACCCCTACTTCATCCTGCCGGTGATCAACGTGGCGGTGATGTGGTTCACGCAGAAGCTGACCCCGGCACCGGGCATGGACCCGATGCAGCAGAAGATGATGCAGTTCATGCCGCTGGTGTTCGGCGTCATGATGGCCTTCATGCCGTCCGGCCTGGTGCTGTACTGGGTGGTCAACGGCGGGCTGAGCCTGGCCCAGCAGTGGTGGATGACCAAGAAGCACGGCGAGGACGCACCGACGCCGCCGGCCAAGGCCGAAGCCAAGTAAACGCGAAAGCCCGCCGCAAGGCGGGCTTTTCGCATGCGCGGCGCGGGTGCGCGCCGTCGTGCTGCCCACGGGGCCAGCGGCGCAGGCGCCGCTCCACTAGAATCGTCCGGCCTCCGCCCGTCTTCGCCTGCCATGTCCCGTTTTCCAGTACTGCGCGGTTTCCTGTTGCCCGTGGCGATCGCCGCGTTGCTGGGCGCGTGCGGTGGCGGGCAGCAGGACGTACCGCCGGCCCCGGCAGCGGAACAGGCCGCGGCCGCCGACCCTGCCGCCGCGCCGCTGCTGGCGGCATTGCAGAAGCAACTCGACGGCCACCGCCGCATCATCGTGCTGCTCGCCGACGAGGGCGCGCAGGGCGAGCGCGACCGCGCCACGTCCACCCGCATCGGCCAGCAGTTGTTCCACCAGGGGCTTGAACAGCGCGAGGCGATCGCCGCGCAGTTCGATGCGCTGCTGCGCACCGCCAGCCCGCAGCGCTTCGCCACGCTCGGCGTGGTGCTGGACTACATCGAGTCGGCGCCGGATCTGTTCGATGCCGACCGCCTGGCGTTCCGCGAGGTGCTGCGCGACCTGCACGCGCGCATCGGCGCCGATTCCTCGCTGCCGGCGGTCAAGCTGCACCAGCGCATCGGCGAGGATCTGGAGGCGCTGGACGAGATCGAGCGCAACTACAACCAGGAAGTGACCCGTATCTTCAGCCGCTTCGATCGCACCCGCGCCATCGCGCTCAGGCGCGAGAAGTGGGAGGACTACGTGGCCCACCTGCGTACCCGTTACGAGCGCGAGGCGATCCTGCGCGACCATGGGGTGATCGAGCCCTACCCGATGTCGATGAAGGACAGCGAGCGCGAGATCTTCGGCCGCGACCTGCCGGTCAAAACCGTGGTGCTGACCTTCGACGATGGCCCGCACAAGGCGCATACCGAGGAGATCAGCGCCATCCTCAAGCGCTACGACGTCCCCGGCGTGTTCTTCGAGGTGGGCCGCAACATCGGCACCGTCGCTGCCGACGGCACGGTGACGCTCGGTGCGATGGCGGGCATCAGCCGCCAGTTGATGGCCGACGGCTATGCGGTGGGCAACCACAGCCTGACCCACGCGCAGCTGTCGCGCACCAGCGGCGACGCGCTGCGCGAGCAGGTGCTGGGCACCGACACGCTGCTGCGCCGGGTCGGTGGCGAGCGCGCGCCGCTGTTCCGGTTCCCCTATGGCGCGCGCAACGCCGAAGGCCTGCAGCTGCTCGGCGAGGCCGGGCTCAAGTCGATCATGTGGAACATCGATTCGATGGACTGGGCCGACCCGGTGCCGGAGTCCATCGTGCAGCGCGTGCTCGAGCAGGTGCAGAAGGAGCAGAAGGGCATCATCCTGTTCCATGACATCCACGACCGCGCGGTGAAGGCGCTGCCGCAGATCCTGGACCGGCTGATCGCCGACGGCTACCAGTTCGCCGGCTGGAACGGCCGCGATTTCTCCGTCAGCCGCGCGCGCCGCGATGCCGGCAACCCAGCCACCGTCACCACCGGCTACGAGAAGTCCTGGGCGATCGTGATCGGCATCGACGACTACGCGAAGTGGCCGAAGCTGGAGTACGCCAGCCGCGATGCGCAGGCCGTGGCCGACACCCTGACCGGCCAGTTCGGCTTCCCTTCCTCGCAGGTGATCGTGCTGAAGAACCACGAGGCCACCCGCAACAACATCCTGGCGGCGTTCCACGACCGCCTCGCCGATGGCCGCACGCAGAAGAACGACCGCGTGTTCGTGTTCTTCGCCGGCCATGGCGCCACCCGCCAGCTCGCCTCCGGGCGCGACCTGGGCTACATCATCCCGGTCGACTCGGACCCGCGCGAGTTCGCCACCGACGCGATCGCGATGACCGACGTGCAGAACATCGCCGAGAGCCTGCAGGCCAAGCACGTACTGTTCGTGATGGACGCCTGCTACAGCGGCCTGGGGCTGACCCGCGGCGGCGCGTCGTCTTCCGCGTTCCTGCGCGAGAACGCGCGGCGTGCCGCGCGGCAGATGCTCACCGCCGGTGGCGCCGACCAGCAGGTGGCCGACAGCGGGCCCAATGGCCACTCGGTGTTCACCTGGGTGCTGCTGCAGGCACTGTCCGGCAAGGGCGACCTCAACGGCGACGGCCTGATCACCGGCACTGAACTGGCCGCCTACGTCGCGCCGGCGGTGTCGGCGGTATCGCGGCAGACCCCGGCGTTCGGCAGCCTGCCGGGCTCGCAGGGCGGTGAGTTCGTGTTCCAGGTACCGGACAGCCAGGAATTCCTCAACGCCGGCACCACCCAGCTCTCGGCCGACGCCATCGCGCTCAACAGCCGCGTCGATGCGGCCCAGGGCGGCGCCGAGGCCGCGGTGAAGGTGGCCAGCCTGCAGGGCGGCAGCAGCACGCTGGTAGTGCCGGCGGCGGTGCCGGCGTCCGACCGCCAGCGCGCCCAGCAGGCCAACGACCGTGGCCTGCAGCTGTACCGCGAGAAACGCTACGACGAGGCGGTGGCGCAGTTCACCGAAGCGCTGAAGCTGCGCCCGGATTTCGCCCAGGCCGCCAACAACCTGGGCTTCGTCTACTACCGCCAGCAACGCTACGCCGAAGCGGCGCGCTGGCTGGAGAACACACTGAAGATCGACCCGTCGCGCGCAGTGGCCCATCTCAACCTGGGCGACGCCTATTTCCACGCCGGCGACAAGCCCCGGGCGAAGCAGGCCTACGCCACCTACCTGGAACTGCAGCCGCAGGGCAGCGGCGCCGCGCAGGCCCGCGCGCAACTGCAGAAGCTGTAAGCCATGAACGACAGCGCCGGGCGCGACACCATCATTGCCATCGCCAGCGGCGCCGCGGCCGGCGGCGTCGGCATCCTGCGGCTTTCCGGTCCCGCGTCGGCGGCGATCGCCCGCGCGCTCGGCTGCCCCGCGCTGCAACCGCGGCATGCGCACTACGCGCGCTTCCGCGATGCGGACGGCGAGGTGATCGACGACGGCATCGCGTTGTACTTCCCCGGTCCGCGCAGTTTCACCGGCGAGGACGTGGTGGAGCTGCAGGGCCACGGTAGCCCGGTGGTCCTGCGCCAGCTGCTGGAGCGCTGCGTCGCGCTCGGTGCGCGCCAGGCGCGGGCCGGCGAGTTCAGCGAACGCGCCTTCCTCAATGGCAAGCTCGACCTGGCCCAGGCCGAGGCCATCGCCGACCTGATCGCCGCCGGCGACGTACGTGCCGCCCGCGCTGCCCGCCGCTCGCTCGACGGCGTGTTCTCGCGGCGCGTGGAGGACGTGGCCGAACAGCTGGTGCGGCTGCGCATCCACGTCGAGGCCGCCATCGATTTCGCCGACGAGCCACTGGATACGCTGGGCGGCGCGCAGGTACGCGCCGGCGTGGCCCAGGCGCGCGCGGCGCTGGCGCGGCTGCGCGCCGACGCCGAACGTGGCCGCAAGCTGCGCGACGGCCTGCACGCGGTGCTGATCGGCCCGCCCAACGCCGGCAAGAGCTCGCTGCTCAACGCCCTGGCCGGCAGCGAGCGCGCCATCGTCACCGACATCGCCGGCACCACCCGCGACACCCTGCGCGAGACCATCCGCATCGACGGCCTGGAGCTGGAGCTGGTCGACACCGCCGGCCTGCGCGAAGGCGGCGATGCCATCGAGCGCGAGGGCATGCGCCGCGCCCGCGCCGAAATGCAGCGCGCCGACCTGGCCATCGTGGTGCTGGACGCACGCGACCCGGAAGCGGGCCGGCAGGCGGTCGGCGATGCCGCCACCCAGGCCGCGCGCCAGCTGTGGGTACTGAACAAATGCGACCTGCTGCGGCAATGGCCGCAACCAGCGGGCGGCGACGTGATCGCGATCTCCGCCGCCAGTGGGCAGGGGCTGGATCAGCTGCACGCGCGCCTGCGCGAACTTGCCAGCGAAGGCGCCGGTGAAGGCCAGCAGGGCGAGTTTTCCGCGCGCCTGCGGCATGTGCAGGCCATCCTGCTGGCCGCCGCGCACCTGGACGATGCCGATGCGCAATTGCGCCACGACCACCTGGAACTGGCTGCCGAGGAACTGCGCCTGGCGCACCAGGCGCTGGGCGAAATCACCGGCCGCATGACCGCCGACGACCTGCTGGGCCGGATCTTCTCCAGCTTCTGCATCGGGAAGTGAGGTGGGGTCCAAGGACATCCACTGAAGTCTGCTGATGTGCCTGTAATCCGCATAAATAAAGGGATTTTTGTCTACTGAAGGATTCGGTGATACAGTCGAAGCCATCACCATTCGGGTCCATATATGGGTCCAATCTCTCCGAATGGCTTGACTGATTGGCTTCCATGGACCCAAAGGAGGGTCCATGTCTCTCACAGACACCGCACTCAAGGCGCTCAAACCAAAGGATGCTTCTTACATCGTCAGTGACGATCGCGGGCTGTACGTCGAAGTACTGCCGAGTGGCAGCATCGTCTGGCGTTATCGCTATCGGCTGGACGGCAAGCGAGAGAAGCTAACGCTGGGCAAGTACCCAGCGCTTACCCTGAAGAATGCCCGCTTGAAGCGGGACGAGGCGGCTCACCAAGTGGCGATGGGAGAGTCTCCGGCAAAGAGAAAGCAGCAGGAGAAGGTGGCCGGCGCAGAGGACGCCACCGTGGCCGAGTTCTCGGAACGCTTCTTCAAGGATATCCAGTCACGCGACCGCAAGGACGTGACCATGCCGCGCCGCTACCTGGAAAAGGACATCCTGCCGCACATCGGCAGCAAGCCGGTCCGGGACATTACCGCCGAGGACGTGCGCGGCGTCATCTGGCGCAAGAAGGAACAAGGCTTCGACGCCGCTGCTGGCCAGGTGCGCGGCCTGCTCAAGCGCATGTTCGACTACGCGCTGACCTGCGGCCTGATCCAGGCCAACCCGGTCATGGCCCTGCCGATGCGGCACGTCTACCGCGCAGCAGCCCGCGACCGGGCGCTGACGCCGGACGAAATCCGGCAGTTCCTGCGTGCCATGCAAACCTCTAACATCCGCCGCCAGTTCAAGATCGCCTTCCAACTGATTCTGATGACCCTGGTGCGCAAGTCGGAACTGATGCTGGCTCAGTGGAAAGACGTGCATGTGGACAAAGGCGAATGGCACATCCCGGTCGAGAACTCCAAGACCGGCAAGTCGCACATCGTCTACCTGTCTACCCAGGCGCAGATGCTGTTCAAGGAACTCAAGCCGCTCGCCAGCAGCAGCATCTGGGTGTTGCCGGGCCGTGGCACTTTGGCCAAGCCCTTCGCCAACAATGCGCTGAACCAGGCGCTGAAGGTGTCATTACAGGGGCAGGAGATCCCTGCCTTCACCATCCATGACCTGCGGCGCACCGCATCGACGCTGCTGCACGAACAGGGCTGGCCTTCGGATGTGGTGGAAAAGGCGCTGAACCACACCATCGGCGGCGTGCGCGGTGTCTACAACCGCGCCGAGTACGCCGAACAGCGGCGGGAGATGTTGCAGGCGTGGTCGGACTACATCGACAGGCTGGCGCCGTCGGCCAATTTGGTGGTGTGAGTCCGTCCGGGGCCGAGGCAACCTTTTCCTTTTCTGGATAGGGCCGTTGACCCTTGGCGCCATTCCCCTTCGGCTTATTGCCCTTGCCTTTTCGTAACAGAAGTTGCCAAACCGTCGATCCACATGCGTTTAACACATGTGCTTTTCGTGCCGTGCAAAGCGCAGTACATTTGCAAGTAAATATGACTTGTCCAAAGGCCTTGCAATGACGCGCTTGAAGGTTGAAACACTCTCCATTCGAACGTCGCCAAACATCAAGCAACTGTTGCGGGCCGCAGCGGAACGTGAACACCGCTCCGTGGCCTCGATGGTGGAGGTGCTGGTAATCGAATATGCCCGCAAGCACGGGTTGCAGGTACCTGCGCAGAATGGACGGCCGAAATCGTCAGCGTGATGGGGTGTTCGTTGACTTGCTTCCCTGTGTCCCGTCCATTCACCCGAGCGTAGCGTAGAAACTTCATGTCCCTGTCCCAGCCTCCCGCCCCTGGTTCCCGCGCTCTGATTCGCGACGAAGAATGGCTCGTCCAGCATGCCGATCAATGTGCCCAGGGCGGCTGGCAACTGTCCTGCATCGGTGTGTCGGAAACCGTGCGCAATCGCCACGCCCTGTTCCTGACGGCGCTCGATGACGTCACCCTGATCGACCCGGCACAGACCGAGCTGGTGTTCGACGACTCTCCCGGATTCATAGCCGCACGGCTGGCGATCGAAGCCCGTCTGCGTCAATCTGCCGTGCAGGGCGATGCGCTGGTGCTGGGGCAGCAGGCCGTGATGGACACCTTACCCTTCCAGCTCGATCCGGCCCACCATGTGTTGCAGCAACTGCGCCCGCGCCTGCTCATCGCCGATACCGTTGGTCTGGGTAAAACACTGGAAGCAGGCATCCTCACCGCAGAACTGATCCGCCGCGGCCGTGCCCGACGCATCCTCGTGGTCACCACCAAAAGCATGATGCGCCAGTTCCAGCAGGAGTTCTGGAACCGCTTCACCATCGCCCTGACGCGCCTGGATTCGGCTGGCATCCAGCGCATCCGCCGCCAGATACCGGCCAACCACAACCCTTTCAGCTACTACGACCGCACTATCATCTCGGTCGATACGCTCAAACGCGACAGCGAATACCGCCACTACCTGGAAAGCGTGTGGTGGGATCTCATCATCATCGACGAGGCCCACAACGTCTCCTACAAGGGCAATCGCACACAGAGCAACCGTCTGGCCGATCTTTTGGCCCAACGCTCCGACGCGCTCATCCTGCTCACCGCCACACCGCACAACGGCAAGAAGGAAAGCTTCGCCAGCCTGGTGCGCATGCTCGACCCCACCGTGCTGCCGCCCAGGGCCGACTACACCCGCAGCGATGTGGAACACCTGTTCATCCGCCGCTTCAAGGGCGATGTGCGCGAGCAGATGAAGCAGGACTTCCCCGAGCGCCAGGTCTTCAAGCTGGCCGCCCAGGCCAGCGCCGCCGAAAACCTCGCCTTCGATACCCTGGCCGAACTCAGGCTCGCCAGCGATGGCAGCGGCGCGCGCGACGGCGCCATGCTGTTCCGCACCGTGCTGGAAAAGGCCCTGTTCTCCTCGCCCGCCGCCTGCCTGCAAACGCTCAAGGAGCGCATCCGCCGCCTGGAAGCCCGCGATGCAACGCATCCCGATCTGGCCTCGCTGCGTGATTTACAGACCCTTGTGCAACAGATCGAACCCACACAGTTCAGCAAGCTGCAGCATCTCATCGCCCAACTCAAGGACGACCCGCATTGGCGCTGGGACGGCCGTGCCGCCGATGACCGCCTGGTGCTCTTCACCGAACGCATCGAAACCCTGAAATTCCTGCAACAACATCTGCCTGCCGCGCTGGGCCTGAAGGCAGACGCCGTCGCCATCCTGCACGGCCAGTTGCCCGACCAGGACATCCAGCAGACGGTCGAGGACTTTGGCCGCAGCCATTCGCCGCTGCGCCTGCTCATCGCCTCCGATGTGGCCTCCGAAGGTCTGAACCTGCACTACCAGTCGCACCGGCTGATCCACTTCGACATCCCCTGGTCGCTGATGGTGTTCCAGCAGCGCAACGGCCGTGTGGACCGCTATGGCCAGACGCAAGCGCCCAAGATCGGCTACCTCTACACCCAGCCCCATAACGAGCGCGTCCGTGGCGATCTGCGCTACCTGGAAATCCTTATCGAAAAGGACGAACAGGCCGCGAAGAACATTGGCGACCCCTCTGCCTTCATGGGCCTGTACGACGAAGACGCCGAAACTTTGGAAGTGGCCAAGGCCATCGAAGGCAACACCACCGCCGAAGCTTTCGCCCAGCAACTGGCAGGCGGCGACGTCGATCCCTTCGAACTGCTCTGGGGCGACGCCGCCAACAGCGTGACGCCACCTGTGGGCAAACCTGTACCTTCCACCACGCCATCTCGCACCGCTACGTTGCCCAGCCTGTTCGCCGGCCACTATCACTACGCCCGCGACGGCCTGCGCTGGCTGCGCCAGCACCAACCCGAGCAGCAACCCGCCGTACAGGCCGACGACGCCACCCGTACCCTCAGCTTCCAGCCGGGGCGTGACCTGGCGCAGATTCTGGAGCGCGACCTCGCCCCGGAAATGTGGCCCACCGACAATACGTTCGCCCTCTGCGCCGACAAGCGCACGGTCGAGGCCGCCATCGCCCAATCCCGCGACGGCAGCGACTGGCCGCAACTGCACTATCTTTGGCCGCTGCACCCCATCGCCCAATGGCTGGACTACAAGCTGATGGCTGCCTTCGGCCGCCAGCGCGCCCCGCTGCTGCGCGTACCGCGAGGTCTACAAGCGGGTGAAGCCATCATCCTCGTGCTGGCCCAGGTGCCCAACCGGCGCGGTCAGGCCATGCTGGCCGAATGGCTGGGCGTGCAGCTCGATGCGCGGGGCCAGGTACAGGCCGTGCTGAGCCTGCCCGATACCCTGCACCGCACCGGGCTGGACGGCGGCCAGAACCCGGCCCCGGCCAACGATGGCCATGCCCCCGACAGCCGTCTCTGGCAGCAAGCCCTGCCTGCCGTCATCCGCGCCGCCGAAGCGCATCTGCGCCCTATCAAGCGGGCATTCGATGCCGACTGCCACCAGCGCCTGGAACGAGAGCTGGACAAACTCGCCGTCTTGCAAGGCAAGCACTTGGAACAGATGGAACTGGAACTGGCTCAAGGCGGCCTCGAACAAGTCCGCGCCGCCCAGCGCCAGCAGCGTGAAAACGCCACTACCGACCTGTTCGGCCAATACCAGCAATGGGTACGCGACACCCTGCAACTGGACGACCGCGCCCAGTTCACCGTCGTTGCTGCCCTGGTTTCGCAACAGGACGCAGCACGACAGGGCGTGGCGCAAGGAGCGGCCCAATGAGCTTCACCATCAATGGCCTGAGCAACGCCAACGAGTTCTACAGCCAGCACTACCTGGACGACATCCTGGTCAAGGATCTCAAACCGCTGTTCGATCAGTGGAAGGAACAGGGCGCGGGCAGCCCCGTCGCCCGCCTCAGAAGTGCCAGCGGCACCAACGGCTATTTCCGCGACCGCGAGCGCTTCCTGGCCGAAAAACGACCCGATGCACGCGCGCGCCTGCTGCACGATCTGGCCCAGCCGCTGCTGGCCGCGCTCGGCTACGCATTGCAGCCGCACCCCCTGGCCCTGGCCGATGCCGGCCGCGAAGGCGAACTGCCCTTGCTGGCGCTGTACCGCGACAACAAGGGCCACCCGCTGCTGGCCATCGCCACAGCGCTGGCCCTGCCGGGCGACGAAGACACCGCACCGCTGCAACTGCCCCCGCGTGACGGCAAAGGTGCCAAAGCCGGCCGTCACCACGCGAACTGGGAAGAAACCCTTTCTCGCCGCCTGTTCGCCGACGACACCCCGCCAAGCTGGGTGCTGCTGGTTCACCACGAACAATGGCTGCTGATCGAGCGTGCCAAATGGGGCCGCAAGGCCCTGCTGCGCTTCGACCTGCCGGAACTGTTCGGCCCGCGCGACGAGCACAGCCTGCGCGCCTTCTGCGCCCTGCTGGGCAAACAGTCCGTCCTGCCGGCGGAAGGCGGCGCAGCCCTGCTCGACAGCTTGGACGATAGCTCCCACAAGCACGCCTTCGAGGTCTCCACCGACCTCAAGTACGCCCTGCGCGAGTGCATCGAACTGATCGCCAACGAGGCCATCCGCTACAAGCGCGAAGTCAGCAAGGAAAAGCTCTTCGAACGCACCGACACCGACCTGGCCGACCAGCTCAGCCGCGAAAGCCTGCGCTACATGTACCGGCTGCTGTTCCTGTTCTACATCGAGGCCCGCCCCGAACTGGGCTACGCGCCGATCCAGGCCGAAGCCTATCTGAAAGGCTACAGCGTCGAGCACCTGCGCGAGCTGGAACAGGCCCCGCTCACCACCGACCAAGCCCGCAATGGCTTCTACTTCCACGACAGCCTGCAGCAACTGTTCGGCTTGATCTGGCAGGGCTTCCCGCGCCGCGATGCGGGCAGCGGGCAGCAGGAGCTGGGCGCCGGTCTTGACCCTGCAACGGGCGACATCGCGCAAGGCAGTGGCTTCACCATCGCCCCGCTGCAAGGCCACCTGTTCGACCCGGAACGCACCCGGCTGCTGAACAGCGTCAAGCTGCGCAACCACGTCTTGCAACGTGTTATCGAGCTGATGTCCCTCTCGCGCGGCAGCAGCGGCAAGAACGGTCGCCGTGGCCGCATCAGCTACGCCACCCTGGGCATCAACCAGCTCGGTGCCGTGTACGAGGCGCTGCTTTCCTTCCGTGGCTTCTTCGCCGAAGAAGACCTGTATGAAGTGCGCCGCGACCCCAAGGCCCAAAAGACTAGCAGCACCGAAGACGACGAAGCCGCCACCAGTGACAACGGCACCGATGACAGCGACGCCACGGATGACGACGACACCCCGCCCGCCAGCGCCCGCGAAAAGCGCAAGGACGCCGAACTCGACCCGCTGGAAGCCGCCTATTTCGTGCCTGTCAGCGCCATCGGCCAGTACAGCGACGCCGAACGCCTGTTCGGCGGCGAACCGCGTCTGTATCCCAAGGGCCGCTTCATCTACCGCCTGGCTGGCCGCGCCCGCGAGAAATCCGCCAGCTACTACACCCCGGAAATCCTCACCCGTTGCCTGGTGGAACACGCGCTGCGCGAAATCCTGCCTGGCAAATCCGCCGACGACATCCTGCGCCTGACCATCTGCGAACCCGCCATGGGCAGCGCGGCCTTCCTGAACGAAGCCGTCAGCCAGCTTGCCGAAGCCTATCTGCAGGCCAAGCAGAAGGAACTGGGCCAAAGCATCCCCCACGACGACTACGCGGCGGAAAAACAGCGGGTCAAGATGTACATCGCCGATACCAACGTGTTCGGCGTCGATCTCAACCCCGTGGCCGTGGAGCTGGCCGAAGTCTCGCTCTGGCTCAACGCCATCTTCAAGGGCGGCCACGTGCCCTGGTTCGGCCTGCAACTGGTGGCCGGCAATTCCCTGGTCGGCGCGCGGCGCGAGGTCTTCAGCACCGCGCAACTGTCGCCCGGCCGGGGCGAGAAGGACATGCCCGAGCGCGACTGGCGCTGCGCCGTGCCACGCGCCCTCGCGTTCTCGGAAACACCCTCCGCCACCGATATCTTCCACTTCCTGCTGCCCGCCGAGGGCATGGGCGCCGTCACCGACAAGGTGGTCAAGGCACTGGAACCCGCCGCCTTCGAACGCTTCAAGCAATGGCGCAAAACCTTCACGGCTCCGCTGGAACGCAACGAAATCACCCGCTTGCAAGCCATCGCCCAGGCCACCGAAGCGCTCTGGCAGCAGCACGCCCAGGAACTGGCCCGCGTGCGCCGCGCCACCAGCGACGAACTGCACGTCTGGCCCAGTACCGACGCCAACCGTGCGCCCTCCACCACCGCGCAGAAAGACGCCACCTTCCAGCGCGAAATGCTCAGCGAGGCACAGAAGAACGCCAGCCCCTACCGCCGTCTGAAGCTGGTGATGGACTATTGGTGCGCGCTGTGGTTCTGGCCGTTGGATAAGGCTGACGACCTGCCCAGCCGCGAGGAATGGTGGTTCGTGCTGGAAACCGTGCTGCTCGGCAACGCCAGCCTGGCCGCCAACACCGGCGGCAGCGACCTGTTTCCCGAAACCATGCCGCAAGCCACGCTGGACTTCACCCCCGAGCGTGACCGCTATGGCCACGTGGACATCGAAGCCCTGGTCGATACCCTGCCGCAACTGAAGGTGGCCCAACAGGTGGCCGCACAGCAGCGTTTCCTGCACTGGGAGCTGGAATTCGCCGACATCTTCCGCAACCGTGGCGGCTTCGACGTAGTGTTGGGCAACCCGCCGTGGATCAAGCTGGAATGGAGCGAGCAAAGCCTGCTGTCGGACTTCGATCCGCGCTTTGCCATCCGCAAGCTCAGTGCCAAACAAACTGCCGACCAGCGCGAGGCCGTCTTTGCCACTAACAAACAGGCACGCACCGATTACCTGGCCGAATGTGTGGCCACCGAGGGTATGGGCGAGTTTCTCAACGCCGTGCAGAACTATCCGCTGCTCAAGGGCCAGCAGAGCAATCTGTACAAATGCTTCCTGCCGCTAGTGTGGCGCGTGGGCGGCGGTGTGCAGGCGCTACTGCACCCGGAAGGGCCGTATGACGACCCCAATGGCGGGCTGTTCCGCGTAGCTATGTATGCGCGACTGCGGTCACATTATCAGTTCCAGAACGAATTGAAGCTGTTTGCCGAAATTGGCAACCGCGTCAAATACAGCATCAACGTCTATGGGACGGAGCAGGCAGTTCGGTTCCGGACGATTGCCAACCTCATGCATCCGCAGACCAGCTTTGCTTGCCTGGAACACTCCGGGGCAGGGGCAACGCCGGGCATCAAAAATGATGAAGACCGTTGGGATTTGACTGGGCACCGCAATCGCGTGGTGGAAGTGGATGAAGATGTGCTTGCCACCTTCGCCAAACTCTACGACGCACCCGACACGCCGCCTTTGCAGGCCCGCCTACCCGCCGTCCACAGCCGTGAACTGGTCTCGGTGCTGGAAAAGTTCGCCCACGTCCCGCGCCGCCTGGGCGACCTGAAGGACGACTACTTCACGCTGGAAATGTGGCACGAAACCGGCGCACAGAAGGACGGCACCATCCGCCGCGAAACCGGCTTCGTCAACCGCTCCGAAGACTTCGTGCTCTCTGGCCCGCACTTCTACGTCGGCAACCCGCTCAGCAAGACCCCGAAAGCCGTCTGCGAAACTCACAAGGCTTACGACACCCTCGACCTCGAACACCTGCCCGACCACTACCTGCCGCGCAGCAACTACCGCCCCGCGTGCAGCGCCACCGAATACGCCCGCCGCGTACCGCGTGTCAGTTGGGTGGAGGAAGGGGAGACCGAAGCGAAGCCGGTGACGGCGTATTACCGGGTGATCAGCCGAAGAGGGTTGAGCATTTCGGGGGACCGCACATTGCTGGCATCTGTTGCAACCCGTGGTGTTTGCCATATCGACGGTGTTTTCTCTGTTGCTCTTAAAGATCAACGCTTGGTGCCTACGCTGGCTGGATTGTGGGCTTCCGTTCCATTCGACTTCTTCATCAAAAGCTCTGGTAAAGGCGATTTCCGTAATTCGTTGGCAGAAACTATGACTCTGCCGGAGTTTGGAGACCGTCTTCTGCAATTCTTGGCAAGAACGCTCCCTCTCAACTGCCTCACCACCCACTACACCGATCTCTGGCAATCCTGCTGGCAACCCGACTTCCAGCAAGACCGCTGGGCCAGCGCCGACCCGCGCCTGCCGCAGGACTTCTTCGCCAAGCTCACCCCCGACTGGCAACGCCACAACGCCCTGCGCAGCGACTACGCCCGCCGTCAGGCGCTGGTGGAAATCGACGTCCTCGCCGCCCAGGCCCTGGGCCTGACGCTGGACGAACTGCTGACCATCTACCGCGTGCAGTTCCCCGTCATGCGCCAGTACGAGCGCGACACCTGGTACGACGCCAACGGCCGCATCGTCTTCACCGCCAGCAAGGGCCTCGTCGGTGTCGGCCTGCCCCGCAAGGCCAACCGCAAGGACGCCGAATGCGCCGTCATCACCCCCGACGGCACCCGCAAGCCGCGCCGCCTCGGCTGGGAAGACATCCAGCCCAAGCTCATGCCCGACGGCACCCTGCACCACCAAGTTCCCGACGGCACGGTGATCGAACGCCCCATCACCGATACCACCCAACCCGGCGGCCCCATCGACCGCACCATCCGCTACACCGCGCCTTTCACCCTGGCGGATCGCGAAGCGGATTACCGGCTAGCATGGGAGCATTTCGCATCTTTACCGTTTTCTGAATGAGGTACACCATGAAACTGACCTCGATCCATTTACAGAACTACCGCGCTCACCAAGATCTGAGTGTGAAATTCAGTACCAACTTCAATGTGGTGGCCGGTATCAATGGCAGTGGTAAAACGTCGCTCTTGAAGGGGATTTCTGAGGGGTTAGCAGGTTTGTTAATGGGCGTTCCGAACCTTATTCCTCATGTCTTCAAGGAAGTGGATTATGCGTATGTCAGTGCCGTGCATACAGAGGGGCGTTATCGCTTCGAGCCACTGTTTCCCGTAACGGTAAAAACTGAAGGGCGTGCAGTAGAAAACGACTTCACCATCACAGTAAAAAAAGCGAGCGATGTTGCACAACTTTCTTTTGAAGGAAGGTCTCCACTGCGTGATCTCATTCAGGGCAAAGGGAATAGCCAACCGACTCAGGGACATATAGTCCTACCGGTGGTTACCTTCTACCGCGCCAACCGCCGATGGCTCGCTGAGCGCAGTCAGGTGATGCAGGCCGCCATGGAAAAACCCTCCCGCCACGATGGCTACCAACAATGGTGGGATGCGGCTATTAATGTCTCTGCCTTGCAGCATTGGGTAATCGGCAAGTGCCTGGAGCGTTATCAACGCTCGTCCGAGACAGGCAAGCGCTTCCATGAGATCGACGATGACGAACTGGCGCTGGTCAATACCGCATTGACCGCGGCTATCGAAGGCATTGGCGATCTGCGCTACGACATGCAGCAGAAAAGCTTGCTGGTGAGTTGGCAACAGGCAGAAGGTGACGAGCAGAAAACCATTTCCTTCGATCACCTCAGCGACGGCCAGCGCGCGGTGATCTGCCTGGTGGCGGATATTGCCCGACGCATCTGCCTGCTCAACCCGCAACTGGGTAAAGATGTAATCCACAAAACGCCGGGTGTAGTGCTGATCGACGAACTGGACGTGCATCTGCATCCCCGCTGGCAGCGCCGTATCGTCAATGGACTGAAGGCCGCATTTCCGTCCGTCCAATTCATTGCCACCAGCCATTCGCCCCAGGTACTGGGCGAACTGCAACCGGAAGAAATCATCCTGTTGCGAGAGGGGGGGACTTCCCAGCCGCAGGTCAGCTATGGGCTGGACTCCAGCCAGGTGCTGGAAGAAATCATGGGGGCATCCTCCCGTAACCTGGAAGTGGAAGAAAAGCTCAAGCAACTGTTCGTGAAAATCGAGACTAATCAGCTGACCGAGGCCAAGCGCTTACTGGATGAGCTGAAAGAATCGGCGCCGCAAATCCCCGAGTTAGGCCGTGCCGACGCCCTGATCCGCCGCAAGGAGGTGATCGGGCGATGAAGCATGTGCAAAAGCAGGAAGCGCCGGAGAGCTTCGAACGATGGAAAGCCCAGGCCAATGATGATTGGCAGCCGACCTATGCCGATTTGCAGAACCCGGAGAAGGCGCAACTGCAAGAAGCCTTGCTGAGCGAGCAAGGCTGGGTGTGCTGCTATTGCGGTCGCAGCATCGAGCAGGCGCATAGCCATATCGAACATTTTCGCCCGCAGGAGCACTATCCAGACAGGGTATTGAGCTACGACAACCTGCATGCCTCCTGCATTCGTGAAACCAGTCCGGGAACGCCCTTGCATTGCGGCCATGCCAAGGGCAATGCCTTTGATGAGGCGCTTGCAATAAGTCCGACGACCCCTGGCTGTGAACAGCAATTCCGCTACACGTTGGACGGACAAATCATCCCGGAAAATGACAACGCCGCCTATATGTGCAACTTTCTGAAACTGGATATCGAGTTCCTGAACGACCGCCGGGCAGCAGTTCTGCAAGGTGTGTTCGACAACGATTTTCTGGAGAACGCCAGCACGGACGAACTGAATCGTCTGCGAGAAGGTTACAAGCGGCCCGATGCCGATGGCCATCTCCCGGATTTCGGCCATATCGTGGCGCGTTATGCCGAACAATTGATGGGGGAGGCGGATGCGTAACGCCACCGACCTCTTCGAAGAACTCAACTCGGTCGATGAGTCCACCCGCATCGAGGCCAAGCGCGCCAGCGAACTGGGCAAATCCGTGATGCAGACGGTCATCGCCTTCGCCAATGAGCCTGGGCTGGAGGGCGGCTATCTGCTGCTGGGCGCGGACTGGTTCGTCAACGACAAGGGCGATACGGTGTACCGTGCCGCCGGCCTGCCAGACCCCGACAAGGTCCAGCGCGACCTGGCTAGCCAGTGTGCGTCCGGGCTCAATGTCGTTTTGAGGCCGGAGATGCAGACCGAGACCGTGGACGGCAAGACGGTGCTGGTGGTGTACGTGCCCGAGGCCGATGTCACGCAGAAGCCCGTCTACCTAAAAGCCACCGGCTTGCCGCGTGGTGCTTATCGCCGCATCGGCTCCAGCGACCAGCATTGCGTGGATGAAGACCTGTGGGTGCTGCGCGGCGAAAGCCAGCCGCTGCACGGGCCAGACTCCAGCATCCTGCCCGATGCCCGGTTGGACGACTTCGACCCGACCGCCGTAGCGGCCTATCGGCGCGAACGTGCCCGCATCAACCCCCAAGCCGAGGAACTGGATTACGCTGACGAGGACCTGCTCGAAGCCCTGGGCGCGTTGCGCCGCTTGGACGGTCGATTGCAGCCGACACTTGCCGGCATCGTGCTGTTCGGCAAGCCATTGGCCCTGCGCCGGCTGCTGCCCACGGTGCGCATCGACTACATCCGCGTGCCGGGCAACGAATGGGTGGAAGACCCTGAAAACCGCTTCCAGTCCATCGACATCCGCAAGCCGCTGCTGCTGGCGTTGCCGCAGGCCGAGGCCAGCATCATCGACGAGTTGCCCAAGGGTTTTCGTCTGCCCGAAGGGCAGTTGCACAGCGTGCAGGAGCCGATCCTGCCGCGCAAGGTGATCCGCGAGGCACTGGCCAATGCCGCCATGCACCGCAGCTATACCGTGCACAGCCCGACCCAGATCATCCGTTACAGCAACCGCATCGAAATCCGCAACGTCGGCTATTCGCTCAAGGAGCCCGCGCAGTTGGGTACGCCGGGCTCGCGCCTGCGCAACCCGGCCATTGCCGCCGTGCTGCACGACCTGCACCTGGCCGAGGCCAAGGGCACCGGCATCCGCGCCATGCGCCGCCTGGCCGCCGAGGCAGGCTTGCCCTTGCCCGAATTCCATTCCGACCGGCAGGCCAACGAGTTCCGGCTCACGCTGTTCCTGCACAACCTGCTGACCGAGGACGACCATGCCTGGTTGCGGGGGTTCGCCGGCCCGGCGGCCAGTGCCGATGAGGCCAAGGTACTGATCTACACCCGCGCCACGGGGGCCGTGGACAACACGGCCTGCCGGGATTTCTGTGGGCTGGATACGCTGGCGGCCAGCCTGGTCCTGCGCCGGCTGCGAGACCGGGGCCTGTTGGAAAAGCAAGGTGCCGGCAGCCGCACTTATTATGTGTTGGCCGATGCCGAGCGGCAGACGGCTGTTGGGGAGGCCAGCCAAGCAGAGCTGCCGCTGGGAATCCCCGTGGAATCGATGGACGGAGGAGGGGGGGATTCACCGTCAAGCATGGGGGGATTTCCGGAATCCCCCCATGTTCTCGCCGATATTCCCCCCGAGCTACAAGCAAGAATTGCGGCGGCCGGCCCGAAACCTCGCCAGGCTGAGGTTCGTGAGCTGATCCTGACGCTGTGCGCTCTGCGCCCCTACACCGTGGCCGAGTTGTGCCAGGTGCTTGGACGCCGCGACACTAAGGAATTGCGCCGCACCTACCTGCGTCCCTTGCGAGATGAAGGGCGGCTTGCCCTGAAGTACCCCGAAACCGAGAAGCACCCGCATCAAGCCTATGCCACGGTTGAGCGTGTGGTGGAGTCGGGTGATGAATGAAACCGGTCTGAGAAAAGCGGACGCCGTATGCAACCCCTGATCGTCTCCCAGCAGATCACCCAGGGCGTCGCCGACTTCCTGCGCGCCGCCTTCCCGGCGACCACGCAGGGCTTCGATGGCCTGATCCAGCGCTTCCTGGCCGACCGCGACCGGGTGTTCAAGGGGCCGTATCTGACGTTGCCGCTGCCGTTCCGCAAGCAGGCCGATAGGGGCCAGCCCGCGTTCGGGTGGCTACCGCCGGGCTTCGTCCCCCATGCTCACCAGGGCCGGGCATTCGCCCGCCTGACCGGAGAGCAGGCTCGATCGACCCTGGTGGCCACCGGCACCGGTTCGGGCAAGACCGAGTGCTTCCTCTATCCGATCCTGGAGCACTGCCGCGAACAACGGGAACTGGGCCGGTCGGGCATCAAGGCCATCATCCTGTACCCGATGAACGCGCTGGCCTCGGACCAGGCCAGCCGCCTGGCCAAGGAGATCCTGCGCACACCCGCCCTGGCCGGTATCCGCGCGGGCCTGTACGTGGGCGAGGCTCCAGCCGAGGAGTCCTCCCGTGTGCAGCAATTGGCCGATGGCGGCTTCTCGATCATCACCGACCGCAACGCGCTGCGCGAAAACCCGCCGGATATCCTGCTGACCAACTACAAGATGCTGGATTTCCTGCTGATCCGTGCCGCCGATACGCCGCTGTGGGCGCGCCAGCGGCCGGATACGCTGCGCTATCTGGTGGTCGATGAGCTGCATACCTTCGACGGTGCCCAGGGCACGGATCTGGCCTGCCTGATCCGCCGCCTCAAGGGTCGGCTGGAGACGCCACCGGGGCAACTGGTGTGCGTGGGCACCTCGGCCACGCTGGGCAGCGATGGCGAACAGGATTTACTGGCGTTTGCAGGCCAGATCTTCGGCGAGACGCTGGATGAGCACGCCGTAATCGCCGAAGACCGCGAGCCGGTGGCGGATTATCTGGCGGATGCTGTGGTGGAGTTCACCCAGTCTCCGCCGCCGGACGCCGTGTCGGTGCTGGATCCGGCAGGCCATGACGACCTGCAGTCCTGGCTGGCGGCCCAGGTGCCACTGTGGTTCGGCACCCCATGCAGCGCCGAACAAGTGGACGATGCGGGCTGGCGCTGTCGCTTGGGCGGGATGCTGAAAAGCCATTTCGCCTTCCAGAACCTGTTGCGCGACATGGAGCGCCTGGGGCCGCGTGCCGTGGCGCTGGACGATCTGCTGGCGGTACTGGCGCGCCGCCTGCCACCCCATGCCGACGCCCGCTATCCGTTGCTGTGGCTGGCCAGCCTGCTGGCGCTGGTGGCGCACGCGCGCCAGCCTCGCGGTGTGTCACTCGACGCGGTGCGCGGCGAACAGGACACGGCCTTCTTCCTGCAGGTCAAGGTGGAACTCTGGCTGCGCGAGCTGCGCCGCATGGTGGCTTCGCTGGAGAATCCGCCTCGACTGACCCATCACGATGACCTGGGCAAGCCCGAGCAAGCACAGGTCTGGTTGCCGGTGATCCACTGCCGCGACTGCCACGCCACCGGCTGGGGTGCGACCTTGCCCAGGACCAGCCCGAACCAGTTCAACCAGGACATCCAGCAGTTCTACAGCGCCTTCTTCGCCGAGGATGTCAGCACCCGCTTTCTGTTCCCTCATGGCGAAAACGCGGATCCGAAGGTGTTCGAGCACAAGAGGGTCTGCCCGCGCTGCGGCACCCTGCATGCGCTGGGGCAGACGCACTGCGACTGTGCCGAGGACCCGGTCGTGCTGGTGGATGTCGATGTGACCGCCAACCTGCGCGAAGGCATGCGCAACGGTGCCCGCTATACCCGTTCCCATCACGACTGCCCGTACTGCGGCGGGCACAAGACGCTGTCGATCGTCGGTTCGCAAGCGGCCAGCCTGGCGGCGGTGATGCTGGCGCAACTGTTCGGTTCACGTTTCAACCCGGACAAGAAGCTGATCGCGTTTTCCGATTCGGTGCAGGATGCGGCGCACCGTGCGGGCTTCCTGGCGGCCCGGACCTGGCGCTTGAACTTGCGCCCAGCGGTGGCCCAGGTCATCGCCGCAGCGCAGCAGACCGGGAAACCGCTGACGCTGGCGCAGTTGCCGCAGGCCTTCGAAGATCACTGGCTGCCCGCGATGGGGCAGGGCCATTACCTGGCCAACTTCCTGCCGCCGCAACTGCATTGGCTTCGGGATTTTGAAACGCTGATGAGCGAAGGGTCGCTGCCAGCCAATAGCGAGTTGCCGCAGGATCTGCGTCGCATCCTGCCGTGGGTGCTGAATGCAGAGTTCGGCCAGGACGCCCATATCGGCCGCAGCCTGACCGTCACCGGCACCGCCAGCGTGGAACCGCCACCGCAGGCACTGACATCGGCCGTGCAGTGGATGCTGCCACGCCTGCAGGCCACGTTGGAACCGCTGGCAGATGTGCCGGCGGATGCCCTGGCGGTATTCCTGCAAGGCATCGTGCAATCCATGCAGCGGCTGGGAGCCTGGCGCGACTCTGGCCTGCATTTCTATGCACAGGTCGGCAACCGACCTTGGGTCTACAAGCGCAATCCGGTGCAGTTCCAAATGCTGTCCGGCCCGCGTCCGCCACGCTTCGTAAGCCTGGTCGATTACCAGCGCTGCGTCGGTGTGTTGGGCAGCCATGCTAAGTGGTATCGCGCCTGGGCCTTCAAGGCACTGAAACCGCTGCATGCGTTGGCTCTGGGCGCTGACAGTTTGCTGCCGGCGCTGTATCAGCTGGCATTCGAGGCGCTGGCCGAGGCGGGTTTGCTCGGCGCTGAACAGGCAGACGGCAAGCCGGAGATTCGCGTGTGGGGACTGGAGCCTGGCGCTTTTCTGGTTTCCTTGGGCAGTCGCGCCTGGCGTTGCGACACCTGCCGCAGCGAATGGCGCACCGGGACTGAAGTTTCGCTTGCCGGGCAGCCTTGCCGGCACCCCGGCTGCCGAGGGCATCTGGAAACGTTGGCGAAAGACGATGCCGACTATTACCGCAGCCTGTATCTGCGTGCGGACATCCAGCGCGTGGTCGCTCACGAACACACCGGCTTGCTGCCACGCGGTACGCGTGAGCGGGTGGAGCGCAGCTTCAAGTCCGATAGCCAGGCTCCTGGCAGCATCAATGTGCTCTCGGCCACGCCGACGCTGGAGATGGGGATCGACATCGGCGACCTGTCGGCAGTGCTGCAATGTTCCGTGCCGCCACAGCAGGCCAACTACATCCAGCGCGCGGGACGCGCGGGACGCAGCACTGGCAATGCCTTGTTGCTGACCATGGCGGCCAGCAAACCGCACGACCTGTATTTCTGGGCCGATCCCAAGGAAATGATCGCCGGCAGCGTGCCGGCACCGGGTGTGTTCCTCAACGCCTCGGCGGTGCTGGAGCGCCAGTTGACGGCGTTCACGCTGGATTGCTGGGTGCGCGAACGGGGTCGTAGCGCTTCGATTCCGCAGGAAATCCGCATGGTGCTCAGCGCGGTGGACAACGGTGCGACGACGCGATTCCCCTTCCCCTGGCTGGAGTATGTCGAGGCAAACCGGGCCAGCTTGCTGGATCGCTTCCTGACGCTATTCCAGCAAGGCGGCGGGCAGATCCTGACCGAAGCCACCCGGCAGAGGCTGACACGGTTCGTCAATGGTCGGCAGGACGAGGAAAGCTCCCTGACCTTCAAGATCATCAGCAAGTTGCAGGGTATCGCCCGGGATGTGGCACAGATCAAGCGTCTGCGCGAGAAAACCGCCAAGGAGGTGGAGAAGCTGGAGCAGCTTCCGGTGCGCGGCGAGGAACAGGAGGAAGAGCTGAAAACCCTGCGCCAGGAACGTGCGGCATTGGCGCGCCTGATCGGTGGCATCGAGGGCAAGGCCACCCTGAACGTCTTCACCGACGAAGGCCTGCTGCCCAACTATGCCTTCCCCGAACAGGGCGTGCTGCTGCGCTCGATCATCGTGCGCGACACCCGCCGGGAAGGACTGCCTGCCGAGCCATTGACCTTCGAATACGAGCGCCCCGGCGCAACCGCCATCACCGAGCTGGCGCCCAACAACACCTTCTATGCCGAAGGCCGCCGGGTGGTCATCAACCAGGTAGATGTTTCCCGCGTCAAACCAGAGGCCTGGCGCCTGTGCCGCCAGTGCTCCTATGCCGAACCCTTGTCGGCGGGCGACCGTCACCAGCAATGCCCACGTTGCGGCGATGGCCAGTGGCGCGACACCGGGCGGGTCCATGAAATGCTGCGCCTGACCACGGTGTTCGCGCGCACGCTGGACCGAGAAAGCCGGATCGCCGATGACTCAGACGAGCGCACACGTGGTTTCTACGTGCGCCAGGCGCTGGTGGATAGTCCGCCGGAAGCGGTGCGCCAGGCGTTCGCGATCGACGACCCCAGTTTCCCGTTCGGGTTCGAATTCCTTGACCGGGTGACATTCCGCGAGGTGAACTTCGGCGAGCAGACGGTGGATGCCACGCCGATGACCATCGCGGGCGAAGAACTCAGCCGGCCGGGCTTCGCTATTTGCCCTGAGTGCGGCACGCTGCAGCGCCGCCGCAAGGCCGAAGAGCTGTATCGCAACCATGCCCCCTGGTGCTCACGCCGCAAAACACCCGAGGCCAGCACCCAGCAATGCATCTTCCTGTACCGGGAATTCGCCAGCGAAGGCATCCGTCTGTTCCTGCCCGAGGTCGGATTTGCCGAATCCAAGGAAGCCTTGCTGAGCTTCATCTCCGCGCTGGAGCTGGGACTGAGCAAACGCTTCAAGGGGGCGGTGGCGCACCTGCGCATCGCGACCGACGTACGGATGGCGGCCGACTCGGAGTCGGCGCGGACCTATCTGGTGATCTACGACAGTGTGCCGGGCGGCACCGGCTACTTGAAGGAACTGATGCGCGACCCAGCCCCGCTGTTCCAAGTATTCAGTCAGGCGGCTACTGCATTGAACACCTGCACCTGCAACCAGGACGATACTGCCGACGGCTGCTATCGGTGCATGTACCGCTATCGCAACAGCCATGAACGCCAAGCCATCTCGCGCACGGTGGCGCAGAAGCTGTTGGCACAGATCCTGGAGCACCGCACAGAGCTGAAGCCCGTCAGCAACCTTTCCCAGCAAACGGACAACAGCCTGCTGGAAAGCACACTGGAGAAACGATTCCTTGAGGCACTGCGGCGCGAGCATGCTGGCTTGACTTTTACACTCAAGGACAAACTCATCGGCGGCAAGCATGGATACCTGGTCCAGGCAGGAAGTCGCCGCTGGCGTCTGGAGCTGCAGGTGACGCTGGGAGAACGCGACGGGGTCGTCGTACCATGCAAACCGGACTTCGTTTTCTGGCCAGACGACGGCGTGGACGATTTGCCCGTCGCGGTATTCACTGATGGCTGGCAGTACCACAAGCAAATCGTGGCCGAAGACTTGGCCAAGCGCATGGCGGTAGCCAAGAGCGGGCGGTTCGCTGTCTGGACGCTGACCTGGGACGACATTGACGCGGCTCTGCGTGCCGAACCGGCCCCGGATTCCACAGCCTGGGACGAATTGTTGCTCGGGCCTGCCGATCAGGTAGTCATACGTCTATGCGAGGCTCAGGGGATCGCCTCGTTGGCGGCCTTCCACCGCTTGTCACCTTTCCTGCAGCTGCATCGTCGGTTGACAGCGGAACGGCACGATGTCTTGAGCCGCCTCGCCGGCGTCCTGGGTGCGGCCATGTTGGTGCCACCTGGGGATGACGCCGCCTTGCAAGGCTTCAAGCAAGGCGCCTTCCGTTGTCGGCTCGACGATTATGGCTTGTTGCCCGACACCCGTACGCACCGCTGGGGCCATCGCACCTGGAGCACTGCGGTGCAATGGCTGGTCGGTCTGTCGCCGGAGCAGTTGCAGCAATGGATGACCGGCCAGGCAGCATCACCCGCAGAGCCCGTCGTACTGGTGCAATGGCAACCGGACGGTGTACCGGAGGTCGATCTTCAACGGCGCTGGCGCCATCTCTGGCAGTGCCTGAACCTGCTGTTGCCCTTGCGCCATCTTTGGGCAGGCCATGACGAGATGGCTGGCCTGCCTAGCTTCCAGGCCAGCCCTGCACTGCGCCAAGCAGAGCAGACGTTCGACAGTCATTGGCAAACGGCACTGGAGTTGGCCAGCCCGGATGTGCAGGCATGGTTGCTTGCATTGGCGCATGCAGGAGCACCGCTGCCGGAAGTCGGTTTCGAATTGATCGACGGACGCGGCCGGGTACTGGCGGAGGCAGAGCTGGCCTGGGTCAGCCTGAAGATCGCCGTGCTGCTGGCCGATTACCAGGCCGATGCGTCCCGCTTCGAGGCAGAAGGCTGGACGATCCATATCGCAACCGAGGATGCGCCAGCCCAGGCGCTTCTGGATAGCTTGAAGGAACATTGAAATGGCACTTTCCCCCAAGATCGCCATGTCGGACGACTTTCTGAAATCGTTCGCCAGGATTCCGCGCCAGAACCAACAGGCGGTGCTGACCTTCGTCGCCAAGTTTCGCCAGAACCCGCTGGCCAGCAGCATCAACTACGAGCGCATCAATGATGCCGCCGATGCCAACATGCGCTCGGTGCGCATCAACGACAACCTGCGCGGCATCATCCTCAAACCGGAAACAGGCGATGTGTACTGCCTGTTGTGGGTGGATCGTCACGACGATGCTTATCAATGGGCCAAGCGCCACCGCGTCGCGATTCACCCGGACGTGGGCAGCCTGCAAGTCTATGCGGTACAGGAAACGCAATCCCTGACCAATAATGATGAGGTAGCCCAGACCGAAGCCTCCCCGAGCGAGGGCTTGTTTGCGGATTTGCGTGACCGGGAGATCCGCAAGCTGGGTGTGCCGGAGGAACGGCTGGCAGCCGTGCGAGCGGCTGTATCGGAAGCCGACCTGGAGGCCCTCGAAGCGCAGTTGCCGGATGAAGCCTTCGAGGCCCTGTATCTGTTTGCCGCCGGCGAGCCGCTGGACAAGATACTGGCCGAGCGGGCACCCGCCGAAACGGTTGACCCCCAAGATTTTGGCGCGGCGTTGACGCGCGACAGCACACGTCGTCATTTTGTTGTGCTCACCGATGACAGTGATCTGGACGCTCTACTGGCCGCTCCTCTGGAGCGCTGGCGTGTGTTCCTGCATCCGAGCCAACGCAAACTGGTGGAAGGCAACAAGAGCGGTCCCGTCAAGGTCACCGGCGGCGCTGGCACCGGCAAGACGGTGGTGGCCATGCATAGGGCAAGGTGGTTGGCCAAGCAATACGCAGACCTTCCGGGGCGCCCGATTATCTTCACCACCTTTACTCGCACGCTGGCCGAAGACATCCGTCACAACCTGTCTCTGCTGTGCTCACCTCAAGAATTGGCCAAAATTCAGGTGGTCAACCTGGATCAATGGGCGTCAGGCCTGCTGCGCCGCTTCGGCTATCCCTACGCGCTGCTTTATGACGAGAAACAGCGGCGTGGCTTCTGGCAAGCCGCCTTGTCCGCGCTGCCCGCAGGTTCTGCCTACAGCGCCGATTTCCTGAGGGCGGAGTACGAGCGCGTGATCCTGCCCCAAGGTTGCGAAACGGCGGAGGATTACATGCGCGCCCGTCGCATCGGACGTGGCGGGCAATTGGGCCGTTTGCAGCGCAAGGCCTTGTGGCCGGTGTTTGCCGAATATCGGGCGCAATTGCACGCGGCCAACATTCGCGAGCCGGAAGAAGCCTTCAGGGAAGCCTGCCAACTGATACTGCAGGAAAAGCCGCAACTGGGCATTCGCGCCATGGTGGTGGATGAGGCGCAGGACATCAGCGCCGCTGCCTACACCCTGATTCGCGCGGCCGTGCCCAAGGCCGAGAATGATTTGTTCATCGTCGGCGATGCCCACCAGCGCATCTATCGCCACAAGGTGACGCTTGGACAGGTGGGGATCGAGGTAAGAGGTCGCAGCCGTACCCTCAAGGTCAACTACCGGACCACCGATGAGATTCGACGTTGGGCCTGCGCGCAGTTGGAAGGTATCGAGATCGACGACCTGGATGGAAACATCGACAGCTTGCGCGGCTATCGCTCATTGACCCACGGCGACTTGCCGGAAGTCCTTCCATCCGCTTCCTTGCAACAGGACGTGGAGCACATCCTGTCTGTAGTTGAACATGGCAAAGCCGATGATATCGAGGCCCGGCGCATCTGCGTCACGGCCCGCACCAATGAAGATCTTGATGCATTGGCGCTAGCCTTGCGGCAACGCGGTATAGCTTGTCTCAGGCTGGATCACGGCACGACGGATGATCCTGCGGAAACAGGCGTTCGACTGGCCACCATGCATCGCGTCAAGGGACTGGAGTTCGACATCGTCATCCTGGCCGGCTATCGCGGTGCCAGGCAGTATGCCGAGCAGTTCAGCCATGATGAAGATGTCGGTGTCACAGACGACACGGAGGTTTCCGAACGTTGTCTACTGCACGTTGCGGCAACACGCGCCAAACGGCATCTGTTTGTGCTCGCCAGGGGTGACTCACAAGATTGATCCGTCAAATTGCTGGGAGCAGTTGATGTTGCAAGAGGTGGTCTGATTGGGATCTCATGTTCCCAGGTATATCGCTGTTATTGTCGCACGCTCATGTCCCAGCTCTCGGCTTAGCTGTTGCCGGGCTTGCTGATCCAGCAGGTGTTGAGACGAATCCAATTGCACCGTACTGAGGCCACCCGCCGCTGGTGCCTTCCATCCCGTCAGCACCTCATACCGCATCTGCGCGTACCGATGCCGCAGTCCGTGCATGTTGCTCAACCCCGCTGCTTTGCACTGGCCGTCGTAAACATGCCGCTGCTGGATGTAGGTCTTGTGCGCCGGGATCAGCGAACCTGGGCCGGCCAGCCGATGGGCCTCGTCCAGCACTGCACGCTGTTCCGACGTCGTGACGGGTACCGTCCGCTCGCGTCCGCCTTTGGCCCACGATCCTTTGATGGCGATATGGTCGCCACGGTCGGCATAGCGGGGCTGGAACTTGATGGACTCTTCCCGCCGCAGGCCAAAGGCCGCTTGCAGGCGCAGGCTCATGCAGACGTGTGGATCGGTGATCCTGTTCAGCCCGTCGCCCAGTTCCCTAGCCTTGCTTTCGTTGGTGACATAGCGGCGGTCAGGGATACCCAATTTGGTGTTGTCCGCTGGCAGGATGCCTGCCTTGCTGACCTTCTCTGCCCACCAGCGCAGGTGCGCCATGCGGTTCTTGAGAGTGCCAGCCGACAGACCTTCGGCTTGCCAGCGCTGCAACAGGGTTTCGACGTGCTTGCCCTTGAGCGAAGTAGCCCGCATCTGGCGGAAACCTGCTTCGCGTAGTTGGCGAGCGGCCAGGTTCAACGACCGTTGCCGGTCGGCCTGGGTGGCGTGGCTGCCGTCGCGGTTGCGCAGGCAGAGCTGGCGCAGGGTATAGGTCAGGTCGTCCATCGCGGTGTTGTTCCATCGGTTGTCGGGGCTGAGAAGCAAACGGTCAGTGTTTTTGCCAACTCGCCAAGGCGAGATCCCCGAGGGGCAAGGGCCAGGTGCTCAGTTCACCTGTGGCCTCGAATGAGGCGTCCGCCTTGCTTCCTGTGGGAAGGCCGGGCGGAAGAGTTGCAAGGGACGACAACGCGATGTGCTGGGATGGGTGCCTCCTGTTGTGCAGTGGTGGAAAGAAGCCGGCAGGTCGGGCGACCCGCGACGTGTGCCTGGTACGGCGGATGTGTGTTGCGACGATGGCGAGACGAATCACGCCGAGGATGAGGAAGGCTCTGCCCATGGGTAGGGCGGCACACCGAGCGAGCCTGGGTGTGCCTGGGATGGTTCCATCCGGCGAGCCGGGTCGGCGCTTGCAGGAACCTGCGCCAGGGTTTCGGTGTTCATACCCACCGGCAGGTCGTTGCTGGGCCAGTGTGCCGGGGCATCGTCATGTACGCCGCCATCAATGCGATGCTGCGCCAACCCGCATTCCTGCTGCAGTTCGCCGGGCCGTCACTGCGGCGGGCAGTGACGGCCCGGGGTTCTTACGTTGCGCCAGCGGGTCCGAGTCCACCTGCAGCAGGCAGGTCGCCAGGTTGAACCAGATGCCCGTTGCCAGTCAGGTTCTCGATGATCTGCCCGATGGGTTGGGGTGGCAGCTTCAGCATGCGCCGGATCTGCTCCAGATGCCGCTGTGCGACCTCGTGCGACGCAGGTTTTGCTACCTGGCTGCTGGGCGATGGGGAAGGCGTAGATGGTGATGCATCAGGAAGGCTGCTGCTGACTGCGGGTTCGGGCGTCTGCTGCGGCACAGGCTTGCGCGCTGCCCAGAGCTTGAACATGCCGTCTACCGCCTTCTTGATCAGTCCATAGAGGTAGGCGATGGTGTCGTGCACCGTGCCTGACTCGCAGCGCGCATCCCATTCGGCCAGCACTGCCCAACGTTGTTCCAGGGACAGGCCCCGCAGGCGCACCATCAGGTTCCGTTGTTGATCCTGCGGCAATTGCCGGAAGCGCCTCGGCACATCTGGTCCAGACATTTGCACTTCGGACTGTGGCCAGTATGTATGTACTTTTTTCAATACTTCTTTTTCTACAGTACGTACTGCTGCCGCAGATGCCGGAACGGGCTTCGGAATGTGGGCGCCGGTTTCGGGCGCGATGGAACTGCCTGGTCCGCCGGGATCGTGGTCATCGCCATGGTTGCATAAGCGCCCGATCCGTTCCCGCATGGCGGCAGGCAATTTGTCCAACCGGCCCGGATGACGCATGGCCTCATCGAGAATGGACTGCGCCAGTTGGCGAATCGTCGTGCTGGCATGGCCGAGCGCCCGTTCCAGCAGGGGCAGGTAGTCTTCGTCCTCCATGCAGGCGCTGTCGAACGCGAGGGGCTGATTCCGCACTGCATAGCGGCTGGCCATCGAGAAGCCGGTCATCGGATTGCGGCGGTACTCGACCAGCGCAATCCATGTGGACAGCCGCAGACACAGCACGGCCCTGGACACGGTTTCAAGGGCCGCCCGCTTGCTGCCTGGTGCACTGGGCAGGTATTGGCGCAGCGCGTCATAGCTGAGGACCACGGTGCCGTCGCTGCTGGCCAGCGCACGGAAAGTCAGCCAAGCGTTGCGCTCCAGCGGTGTCAGCCGCTCATCGAGCAACAGGGCTTTCGGGGTGATGATGTCTGAGGTTTGATGTGACATGGTGAGGCTCCTATCGGTATCGGCCAACTGGCCAAAGGAGCCGTCATCTCACCCCGGCATCACCGCTGCCGCAGCCATCAATCCGAACTGCGTGCCTCCCGTTTTTCGGGCTGAAGCAGGGCGCAACATCCTTGGTGTTCTGGATCAGGAGGTGGGAAAATGAGCCTCCACTACAGTCATTGGACGTTGTTGAACGCCGGTGGCCATGTTCGCCGTCCTTGATCAGACCGCTTGCTGGCGTGCTGTACCGGCGGCGAGAGTGCGGGGAGCGTCCAAGATGGGCCATCCGCCGCTACCAAGGGACACACTTGGTACTTGGGTCCAAGAATAGGTCCAAGCACGTTGCGGGACCGCCATGATCGTATTGAAAATCAACGACATGCGGCAGAAATTCCGCTTCTGCATCGGCAAGTGAGCGGCCGCCGGCATTGAAACGTTCATCGGCAGCCGGTTAGTCTGCGCGGGCCGCCGTGGGGGCGGCCCTGAAGGAGTCCGGTCCAATGCGCCATTGATGCCCGCCCTGCCAGCCCGCGCTGGCGAGGCCTCGCGAAGTCCCGCTGCCGCTGGCAGCCGGGTGATCCGGGCATGGATGGAATGCAATGACCACGACTCCCTTCCTGACGCTTGAACGCGTCTCCTGGCAGCTGCCCGACGGCCGGCTGCTGTTTTCCGATCTGGACGAAACCTTCGACGCGCGCCCGACCGGGCTGGTCGGGCGCAACGGCGTGGGCAAGAGCGTGCTGGCGCAGGTGCTGGCCGGCCGCCTGGCGCCCACCCGCGGGCGCTGCCTGCGCTCCGGGCCGGTGGCGTGGCTGCCGCAGCAGATCGACGCGTCGCCCACCGCGAGCGTCGCCGAACTCGCCGGCCTGGGCGATGCGCTGGCGGCGCTGCATCGTATCGAGCAGGGCAGCAGCGACCCCGCCGATTTCGAAGCACTGGGCGAGCGCTGGCAGCTGCGCGAACAGCTGCAGGCCGCACTGGAGCGGATGCAGCTGCAGGGCGTCGCCGCCGATACGCCGGTGCGCCGGCTCAGTGGCGGCCAGCGCATGCGCGTGGCCCTGGCGGGCGCGTTCCTGTCGGATGCCGATTTCCTCATCCTCGACGAGCCCACGAACCATCTCGACGCGCCGGGCCGGCAGCTGCTGCGCGACCAGTTGCGGGGCTGGCCACGCGGTCTGCTGGTGGTCAGCCACGACCGCGAGCTGCTGGGCGACATGCAGCGCATCGTCGAGCTGTCCTCGCTGGGTCTGCGCAGCCATGGTGGCAACTACGACTTCTACGCGGCGCGCAGCAGCGAAGAGCGGCGCCTGGCCGCGGACACGCTGCAACAGCGGCGCCACGAACGCCGCCAGGGCGAACGGATGCTGCGCGAGCAGCAGGAACAACGCGAGCGTCGCGCCGCCCGTGGCAACCGTGAAGCGGCGCATGCCAACCAGGCACCGATCCTGCTGGGCCGGCAGAAGCAGCGCGCGCAGGCCAGCGCCGGCAAGGCGCTGCTGCAACGGCAACAGCAACGCGAGCAGCTGCAGGAACAGGTACGGCAGGCGGCGGCGCAGGTGGAGGCCGCGGCCCCGGTGGTGTTGCTGCCGGCGGCCGCCGCCGGCGCTGCGCCCGCCAAGGTGGCCGCACTGCAGGACGTGGTGCTGCCGTTCGTCGAAGGTGCGCTGGCGCGGATCGACCTGCTGCTGGGGCGGGGCGAGCGGCTGGCCCTCACCGGCCGCAATGGCAGCGGCAAGTCGGTGCTGCTGCAGCTGCTGGCCGGACGGATGGCGCCGCGACACGGCACGGTGCAGGTCAACGTGGCGCATGCCTGGCTCGACCAGCATCTGTCCCTGCCGGTGCCGCGGGGTACGGCGGTGGAGCAGCTGCGCCATGCCAACCCGGGCATGGCCGAACCCGAGCTGCGCACCCGGCTGGCGCTGCTGGGCCTGGCTGCCGGGCACGCCGACGCGCCGGTCGCCGCGCTCAGTGGCGGCGAGCGCATGAAGCTGGCGCTCGCCTGCGCCGTGTACGCGCAGCCACCGGCGCAGTTGTTGCTGCTCGACGAACCGGCCAACCATCTCGACCTGGAGGCGACGCAGGCCCTGGAAGCGCTGTTGCGGCAATGGCCGGGCACGCTGCTGGTGGCGGCACATGACGAAGCGTTCCTGCGTGGCATCGGCATCAGCGGCCGCCTGCATGCCGGCGCCGGCGGCTGGTGCCGGTTGCCGCCGTGAATCACGCCAGCCGCACGCGATGCGGGCAGTGGCGGCGCAGGCCGCGGCCATGTCCCATGCCGGTCACATCCACCCCGCACACTCCCGCTTCCTTCAATGACGGCAACAGGAGCGGGCGGTGTCCGGCAAAGCGGTGATGGCGGTGGTGGCAGGGCTGTGCATGATGGCATCCTCGACGGCAATGGCCGCCGCTCCCGTTCCCCCATCGCCGCAGGTATCGGTGTACGCGCACCGTGGCGCCAGTGCGCTGCTGCCCGAGCACACCCTGGCGTCCTACGCGCAGGCCATCGTCGATGGCGCCGACTACATCGAGCCGGACCTGGTGATGACCCGCGACGGGGTGATGGTCGCGCGCCACGAGAACGAGATCGGCGCCACCACCGATGTCGCCGCGCACCCGGAGTTCGCCGCCCGGCGCACCAGCAAGGTTATCGACGGCAGGCGCGTCGAGGGCTGGTTCACCGAAGACTTCACCCTGGCCGAACTGAAGACCCTGCATGCCCGCGAGCGCCTGCCGGAGCTGCGCGGCACCGCGTTCGACGGCGAGTTCCGCATTGCCACCCTGGACGAGATCCTCGAGTTCCTGGTGCAGCAGGCGCGGCGCAGCGGGCGCGGCATCGGCCTGGCGCCGGAGATCAAGCACGGCAGTTACTTCCGCGGCATCGGCCTGGCGATGGAGGAGCGCCTGCTCGACGCCCTGCGCGGCAATCCCTACACCCGTGTCGCACCGGTACTGGTGCAGTCGTTCGAGACCGCCAACCTGCGCCAGCTGCGCGCGCGCATCGGCCGCCAGTCCAACATCCGCCTGCTGCAGCTGCTGGGCGACGCCCAGGCGCAGCCTGCCGACGTGGCACTGGCCGGTGGCGAGCTGACCTACGCGCGCATGGCCACGCCGGCCGGCCTGCGCGAGGTGGCCGGCTATGCCGATGCGATCGGCGTCGAGCGCCGCGCGCTGCTGCCGCTGGATGCGCAGGGGCGGTTGGCCGCGCCCACGCCACTGATCGCCGACGCGCATGCCGCCGGCCTGCAGGTGGTGGCCTATACCTTCCGCCCGGAAAACCCGTTCCTGCCGCCGGACCTGCGCCAGGGCGCAGCCGATGCGCGCAACCCACAGGGGTCCATCGCCGAGATCCGTGCCTATCTGCGGGCCGGGATCGATGCCTTCTTCACCGACGACCCGGCGCTGGGCCGCCGCGCGGTGGACGGCGATGGCCCCGTTGCCGGCGGCGCCGGCTGATGCCCGGTCACGACGGGTCGCGGCGCGGGCGCGGGCGCAGCTGCACCACCACCTCGTAGTCGCGGCCCTCGCGCGGCTGCCACAGCACCGGCACCTGGCCGGGCGACGGCGGCTCCAGCTCGGCATCGGCCAGCGGCGCATCGGCGTCGTCCTGTTCGTCCTCGTCCTCCCAGCTGTAGCGCTTGCGCGGTGCCAGCGGGTCGGCATGGCGGAACAGCAGGGCGGCGATCACGCCGGCGGCCGCGCCACCCATATGCGACTGCCACGACACGCCGGGCTCGTGCGGCAGCACGGTCATCACCATGCCCCCGTAGAACAGCACGCCGATCATGCCGGCGGCGATCGCGGCGCGGTCGCGGCGCAGCAGGCCCAACCCCAGCACCAGGAACATCAGGCCATGGGTGATGCCGCTGGCGCCGAGGTGGTGGCTGCCGGGCTCGCCCAGCATCCACGCACCGACGCCCGAGCCCAGCCACAGCAGTGGCAACGCGCGCAGCGTCGCCTTCGGGTAGACGGCGCCGGCCAGGGTTCCCAGGATCAGCAGCGCGGCCGCGTTGGCCGCCAGGTGTTCGATGGAACCGTGCAGCAGCGGCGCGCCGAGCAGCCCCAACAGGCCCGCGGTGTCGTGCGGGCCCACCGCCCAGGGCCGCCAGTCCCAGCCGGTCTGCTGCAGCGCGAACATCGCCACCAGCAGCAGCACGAAACCCAGGCTCAGGTTGAAGGCGCGCAGCACGCGACGGCGGTCGCTGCTGCGGTCGGTGGCCGAGGTCTGGCCGGTGTCTGGCGTGTTGGAAGTGTCCATGGCTTCCGGGATTGCGGCGCCCTGCAGTGAATGCAAGGGCGCCGCCTCGGGACGCCGGCGTACCACCGGCGGGACAATCGCGGCGTGTGCCGGTTCCGGGTCAGGCCTTGTGCCCGCCCTTGGGCGGCAGCTTCAGGCTCAGCACCATCGTCACCAGCAGGATCGCGGCGACCACGCCCAGCGACACCGGCACCGGGATCTTGTACAGGTCGATCAGCAGCATCTTGGCGCCGATGAAGCCCAGGATCACCGCCAGGCCGTACGGCAGCAGGTGGAAGCGGTCGGCCATGCCGGCCAGCAGGAAGAACATCGCGCGCAGGCCCAGCACCGCGAACACGTTGGAGGTCAGCACGATGAACGGGTCGGTGGTGATGGCGAAGATCGCCGGGATCGAATCCACCGCGAAGATCACGTCGGTGACCGCGATCAGCACCAGCACCACGAACATCGGGGTGAACCAGCGCACGCCGTTCTTCTCGGCCATCAGGCGGTTGCCGTTGTACTCATGGGTGATGCGCAGGTGCCGGCGCATGAACTTCAGCGCGGGGTTGTCGTCCAGGCTCGGTTCCTGGCCGGCGGCGAACCACATCTTCCAGCCGGTGAACAGCAGGAACGCGCCGAACACGTAAAGCAGCCAATGGAACTGGCTGACCAGCACGGTGCCGGCGAAGATCATCACCGTACGCAGCGCAATGGCACCCAGGATGCCGATGATCAGCACGCGCTGCCGCGCCGTCTCGGGCACCGCGAAGTAGCCCATGATCAGCAGGAAGACGAAGATGTTGTCGACCGCCAGCGCCTTTTCGATCAGGTAGCCGGTCAGGAACTGCAGGCCGATTTCATTGGCCACCGCGGTACCGGCGGTCTCGTTCAGGTAGTACCAGAGGCCGGCGTTGAAGGCCAGGGCCAGGGCGACCCAGCCGATCGACCACAGCAGGGCTTCCTTGAAGGTCACCTTGTGCGGGCCGCCGTGGCGCATCAGCACCAGGTCGATCAACAGGGCGGCGATGACGACGGCGACGAAGCCGCCCCAAAGCCAGGGATTACCGATTGTCTGGATCATGGGAGTTCCGGTCATGTGGAGGTTCTGGGAACCGCAGGGGCCAAGAACTGGACACGGAATCGGGGAGACCGGGGACAGAGCTTCGCCTATGCGGCGAAGGTCTTGCTCACAGTCCCGGGGCCGGGACTGCCGTTGCACCGGAGCCTTGCGGCTCGAACTGACGGCGACAACGTCTGGGAGCTACTCCCCTTCAGCCGCCGATAGTGCCGGCTTGACGCTTTGCCGTCAATGAATGCGCCGCGGCGGCGGCCCGGCGCCCGTTACAATGGCGCCCATGAATACCCCCCTTCCCGTCGTACGCCTGAAGAACGCGTGGCGCTCCAGCCACCCGTGGATTTTCCAGAAGCTGGTCGAAAAGCCCGTCGCCAAGCCCAAGCCCGGCACCATCGTCGACGTGGTCGGGGTGGATGGGGAGTGGATCGGCCGCGGCTTCTACAACGGCCACTCGCGCATCGCCGTGCGCATCCTGGAAACCCGCCGCGACGTGGACGTGGACCAGGCCTGGTTCGCCGCCAGGATCGCCGACGCGGTGTCGCTGCGTCGTGACGTGCTCAAGCTGGACCAGGTATCCAACGCGTGGCGCGTGGTGCACAGCGAGGGCGACGGCCTGTCCGGGCTGGTGGTGGACCGCTACGACGACCTGATCGTGGTCGAGTTCTTCGCCGCCGGCATGTTCCGCCACCGCGAATGGATCTACGAGGCGCTGCGCGCGCAGTTCCCGGGTTGCCGCTTCCACAGCTTCGCCGACGAACACGTGCAGAAGCAGGAGAGCTTCGATTTCCACGGCAACACCACCACCGAACCGGCGGTCATCACCGAGTACGGCATCAAGTTCCGTGCTGACCCGGCCGGCGCGCACAAGACCGGCTTTTTCGCCGACCAGCGCGAGAACCGGCAGTGGCTGAGCCAGCAGGTCGAAGGCAGGAGCGTGCTGGACCTGTGCTGCAACACCGGCGGCTTCGCCGTGTACGCGGCCGCGCGCGGCGCCAGCGAGGTGTTGGGCGTGGACATCGACCAGGACGTGATCCAGATCGCCAAGGGCAACGCCCGGCTCAACAACGCCAAGCCGAAGTTCGTGCAGGCCGACATCTTCCCGTGGCTGCGCGATGCCGCCAACCGCGGCGAACAGTACGACGTGGTGATCCTGGATCCGGCCAAGATGACCCGCGACCGCGACCAGGTGATCAACGCGCTGAAGAAGTACCTGGACATGAACAAGCTGGCGCTGGGCGTGGTCAAGCCCGGCGGCCTGTTCGCCACCTTCTCCTGCACCGGCCTGGTGTCCGAGGAGCAGTTCCTGGACATGCTGCGCCGCGCCGCGTTCTACGCCGGCCGCACCCTGCAGATCCTGAAGGTGGCCGGCGCCGGCCCGGACCATCCGTTCATGGCGCACGTGCAGGAATCGCGCTACCTCAAGGCGGTGTTCTGCCGCGTGGTGGACTGAGCCGGGCATTCCAGGGGAGCGGCAACGGTCGCTCCCATAGCGCGCGGATCGGGTGCCATGCCCGGCGGCTATGGCTGTAGCAACGGCGGGTACTACCGGTCCGCGCCGTGGCGGCGGTATGGTCGTGGCCTTTCCCCGAAGCCGAGGCCCGCATGTCGCTGCGTCGTCTGTCCCTGCTGCTCGCCCTGGCGCTGGGCGCCCCGTTGTCCGCCCAGGCGGTCGAATTCACCCAGGCCGAACTGGCCCGCGCCAAGGCCCTGCAGCAGCGCCTGCTGACCCTGGACAGCCACCTGGATACCCCGGCCAACCTGGCCCGGCCCGGCTTCGACATCCTGCACCGCCACGACCACAACGCGCTGTCGCAGGTGGATTACCCGCGCATGCTCGACGGCGCGCTCGACGGCGGCTTCTGGGCGATCTACACCGACCAGGGCGACCGCAGCCCCGCCGCGCACCTGGCCGAGCGCGACCACGGCCTGATGCGGCTGATCGAGATCCGCGAAATGCTGGCCGCGCACCCGGACCGCTTCCAGCTGGCGCTCACCGCCGACGATGCCGCGCGGATCAAGGCCGCCGGCAAGCGCGTGGTCTACATCAGCATGGAGAACGGCAGCCCGCTGGTGGCCGACCCGTCGCTGCTGGGCTTCTACCACAAGGCCGGGCTGCGCCTGCTGTCCACCGTGCACTTCGCCAACAACGAGTTCGCCGATTCGGCCACCGACCCCAAGGGCGCGGAGTGGAAGGGCCTGAGCCCGGCCGGCAAGGCGCTGGTGCAGGAGGCGGTGCGGCTGGGCATCGTGATCGACCAGTCGCATGCGTCCGACGCGGTGTTCGATGACCTGGCGGCGATGCTGCCGGTGCCGTTCATCCTCTCGCACAGCGCCGCCAAGGCGGTGTTCGACCATCCGCGCAACCTGGACGACGCGCGCCTGCGCCAGCTCGCCGCCAAGGGCGGGGTGATCCAGGTCAACGCCTACGGCGGCTACCTGCTCGACGAGACCCCCAGCCCGGAGCGCAAGCAGGCCGAGGAAGACCTCGAAAAGCGGCTCGGCGGCTGGGATGGCATGCCGATCGAGCAGGGCGTGGCGCTGGCGCGGGGGATGGCCGAGCTGGACCAGCGCCTGCCGCGGCGGCGGGCGACGCTGGACGACTTCTTCGTCCATTTCGCCCACCTGCTCGATGTCGTCGGCCCCGACCACGTCGGCATCGGCATGGACTGGGACGGCGGTGGCGGCCTGCCGGGCATGCGCGACGTCACCGACCTGCCCAAGATCACCGCCTGGCTGCAGCGCCGCGGCCTGAGCGATGCGCAGATCGCCAATATCTGGAGCGGCAACGTGCTGCGGGTGATGCGCCAGGCGCAGGACTACGCGGCGAAGAACGCCGCGAAGTAACCGGTCGCCATTGCCACCGCTGCGTCGCGTGGCCGCGCTGTCCGCGGCCGTGATTGGCCGCCGCCGTTTCCCTGGGATGGGGCCGCGCTGCGCTGCGTAACCGGGCACGAAGCCGCGGCGGTCGCCGCGCGCGTGCGTTGCCCGCGTGGGTCAACGCACGTTGCCCCGCCGCGTGCCGGGGTCGCCGCCGGGGTCAGCCCGGCTGCTTGCCGAGCACCGCATTGCGGCGGCTGTAGAGCACGTAGACCACCAGACCGAACACGTTCCACAGCGCGAATCACAGCTGGGTGCGGGTGGGCAGGCTGAAGAACAGGTAGATGCAGCCCAGGATCGCGATCGGGCCGACCACCCACGCCAGCGGCGTGCGGAAGGTACGCGCGCGGCCGGGTTCGCGCCGGCGCAGCACCAGCAGGCACAGGCCGACCGCGGTGAACGCGGCCAGGGTGCCGGCATTGGCCAGCGCGGCGATCTCGTCCAGCCGCGCCACCCCGGCCAGCGCGGCCACCAGCACCGCGGTGAACACGGTGATGGTCACCGGGGTGCCGGTGCGCGGGTTCACCAGCGACAGCCCGCGCGGCAGCAGGCCATCGCGCGACATCACGAAGAAGATGCGGCTCTGGCCGTAGAAGAACGCCAGCAGCACGGTAGGTAGGGCGATGATCGCGACCACGCCGATCACCAGCGCGGCGGTGCCGTGGCCCAGTTCGCGCATGATCAGTGCCAGCGGCTCGGCGCTCTTGCCGAACACCGTGTAGCTCATGGCGCCGACCGCGGCCAGCGCCACCAGCAGATAGATCAGGGTGCAGCCGACCATCGAGCCGATGATGCCGATCGACAGGTCGCGCCTGGGGTTCTTGGTTTCCTCGGCGGCGGTGGAGATCGCATCGAAGCCGTAGAAGGCGAAGAAGATGATCGCCGCCGCGGCCATCACCCCGCGCTCGACCCCGTCCGGACCGAGCGACTTGGGGAAGCCATAGGGCATGAAGGGCTGCAGGTTGGCCGGGTCGAACGCCGGCAGTGCCACCCACACGAACACCGCCAGCGCGATCAGCTTGAGCACCACCAGCACCGCGTTGACCGTGGCGCTCTCGCGGGTGCCGGCGATCAGCATGCCGGCGACCAGGAAGGTGATGACGATGGCCGGCACGTTGAGGAAGCCGCCTTCCACGTGCGGGCCCGCGGCCAGCGATGGCGGCAGCACCACGTTCCAGCCGAAGGAGGTGTGCAGCCATTCCAGGAAGCCGACGAAATAGCCGGACCAACCCACCGCCACCGTGCTGACCACCAGCGAGTATTCCAGGATCAGGCTCCAGCCCACCACCCAGGCGATGGTCTCGCCCAGCGCGCTGTAGCTGTAGGTATAGGCGCTGCCGGCAGCCGGCATCATCGTCGACAGTTCGGCATAGGCCAGCGCCGCGCAGGCGCAGACGATGCCGGCGACGATGAACGAGATCAGCACTGCCGGGCCGGCCTTGTCCGCACCCACGCCGATCAGGGTGTAGATGCCGGTGCCGACGATGGCGCCGATGCCCAGCGCGACCAGGTGGGGCCAGCTCAGCGACGGGATCAGGCGGCGGCCTTCCTCGTGCTGGGTGAGCTGGTCGATGGATTTGCGCCGGAGCCAGGACTGCATGCGGACCTCGCGGTTCGTGGTATTCGGGAAAGGGGCCGAGTTTCGCCGAACGCAGCGCAGCAAAGCCAGAATTTCCCGTTGCTTTCATGGGCTTTGGCGATGGGCGGTAGCCGGGGCGACGGATCCGGCACAAAAGCCGCCAGCCAGGTGTTGATGGCGCCGCCCGCCAATGCGCCTAGGGGGCGGCGTGGACGAAGCGGGGCACGGCGCCCCACGCAGCGCCTGCGGGCGATGGCGGGGACAGGACCTGCCGGCAAGATGCGGCGCATCCACGTCGTGGCCATGGGGGCTCACTGCGCCGGGCTTCGCCGATGGCGCGCCGCGGCAAACCCCGTACCTACGCGCGGCGCGGATGCGCCAGCAGGTACTCGCGCAGGGCCACGGCCTGGTTGTGTTCGGTGTCGCGGGCGGCGTACACCAGGGTCACCGGCCCGGCGTCCAGCGCGTCGCGCAGCGGCGCCAGCAGCCGTGGCTGCGCGGCCAGCTCGCCCCAGTAGCGCTGGCGGAACGCGTCCCAGCGCTCGGCGCGGTGGTCGAACCACTGCCGCAGCGCGTCGCTGGGCGCCACGTCCCTGAGCCACTGCGCCTGCAGCTGGGCGCGGCTGACCCCGCGCGGCCACAGGCGGTCGACCAGGAAGCGCTGGCCGTCGCCGTCGCTGGCCGGTTCGTAGGCGCGCTTGCAATGGATGGGCATGCCGACCTCCCGGCGCCGGGGCTCAGCCTTCCAGCCCGAGCCGTACCCCGAATGCGATCAAGCATACGCCGACCGCGCGCCGCAGCCACACGCCCACGCGTGGGTACCCGGCCAGGCGCCGGGCGATGAACTGGCCGCCGAAGATCAGCACCGAGCACCAGCCCACGCTCAGTACCGCGATCAACCCGGCCATCAGCCCCAGGGTCAACGCGCCACGCTGCGTGGCCGGGTCGATGAACAGCGGGAAGAACGCCATGTAGAACAGGATCGCCTTGGGGTTGAGCACGCCCACCAGCAACGCCTGCCGGAACCAGCGCCGGCCCCACTGCTGCGCCGTGGCGCCGGCCGCGGCGGCCGGTTCGCGCAGCAGTTGCAGGCCGACCCAGACCAGGTAGGCCGCGCCGACGTAGCGCAGCCCGGCGAACAGCAGCGGATGTGCCTTCAGCAGCGCGGCCACGCCGGTGGCGGCGATGGCGATCAGGATCTGGTCGCCCAGCATCAACCCGGCCAGCGTCGCGTAGCCGGCGCGCACGCCGCCGCGCGCGGTGGCGGTGAGCAGGGTGAAGGTGCCCGGCCCGGGCAGCATCAGGAACAGGATGACGGCCACCACGAAGGTGCCCAGGTCGTTGATGCCCATCCACGGCATGGCGTTGGTCCCGGCCGGCTCAGCGCGCGCGCTGCATGGCAAGGCGCTGTTTCACCGCGGCGATCAGCGCCTGCAGGTCGTCATGCCGCGGTACCTGGTAGCGGTCGCCGGTGATGTCCAGATTGCCCTTGCGCCAGAAACCCGCCGGCGCGGCCACCAGCAGCTTGCTCGAGCGCGCATACAGGCCGAACTCGAGCAGGGTGACCGGGCTCTGCGTGCCCGGCGCGAAGTACATCAGCACGATGTCGGCCTGTTCCAGTGCTGCCAGCTCCCATTCCACCTGGCGACGGAACTCCGGCTCGTCGGCCTCGGCGCGCCAGGCCGGGTTCCAGTCGGCGCGGCGTGGGTTGAGCAGCACCACGTCCTCGTCGGCCAGCGCCTGCTGCACCTGCTGCTGCCAGTCGCCGGCCCTGCCCATCTCGATGCTGCCGGCCAGGAACACCCTGGGCCGTGCATCGCCCGCGGGAATGGGGGCGGGCGAGGTGATCGTCTGCGAACCCGCCGCGGCGACCGGCGACAGCAGTAACAGGCAGGACAGCAGCAACGGCTTCATGGCGGGCGGGAATGCGCGTGGGGTGCACATGATCGCAGAAGCGGCGCAGCCGATGAGACGCGCGGGGCTACACTTTGCCCCATGCAAACCGAAACCCTGATCCTGGCCGGCCTGCTGCTGGCCGTCATCGTGCTGCTGGTGGTCCTGTTCCGTCGCATTGGCGGCAACGGGCACGCCGAAGCGCTCGCCCGCGACCTGGACGCCGAACGCCAGCGCGCCAACGCCGCCGCCATCGACGCCGGCCAGCTGCGCGGGCGCCTGGAATCGCTGGCCGCGGAAATGGAACACGAGCGTCGCGAACAGGCCGAGCAGGCACGCCAGCTGGCCGCCCTGAACCAGCGCATCGAACGCGAAGCCACGCAATCGGCCGAGGCCGCGGTGCGCCTGGCCGAGCGCGAGGCGGCGCTGGCCGACGCCCGCGCGCAGCTCGCCGAACTGAGCGCGTCGCTGGAACGCGAGCGCCAGGCCCTGCACACCGCGCAGGCCGACAGCGCGCGCCTGCAGGCCGAGCTGCAGCATGCGCGACAGGCGCAGGAACAGCTGCGCGACTGGATCGCCGCCGCGCGCGAGAACCTGTCCGGCGCCTTCACCGAACTGGCCGCCAAGGTGTTCGACGAGAAGGGCCAGCAGTTCGAGAAGAACGTGCGCCTGGCCACCGGCCAGTCGCGCGCCGACATCGAGACCCTGCTCAAGCCGTTCGCCGACAAGCTGGGCGAGTTCCGGCAGCGGGTGGACACCCTGTACGGTGAAGAGGCGCGCGAGCGCGCCAGCCTGCTCGGCGCGGTGGGTGAGCTCAAGACCCTCAACCAGGACATGGCGGCGCAGGCCGCCGCGCTGACCAGCGCGCTGAAGGGCAGCGCCAAGGTGCGCGGCGACTGGGGCGAACTGATGCTCGACAACGTGCTGCGCGGCTCCGGCCTGGAAGAGGGCATCCACTACGAGCGCCAGGCGCATGCCACCACCGACGAAGGCGACAGCCTGCGCCCGGACGTGGTGGTGCGTTTCCCCGACCAGCGCGCGGTGGTGATCGATAGCAAGGTCAACCTCATCGCCTGGCAGGAAGCGATGAACGCGGCCACGCCCGAGCAGCAGGACGAAGCCCTGCGCCGCCATGCCATCGGCCTGCGCCAGCACGTCAAGGACCTGGGCGACAAGAACTACCCCAAGGCCATCGGCGGTGACGCACTGGACGTGACCATCGCCTTCGTCCCGATCGAAGGCGCGCTCTCTGCCGCGCTCGGCGTGGACATGGACCTGCAGTCCTATGCGTTCGATCGCCGCGTGGTGTTCGCTTCGCCGAACACACTGATGGCGCTGCTGCGCGTCACCGAGCGGCTGTGGACGCGCGACAAGGTGCAGCGCCAGGCGCTGGAGATCAGCGACACCGGCGGCAAGGTGCTCGACGCGCTGGTCGCCTTCCTGGCCGAGTTCGACATGGTCGGCAGGAAGCTGGAGGACGCGGGCAAGGCCTTTGCCCAGGCGCGCAACCGCCTCACCGAGTCGCCGCAGTCGGTGTCCAACCGCGCCCGCCGCCTGGCCGAACTCGGCAGCAAGGCGCGCAAGGCGCTGCCGCCGGAACTGCAGCCGGAGAGCGTGCGCGCCTTGACCGATGGAATGACGGGCGACGATGCCACCGCAACGGACTGAAGATCCGCAGCGTCGTACCGCATCGCGGATGCCCGGCACCCGGCAGCATCATCAATGGGGGATGTAGATGACCGCATTGCTCATCCTTCCCGGTCTGGACGGAACGGCAACACTGCACACGGCATTCATTGAGGCCGCTGCGCCGCTGTTCGACTCCGTTGAGGTGGTGGCGTATCCCCCGGACCGGCCGCTGGGTTATGCCGAGCTGGAGGTTATTTCCAGGGCTGCATTCCCAGAAAAACCGTTTGTGCTGCTGGGCGAATCCTTCTCCGGACCTGTCGCGCTTTCCATCGCCGCAGACCCGCCTGCCAACCTGCGGGGCTTAGTTCTCTCCACTACGTTCGCAACCGCACCGGTTCCCTTCTTGCGCACGTTCGCCCCATTGCTGCATGCCGTTCCCTTCCCGCTCCCGCCATCGATGCTGTTGTCCTGGTGGCTGTTCGGGCGTTGGGCGACGCCAGCGCTTGAGGCCGCGCTGCGGGATGCATTGCGCCAGGTTTCCCCCCATGTGCTGCGTTTCCGCGCCGCCAGCGCGCTGCGGGTCGACGTGCTGGCGCGATGCGCCGCCATCGCCGTGCCCGTGCTCGATCTGCGTGCCAGCGACGACAAGCTGCTCCAGCGCGATCCGGGCAGGCAGATGAGCGCTGCGATACCACGTTGTCGGACGGTGGAAGTGGCAGGTCCGCATCTGTTGCTGCAGGCCGAGCCGGAGGCCTGCCCCAGGATCGTCGGCGAATTTGCGGCAGGGATCGACGCCTGACCGGATATGCTTGGGCTGCCTAATCAACCACAGGAACCCCCCATGGCTACTGCCATCCAGGACATCCCCCTGACCACCCTCGACGGCGCCCCGGCCTCGCTGGGCGACTACCGCGGCAAGGTGCTGCTGCTGGTCAACGTCGCCTCCAAGTGCGGGCTGACGCCGCAGTACGAAGGGCTGGAAAAGCTCTACCGCGAGAAGAAGGACGCCGGGCTGGAGGTGCTGGGTTTCCCGGCCAACAACTTCAACGGCCAGGAGCCGGGCAGCGAGGCCGAAATCCGGCAGTTCTGCTCGCTCACCTACGACGTGACCTTCCCCATGTTCGCCAAGATCAGCGTCGCCGGCGCCGACGTGCACCCGCTGTACCAGCAGCTGATCGCGGCGCAGCCGGTGGCCACCGGCGAAGGCCCGATGCGCGAGAAGCTGGTCGGCTTCGGCATCGAACCCAACCCGGCGCCGGGCATCCTGTGGAATTTCGAGAAGTTCCTGGTCGGCAAGGACGGGCAGGTCATCGGCCGCTTCTCGCCGGATACCACCGCCGATGACGCCGGCCTGCGCGCGGCGATCGATGCCGCGCTCGCGGCCTGAGCCCCGCCACCGATCGCGGCCCAGGCGGCAGCGGTCGGTCTTCGCGCCCCGCATCGGGCAACAGACTGAAGAGGCGATCGCAGGATGACGGCAGGCAATTCCAGTGGGTTCGCGGTCGGCTGGTTCACCCTGGCGCTCATCAACGCCGGGCTCGCCCAGGGCAAGGGACGCAGTGGCATGAACTGGGGGCTGCTGTCGCTGCTGCTTGGCCCGCTCGCCACGCTGTTGCTGGTGCTCCAGGCATCCCGGCACCCGGACGGCAGTTGAGTCCCGGTCCAGGGCGCCGACGCCGGCCCGGAAAAAGAAAGCCCGGGATTACCCCGGGCTTTTTTCGTACCTGCACTGCACACCGCGCGCTCAGCGCCCCCATTCGGGCATCGGCATCGCATCGACCGGGATGGTGGTCTGCTCGTCGTCGCCGTGGCGGCGGCGGTCGTGGCGCAGGTCCTTCTCGATCTGGTAGTTGCGCCGCTGCAGCCAGGCATCGCGGGTGAGCGCGTACTCGTCCACCGCGTTGTCGCGGATGTCGTCCAGCGACAGCAACTGCACCCGGGTATCGACCAGCTGCAGGCCCTGCAGGCCGATGCGCAGCGTGTCCGTGTCCACCCGGCGCAGCGGCGACAACGGTACGTCGCCGGCCAGGCCGAACACGTCGCGCACGGTACGCGGGCCGAAGAACGGCAGCTCCACGTAGCGCGACTGGCGCCAGCCCCAGGTACCCAGGGTCTGCCCGAAGTCCTCGCTGCGGCGCGGCACCATGGCCTTGCTGGCGGGGTCGAACAGGCCGCCGATGCCGAGCGTGGAATTCATCAGGAACCGGCCCAGCGAGTCCCAGGCGTCGTCGGCGTGGCCCTGCAGCAGCTGGTTGACCATGGTCACCGGCAAGCGCAGGTTGCTGAAGAAGTTGCTGACCCCGGTGCGCGCCACGCGCGGCACCACCTGCACGTAGGCGGTGGCCAGCGGACGGGCGATGCCGCGGTCCACCGCCAGGTTGAAGCGGTGCATACGGCGGTTGTACTTCTCCCACGGATCGTAGGTCGGCGTGGCGCCATCGCCGCCGCTGCCGGGCTCCGTACCGGGGGGGCCGTAAAGCGCGGCGAAATCGTCCTCGGCATCGGTTGCCGCGGCCGGGCTGGGCGGGGTCGCCTGCGCCTGCGCCGGGGTACCCGCGAGCGTGTCGTCGGATGCCCGGGTGGGCTGCGCCGCCACGTCGGCGACCGGGACCGGCGCCGGTGCAGTGGCCGGCGCCGGTGCGCCCGCGCAGGACGCGGCGTCCGCGCAGCCGGACGGCTCCGCGCCGACGCTGGCGCTGGCGGGCGGTGCGGTCGTGCGCACGGGCTTGCCGGCGCAGGCGCCCAGCACGAGCACGGCGGCCAGGAGCGGGAGGGTGCGGAAGAGGTTCATGTCAGTGTTCCGCCGAAGAGGCGTTGAAATCCAGGTCCGGTGACAGCCGGTACGCCGCGCGCAGCTCGTCCAGGCCCACCGGTGCGCCGACGATGGTAGCGCCGCCATTGCTACGCATGCGTGCAGACAGCTCGGCCAGCAGCGCCACCCCGGCGCTGTCCACGCGCTCGACGGCGTTCAGGTCGAGCCGGCGCAGCCCGCCCACCTGGCGCAGCAACTGCGGCCACAGCGCTACCGCCGCGGCGCGGTCCAGCGTGCCGGCCAGGTGCAGGGCGTCGCCTTCGACGCGCGCGGTGGCGTCACTTGCCACGGGGTGCCGGGCCCGCGGTGGCCTGCATGCTGCCGTTGCGCAGTTCGGCCGCCACTTCCTTGATCGACTTCTGCCGCAACGGGGCGTCGAACTGGTTCTTGAACGTCTGCACGTAGGAGATGCCTTCGATCATCACGTCGAAGATCTTCCACTGGCCGCCGACGTTGCGCATCAGGTATTCGACCGGGGTCGGCTCGGCGCCGGTGCGCACCAGTTCGGTCGACACCTTCACGCCACGGTTGCCCGGCAGCGCGGCCTCGCCCTTGTAGCGGAAGCTGGGCTTGCCCTGGATGTCGAGCAGGGCCGAGCCGTAGCGGGCCATCAGGTTGTCGGCCATCGCGTCGGCGAACAGCTTGACGTCGGCATCGGCCGCGCCGCGGCCATGCACGCCCAGCACCAGGCGGGCGGCGTAGTCGCGGTCGAAGCCACGGCTCAGTTCGCTGTCGATGAAGCCGCGCAGCGCGGTCGGGTTGGCGCGGAACTCGCCGCGGCGGGTTTCCAGCGTGGACAGGATGCGCGAGCTGGCGTCGAGCACGGTGCGCGCGGCGGCCGAAGGCTGCGCGGCGCTGGCCGCCGGGCGCGCCTGCGCCATCGCCAGCGACGGGGCCGCGGCGAGCAGGGCCGCGGCGAGCGCGGTGGTGAGCAGTCGGGTTTTCATGATTAGGGTTCTTCCTTGGTGGGCGTCTCGTGGGGGCCCGGGGGGGACGCGGCGTTGTTGCCGCCGCCGCTGAACATGTACTTGCCGACCAGCTGGATCAGGTCCACCGCCGGCTGCGTGAACACGATCTCGTCGCCGGACTTGAGCACGTCCGGGTCGCCGCCCGGCTGCAGGCCGATGTAGCTTTCGCCCAGCAGGCCGCTGGTGAAGATGCCGGCCGAGGTGTCGGCGGGCAGGTCCTTGAACTTGCCGTCCAGCGACAGGGTGACGATGGAGTCGTATTTAACGGGGTCCAGCTGAATATCGGCCACTTGGCCGATGGTCACCCCACCTACCTTCACTGGCGCCTGCGGCCGCAGCTGGCCGATCTGGCTGAAACGCGCCTTGAGCACGTAGTCGCCGCCGCCGATGCCGAAGCGCTGGTTGGTGGATGCCACCGCCAGTACCAGCAGCGACGCCAGCGCCAGCAGCAGGAAGGCGCCGACGGAGAATTCGAGTCGAGGTCCACGAATGGCCATGTTGTTGTCTCACTCCTGATCCAGCAGGTGCCTCGCCGGTGTGGGCGAAGCGGGTTGTTCGTCGGATCCGCGCACCGCCACGCGCGGGTACCCGGCAGGGATTGGCATCAATGGAACATCAGTGCGGAAAGCACGAAGTTGAACATCAGCACCAGCAGCGAGGCATTCACCACCGCGCGGGTGGTGGCCACCGAGGTGCCTTCGATGGTGGGTTCGGCGTGGAAGCCGACATAGGCGGCGACCAATGCGGCGGTGCCGCCGAAGATCGCCGACTTGAGCAGCGCCACGGCGAAGTCGTCCCAGAAGTCGACGCTGCTGCGCAGCCCCGACCAGAACGTGCCGTTGTCCTGGCCCAGTACCTTCACCGCCTCGAACCAGCCGCCGGTGATGGCCAGCGAACAGAACACGCCGGTCAGCAGCGGCACGGTCAGCACCGCTGCCCAGAAGCGCGGCGCCACCGCCTTGGCCACCGGATCGATGGCCATCAGTTCCAGCGCCTTGATCTGGTCGGTGGCACGCATCAGCCCCAGCTCGGCGGCGATGGAGCTGCCGGCGCGGCCGATGAACAGCAGCGCGGTCAGCACCGGTGCCAGTTCGCGGTACAGCGACAGCCCGAGCAGGGTGGACAGCGCATCGGCGGCGCCGAAGGTGGTCAGCGTGCGGTAGCCCTGCAGGGTCAGCACCAGGCCGACGAAGGCGCCGCCCACGGCGATGATCGGCAGCGAGCGCGCGCCGATCTTGTAGATCTCGCGGGTCAGCTCGGCGAGGAAATCGGGCGTCGGCAGCGAGCCGCGCAGCACCGTCAGCGAGAACAGGCCGGCGCGGCCCAGCGAGCGGATCGAGGACACGAACGGCATCAGGCAGCCCTCGGCCGCGGCGCGGCGTCGAACGGAATCGGGCCGTCGGGCTGGCCGTGCAGGAACTGCCGCACCAGCGGGTCGCTGCTGGCCTGCAACTGGTCAGGCGTGCCGGAGAACACGATGCCGGCGTTGGCGATGACCACGGCGTGGTCGCAGATCGGCAGGGTCTCGTGCACGTGGTGGCTGACGATGACGCTGGTCAGCCCCAGGCTGTGGTTCAGGCGCTGGATCAGGCTCATGATCACTCCCGAGGCGATCGGATCCAGACCGGTCAGCGGCTCGTCGTAGATCATCAGCGGCGGGTCCAGCGCCAGCGCGCGGGCCAGCGCCACGCGCCGCGCCATGCCACCGGACAGTTCGCGCGGCCATGCATCGGCCGCGGCCAGCAGGCCCACCGCGTGCAGCTTCATCCGCACCAGGCGCTGCAGCACCGGCTCGGGCAGGCGGGTGTGGGTCCGCAGCGGCAGGGCGACGTTCTCGGCGACCGTCAGGTCGGTCAGCAGGCCGTTGCCCTGCAGCAGCACGCCGATGTTCTTGCGCATTTCCAGCAGCGCGCGGTTGCCCTGCGGAATGTCCTGCCCGAACAGGCGCACCTGGCCGCTGACCGGGCGCAGCTCGCCGGTCAACGCCGCCAGCAGCGTCGATTTGCCGGTGCCCGAGGGGCCGAGCACGGCGGTGATGCTGCCGCGCGACACGTCCAGCGAAACGTCGCGCAGGATCGTGCGCCCGCCGCGGTCGATGCGGACGTCGGACAACTGCACCAGGGGTGTCCGGGGAAGGGACATGGCGGCCTTTAACGGAAAACCAACGTGGCAGGATTATCGGGTCCGCCTGAACAAAAGAGAACTGGACCGTGCAGTATTGTCGCCGGACCGGCGCCGGGCGTCAGTGGCCATGCGTGGAACGCCCAGTCTTCCGGGTGTCGTCACGCGCGCTGCAGCGGCGTGTGCCCGCGTCCGTGGTGGACGGCACGCGACCTGCGCCATCCGCCGCCGATCACCGCCACGTCCACGTCGCGCCCGCGCGCGTCGCAGTCAACGCGACGCCGCTCCGGCACAATGGCGCGGCCATGCCTGATGCCGCCGCGGATTTCCGCCTCTACCACTCCAATGCGCTGGACGTGCTCGCCTCGCTGCTGGCCCACGCGCTGCGCGCGCCCGCGCCCGGGCAGCCGTTGCTGGCCGCCGACACGGTCCTGATCCCGCAGGTGGCGATGCGCCGCTGGCTGCAGTCCACGCTGGCCGCCGAATACGGCGTCGCCGCCAATCTCGAATTCCTCACGCCGGGCGAGTTCGTTGCCCGCGCGCTGCAGGAAAACGTGCCCGGCGAGCAGGACGACCTCGGCGCGCCCGGGCTGCAGTGGCGGCTGTACGCGGCCCTGACCGACCCGGCGCTGATGCGGCAGCCGGCGATGGCCGCGCTGCGCACCTATCTGGGGGGCGACGCGCCCGGCGCCGGCGACCCGCTGCGGGCGTGGTCGCTGGCCGCCGAACTGGGCGGGGTATTCGAGAAGTACCAGGCCTGGCGCCGCGACTGGCTGCTGCGCTGGGAGGCCGGCGCCGATCCCGCCGATCCGCAGGCCATCCTCTGGCGCCGCATCGCCGGCGGCCAGCAGCACCGCGCGCGCCGCATCAACGACTACCTGGCGCGGTTCGAGGGCGCCGGCCAGCCGCTGCCGCGCGGCCTGCCGTCGCGCCTGTTCGCCTTCGCCACGCTCAACGTCTCGCCCGACGTGCTGCGGGTGATCGCCACCCAGGCGCGGGTCGGTACGCTGCATTTCTACCTGCCCACGCCCACGCGCGCCTATTGGGGCGACCTGCAGACCCTGGCCGAACGGCTGCGCGGCGGCGTCGACGATCCGTTCGGCAGCGACGCCGGCGAGAACCCGCTGCTGCAGGCCTGGGGCGCGGCTGGGCGCGACTTCATGGCGGTGCTGGGCAGCTACGAAGTGGTGCACCCGTCCGGCGAGATCGCCGCCTATGCCGATCCCGAGCGGCGCGACGGGCCGACGCTGGACCAGGGCGGCCTGCGCGACAGCCTGCTGCATCGCCTGCAGGCCGACCTGTTCCATCGCCGCGCGCGGCCGCCGGCGCCGCTGCGCCCGGCGCTGCGGCTGGACGACCCCAGCGTGCAGGTCCACGCCTGCCATACCCGCCTGCGGGAAATGCAGGTGCTGCACGACCAGCTGCGCGCGCTGCTGGACGACCCGCGCTTCGACCCGCCGCTGCAGCCGCGTGAGATCGCGGTGCTGGCGCCGGACATCGACCCCTACGTGCCGTACCTGGAATCGGTGTTCGGCGGCCGCGGCGGCGGCGAGGGCCATATTCCGTGGGCACTGGCCGACGCCAGTCCGCTGCAGGGCGAGCCGCTGGCCGACGTGTTCGTGCAGCTGCTGGGGCTGCCGGTGTCGCGCTTCGGCCTCAACGAGATCCTCGACCTGCTCGCCAGCCCGCCGCTGGCCGCCGCCGCCGGACTGGACGCGGCCGCGTTCGAGCGCCTGCACGGCTGGCTGCAGGCCGCCGGCGCGCGCTGGGGGCTGGATGCGGCGCACCGCGGCCAGCACCAGGCGCCGCTCGACGACGCCTGCACCTGGCAGTTCGCCCTGGACCGGCTGCTGCTCGGCCACGCCAGCGGCAGCGACGACGACCTGGCCGGCGTCGCGCCGTGGCCGGAGCTGGAAGGCAGCGCACTGGCCGCGCTGGATGCGCTGATCCGCCTGCTGCGCGTGCTCGCCCGCCACCAGAAGGCGCTGGCCGAGGCGCTGGCGCCGGCGCAGTGGCGCGAACGCCTGCTTGGCCTGCTGGACGCGCTGCTGCCGGAAACGCCCGCCGAGCCGTCCACCCAGCGCGCGCTGGACCGGCTGCGCAAGCTGATCAACGCCTTCGCCGAGGACGCGGAAAAGGCCGGCTTCGATGCGGCGGTGCCCGCCGAGGTGGTGCGTGCGCACTTTTCCATGGTGTTGTCCGAGGCCGACACCCGCGCGCCGCTGCTCACCGGCGGCGTCAGTTTCGGGCGCATGGTGCCGATGCGGCTGCTGCCGTTCCGCGCGATCTGCGTGCTGGGCCTGAACGATGGCGACTTCCCGCGCCGCGACCCGGCCGCCGGCCTGAGCCGGCTCACCGCCGAACTCGGCACCGGGCGGCGCCGCCACGGCGACCGGTCGCTGCGCGAGGACGACCGCTTCCTGTTCCTGCAGTTGCTGGCGTCGGCGCAGGACGTGTTCTACCTGAGCTACCTCGGCGCCGACGCGCGCGACGGCAGCGAACGCGAGCCTTCGGTGCTGGTCAGCGAGCTGATCGACGCGGTGGCTGCCTGCCATGCCGATGCGGCCAGCGCGCGCCAGACAATGGTCGTGCGCCATCCGCTGCAGCCCTTCGCCCCGGCCGCGTTCGGTGGCGATGGCGAGCCGCGGCGTTTCAGCTACCGCCGCCAGTGGCACCCGGCCGCCGGTGCGGTCGGTGGCCAGCGCCAGCCGCTGGCGCCCTGGTCCGCCGGTGCACTGGACGCGCCGCTGCCCGACGCCCTGCGCGAACCCGCGCTGTCGCTGGATGCGCTGCGCCGCTTCCTGGCCGACCCGGCCGGGCAGTTCCTGGAACAGCGGCTGGGGCTGCGCCTGGGCGGCGAGATCCTGCCCGGCGACGACCTCGAACCGCTGGTGCTGCCCGAACGCGGGCGCGAGCACAGCGCGTTGCAGCAGCAGGTACTCGGCGCATTGCTGGAAGGCAGCGAACAGGGCCTGTACGAGCGCCTGCGGGCGCGCGCGCTGCTGCCCTCCGGGGCGCTGGGCCGGCAGCAGTTCGAGCAGCTGCTGGGTCGCATCCGCCCGTGCGCGGACAGCTTCGCGCAGTGGTACGACGGCGCGCCATTGCAGTCGCAGCGGCTGGAAGTGGCGATCGACGGCACCACCGTCCACGGCCGTGTCGCACAGATCCATCCACAGGGGCTGCCCCGCCTGCAGGCCGGTGCGCCGGGCGTGGCCTGGGTGCTGCGCAGCGGGTTGGAATGGTTGCTGGCCAATGCCGCCGGCGTGCCGCTGCCGCTGCTGCAGTTCATTGATGCCGGCGATGGCGGCTTTGGCCCGCACATCCTGCCGCCGCCACCGGCTGAACAGGCCCGCGCCGCCCTGCAGGCCCTGCTGCAGCTGCGTGCGCGGGGATTGCAGGCGCCGCTGCCGTTCGCCCCCTACACCGGCTGGGCGATCTACAACGCCGATCCGGACGCCCGCGAAAAGGTCGCGCGCGAGAAGTGGCATGGCAGCGACCGCAGCTGGGGCGAGCGTGACGGCGAAGCCCTGCAACTGGCGCTGCGCGGCGCCGATCCGTTCGCCGACGCGGCCACTACCAACAGATTTATCCACAACAGCCTGGTGGTGTTCACCGCGCTGCGCGAGGGCCGGGTGGCGACCGGCGGCGGGGACCGCGCATGAGCGTCGCAGCACCTGCGAACGACCCGTACCTGGAGCTGCCGCTGGACGGCCTGCGCCTGATCGAGGCCAGCGCCGGTACCGGCAAGACCTTCACCCTGGCCACCCTGTTCACCCGCCTGGTGGTGGAACGGCACCTGCGCATGGGCCAGATCCTGGCCGTCACCTTCACCGAAGCGGCGACCCAGGAACTGCGCCGGCGTATCCGCGAGCGCCTGGACCTGGCGGCGCGGCTGGCCGAGGCCGCGCCAGCGGCGGACGCGGGCCACGAGGCCGCGCTGACCGGCGCCATCCTGCGGCGTTACCTGCAGCTGGGCACCGAAACCGCCGCGCAGCTGGCGCGGCGCCTGCGCATCGCCGCCGAGGAAACCGACCTGGCGGCGATCTTCACCATCCATGGCTTCTGCGCCCGGGTACTGGCCGAACACGCGCTGGAGAGCGGCCACAGCTTCGCCGCGCCGGAACTGCTGACCAATACCCGCGCGCTCCACGCCGGGCTCGCGGCCGACCTGTGGCGGCAGCATGCCGCCCGCGGCGATGCGCTGGCGGCCCTGACCGCGCTGTGGAAGGGCCCGGACGCCCTGGCGGCCGACCTGCCGGTACTGGTCGCCGATCTGCCGCTGCTGCCGGCGCTGCCGCCAGCGCCGCTGGACGATGCCGGCCCGCCGCGTGACGCCGCCGCGCTGCGCCTTGCCGGCGGGCTGGCCGCGCATGGCGACGCCTACCTGCAGCAGCTGCGCGCCGCGCTGGAGGGCGGCGTGCTCAACAGGAGCAGCTACAAGGCCGAATGGATCGAACCGCTGTTCCGGCAACTGCTGCACTGGGCGCGCCATCCCGATCCGGCCGCCGCGCTGGACGAGCGGCTGCAGCGGCTCACCCTCGACGCGCTGACCGCCCGCACCGTGAAGGCCAAGGCCGGCAGCACCCCGGTGTCGCCGCTGCAGCCATTGATCGCCGACTACGTGCAGGCGCAGGCGCGCTTCGCCGAATGGCGCCGGCAGCAGTCCATCGTCCTGCTGCATGCACTGCGCGACGACGCCCGCCAGCGCCTGGCGCGGCACAAGCAGCAGTACCGGGTGCAGACCTACGACGACCTGATCGACGGCGTGCATGCGGCGCTGGACGGCGAAGCCGGCATGGTGCTGGCCGAACGCCTGCGCGCGCAGTACCGCTTCGCCCTGGTCGACGAATTCCAGGACACCAACCCGCACCAGTGGGACATCTTCCGCCGGGTGTTCGCCGAACCGCCCGCCGCCGCCGCGCTGTTCCTGATCGGCGACCCCAAGCAGGCCATCTACGGCTTCCGTGGCGGCGACGTGCACACCTACCTGCAGGCCCGCGAGCGCGCCGCCGAGGCGCCGCGGCTGGCGCACAACTTCCGTTCGCGTCCCGGGCTGCTGCGCGCGATCGACGCGCTGTACGCCAACGCCGGCGAACAGGCTTTCCTCGACCCGCGCATCCGCTTCGAGCCGGTCGAGCCCGGCTCCAAGCGCAGCGATGCCGACTACCTGCTCGACGGCGTCCCCGCGCCGGCGCTGACCCTGCACCTGCTCGACGCCGACGCCGATGGCAAGCCGCTCAAGGCCGATGACTCGCGCCACGCCGCCACCGTGGCCTGCGTGGCCGACATCCACCGCGTGCTGTCCGCGGCGCGCCAGGGCAGGGCGCTGGTCGATGGTCGCCCGGTGCGCCCCGGCGACATCGCCGTGCTGGTGCGCTCGCACCGCGAGGCCACGCGCATCCAGCAGGCGCTGGCCGCTGCCGCCATTCCCGCGGTGGCCGCCGGCAAACACAGCCTGTTCGCGACCGCCGAGGCGCACGAGCTGCGCCTGTTGCTGCTGGCGCTGCTGCAACCGGCCGACGAAGGCCGCCTGCGCGCCGCGCTGGCCACCGTGCTGCTGGGCGAAAGCGCCGCGGCCATCGCCGCGATGGAGCACGAGGGCGACCGCCAGCGCCGGCACCAGGAACGCCTGCTGCAATGGCGCGAGCGCTGGCAGCGCGGCGGCGTGCTGGCGATGCTGTCGGATCTGTGCGCCGAACAGGCCGAGCGCCTGCTGGCGCTGGTCGACGGCGAACGCCGCCTGACCAACTACCTGCAGCTGGGCGAACTGCTGCAGGAAGCCGGCACCCGCAGCATCGGCCTGCATGGCCTGCTCGACTGGCTGCAGGCGCGCATCGCCCATGCCGACGACGGCGACGAGACCCAGCTGCTGCGCCTGGAATCGGACGCGCACCGGGTGCAGGTCATCACCCTGCACAAGAGCAAGGGCCTGGAATACCCGCTGGTGTACCTGCCGTTCGTCGGCATCGACGGCGGCGCACCGGCCAGCGACGGCCACCGCATCGTGCACGATGGTGAGCGCCGCGTGCTGCACTGGAAGATCGACAAGGACGCGACGGAGTGGAAGGCGGTCGGCCAGCAGGCCGCCGCCGAGGAGGCGGCCGAAGCCGCGCGCCTGCTGTACGTCGGCCTCACCCGCGCCGAGCACGCGCTGTGGATCGCCGGCGGCGCGCTGGCCGGGCTGCCCGGTTCGCGGCTGGGGCCGCTGCTGGATGACATGCAGCGGCTGGCCGCGCACCCCGACATCCAGATCGTCGCGGGCAGCGTGGATGCGCTGCCCGCGCGGCTGCCGCCCGCGCACGAGCCGGCGGTGCCGCCGGTGCGTGGGGTGCGCCGCGCGCTGTCGCTGGACTGGTGGGTCTACAGCTTCACCCAGCTCGCCCACGCCGAGGCCGGCCACGACACGTCGGCCGCCGCCACGCAGGACAGCGGCGGCGCCGCCGACGAACCGGCGCAGGGCGAAGACGATGCCGGGCAGGATCCCGTCACGGCGCAGGAGGCCTTCGATCCGCGCTTCGCCGGCAGCCGTTTCGGCAATGTGCTGCATGCCGCGCTGGAGAACACCGACTTCGGCGCCTGGCGCGGCTGGCGGCCTGGCGACGCGGCGCCTGCGGGGCAGGCCGGAGTAATCGCCGCGGCACTGCGCGCCGAAGGCTATGCCGGGGCCGACATCGACGACGGCGTGGCCCTGCTCACCGCGCTGGTCGGGCAGACCCTGACCGTGGACCTGCCCGAAGGCGGCGCGCTGCATGCGCTGGCCGCCGGCGAGCGCCGTGCCGAGATCGAATTCCACTTCGCCATGCAGCCCACCGCGGTGCCGGCGCTGCTGCGCGTGCTGCATGCGCACGGCGTGGTGCGCGGCCGCCACGGCTTCGGTGCGCGTGGCCGCCTGGAAGGATTGATGACCGGCAAGATCGACCTGACCTACCTGCGCGACGGCCGCTGGTACGTGCTCGACTACAAGTCCAACCGCCTGCCCGGCTACGCCCCGGCGCAGCTGGAGGCGGCCATGCGCCACAGCGAGTACGACCTGCAGGCGCTGATCTACACCGTGGCGCTGCACCGCTGGCTGCGCTTCCGGTTGGGCGACGGCTATGACTACGCGCGTGATTTCGGCGGCATCCGCTACCTGTTCTGCCGTGGCCTGGATGCGACCCGCACGCCTTCGCCGGGGGTGTACGCGCATGCCTTCGCGGCGGAACTGGTGCACGCGGTGGACGCGCTGTTCGCCGGCGGTGACGACGCCCACGCCGCGCTGCTGGCCCGGCTGGGAGGCCAGCCATGAGCCTGCTGGCCGCACTCAACAAGGCCGGGGCGCTGCGTGCGCTCGACCACGCGTTGGCGCAAAGCCTGCGCCGGCTCGATCCCGATACCCCCGACGCGGTGCTGGTTGCCGCGGCGCTGGCCTCGCTGGCCGTGGCCCACGGCCACGCCGGGTTCGACCCGGCGCGGCCGGCGCGGCTGGTCGAGGCCGCGCTGCCCTGGCCCGACGCGCAGGGCTGGATCGCGCAGCTGCAGGCATCGCCCTGGGTGGCGCGGCCCGACGACGATGCCGACGAGGCCACGCAGGCGCCGCTGGCCTGGGAACACGGCCTGCTGTACCTGCGGCGCTATCGCGAGTACGAGCGGCGGCTGGCGCTGGGCCTGCAGCGCATCGGCCAGGCCCCGCTGCAGGCCGCCGATCCGGCGGCGCTGGCGCCGCTGTTCGCGCGGCTGTTTCCCGGCAACGCGGCCGCCGCGCCGGGCACGGCGGACCGGCAGGGTGACCTGTTCGCCCAGGTGCCCGCCACTGCGGCCGCCGGACCCACCGACGCTTCCCCCGCTGGCGACCAGCAGGCCCGCGCCGCGGCGCTGGCCCTGCGCCACGCGCTGCTGCTGGTCACCGGCGGGCCGGGTACCGGCAAGACCACCACCATCGCGCGCCTGCTGGTGCTGCTGGCCGCGCAGGCCCAGGCTGCCGGCCGCGCGCCGCCGCGGGTGGCGCTGGCCGCGCCCACCGGCCGCGCTGCCGAGCGCATGGCCGAAAGCCTGCGCAACGCCGTGCAGCAGCTGCCGCGGCTGGGCGTGGACGCGGCGCTGTGCGCGCAGCTGCCGACCACCGGCACCACCCTGCACCGCCTGCTGGGCGTGATTCCGGATTCGCCGCGCTTCCGCCACCACGCCGACAACCCGCTGGCGTACGACACGATCGTGGTGGACGAGGCCTCGATGATCGATCTGCCGCTGATGGCCAAGCTGGTCGAGGCGGTGGCCGACGGCACCCGGCTGGTGCTGCTCGGCGACCCGGACCAGCTGCCCTCGGTGGAAGCCGGCGACGTGCTCGGCGCCATCCTGCGCGCCGCCGGCGACGGCACGCGCATTGCGCCCGACGACGCGCAGGCGTTGCAGGGCCTGCTGGGCGCGCTGCCGGCGGCATCCATCGCGCCGCCGGCGACCGGTTTCGCCGGCACCCGCGTGCAGTTGCAGCGCGGCTACCGGCAGAGCGAGGCGCTGCAGCTGGCACCGCTGGCCGCGGCGATGCGCGGCGGCGACGCCGCCCGCGCGCTGTCGCTGCTGCGCGACGCGCAGCTGCCCGGCGTGCACTTCCACGAGAACGAGGACGATCCGCTGCAGGCCTGGCGTGAACCGCTGCAGCGCTACTGGGAAGCACTGGCCGCCGCGCAGACGCCGGCACAGGCGCTGGCCCTGGCCGGGCGCCTGCGCCTGCTCACCGCCGTGCGCGAAGGCCCGCAGGGCGCGCGCGGGCTCAACGCGCGCATCGAAGAGCTGCTCGGCGGCACGACCCCGCGCGGCGGCGCACCTGCCCACTTCCACGGGCGCCTGCTGCTGGTCACCGAGAACAGCTATCGCCACCGCCTGTTCAACGGCGATGTCGGCATCTGCCTGCGGGACGGCACCGGCCGCGGTACCACCGCCTGGTTCGCCGGCGACGATCCCGACGCGCCGCGGCCGTTCCACCCGGCGGCATTGCCGGCGCACGAAAGTGCCTTTGCCATGACCGTGCACAAGGCGCAGGGTTCGGAGTTCGACGAGGTCTGGCTGCAGCTGCCGCACCGCGACAACCGCGTGCTCAGCCGCGAACTGCTCTACACCGGCATCACCCGCGCCCGCCACGCCCTGCACCTGGCGGGCGACGCGGCGGTGATCGAAGCGGCGCTGTCGCGCCACGCCAGCCGCTGGTCGGGTCTGGCGCAGCGGCTGGGCCAGGCGCAGGGATAGTGCCAGCTGTGCCCTGCATGACCGGCGATCAGTGTTCGTGCCGACAGGTAGCACACGTGTGCTCCTTCGGTCCGGAATCAGTGATCCAACGGGGCAGCTCATGGGCACCACCACCATCCGCCTTCCGGACGAGTTGAAGGCCCGCGTCGCCGAGATGGCGAAGGAAACCGGCATGACGCCGCATGGATTCATCCTGGAAGCGATCGCCGAGAAAGCGGCGCTGGCCCAACGCCGCGCCGACTTCGAAGCCGAGGCGGAACGACGCCATGCCGGCATCGCCGCATCGGGAAAAACCATCCCCTGGAACGAGATGCGCAGCTATCTGGAACGTCGGGTGGCAGGCCAGACCGCCCGGCGCCCCGCCGCCCGCAAGCTGGCGGAATAGCGGTGACGCGGATCGAACCTGCGCCCGAAGTCGGGGAGGATTTCGAGCGCATCCACCTGCATCTCGAGCCATACGATGCCGGACAACGCACGGCACGGCTTGGCGGCATCATCGACGCCTTCAACGTGCTGGAAAGCAGCCCCCTGATCGGCCGCCACTGTGGCGAGGACATGCGTGAGCTGGTGATCGGCAGGGGCGCAGCCGGATACATGGCGTTGTACCGGTATGTTGCCGGTATCGACACCGTGTTCGTCCTTGCCATCAGGCCGCAGCACGAGGCCGGGTACGTACGCTGATCGGCGGCGAGTCCAGAGGGTCTTCAGCCTGCTGGCTCCTGCCGCCCCATGCATTGCCCGGCATGAAAGCCACGCACGAAGCCGTCGATATCGTCCGCACTCATGTCCCTAGCTTTCCGCGGATATGCTCCATCGCCTGGTGGTACTGCGCGGTCTGCCTGAACACCTGGAACTTCCGCTCGCGCCAGGCGCGGAACGGTTCGGCATCGATCGACAGCGCCTCGACCACGCCTCGACCACCCGTCCCTGGGCGATGCGGTAGACGCGGTAATGCGCGTAGATGGAGCCATGGCCCATGTGCACGTAATCGACCAGGCGCCCGTCGGGGATGATCAGCGCGCCGCTGTATCAGCTGGCGCCCACCGGGGCGCCTTCGCGAAACAGCCGGGCCAGCAAGTCAACGCTGCTGGAGCTCTCGTTGCCGCTGTCGTACAGGCGTACCTCGACCCTGCGCAGCAGCAGCCGGTCACCGTCGATCGCCCAGTGCGCCACGCAACCGCGCCAGTTGGCGGTGCCGCGCGAGACGTTCTCCCGCGGGAAATCGGGGCGATCGCGCAGCTAGCTTTCCAGCGGGTGGGTATCGAGCGCGTCGTCGCGGCCTTCGATGAAGACCCGGTCCGGTACCTGTGCGGTCGCGCCGGCGGTTGCGTCCAGCACCAGCAGCAGGCCCGCCAGCAGCATGCGCATCGCCAGGGTCATCGCCTTCCCCGTGGGCCTCGTCCAGCCGCGAGGTCAGCGGCTTGCGCCCGCGCCCGTCGCCCACGGCGCACGTTCCAGCCCGGCGGCGAGGTAGTCGATCAGCCGCTGCACGCGCGCCGGGCGGCGCAGGCCGGGCGGGGTGACGATGTGCAGCGCGATCGGCTCCACCTGCCAGTCGTCCATCGCCGTTTCCAGGCGGCCGGCGCGCAGGTCGTCCCAGACCATGAACTCCGGTTGCAGGGCCAGTCCCAGCCCGCCGCGCAGCGCCGCGGCGAACACTTCGGCGTTGTTGGCCTGCAACTGGCGCGGCACGGTCTGCGCATATTCGCCGTGGCGCCGGTGGCGGAAGCGCCAGGTGTTGCCACCGCGGGTGTAGCTGTACTGGAAGCCGCGGTGGCCGGCGAGGTCGCGCGGGTGCTGCGGCCTGCCATGCTCGGCGAAATAGGCCGGCGCGCCGACCAGCAGGATCCGCACCTGGCACAGCCGCCGCGCGCGCAGGCTGGAGTCGGCCAGGGTGGAAATGCGCAGCGCCAGGTCGAAGCGCTCGGCCACCAGGTCCACCTGCGCGTCGCTGAGCTGGATATCCAGCTCCACGTCCGGGTGCGCGCGCATGAACGCCGGCAGCAGCGGCGCCAGCTGCGCCACGCCGAAGGACATCGGCGCGGCCACCCGCACCATCCCGCGCAGCGTCGCCGAACGGTCGGCGACCTCGGCCTCCACCGCCTCGCCCTCGTCGAGGATGCGCGCGGCGCGCTCCAGTGCCGCGGCGCCGGCGTCGGTCAGCGACATGCGCCGCGAGGTGCGGTGGAACAGGGTGGTGCCGATGCGTGCTTCGAGCCGGGTGATGGCCTTGGACACGGTGGCCTGCGACAGCCCCAGCGCTTCGGCCGCACGGGCGAAGGAGCCGGCCTCGGCGACCCTGGCGAAGATGGCCCAGGCTTCCAGGTCGGGCAGTTGGCTCATGGTGCACACCGCGATGGGAGAAGACTGGATCATGGCACAAACGGAAAGGATGTCTTTTCATTCCTTCCATTCCGGATGCAAACGCGCGTGCCTAGACTGGCCCCCATCGCAACCACCCCGCAGGACACGACCATGATCGAGCGTCGCCCGTTTGCCACCCTTGGCGGAGCCAACCACGGTTGGCTGGATGCCAGGCACCACTTTTCCTTTGCCGGCTACCACGACCCGGCGCGCGTCCACTGGGGCGCCCTGCGGGTGTGGAACGACGACACCATCCAGCCCGGCACCGGCTTCCCGCCGCATCCGCACGCGGACATGGAGATCGTCACCTATGTGCGCGAGGGCGCCATCAGCCACCAGGACGACCAGGGCAACAAGGGCCGTACCGAGGCCGGCGACGTGCAGGTGATGAGTGCCGGCACCGGCATCCGCCATGCCGAGTACAACCTGGAGCCGGGGGTGACCCGCATCTTCCAGATCTGGATCATCCCGGATGCGCGCGGCGGCGCCCCGGCGTGGGGTACCAAGCCCTTTCCCAAGGGCGGGCGCTCCGGTCGCTTCATCGCCCTGGCCAGTGGCATGCAGGGTGACGAGGAGGCCCTGCCGATCCGCGCCGACGCCCGCGTACTGGGCGCGTCGCTGAAGGCCGGCGAGAGCACCACGTACCACTTCCGCGACGCCACCCGCCACGGCTACCTGGTGCCCAACACCGGCAAGGTGGAAGTGAACGGCGTGCCGCTCGAAGCCCGCGACGGTGCCGCCATTGCCGGTGAGGGCAGCATCACCGTGCGCGCGCTGGAAGACGCCGAACTGGTGCTGGTGGATACCGCCGCCTGAGCGGCGGGACCGCCTGGTGATCGACGCAAGGGCGCGGGCGACCGCGCCCTTGCCGTCGTCCGCGAAGGCAAGCCGGATGCAGGAGCGACGCAGACACCCGTGCCTTCCGCTAGAACCCGGGCGCCACTGCCGCTGCGGATTCGCCGCGACATTCCCGGCGCCGCGCGGGTTCTCCCAGCATGGCGTACGAACGCGGGTGGGTCAGCGCATCGCTTCGCGACGGCGGGTCGGAGGCGACCGGCCTGCGCATGCGCGGACAGCGCCGGGCCCGGGAGCCGCAGGAAGCAGGCACCGTGTCCGCCAATCCGTGCAGGGCGCCACAGGCAGCGGTTGCGCTTGCCGCCATACTGCGGATTGGCCGGCCACGGTACCGCGACGACATGCGTGACTTCCTCTACTACTCCTCCCTGCTCCTGCTGGGATGGGCCTGGTACCGGTTCGGGCAGAAGCAGCTCCAGAAAGCGCCCTTCGACGAGAACGGCGCACCGACCCAGGGGTTGGTGGGGCCGGTGGGCTTCCTGATGACCGCCGGCGTGGCGGGCTATGCGCTGTTCGCCGTCCTGCGCGCGCTGGTGCGGGGCCAGATACCTTGCCTCGGCAAGGGCTGCGCCGGGCAGGTGTATACGCTGGTCGCGCATGCGGGCACGTACTGGGCCAACGTTCTGTTTCTGGTGTGGCTGGTGCTGGCGCTGGGTTATGGGCTGTACGTGACGCTGAAGATCTGGTTCCGCTGATGGTCCACCGTGGGCTTTGCGGGTAGCGCCGGCACCGGCAATGGCGGCATGCGCGGTCCCTGCCTAAACTGCTTTCCTTGCCAACCCGGGAATCCCGTCATGCAGGCCAAGGGCGAGTTCGACATCACGCGCGTCCCGCAGGAATCGCTGGACATCGGCGGCGGCGCGGTCGTCGGCCATGTGCGTTTCGACAAGCGCTTCCATGGCCCGTTGGACGCCAGCAGCGTGGTGCACATGCTGGCGATGATGTCGCCGGTATCCGGCTCCGGCGCCTACGTCGCCCTCGAGCGCATCGAAGGCACTCTCGACGGCCGCCGCGGCAGCTTCCATGCCCAGCACAACGGTGTCATGGACCGCGGCGCGCCCCGGCTCGACCTCACCGTGGTGCCCGACAGCGGCACCGGCGAGCTGGCCGGCCTGCACGGCCGCATCGCCATCGACATCGTCGACGGCAGGCACCACTACACCTTCGATTACGGCTTCCGCGATACCTGAGGCGAAAGCCAGGCCGCCCGCGTCCGCCCAGGAGCGCGTTTGCAGGAGCGTGCTGCGGTGCGCGATGAAGTTCTTCCGGTCAGGCCCCGTCGCGCATTGAAGTGCGCTCCTGCGGGTGCGTGGGTCATTGCGGCTTTTTGCGCCGCTGGCTGCGCGTGGGCCTGCGGGCGGCCGCGGCGCCATCGCCGTCATTGCCACCGGCGGTACCGCCGCCGAGCTGCTCCAGCCAAGACAACGCGTCGGTGTAGGCGACGAAATGCTGCAGGTAATCCGGGCAGACCTCGCGCATCAGGGCCATGGCGCGGTAGGTGAGCACGCTGGAATGCAGCGGGCCGGCGTCCTCGGGCAGGCCGTCGAGGCAGTGTCGCAGCAGGCCGTCGATGCGGATGCGGGTCCACAGCTGCTGGAACTCGTCGAGTACCGGCATCGGCGCGGCCAGATCGACGACCGGCACGGTGTCGCCGGCGTCGCCCGCTGCACCGGGTGCAGCCGGGGCGGCGGCCTGCGCCGGTGCCGCCGCCGGCCGCGCCTGGCCGAACCGGTCCAGCAGTTGTCGCAGCGGGCTGGCGCCGGCGGCGTGCGTCGATCGCGGCAGCCCGGTGGGCGGTGGCAGTGCGGCATAGGCATCGGCCAGTTCCCGCAGGCGCGCGTCCAGGCGCTGCCGCAGCGCGCCGTCGTGGCGCGCCGCGTGCCGCGCCAGCGCGCGCATCAGCGCGAAGCGCAGCGGATCGATGCGGTCGGCGCCCTGCTGCTGCCAGGCTTCCAGCCGCGCGTGGACATCGCCGGCCTCAGCGGCCATCGGCCTTGCCATCGGGCGCGTGGCGCGGGATCGGCGCGATCTCCACGCGCCGGTTCTTCGCGCGGCCGGCCTCATCGTCGTTGGAGCTGACCGGCTGCTCGGCGCCGAACGCGGCGGCGAACACCGACGACGACGGCACGCCGTCGGTGATCAGGGTGCGGGTGACGGTGAGCGCGCGCGCCGCCGACAGTTCCAGGTTGTCGGCGAAGCGGGCGTTGGCCGCGCGCACCGGCTGGTTGTCGGTGAAGCCGCTGACCATCAGGATCTCGTCGCGCGCGGACAGGTAGTCGCGCAGCGGCCCGGCGATGCTCTGCAGCAGCTCGCGGCCCTCGGGCTGCAGCTGGTCGGAGTTGAGCGCGAACAGCACGCTGCCGCTGATGCCGATGCGGCCGTCGATCACGGTCACCCGGCCGGCCGCCAGCGGCGCGGCCAGTGCCTGCTCCAGGGTCTTCAGCCGCGCGGCCTCGGCCTGGCGCTGCTTCACTTCCTCGTCCAGGCGGTTGTGCAGCAGCAGCTGGATGCCGATGACGCTGGCCAGGATCAGCACGAACGCGCCCAGCAGCACCGACATCAGGTCGCCGAACGCGGCCCAGGTGGTGGCGCTGGATTCGGCGTCGAACTCGATCTCGTCGCTCATGCGCCGGCGGCCCCGTCGCCGGTCCCGGCCAGTTGCTGCAGCTGGCCGATGATCTGCTTCTGCGACAGCATGCTCAGCTCGATCACTTCGCGTGCCTGCGCCACGTAGTAGGCGAGCTGCTCGTCGCTGCGCGCCAGCGATTTCTCCAGCGCCGATTCGATGGCCTGCAGGCGTTCATTGAGGCTGCCGGTGGCGTCGCCGAACGCCTGCACCGCGCCGCCGAACGCTTCGCCCAGGCTCGCCACTTCCAGCGCGCTGCCGGTGACGTGCGCGGCGGCGGCGTCGAGCCGCCCGGCCTCGCCTTCGACCTGCGCGCTGAAGCGGCTGCCCACGCGCTCCAGCAGCTCGGCCGAGGTCGAGACCAGCGCGTCGATGGCGCCGCGTTGTTCGTGCGATGCATGGTTGACCGCGTCGAGCAGGGTCTGCAGGGTCTCCAGCAGGCGCCCGCGCTCTTCCAGCATGGCGGTGTCGCGGACCATGCTGTCGGACAGCTTCTGGCGCAGCTCGGCGACCACTTCGGCGGCCGCGCGCGGCGCCTCGGACGCGGTGGCGACCAGCCGCCCGATCTCGGCCAGGGTATCGCGCGCCTGTGCCTGCGCCTGTGCGTGGATCGCCTGGGTGGTCTGTACCAGGGTGTCGCAGACCTGCTGCTGCTGCGCGGCGACCTGGGCGCTGCTGTGTTCCCAGCGCTGGCCGAATTCGCCGGTCAGCTGGGCGAAGGCATCGCGCCATTGCGCCAGGCGCTCGGCGTCGCGCGCCTGCAGGGCGTCCTGCAGTTCGCCATGCGAACGCTGCAGGGCGTCGATCATGGCCTCGCTGCGCCGGGCGAAGTCGGCGGTGGCGTCGGTCAGCGCCTGCGCGTTGCCGGCGATGCCCTCCAGCGCGCCGCCGGCCGCGGCCTGCAGCTGGGCCGAGACCTCGCCCGCGGTGCGCGCCAGCGCGTCGCACACCTGCTGCTGCTGCTGCGCGACCAGCGCGCCGTTGCGCTGCCAGTTCTCCTCCAGCGTGGCGAGCATCGCCGCCAGCGACTGCGACCAGTGCGCCAGCCGCTGTTCGTCGCGCGCGGCCAGTGCCGCCTGCAGTTCGCCGTGCGCCTGTCCCAGCGTGTCGACCAGCGCGCGTGCATGCCGGTCGAGGTGTTCGGCGGCGGCCACCAGTGCCTGCTCGTTGCGCTCGGCCAGCGCCGCATGGGCGTCGTGCTGGCGCGCCAGTGCGCTGTTCCAGGCGTCGGCGGTCCGGCTGCTGCTGTCTTCCAGCCGCGTCGCCACGCCGTCGACCAGCGCGGCCGAGCGCTGCTCGAAGGTGGCGGCGAACTGCTGCAGCGCCTGCTGCAGGCCATCGGCCAGTGCCGCGTTGCCGCGCTGCTGCTCGGCGACGGCGGCGCTCCAGCTCTCGCGCGCGGCGCTGGCCGTGCCCTGCACGGCACTGTCCAGGCCGTCGAGCTGGCGGTGCACGGCCTGTTCAATGGCCGCCTGCAGGCGGTCGGACTTCTGCGCCAGCGCGGCCATGGTGGTGTCCACCACCGGCTGCAGCGCGGCACCGACGGCGTTGGCCTGCTGGGCGATGCCGTCGCGCAGCGCCTGCTGCAGCGAGCCGGCCAGCTGCGTCCACGCCGCCTCGCTGTGCTGGTGGAATGCCTGCTGGCTGGCCTGCAGGCGTTGCCCGGCGTCGTGCTGCTGCCGCTCCAGGGTGTCGGCCAGGGCCTGCAGGCGCTCGACCAGGGCCGGCATCAGCGCGTTCTGTTCCTGCAGCAGGCGGAAGGTCTCGCGGCGCTGCACCGCGTGCGACAGGTGGCCCAGGTGCGTGGCGATGCCCGCGTCGAGCTGCTGTACCGCCTGCGCGCGTTCGCGCCGCAGCAGCGCCGACAGCAGGCCCAGCGCGGCCGAGCTGGCGACGCCGGCGATGGAGGTGCCGAATGCGAAACCCAGGCCCTTGACCGGCGCGGCCAGCGAACTGCGGATGGCGTCCAGGTCGGTGGCGCTTTCCAGCGCCAGCCCGGTGCCGCGCAGGGTCGCCATCATGCCCAGCAGGGTGCCGAGCATGCCCAGCAACACCAGCAGGCCGACCAGGTAGGGGGTCAACGCCGGTGCCGGCAGGCCGACGCGGTCGCCCTGGATGCGCAGCCGCACGCCATGGCGCAGGCCCGGCTGCAGCCGCGACAGCCAGCCGTCGAGGTCGCCGGCGGCCTCGCCCAGCGATGGCAGCGCCTGCACCAGGGTGGCGGTGGCCTGCCGGTAGCGCAGCAGTTCGAAGCCGCCGGCCAGGTAGCACGCGGCGATCAGCGCGGCCACCGCGGCGGCCAGCGGATGGCTGCCGAGGTAGCCGATGCCGATCCAGCACACGGCCAGCAGGCCGGCAAGGAACACGACGGGAACGATGGGGTTTCTGGACATGGAGAGGCGGTTACCGGGTGCGCAACGCGGCGAGCAGGCCGTCGATGGGGTGGAAGCGGACGTCCAGTTCGGCCAGCAGCGCGGTGCGCATGTCCTGGCGGAACCGTGCCAGCCAGGGGCCGGCGGCGGGAGCAGCGGGAGTGTCGTCCGCCGCGTCGGCGGCGGCGGTATCGGGGGTATCCGGGGCGCCGGCATCGCGCAGCCGCTGGAAGTGCAGGCCGAGCAGGCCGGGGACGATCGCCAGCAGCGCCTGTTCGCGCGGGCTGAGCGTGGCTTCCATCACCGCGTCGACCTCGGCCAGGCGTGCCTTGGCCGGCGACTGCAGTGCCAGCATGTCGCGCAGGCGGCCGCGCAGCAGGCCGGTGGCCGCCTGCATCGCGCGCTGCGCGGCCAGGCAGTGCTGCCGGTAGGGCAGGTAGCCGGGGTCGATGTTGGCGGCGCTGGCGTCCTTGCGGCGCGGCGCGGACAGGTCGACGTCGGCGTCGATGGTGTCCAGCAGCGAACGGCGCAGGCGCGCGCATTCGGCTTCCTGGGCGGTGTCGAAGGCGGGACCGTCGGCGGGGGCCGGCAGCCGGTTGTCCAGCGCGCGCGACAGGGTGATGGCGCGGTTCCAGTCGAACCACTGCGCCAGCCGCTCGGTCAGCACCGGCGGCGTGCGCGGGAGGTCGGCGTCGCCGAAGCGGGCCAGCAGGCGAATGAACGCCGGGCCCAGCACGGGCGCCCGTGTGGAAGCTTTCGCCATGGTCCTGACCGAAAAATCGGGCATTTTACATGGCCCGCCAGGGGGTGCCCCGGCAGCCCGCATTCATGCCTGGCCGGCGGGCCCGGGCGGCGTCACCGCGCGTGCCGCCTGAGCAGTTCCAGCAGCACCCCGGCCTCGTCCGCGCGCCGCGCCGGATCGGCCTCGGCCACGACATGGTCGCTGAGATGGCCGGCCATCACCTCCAGCATCAGCCCGTGCATGGCGCCCTTGGCGGCGGCAATCTGCACCAGGACCGCGTCGCAGTCGTCGCCGGCTTCCAGCGCCTGCTGCAGCGCGGCCACCTGGCCGGCGATGCGGCGCACCCGGGTGAGCAGCTTCTTCCTGTCGCGCTGGATATGGGCCATGGCCGGATCGTATACCCTATGGGGGTATCTGAGAAGGTGTCACGCCATGAATCCCGAAACCCTTGCCCGCTCCCGCCAGCACAGCCACGCGTTCAGCCATGGCAACCCGATGGCCGAACAGAACACCCGCCGCGCGATGGCGCTGACCCTGGTGATGATGGTGGTGGAGATCGCCGGCGGCTGGTGGTTCAACTCCATGGCGGTGCTGGCCGATGGCTGGCACATGAGCTCGCATGCGCTGGCATTGGGCCTGGCCGCGTTCGCCTACGCCTGCGCGCGGCGCTACCGCGACGACCCGCGCTTCGCCTTCGGCACCTGGAAGATCGAGATCCTGGCCGGCTATACCAGCGCGATCCTGCTGCTGGGCGTGGCCGGGCTGATGGCCTTCGAGTCGATCGCGCGGGTGTTCAAGCCCAGCCCGATCCACTACCAGCAGGCCATCGCCATCGCCGTGGTGGGGTTGGGGGTGAACCTGTTGTGCGCGTGGTGGCTGCGCGACCAGCACGACCATCACCACGACCATGGGCATCACCACCCACATCACCACCATGGCCACGAACCCCACGGCCACCATGAGCACGACCTCAACCAGCGTTCGGCCTACCTGCACGTGCTGGCCGATGCCGCCACCTCGGTGCTGGCGATCATCGCGCTGCTCGGCGGGCTGTACTTCAATGCGTCGTGGCTGGACCCGCTGATGGGTATCGTCGGCGCGGTGCTGGTATCGGTGTGGGCCTGGGGCCTGATCCGGCAGACCGGCCGGGTGCTGCTCGACGCGGAGATGGACGCGCCGGTGGTGGCCGAGATCCGCGAGGCGGTGGAACAGGGGCCGGTGCCGGCCCATATCAGCGACCTGCATGTCTGGCAGGTCGGCCGCGGCCGCTTCGCCTGCGCGATGGAAGTGGCGACCGTGCCGGGTGTCGACGCCGAGCTGTTCCACCGCGCGCTGTCGGTGCACGAGGAGATCGTGCACGTCACCGTGGAAGTGCGCAGCGTCGCGCCCTGAGCACGGCGGCGCTCAGATGACCCGCAGCGTGATCGCCTTGAGCACCGCGCGGGTACGGTCGCGGGTGTCGAGCTTGTCCAGGATGGCCGAGACGTAGTTCTTCACCGTGCCCTCGGCCAGGAACAGGCTGGCGGCGATCTCGCGGTTGCTGTAGCCGCCGGCCATCAGCCGCAGCACCGCCACTTCCTTCTGGCTGAACAGCTCGCGCGGCGCATCGTCGGCGTGGTAGCGATAGCGCTGGCGTACCGGGTCGGTGCTGACCGGTTGCAGCAGGGTCTGCCCGGCGACGATGCGCACGATGGCGTCGCGCAGGTCTTCCGGCGCGGCGTCCTTGAGCAGGAAACCCTGCGCGCCGGCCGCGGTGGCACGCAGCAGCAGGTCGCTCTCGTCGAAGGTGGTCAGGAACAGGCAGGGCGTCAGGTCGCCGCGCGCGCGCAGCGCCTGCAACGCCTGGATGCCATCCATGCCCGGCATGCGGATGTCGGAGACGATCAGCTGCACCGGCTGCTGCGCCAGGCGTGCCAGCAGCGCCTCGCCGCTGTCGGCTTCGAAGGTGATGTCGATGCCCTGTTGCTGCAGCAACGCGCGCAGGCCGGCGCGGATCAGGGCCTGGTCGTCGACCAGGGCGATGCGCGGGGCGCTGCTCATGCCGTGAACTCCGCCTGGATGTGCAGCGCGCCGTCCGGCTTGCGCCGCAGCTGCAGCCTGCCGCCGTGCTCGGCGACGCGTTCGCGCATGCCGGTCAGGCCGTTGCCCTCGCGCAGTTCGCCGCGCAGGCGGCCGTCGTCGTGCATGTCCAGCAGCAGGCGCCCGTCGTGCTGCCGCAGGGCGACGTGCAGCACCTGCGCGTCGCCGTGGCGCGCGCTGTTGGTCAGCGCTTCCTGCACACAGCGCAGCAGCGCCTCGGCCAGCGCGGTGTCGCGCACCCGCACGTTGTCGTCCAGCTGCAGGTGCAGGCGTGGCCGCGGCAGCGGCGCGGCCAGCGCGTGCAGGGCGGTGGCGATGTCCAGCCCGCCGCCGTCGCGCAGTGACTGCACCACGGCGCGGATGTCGCCCAGCAGTTCGGCGGAAAGCCGTTCGCACGATGCCAGCCCAGCCGGTGCGCCCGGCTGCGCAGCCAGCGCGCGCAGCTGCAGGCGCAGCGCGGTGAGCGTGTGCCCGGCGACATCGTGCAGGTCGCGCGACAGCCGCAGGCGCTCGGCGTCGCGCGAGCTTTCGGCCAGCAGCGCACGGGTGGCGAGCAGGTCGGCGTTGACCAGCGCCAGGCGGTCGCGGGCCAGCTCGGCGCTGCGCGCGTAGTGCGTGGTCAGCATGGCGAAGGCCTGGAAGCCGGCGAAGATCATCACCACCACCCCGGCATGCGCGTTGACCCCGTGCAGCACGGCGTACATGCCCAGGTCCAGCGCGGCGACCGCCAGCAGGGCGATGCGCAGCGGCCAGGTGGCGGCGACCTGCGCCGCCAGCATCACCAGCAGCGCCGGCGCCACCCCGCTGTAATGCGCCAGCCGTACCAGCGCCAGCGCCGCAATGGCTTCCACCAGCAGCAGCGTGGCGCGTTGCCAGGACGCCCGCGGCAGCGCCGTGGCCACCAGGAAGGCGGCCAGGAACAGCAGGGCACAGCCCCAGCGCCAGGGCAGCAGCGCGGTATCGCCATAGGACAGGGTGAAGGCCACCGCACACCAGGTGAGCAGTCCGGCCAGATTGAGGGGGTGGAGAAGTCCGCGCCAGCGCGACTGCGAGCCGAGTTCCATGCATGCATGCTGGTGGGCGCGCCGGCCGGCGGCAAGGGGGACGCTGCAGAAAGTGACTTCCGGCAGGGTCCGGAGGTGACCACGGCGACTGCCGTGGCCGACGCCGTGCAACGAATCTGTGCACCAGCCGCCGCATTCCGCCGGCCGCCATCGGAGGATGTCATGCCTGGGTATTCGTTGTTCGTCGCGCTGCATGTGCTGGCCGGGGTGGTCGCGCTGGTCGGCTTCTGGTCGGCGGCGCTGATGAAGAAGGGCTCACCGCGGCATCGTGCGCTGGGCAAGGTGTACCTGCTGGCGATGGCGGCGATCGTCGCCACCGCGCTGCCGATCACCGTGGAGTACGCCTGGTTCCGCAAGCAGCCGCTGTCGGCGCTGTTCCTGGCCTACCTGATGGCCCTCACCGGCAACGCCGCCTGGCTGGCGTGGCGCGCGGTCACCGACAAGCGCGACTGGAAGCGGCTGGTGGCGCGCGTCGGCTGGAAACTGGCGCTGTGGCCGGTGCTGCTGCTGGCGCTGGCCACGCTGGTGGTCGGCGTCCGCCATGGCCAGCTGCTGTTCCTGGGCTTCTCCACGATCGGCCTGTGGGTGGGCGGGCGCATGTGGAAATTCGCCCGTCGCGGCCCGTCGCGCCCGGACTGGGCACTGCGCCAGCACTACCAGTCCATGCTGGGCGCGGGCATCGCCACCCACGTGGCGTTCCTCGGCATCGGCATGCGCCCGCTGTGGCAGTGGCTGCAGGCGCACGCCGCGGTGCCGCCGCTGCTGGTCGAGCTGTTCCCGTGGATGGCGCCGGTGGTGGTGGCGGTGGTCATCGGCCTCCGCCTGGACCGCAGGTACGGCCGCCGGCCCGTGCCCGCGCGGTGAGCCGCGGCGTGCGCCAGCTGCCAACGAAAACGCCGCCCGTGGGCGGCGCTTTGGTGTGCATGTCCCGCGATGCGCCGCTCAGACGTCGCCGCCGTCGGCCCAGCCTTCGCCGCTGCCGCGCTGCAACACCCGGTCGCCGTCCTGCACGTCGCCGGCCGGCAGGTGCGCCTGGTCGGCGAGCCGTGCGTAGAGCGGGGTGAAATCCGGCTCGGTCGCCGCCATCAGCTGCTCGAAGCTGTCGATCACGAAGTAGGTCTTCTGGAAGGTGTCGATGCGGTAGCGGGTACGCATGATCCGCTCCAGATCGAAACCGATGCGGTTGGGCGCCGCCGACTCCAGCGAATACAGCGACTCGCCCTTGGACGAGACGATGCCGGCGCCGTAGATGCGCAGGCCGTCGGCGGTGTCGATCAGGCCGAACTCCACCGTGTACCAGTACAGGCGGGTGAGGTTCTGCAGCGCGTCCGGGCCGATGGCGTGCGCCTTGACGCCGCCGCGGCCGTAGGCGGCCATGTAGTCGGCGAATACCGGGTTCATCAACAGCGGCACGTGGCCGAACAGGTCGTGGAACAGGTCCGGCTCGGCGATGTAGTCGATCTGGTCGGGGCGGCGGATCCACCACGTCACCGGGAACCGGCGGTTGGCCAGGTGCTCGAAGAAGTCCAGTTCCGGCAGCAGCCCCTCCACGCCCACCAGGGTCCAGCCGGTGGCCGCGCCCAGTACCTCGTTGAGCTGGTCGAAGCGCGGGATCATGTGCTCGCTCATGCCCATCTCGTCCTGGGCATCGAGGAATTCGCGGCAGGCGCGGCCGACCAGCAGTTCGCGCTGGCGGCGGTACAGCGTGCTCCAGGTGGCGTGGTCGTCGGCGCTGTAGCCGTCCCACGGCTGCTCCACCACGGCGGTGGTGTAGACCGGCACATAGCCCTTGTCGGTCTGCTGGTGTTCTACGCGGCGCGGGGACGTGTCCATGGCGGCATTCCGGAAAGTGGATCGCCCTGATGGTAGAAATCCGGCCGCGCAACAGGTGTGCGAAATTGCGCTGGGCAAGCGGCATGGCGCAAGATTATTGCGTCGATTCAATGTTGCGGGGCAACAAAATGAACGCCATTTCCCTCGACCGCACCGATCTGCGCCTGCTGGCGGAGATCCAGCAGCAGGGTCGCGCCACCAATGCCGAACTGGCCACGCGGGTGAACCTCTCGCCGTCGGCCTGCCTGCGCCGGGTGCAGCGGCTGGAAGCGGACGGGGTGATCGCCGGCTACGGCGCGCGCCTGGAGCCGCGCGCCATCGGCCTGGGCCTGCAGGCGTTCGTGCGCGTGCAGTTGTCCAAGCACGGGCAGGCGGCGATCGGCCATTTCGTCGAGGCGGTGCAGTTGTGGGACGAAGTCGTGGCCTGCCATGCGCTCACCGGCGACATGGATTACCTGCTGCACATCTACGTGCGTGACCTGGACCACTTCTCGGCGTTCCTGCTCGACAAGCTGCTGGACGCCACCGGGGTGGCCGACGTGAATTCCAGCTTCGTGCTGCGTACCGTCAAGGAGTTCCGCGCGCTGCCGTTGTCGCAGCTCGGTCGCGGTTGACGCCGGCCGGCGCTGCCCGACGCACTGCGGCCTGGCGCCGGATCCAGCTGTGATCGCCGTTGGCTTGATCGGCGTCATGGTGGTCGCGGGGGCCGGCGCCGACGATGGCGCCATCCCCACCCGGAGCACTTCCATGTCGATCCGCCTTGCTGCTGCCCTGCCTCTCCTGCTGGTCGCCGCCCCGGCGCTGGCGGCCGATGCCGGCGGAGCGCCGTTGCTGGACCTGCGCTACCGCTACGAGCATGTCGCGCAGGACGGCATCGCCCGCGACGCCGACGCCCACAGCGCCCGGCTGCGGCTGGGTTATCGCACCGCGCGCTGGCATGGCTGGTCGGCGCTGGGCGAGGTGGATGGCGTGGCCCACCTGGGCGGCGAACGCTTCAACGACACCCGCAACGGCCGCGCCCGCTACCCGACCGTGGCCGACCCGGACTACGTCGAACTCAACCAGGCGCTGCTGCGCTACGACGGCGGCCACGGCAACGTGCAGCTGGGCCGCCAGCGCATCAACCTGGGCAACCAGCGTTTCGTCGGCGGCGTGGGCTGGCGCCAGAACGAGCAGACCTATGACGGCGCGATGATGGAACTGGCGCCGGCCGCGCGCTGGAAGCTGACCTACGCCTACGTGACCAACATCAACACCGTGTTCGGCCCGGACCAACCGCCGGTCCCCAGCGTCACCGCGCCCGCCAACATCCACGGCGACAGCCACCTGCTGCAGGCGCGGTTCGCGCCCGGCACGCAACTGGCGTTCACCGGCTACCACTACCGCCTGGACCTGGAGAACGTGGCGGTGGCCGCGGGCGCGCCGCGCGGCACGCTGTCGGCCGACACCACCGGCCTGCGCGTGCAGGGCAGCCACGGTGCCTTCGGCTACGTGCTGGAACATGCGCGCCAGGTCGATGGCCACGGCAACCCGTGGTCGCTGGACAGCCGCTACTGGCTGGGCGAGGCCAGCCATGCCGCCGGCGAGGTGGAAAGCACGCTCGGCTATGAAGTGCTCGGCGCCGGTGCCGGTGGCCCCGGCAATCGCGCGTTCCAGACGCCGCTGGCGACCAAGCACGCCTTCCAGGGGTGGGCCGACCAGTTCCTGACCACGCCCGCCGATGGCCTGCGCGATGCGTATGCGGGCGTGGTGGTGCCGTTGGCCGGCGGCAAGGCGCAGGCGTGGTACCACGATTTCCGCAGCGATCGCGGCAGCTACCGCTACGGGCACGAACTCAACCTGTCGTGGGAGCGCGCGGTGCCGCAGCTCAAGGGCCTGAGCGTGCTGCTCAAGGCCGCGCGCTACCGCAGCGCCGACGCCGTGCGTACCCGCGATGCCGACAAACTCTGGGTGCAGCTGCAGTACACGCGGTCCTAGCCGCGGCGTGCCGCGCTCAGCGCGACGGCGCGGTGCAGCTGCCTTCCTTGCCGCGCAGCTTGTCCAGCCGCGAACGCCCGTCCAGGCAGCGCTGGTAGGCCTCGGCCGCGGCGGCGCTGGCCCGCGCATCGGCGTTGCGCGCGCTGGCCGCGTGCGCCTGCTGCAGGCGGGCGACGCCGGCGCGGATCTGCGGCATCGCCGCCATCGCCGCTTTCTCGCCCTCGAGGATGGCGCGCCCACGCTGTTCGAAATCGGCCGCGCCGATGTCCAGCACCTGCGGCAGGATCACCACGTCGGCACGCGCCAGCTCCTGCTCGCCCAGGCGCTGGCCCATGATCGCGATGGACTGGTTGACCGTGCCCAGCAGGCCGCTCGGGCGCTGCCCGCTGGCCTTGCTGGAAATGTCCACGGCGATGACGAACTCGGCGCCGAGCTGGCGTGCGGCATCCACCGGCACCGGGCTGACCACGCCGCCATCGACGAACGTCTTGCCGCCGATGGTGACCGGTTCGAACACCCCCGGGACCGCGCTGGACGCGCGCACCGCCTGGCCGACGTTGCCGCGCACGAACACCGCGCGCTCGCCGGTCTCCAGCTGCGTGGCCACCGCCGCGAACGGCTTCTTCAGCTGCTCGGCGGGCTTGTTGGCGACCTGCGCGTTGACGTAGTCCTGCAGCTTCTGGCCCTGGATCAGGCCGCCGGAGAACAGGCGCACGTCGCGGATGCTGGCCTGGTCCAGCGATACCGCCTTCTGCTGCATGTCGAAGGCATTCATGCCACTGGCGTACAGCGCGCCGACCACGCTGCCGGCACTGGTCCCTGACACCACCACCGGCTCGAAGCCGTTGGCTTCCAGCATCTTGATCACGCCGATATGGGCGAAGCCCTTGGCCGCGCCGCCGCCCAGCGCCACGCCGATCTTCACCGGCTTGGCCGCGGTGACCGGCCGGCCCGCGGCCGGCGCCGCGGGCTTCACGTTCTCGCCGCCGCACGCGGCCAGCAGGCCGGACAGCGAAAGGGACAGCAGCAGGCGGACGGTGCGCGGCTTCATGATGAACGGGTGGGGGGCGTTGAAAAGGGCGCCAGCATAGCGCTTTGCGCCGGGCACGGGCCGCGCCGGCCGCGCGGCCGTTTAGGCGCCACTTCGTTGCCGCCGCGTGGTGGCGGTCAGGCGTCGCCGGTCAGCAGCACCAGGCTGGCCAGCGACATCAGCCAGAACAGGCCGCCCGGCACCAGCCAGAGCCAGTTGGCCAGCGTCAGCCGCGCATTCGCCGCGCCCGCGGGGTCGCCGCTGGCCAGGTTGGCCGCGCGCTGCGCGTGGACCATCGCCAGGGTGCCGCCGGCCAGGCTCAGTACGATCAGCCCGAAACCCGGCCCGAATGGCAGCACCGAATCGGGGAGGCGGCTGATGAGGCGGCCGCTGATCGCCGAGACCACGAACAACGTGGCCCAGGCGCCGGGTGACCAGGCATGGCGGCTGCCGGAGCGTTGCAGCCGCTGGTCGATTTCGCGGTTCAGCCCGTGCGCGAAGAAGATCGAGAAGAGGGCGCGCGGGACCGGCCAGATGTCGAGCTTCCTGTCGAGCTTGTGCAGCTTCCAGTGACGCCAGAACCATTACAGCGAATACAGCCCCAGGGTGGCGAACGAGAGCAGTACCAGCTTGGTCACGGACACCACGTAGAACGGCGGCAGGCGCGGCCGTTCCGTGGGAGCGGCGACCAGCGCCGCCCGTGGTGCCGCGTAGACATCGTCCTGCGCGTCCATGCCACCCCTCCATCCCTGCAGGTGATTGCGGCGAGTATGCGAGGGCGCGCGCACGCCGACAAGCGGCGCCGGCCCGCGCGCCGGTCTGTCCGGCCGCGGTGGCTCAGAACCGGTTGTCGCCGTCCAGGATGCGCCCCAGCCCGCCCAGCACCGAGCCCTCGCCGCGGCTTTGGCCGCCGCCCTGCGGTGCGGCCGCGTACATGCGCCCGGCCAGGCGCGAGAACGGCAGCGACTGCAGCCACACCTTGCCCGGTCCGGTAAGGGTGGCCAGGAATACGCCTTCGCCACCGAAGAACATGCTCTTCAGGCCGGCCACGCGGCGCACGTCCATGTCCACCCCGGCGTGGTAGGCGACCACGCAGCCGGTATCCACGTCGATGCGCTCGCCGGCGGCCAGCTCGCGTTCGACCACACAGCCGCCGGCATGCACGAACACCCAGCCGTCGCCCTCCAGCTTCTGCATGATGAACCCCTCGCCGCCGAACAGGCCGGTCATCACCTTGCGCTGCAGGTGCACCCCGACCTGCACCCCGCGCGCGCCGGCCAGGAAGCTGTCCTTCTGGCAGATCAGCTTGCCGCCGTGCTCGTCGAGCTTCATCGGCAGCACGGTACCCGGGTAGGGCGCGGCGAAGGCGACCCTGGCCTTGCCCTGGCCGCCGTGCGTGTAGAGCGTGGCGAACAGGCTCTCGCCGGTGATCACGCGCTTGCCCGCCGAGAGCAGCTTGTCCATGAGCCCGGCGCCCTGGCTTTCGTGGCGGCCGTCACCGAACACGGTATCCATGCGCACCGCCGCGTCCTTGTACATCAGCGCGCCGGCCTCGGCGATGGCGCTTTCGCCCGGGTCCAGCTCGATCTCCACGAACTGCATCTCGTGGCCGACGATGCGGAAGTCGATGTCGTCGGCGCGGTTGCGGCGTCCGCCGACCGGTGGCGGCATCGGCGGAGGCGAGGCCTGCCCGCCGAGCTCGGGCAGCGACCCGGCCGGCTGCCAGCCCTGCAGCCCCTCGCGCCAGGCCAGGGCGTCACGGTGCAGCTGGGCGTGGCGGCGGGCGGCCTCGTCGTCGAGCGGGCCGATACGGTCGGAGTGTCCGGGGGTGTGGAAGTACCACTGGCTCATGGGCGTGCCTGGCGGGAAGAAGACCGCCAGTCTATGACGCGGTGGCATGCGCAGGCACCTGCGGTCGCTCCACCGGCCGCTGGCCGGTCAGCGCGCGTGCAGCGCCTTGTGCAATACGTCCAGCAACTGGCCGTCGTCCAGCCGCTGTTCCCAGTACATGATGCCGCCGAGCCGGTTGCGCCTGACGTACGCGGCCTTGATCGCCAGCGACTGCGGGTCGTCGTAGGTGATCAGCTGGCGGGTGGCGGGGTTCCACAGCCACGGCGCCTGCGCCTGGGGATCCCAGTGGCGCTCCCAGCCCGGCGCGCCGAGGCGGCCGCGCACGATCTCGCTCCAGTCGATGAAGCCGCCTTCGCTGCCGTACTTCCGGTACAGCCCGGCGTCGACCGGCTCCACGTCGCCGAAGCGGCGGCCATAGAACGGCACGCCGACATTGATCTTGTCCGCCGGCACGCCGGCCTCCAGGAAGTAGTGCACCGCGCCTTCGGTGGTGCGCGCGCCCGCCGGCGCTCGCGCCGAACGGGCCAGCCCGCTGTGGTGGCCGGTGGTCGAGGTCAGGCTGCCGTGGAAGTCGTAGGTCATCAGGTTGATCCAGTCCAGCGAGCGGGCGATGCGCGGCAGCTCCAGGCCGTCGGCGAAGTGGCCCTCGGCGGCGGCGATGGTCAACAGGTAATGGCGCCTGCCGCCGCCTTCGCGGTCCAGGCGCGCGCGCAGCGCTTCCAGCAGCACGGTGAAATTGCGGCGGTCGTCCGGGCTGTGGCTGATGTCGGCGTCGCCCAGGGTCGGGTACTCCCAGTCGATGTCCAGGCCGTCCAGGTCGAAGCGGCGCAGCAGGGCGACGCCGCTGTCGATGAAGCGCGCACGCGCCGCTTCGGTGGCCGCGGCCTCGGAGAAGTTGCCGGCGCCCCAGCCACCGATGGACAGCACGATCTTCAGCGCAGGGTTGTCGGCGCGATGCGCGACGAGCGCGTGCACGTGCGCCGGGTCGACCTTGTCGGGCAGGTACACGCTGCCATCGGGTGCGACTTTGGCGAAGGCGAAGTTGACAACGTCCAGCTGCGCGGCCGGCAGCCGCGGCGGCGTCGGACCGTCGGTCACGTAGCCGATCAGGCGGAAGGGCTGCGCCAGTGCGGTGGCGGCGAATGCGAGCAGCGCGGTCGCCAGCAGGGCACGCAGGCGGCGATGGGGTGCGGACATGGAAGGCCCCGGCATGGATCAGCGCCCCACTCTAGCCGCAACGGCGGACGCCGCCGCGTGCGGTAACGCCTGAAACCGTGTGAAGCGCGGCGGGGCGGGCGCACGCCGCCGGCCCTGCCCAGCCGCGCCCGGGTCAGCGCGCTTCGCGCAGACCGGTCGCCAGCGCCGCGGCTTCGGCGGCACAGTCGCGTGGCAGCGGTTGCGGGTGCCTGCGCGCGGCGGCGATTTCGCGCTTCGCCGCGTCCAGGTCGGCGCGGAACGCCGCGTTGTCGTGCAGGCGCGCGACCGTGGCCGCGCCCAACGCCTGGCCCTGCTGCACGTCGCTGTACCAGTGCACGTTGCACACCAGCCGGCTGTGGCCGTAGTTGCGGCCGCGCTCGAGCAGCGCGGTGGCTTGCCCGGGGGCGATCTCCGACAGGATCAACGCCCAGGCCCAGCCGATGGCGGTGTGCCCCGACGGGTAGGAGCCGCTGCCGCGCAGGTGCGGTTCGTCGTCCGGGGTACAGGTCGGCTGGCCGTTGACCATGAACGGGCGTGGCCGCTGGTACCGGTTCTTGGCCGCACGGGTGGCCGCGCTGGCGTCGATCAGGCTGCGCTGCAGCAGGCGGTACAGGGCCGGCGTGTGCGTGTCGTCGACCGCCAACCCCAGCGCGCAGCTGAACTGCCCGGCGCCGGCGGGAAAGCGCAGGTCGGCGTCGGCGCCGGCCTGGGTGAAGCGCGCGCTGCCGCGCAGTGCGATGGCCTCGCCGGCGACGGCATCGTCCAGCGCCGCCCAGGCCGAGCCCGGCGCGGGCGGTGGCGGGCTCAGTGCCAGGCTGTCGGGAATCGCGTCCGCCTGCAGGTAACCGGTGGGCGCCGGTGCAGCCGGCGCGTCGTGGCCGGGGGCGTGCCGGGCAGGCGTACCGGCGCAGCCGGCGAGCGCGACGGCCAGGACGGTGACCGCGCCCAGGCGCAGCGCAAACGGGGAACGTGACATCAACGCGGGCATGATCGGCGGAACGGACCGGCATCATCGCACCGATGCCCCCGCCGACCTAGATGGCGCGGGCCCACGCGCTCAGCCGGCCGTCTTCCTCCTGCACCTCGATGTGGCCGCCGAACACCTCCGACAGCGGGCCCGCGCGCAGCAGCTCGCCGCGCATGCCGTCGGCGAAGATGCGCCCGCCCTTCATCAGTACCACCCGCTGGATCTCGGGGATCACCTCCTCGATGTGGTGGGTGACCAGCACCAGGGTGATGCCCTGCCCGGCGAGGTGGCGCAGGCTGTCGATCAGGTGCTGGCGCGATACCAGGTCCAGGCCGGTGGACGGCTCGTCGAGCAGCAGTGCGCGCGGCTGGTTGACCAATGCGCGGGCGATCAGCACGCGGCGGGTCTCGCCGGCGGACAGTTCGGCGTAGCTGCGGCCGAGCAGCGGCAGGGCGCGCGCCAGCGCGAGCGCCTGGCGCGCTCGCTCGCGCATGTTGTCGGTGACGTCGCGGTGCGCCGGCACCACGTAACTGGCGAAGAAGCCGGAGATCACCGCCTCCTCCACCCCCAGCCCGGGCATGTCGGCCAGGTTGCCGGACAGGTCGCCGCTGACGATGCCCAGCTGCGCGCGCAGCCGGTCCACCTGCCAGCGGGTCTGGCCCAGCACCTTGACCGGCACATGGCCGTCGGCGCGCGCCAGCGGGTACAGCTCGCGGGTGATCAGCTTGATGAAGGAGGACTTTCCGCAGCCGTTGGGGCCGAGGATGGCGGTGTGCTGGCCCTGCTCGATGCGCAGGTCCAGGTCGTGCAGGACCCGGACCTGGCCGCGGACGACGCAGGCGTGGTCGAGCTCGATCAGGGGGGCCGCGGTGGCGGCGGTGGCGGTGGACATCGTTCAGGCGGGAGTGGGCGGGGGGCGGCGCAGCTGAAGGATTGGACCAAAGTCGGGCGCCGGGTGGATGAAGTTTGCCGCCGCAGGCCCCATCATGTGTATCCACAGTTTCATCCGCCACCGAACGGCCTGGAGTTCCGCGATGTCCGACACCCTCCTCGACTTCCTCACCGGCGGCGTCGCCGGCCTGGGCTGGTGGGGCATGCTGGCAGTGCTGCTGGTGTTCACCCAGCTCACCATCTTCGCGGTCACCCTGTACCTGCACCGCAGCCAGGCCCACCGCGGCGTGGACTTCCACCCGCTGGTCGCGCACTTCTTCCGCTTCTGGACCTGGCTGACCACCTCGATGATCACCCGCGAGTGGGTGGCCATCCATCGCAAGCACCACGCCAAGGTGGAAACCGACGAGGACCCGCACAGCCCGGTGACCAAGGGCATCGGCCGCGTGTTCTGGCGCGGCGTCGAGCTGTACCGCGAGGCCCGCACGATGCGCGCCGACATCGAGCAGTACGGCCGCGGCGCGCCCGAGGACTGGATCGAACGCCGGCTCTACACCCCGCACGCCAACCTCGGCCCGGTGGTGCTGTTCGCGCTGAACTTCGTGCTGTTCGGGCTGCCGGGCATCGCCCTGTGGGCGATCCAGATGGCATGGATCCCGTTCTGGGCCGCCGGCGTGGTCAACGGCCTGGGCCACTGGTGGGGTTACCGCAACTTCGAATCGGCCGACACCTCGACCAACCTGACGCCGTGGGCGTTCTGGATCGGCGGCGAGGAGCTGCACAACAACCACCACGCCTTCCCCAGTTCGGCGCGCTTCTCGATGCGCCGCTGGGAGTTCGACATCGGCTGGCAGGCGATCCGCCTGCTGCAGGCGCTGGGCCTGGCCAAGGTGCTGCGCGTGGCGCCGACCATGGACATCCGGCCGAACATCGCCGTGCCCGATACCGACACCCTCAAGGCACTGCTGTCGCACCGCTTCCAGGCGATGACCGATTACCAGCGCAACGTGTTCGCCCCGGCCCTGCGTGAAGAGGCGGCCGCCGCCGGCGCCAAGCTGCGCAAGATGCTGCCTCGGCGCATGCGCAAGGGCCTGGTCAATGACGGCCGCTGGCTCAAGCCGGCCTGCCGCGAGCAGCTGCAGCAGTGGGTGAGCCAGCGCCCGCGCATCCAGCTGCTGGTGGAGCACCGTGCACGCCTGTCGGCACTGCTGGAGGCGCGCACCCATGACGCCGCCGAACGCCTGCGCCACCTGCAGCAGTGGTGCCACGAGGCCGAGGCCAGCGGCGTGGCCGCGCTGCAGGCCTATGCGGCGCGGCTGAAGGGTTACTCGCTCAACGCGGCATGACCACCCGCGCCGCCGCACCGGGCCATGGGCGCCGCCCCGCGCGACGCCTGCCGGCCCTGCTGGCGGCGCTGCTGCCCTGGGCCGCACCGGCGCAGGTGCAGGACGCCGGCGACTACCTGCGGCGCATGGATCTGGATGGCGACGGCCGGGTCGCGCCGGACGAATACCTGCGGTGGATGCGCTACGCCTTCGAGCGCATGGACCGCGACGGCAACGGCGTGCTGGAGCCGGCGGAACAGCCCGGCGGCCGCGGCCGGCCGATCACCCGCGACCAGCACGAGCAGGCGATCCTCGCCCGATTCCACCGGCAGGATGCCAACGGCGATGGCTTCCTGGATGCACGCGAGCTGATGGCGCCGCCGCGTTGACCGTGGCTCTCCCGGCCTGGCGGGGCCTGCCCGACAAGCGGCCATGCCGGGAACGCCCGGGCGCGGGGCAAGCCCCGCACCCGCGCTGTTTGCAGTGGCCTGCGTCGTAGATGCGGGGCTTGCCGCGCATGCAGCATTCCCGGTGAAGCCGCACCCGCGGCAATCCCGCCTCTGCCGGTGGCCTGCCGCCTGCCCGGAGCGACAGCGCGGCGCGGTGGCGTGGTCCCACGCCTACAATGGCCGCCATGCCCGAACTGCCCGAAGTAGAAACCACCCGCCGCGGCCTGGAACCGCACCTGCAGGGGCGCCGCATCCATGGCGTGATCCTGCGCCGGCCGGACCTGCGCTGGCCGATTCCACCGGACATCGAGCGGGCGTTGCCCGGCCAGCGCATCGCCGCGATCCGCCGCCGCGCCAAGTACCTGCTGCTCGATACCGATGCCGGCAGCGCGCTGCTGCACCTGGGCATGTCCGGCAGCCTGCGCGTGCTGCCCGGCGACACCCCGGTGCGCGCGCACGACCACGTCGACATCAGCCTCGAGGACGGGCGCCTGCTGCGTTTCAACGACCCGCGCCGGTTCGGTTGCCTGCTGTGGCAGCCGCCGGGCCAGACCCACGAACTGCTGCGCGGGCTCGGCCCCGAGCCGCTGGACGCGGCGTTCGACGGCGACCACCTGTTCGCGCGCAGCCGCGGCCGCAGCGCACCGATCAAGACCTTCCTGATGGACCAGCGCATCGTCGTCGGCGTCGGCAACATCTATGCCGCCGAAAGCCTGTTCATGGCCGGGATCAATCCGCTGCGCGAGGCCGGCAAGGTGTCGCGCGAGCGCTACCAGCGCCTGGCCACCGCGGTGAAGGACATCCTCGGCCATGCCATCACCCGCGGCGGCACCACCCTGCGCGATTTCATCAGTCCCGACGGCGCCCCCGGCTACTTCGAGCAGGAGTTGTCGGTGTACGGGCGCGAGGGCCAGGCCTGCGTGCGCTGCGGGCGCCCGCTGCGCCATGCCAGCATCGGCCAGCGCGCCAGCGTGTGGTGCGGCCACTGCCAGCGCTGAGCGGCCGCGGCGGCCCGGCCCGCGGCCGGGCCCGCCTTCACCCGCGGCTTACCTTCGTTCACCCGCCGCTGCCTATCATCCGCCCACCCCTTACCGGACGACCGCATGGATCGACGCGACTTCCTCCAGCGCGCCTCGCTGGCCCTGGCCGCCTTCGGACTGCCGGCGCTGCCGGCCTGCGCCGCCGCCGAACGGCAGGTGGGCCTGCGTCGCATCGGCCAGCCGCAGCCGTTCGACTTCGCCGCGCTCAAGGGCCAGGCGCGCGCGCTGTCGCAGGCACCGTACCGCAGCCACAAGCGCACCCTGCCGCCGGAAGTGGAAGCGCTTGACTGGGACCAGTACCAGTCCATCCGTTACCGCCAGGACCACGCGCTGTGGGCCGACCAGCCCGGCAGGTTCCAGGCCAGGTTCTTCCACCTGGGCCTGTACTTCCACTCGCCGGTGCGCATGTTCGACGTGGTCGACGGCCAGGCGCAGGAGCTGGCCTACGACGGCGCCGCGTTCGATTACGGCAACAGCGGCATCCACGGTGGGCGGCTGCCGCCAGACCTGGGCTTCGCCGGCTTCCGCCTCAACACCCGCAGCGACACCGAGCGCGACTTCGCCGCGTTCCTGGGCGCCAGCTACTTCCGCGCGGTGGGCAAGGAGGGCCAGTACGGCCAGTCCGCGCGCGGACTGGCGATCGACACCGGTACCGGCAGGCCGGAGGAATTCCCCGATTTCATCGCCTACTACCTGGAACAGCCGGCGCGCGATTCGGACACCGTGGTCGTCTATGGCCTGCTGGATTCGCCGAGCGTGGCCGGCGCCTACCGCTTCGCCATCACCAACGGCGACGTGCTGCTGATGGACATCGACAGCGCGCTGTACCCGCGCCGCGAGATCGAACGGCTGGGCATCGCCCCGTGCACCAGCATGTACCAGGTGGGCGAGAACGACCGCCGCATGGCCTGGGACTGGCGCCCGGAAATCCACGATACCGACGGCCTGTCGATGTGGAGCGGCGCCGGCGAGTGGATCTGGCGCCCGCTGTGCAACCCGGCGCAGCTGCGCTTCAACATGTTCGTGGACAACAACCCGCGCGGCTTCGGCCTGCTGCAGCGCGACCGCGATTTCGACCATTACCAGGACGACGGCGTGTTCTACGAGAAGCGCCCGTGCCTGTGGGTCGAGCCGAAGGGGCAATGGGGCGAGGGCTCGGTGCAGCTGGTGGAGATTCCCACCGTCGACGAGACCTTCGACAACATCGTCGCGTTCTGGAACCCGAAGCAGAAGCCGCAGCCGGGGCAGGAACTGCTGGTCGGCTACCGGCTGTACTGGGGCGCGCAACCGCCGGCGCGGCCGCCGCTGGGCTACTGCGTGGCCAGCCGCACCGGGCTGGGCGGGGTGATCGGCAAGAAGCGCGAGTATTTCTCCTGGCGCTTCGCGGTGGACTTCGAGGGCGGCGACCTGGCCAGCCTGATCGACAAGGCCGAGGTCGAGGCGGTGGTGCAAGCCAGCAGTGGCCGGGTGGAAGTGGTGTCGGCCCGGCCGCTGCGCGAGATCAACGGCTACCGCGCCATGTTCGACCTGGTGCCGCCCGACAACGGGACCGGGCAGATCGACATCCGCCTGTACCTGCGCAGCGGCGGCAAGGCCCTTACCGAGACCTGGCTGTACCAGTACAACCCGCCGCCGGCGGACCAGCGCACGCTGTACTGAGCCGCCGCGTCGGTGCACCGCCGGGTGCCGCCGGCAGCGTGCGCCCGGCCCGCTGGGCGATGTCGAACCCGCGCGGCGGCCGGCACAGCGGCAGGCATCCGTTGACAGCATCGCCGGATCGCGCCTAAAACGGCCGACGGTCCGCCGCCGCCCGGGGAAGGCGCATGGCGCGAGGCGACCGTAGCGCAAGGGCCCTCCACGGCGCCGCAAGGGCGGACCGGGCGCGCCCGCGGTGACGACGACAACGAGATCGGGATGCCATGACGCAGAAAACCCGCTGGTCGCAGTTCGGTGTGCTCATCACGGTGTTCTTTTTCTGGGGTTTCGTCGCCGCCAGCAACGACATCCTGATCCCGGTCTTCCAGAAGGCCTTCAACCTCAGCCACGCGCAGAGCCAGCTGGTGTCGTTCGCGTTCTACATCGCCTACACGGTCGGCTCGCTGGCCTATTTCGGCGTCTCCCGGCTCGCGGGCCAGGACCTGCTCAACCGCATCGGCTACCGCAACGGCATCTGCCTGGGCCTGCTGGTGTCGGCACTGGGCACGCTGCTGTTCTATCCGGCGGCCAACAGCGGCTCGTTCGTGCTGATGCTGTCGGGCCTGTTCATCGTCGGCCTGGGGTTCTCGCTGCAGCAGATCGCGGCCAACCCGCTGGCCATCGTGATGGGCAATCCGGCCACCGGCGCGCAGCGCCTGACCCTGGCCGGTGGGGTCAACAACTTCGGCACCACCATCGGCCCGCTGCTGGTCAGCGTGGCGATCTTCGGCAGCGTGGCCAGCGGCAACACCGAAGCCAGCATCGAGAGCGTCAAGATGCCCTACCTGGTGCTGGGCGCGGCCTTCGTGCTGGTGGCGCTGTTCCTGAAATTCTCCTCGGTGCCCAACCATATCGACCTGGAGGGCGTCGCCCGCAGCGAGGCGCAGGACACCGCCAGCCTGGCGCACCGGTCCTCGGCGTTCGCCTACCCGCAGCTGCTGCTGGGCATGCTCGCGATCTTCCTCTACGTCGGGGTGGAAGTGTCCACCGGCGCGCACCTGCCGGCCTACATGCGCGAGCACCTGGGCGTGGACACGGCCGCGGTCGCGCCCTACGTGTCGCTGTACTGGGCCAGCCTGATGATCGGCCGCTGGACCGGCGCCGCCGGCGCGTTCGAGATTGCCGGCGGCGCCAGGCGCATGCTGACCCTGGTCCTGCCGTTCGTCGCCTTCGGCGTGTTCCTGGCGGTGAACGCGGCGCTGCGCCACGAGGTGGCGCAGTTCTACGGCTATGCCGGGGTGATCGTGGTGATGATCGCCGCCACCCTGCTCAGCCGCGGCAACCCGGCGCGGATGCTGCTGTACTTCGCCTTGTGCGGCATCGCCGCGCTGCTGGTGGGCATGGCCAGCGACGGCCGCACCAGCGCCATGGCCTTCATCAGCTCGGGCCTGTTCTGCAGCACCATGTGGCCGTGCGTGTTCGCACTGGCCATCGCCGGGCTCGGCCGCCATACCAACCAGGGCAGCAGCCTGCTGGTGATGATGATCATGGGCGGCGCGCTGGTGCCGCTGCTGCAGGGCGTGCTGGCCGACACCGCCGGCATCCACATGAGCTTCTGGGTGGGCGTGGCGTGCTTCGCCTACCTGGCGTTCTACGCGCTGCGCTCGGCCGCGATCCTGCGCCGCCAGGGCATCGACCTGGACCGGCTGGCCGCCGAAGGCGGGCATTGAGCCCGCCGCTGGCCAGCCGCCGCGCCGGCCGCGGATGCCGGCGCCACGGCCGTGCCGTCACAGGGGCAGCGGCGCCTGCATCGGTTCGATCCGGCCCTCGCCGCGGGTGATCTTCTTGAACTCGGCGCGGCTGACCGACACGTAGCGGTCGTTGCCACCGATCTCCACCTGCGGCCCGTCCTGCACCGCGAAGCCGTTCCCGTCCACGCGCACGGTCATGGTCGCCTTCTTGCCGCTGTGGCAGATGGTCTTGATCTCCTGCATCTCGTCGGCCCACGCCAGCAGGTACTGGCTGCCCTCGAACAGCTCGCCGCGGAAATCGGTGCGCAGGCCGTAGCACAGCACCGGGATGCGCAGCTGGTCCACCACCTCGCTCAGCTGCCACACCTGCGCCTTGGTCAGGAACTGCGCCTCGTCCACCAGCACGCAGCCCAGTCGCCCGTGCGCGGCGATGTCGCCTTCGACCAGGCGCTGCAGGTCGGTGTCGTGGTCGAAAGCGGTGGCCTCGGCCTGCAGGCCGATCCGCGAGGCGACCACGCCGTGGCCGGCGCGGTGGTCCAGGCGCGGGGTCAGGATCGCCACGCGCATGCCGCGTTCGCGGTAGTTGTGCGCCGATTGCAGCAAAGTGGTGGTCTTCCCGGCGTTCATCGCCGAGTAGTAGAAGTAGAGCTTGGCCATGAAGCAGAAGTGAGTGAAGAGGAGTGAGGAGTGAGTAAAGGCAACAGCCAGCCCCGCAGGATGACAGAATACCCGCCGCGGAGGCGCCCCTGCTTTTTCTCACTACTGACTCCTCTTCACTCACTCCTCCATGCTGGACTCCCTCAATCCCCCCCAACGCGCGGCGGTGCTGCACACCCAAGGCCCCCTGTTGGTGCTGGCCGGCGCCGGCAGCGGCAAGACCCGGGTGATCGTGGAGAAGATCGCCCACCTGATCGGCAGTGGCCGCTACAGCGCCCGCCGCATCGCCGCGATCACCTTCACCAACAAGTCGGCCAAGGAAATGCGCGAGCGCGTGGCCAAGCGCCTGCACGGTGGGCAGGCCGAGGACGTGACCATCTGCACGTTCCACGCGCTGGGGCTGAAGTTCCTGCAGATCGAACACGCCGCGGTGGGGCTGAAGCGCGGGTTCTCGATCTTCGATGCCGACGATGCGGCCGCCCAGGTCAAGGACCTGCTCGGCGGCGGCAACGCCAAGCCCGACGACATCGAGGACATGAAGAACCTGATTTCGCGGGCCAAGAACAGCGGCCTGTCGCCGGAACAGGCGATGGCCGCCGCGCGCAGCAACCGCGAGAAGGACGCGGCGATGGTCTACGCGCTGTACCAGGCGCGGCTGACCGCCTTCAACGCGGTTGATTTCGACGACCTGATCCGGTTGCCGGTGCAGGTGCTGGAAGAGAACCCGGACATCGCCCTGGCCTGGCGCGAACGCATCGGCTACCTGCTGGTGGACGAGTGCCAGGACACCAACGATGCCCAGTACCGGCTGCTCAAGCAGCTGGCCGGCCCGGCCGGCAACTTCACCTGCGTGGGCGACGACGATCAGTCGATCTACGCCTGGCGTGGCGCCAACCCCGAGAACCTGCAGAACATGGCGGTGGAATACCCGTCGCTGCAGATCATCAAGCTCGAACAGAACTACCGTTGTTCCAACCGCGTGCTGCGCGCGGCCAACGCGCTGATCGCGCACAACCCGCACGAGCACCTGAAGACGCTGTGGTCCGACCAGGCCGACGGCGAGCGCATCCGCGTGTGGGAATGCCGCAACAGCGAGCACGAAGCGGAAAAAGTGGCCGCCGAGATCCAGTTCATCGCCACCAGCCGGCGCGTGCCTTGGAGCGATTTCTGCATCCTGTTCCGCGGCAACTTCCAGAGCCGGCCACTGGAAAAGGCGCTGCAGATGGTCGGGGTGCCCTACCACCTGACCGGCGGCACCGTGTTCCTAGAACGGCAGGAAGTGAAGGACACCCTGGCCTGGCTGCGGCTGCTGGTGAACCCCGACGACGACACCGCGTTCATGCGCGCGGTACAGGCGCCCAAGCGCGACGTCGGCGCCGGTACCCTGGCCAAGCTGGCGGAGCTGGCATCGGACAAGGGCATGTCGATGGCGCAGGCCGCCGAGGCGATGGGCGCGCTGGCGCAGTTGCCGCCGCGCGCGGCCAACAGCCTGAGCCGCTTCACCGACATCCTGCGCGCGCTGCGCATGGACATGCGGCAGATGTCCTCCGGCGACCTGGTGCGGCGCGTGGCCAAGGATTCGGGCCTGCTGGCCGAGCTGCGCCACCAGGCCAAGGACACCGCCGGCTACGAGCGCCGCGCCGCCAACCTCGAGGAGCTGGCCTCGTGGTTCGAGAACGGCCCGCGTGGCGCCAGTGCCGCGGACATGGCCGCGCAGCTGGCGCTGATCTCGCGCAGCGACAAGGACGATGGCGGCAACCAGGTGCGGATGATGACCCTGCACGCCTCCAAGGGCCTGGAGTTCCCGTATGTGTTCATCGTCGGCTGCGAGGACGGCGTGCTGCCGCATCAGGTCAGCCTCGACGAGGGCAACCTGCAGGAAGAGCGGCGCCTGCTGTACGTGGGCATCACCCGCGCCAAGATCCAGCTGTGGATGAGCTACAGCCGCCTGACCCGCAAGTTCGGCGAGCACGTGCGGCTCAAGCCCAGCCGCTTCTTCGACGAGCTGCCGGCGGCCGAGATCCAGCGCGACGGCGCCGACCCGGTGGCCGACGCCGCGCACAAGAAGGAACGCGCGCAGGCCGGGTTGGCGGCGATCCAGGCGCTGTTCGACTAGCCGCCGGCGGACGCTTGCGCCCACGCCTGCGTGGAGCGACCCTGCATGCAACGACCGCGGCGGGCCAGGCAATGCTGATAGAAACCGAACGACTGCGCCTGCGCCTGCTGCGCGACGACGACGGCGATGCCGCGGCGATGCTGGAGCTGCTTAACGAGCCGGGCTTCCACCGCTACATCGGCGACCGCGGGGTGCGGACCCTGGAACAGGCGCGGGACTGCATCCGCAACGGGCCGATGGTGAGCTACGAACGGCATGGCTACGGCATGTACGCGGTCGAGCGGCGCAGCGACGGCGCCTGGCTGGGCAATGCCGGGCTGGTGCACCGCGCCGCGCTGCCGCATGCCGATCTCGGCTACGCCCTGCTCGCGCGCCACACCGGCCAGGGCTATGCGCTGGAGGCGGCGCGTGCGGTGCTGGGCCATGCACGCGCTGCGCTGCGGCTGGGGGCGCTGTGCGCGATCGTGACGCCGGGCAACGCGCGGTCGGTCGCATTGCTGGAAAAGCTTGGATTCCAGGCCAACGGCAGCGTGCGCCTGCCCGGCAAGGACGAGGACCTGCTGCTGTTCCTCAACACGCCGGCGACGGGGTAGCCCGGGCCACACCTGGGATGCGCCCGGACGGCGGGGCGCACCATGCCGGAGGGCATGGCCGCGCCATGCATCGCGGCGCGGCGGTGGGCCTTGTCCGCTGGCGGGGCGTCTACGGTGATGCCCCTGCGGGGCAAGCCCCGCAGCTACGTTGGCTCGGCGGCGGGTTAGCCCGAGCCACACCTGGGACGTGCCCGGGCGGCGGGCGCGCCTGCCGGAGGCATGGCCGCGACATGCATCGCGGCGCGGCGATGGGCCTTGGCCGCTGGCGGGGCGTCCACGGTGACGCCGCCTGCGGGGCAAGCCCCGCAGCTACGTTGGCTCAGCGACGGGGTAGCCCGGGCCGCACCTGGGACGTGGCCGGGCGGTGGGGCGCGCCTGCCGGAGGCATGGCCGCGCCATGCATCGCGGCGCGGCGGTGGGCCTTGGCCGCTGGCGGGGTGTCCACGGTGATGCCGCCTGCGGGGCAAGCCCCGCAGCTACGTTGGCTCAGCGACAGGGTAGCCCGGGCCACACCTGGGACGTGGCCGGGCGGCGGGGCGCGCCTGCCGGAGGCATGGCCGCGCCATGCATCGCGGCGCGGCGGTGGGCCTTGGCCGCTGGCGGGGTGTTCACGGTGATGCCGCCTGCGGAGCAAGCCCCGCAGCTACCTTGGCTCAATCGTCCAGCCGGGACTGCAGCTGCGCCAGCTGTTCCTGCAGCGCCGCCACGGTGGCTTCGAGCTGCGCCACGCGGTCCTCCAGCGCGCCGTTGTCCGCGGCCGCACCCGTGGGTGCGCGGAACTGCGCCGCCAGCGCGTCCACGTCCACCGGGCCGCCGAGCAGGTGCATGTAGCGGTCCTCGCGCTGGCCGGCCGCGCGTGGCAGCTGCACCGCCAGCCCCCGCTGGATCAGGCGCCCGAGCTGGTGGCGCAGGTCCTCGGCGTCGGCGAACTTGGCCATCCGCTCGCTGCGCGTGGCCAGCTCGCCGGCGGTCTGCGGGCCGCGCAGCAACAGCAGGCCCAGCAGCGCGACCTGCTGCCGTGGCAGGTCCAGCTTGCCGCCAAGCAGGTGTTCGTAGCGTTCGGCGCGCGCGGAGAAATGCTGGCGCGCCAGGCCCATCGCTTCCAGCTGGCGCAGGGCGTGCTGCACGGTACCCGCATCCAGGTTCATCACCGGGTCGCGCGCGGTCTTCTGGTTGGCGGCGGTCTGCGCGGCGTTGACGGTCAGCGGGTAGGTCTCGGGCGTGGTCGATTCCTTCTCGACCAGGCAGCCGAGCACGCGCATCTGCGCGGCGTCGAGCACGGGTACGGGCAAGGGGGCAGGGGTGTCGGTCATCGTGTCGGCATCCGGTCGCGCGAGGGGGCGCAAGCATAGCCGAGGGCGCGTCGCCGACGCCGGGCGGGTGGCGAGCCGGTAAACTTGCCGGGTTTTCGTTCTGTCCGGTAGCCGTGCCCATGTCCCGAATCCGCCACTCCCTCCTGCTCGCCGGCGCGCTGCTGTCGCTGGCCGCGTGCAGCACGTCCCGGCTCCTGGTCCACGGCGAGCCCGCCGTCCCGGCGCCGCTGGCGGCCGCCAATGACGGCCCCAATGACAACCTGAACGCGGTGCTGTGGGTGCAGCGCTCGCAGGAATACCGCGCCAACGCCCTGCAGACCTGGCGCGCCGCCGCCGCGCAGTTGGACCGCGCGCTCGCCGACCCGTCCTGGACCGCGCTGCTGCCGCAGGAAGGCGGCAGCCAGCAGTCGCCCGGGCTGAAGCCGGCGGTGGTGGTGGACGTGGACGAAACCGTGCTGGACAACTCGCCCTACCAGGCGCGGCTGGTGCGCAACGGCGGCAGCTACGACGACGTCAGCTGGGACGCCTGGGTGTCCGAAGGCAAGGCCGGCGCGGTGCCGGGCGCGGTCGAGTTCGCGCAGGCCGCGGCGGCCAAGGGCGTGACCATGATCTACGTCACCAACCGCACCGAGCACATGAAGGACGTCACCCTGGCCAACCTGCGCCGGCTGGGCTTCCCGGTGGCCGGCGACGACGTCTACCTGGGCCTGGACAAGTACGTGCCCGGCTGCGAGCAGGAAGGCAGCGAGAAGGCCTGCCGCCGCCAGCTGGTGGCGCGGCAGTACCGGGTGCTGATGCAGTTCGGCGACCAGCTCAGCGACTTCGCCGCGATCGGGGTCAACACCCAGGCCGGCCGCGATGCGCTGCTGCAGGCCCACCAGGGCTGGTTCGGGCAGCGCTGGTGGATGCTGTCCAATCCCACCTATGGCGGCTGGGAGCCGGCGCAGTTCAACAATGCCTGGTCGTTGCCCGAAGCCGAGCGCCGCGCCGCCAAGCGCGCCGCGCTGGAGCTGGCCCAATGAGCCGCGGGCCGCTGCCGCTGCGCACCGACGAGCGCCTGATCTTCGCGCTGGACGTGCCTGGGCGCGCCGAGGCCATCGACTGGGTCGAGCGGCTGGGCGATGCGGTGTCGTTCTACAAGATCGGCATGGAACTGCTGGCTTCGGGCGAGTACTTCGCCGTGCTGGACGAACTGGCCAGGCGCGACAAGCGCGTGTTCGTGGACCTGAAGTTCTTCGATATTCCGGCCACCGTCGCCGGCGTCATCCGGCGGCTGTCGCAGTGGCCGGTGAGCTACTGCACGATCCACGGCTGGCATCCGGCGATGATGCAGGCCGCCGCCGCGGCCAACACCTCGGACATGCGCCTGCTGGCGGTGACCGTGCTGACTTCGATGGGCCGCCCCGACCTGGCGCAGATGGGCATCGACCGCGAACCGGTGGACGTGGTGGTCGAACGCGCGCTGGCCGCGCAGCGCGCCGGCATCGACGGCGTGATCGCCTCCGGCCAGGAGGCCGCGCCGATCCGCGCCGCCACCGGCCGTGGTTTCTCCATCGTCTGCCCGGGCATCCGTCCCGGCGGCCCGGTGGGCGACGACCAGCAGCGCACCGTCGGCGTGGACCAGGCGTTCGCCGATGGCGCCGACGCCATCGTCGTCGGCCGGCCGATCCGACTGGCGCCGGATCCGCGCGCCGCAGCCCAGGCCATGCAGCGCGAGATTGCGGATTTCTTCAATTGAAAATCAATGAGTTAAGTATTGATTTATGAAGTGTTGCATTAACTGAAGCGGGCGCGTAGGCTGTGCCCCGTCCCGGCCCTGCCGGTGATGTGTCACATGTCCCCGGCTCCGCCGGCTTGAGGAGGTTCGCCACCGGCAACGGGGCGGCCTCTTTTTTTTGCCTGCAACCCGGGCGGCGCCGGTTTCGCGTCCGCGCTTGCCGCTGTCACCGTGCAGGCCGCAAGATGCGACGGCCCCGGGGGAGGACCAACGACGCCATGCCACGCCGTTCATCTCGCAGCCGTTCGCGTCTGGTCCTGCTCTCCCTGTGCGCCGTGGCGGTCCTCGCCGCCGGGTGCCGGCGCACGCCCGAGCCCTTGCCGGGTGCGGCCACCGAGCCGGCAGCGGCCGTGCGCCAGCTGGTCCAGCACCTGCACGACAACGACCTGGCCGGCTATGCCCGCGCGGCGGTGCCGCCGGCGCAGTACACGGAGCTGGAGGCGGCCTGGGCCCAGGGCCACAGCCGCTGGCCGCTGGACCAGTTGCCCCTGCACGACAAACTGCCGGCGCTGCTGGCCACGCTGTCCGCGCCCGATGCCGAAACCCGGCTGCAGCGCGCGTTCAAGGCGCAGATCGCCGGGCAGGCCGCCGGCGTGCGCCAGGCCGCGCACTCGCTGGGCCTGTTCGGCGAGCAGTACATCAGCCACCAGGGCGACTACAGCGACGACGAACGCGCCCACTACGTGCAGCTGGTCAAGGCACTCAGCGCCTGGGCGCAGGCCGCGCCGCTGTCCGATCCCAAACTGGCCCGCTCGACCATCACTACCCTGACCACCGCCGCGCGCGCCACCGGCCTGGACAGCGACGCCGCGCTGCAGGCGGCGGGCATGACCGGCAGCCTGCAGCGGCTGTCACCGTTCGCCGCGGCCAGCAAACAGGTGCTGGCCAGTTATGGCTTGTCGCTGGACGACAGCGTGGCGCAGATGCGCACCGGCCTGGCCAGCCAGGACGGCGACCATGCCGTGGTCCACGTGCAGTACCCGCTGGCCGGCCACGACATCGACCTGCAGGTGGCGCTGCAGCGCCGGGAGGGCCACTGGTACCTGGCCCGCACCCTGGCCGAAGTGGACGCGGTACTGGCGGCCGCGCGTGCCGCCGCGCCGCCACCGGCGGACACCGTGTCCCCCGGGGCCGGCACCGCCGCCGACGCGGATGCCCACGCCGGGAACAGCCGGGCGGCGGCAGCTACGCCATAATGTCGCCGATGTCGAAACAGAATCCAGGGCCCGACCAGGGCGAACTCCTGCCGCCGGGCGACACCAGCGCCGCGGCCGCCTCCCCCCTGCCGGCCACGGCCGGCCGACCGCCCGTACGCCCGGGCCGGCGCCCGCTGTGGGCGCGCCTGCTGGGCCGCCTGATCGAGCCGTGGCTCGGCCTGAAGATCGAGCCCGAGCAACTGCAGCACGACCCGGCGCAGCCGGTGGTCTACGTGCTGGAGGACTACGGCCTGTCCAACGCGCTGATCCTGGACAAGGCCTGCCGTGACGCGGGCCTGCCGTCGCCGCTGGTGCCGCTGGCCGGCGACCCGACCGGGCGCAAGCGCGCCTATGTCGCGCTGTCGCGGCGCTCCAGCAACAACGCGCTGATCCCCGAGCAGCGCGGTGCCCGCACCCATTCCGACTCGCTGGCGCGGCTGCTGCAGGCGCACCGCGCCAACCCGGCGCTGGACGTGCAGCTGGTGCCGGTGTCGATCTTCGTCGGCCGCGCGCCGGACAAGCAGAGCGGCTGGTTCGCGGTGCTGTTCTCGGAAAACTGGGCGCTGGTCGGCCGCTTCCGCCGCCTGCTGGCGGTGCTGCTCAACGGCCGCGACAGCATCGTGCGCTTCGCCGCGCCGATTTCGCTGCGCGAGACCGTGGAAGAGGGGCTGGAGCCCGAACGCACCGTGCGCAAGCTGCAGCGCGTGCTGCGCGCGCACTTCCGCCGCATCCGTGAATCGATCATCGGCCCGGACCTGTCCACCCGCCGCCTGCTGGTGGACAAGGTGCTGGAAGCCGAGCCGGTGCGTGAGGCCATCGCCGCCCAGGCCAAGCGCGACAACTCCCGGCCGGCCGATGCCTGGAAGAAAGCGCAGGGCTATGCCTGGGAGATCGCCGCCGACTATTCCAGCCCGGTGGTGCGCTCGGCCAGTTTCATGCTGACCCACGTCTGGAACCGCATCTACGCCGGCGTGCTGGTCCACCACCTGGACAAGTTCAAGGAAGCCGCGCCCGGGCACGAAGTGATCTACGTGCCCAGCCACCGCAGCCACATGGACTACCTGCTGCTGAGCTACCTGTTGTACGACCGCGGCATCGTGCCGCCGCACATCGTGGCCGGCATCAACCTCAACCTGCCGGTGGTCGGCACGCTGCTGCGCAAGGGCGGCGCGTTCTTCATCCGCCGCAGCATCCGCGGCAACGCGCTGTACTCGGCGGTGCTGAGCGAATACGTGGCGCAGCTGGTGGCCGGTGGCTATTCGATCGAGTACTTCGTCGAGGGCGGGCGCTCGCGCACCGGGCGCCTGCTGCAGCCCAAGGGCGGCATGATCTCGATGACCCTGCGCGCGTTCCTGCGGCAGCCGCGCAAGCCGGTGCTGTTCCAGCCCATCTACATCGGCTACGAGAAGCTGATGGAGGGCAACAGCTACCTGGACGAGCTGTCCGGGCGGCCGAAGGAAAAGGAGTCGATCTGGGCGCTGCTGTGGGGCATCCCCAAGGTGCTCAAGCAGAATTACGGCCAGGTGGTGGTCAACTTCGGTGAGCCGATCGCGCTGAACGACGTGCTGGCCGAGAAGGCGCCGGAATGGGATGGCCAGCCGGTGTCCGAGGACGAGAAGCCGTCGTGGCTGTCTAGCACGGTCGATACCCTGGCCGAGCAGATCCAGGTACGCATCAACGGCGCCGCCGACGTCAACCCGATCAACCTGCTGGCGCTGGCGCTGCTGTCCACGCCCAAGCACGCCATGGGCGAGGCCGACCTGATCGCGCAGATCGAGCTGTGCAAGAAGCTGCTGGTGGAGCTGCCGTATTCGGACCGGGTGACGGTCACCCCGCATTCGCCCGAGCGCATCATCGCCCACGCCGAGGAGATCAACGTCCTCACCCGGGTCAAGCACCCGCTGGGCGACGTGCTCAGCGTCAGCGGCGATACCGCGGTGCTGCTGAGCTATTTCCGCAACAACGTGCTGCACCTGTTCACCGCGTCCTCGTGGGTGGCCTGCTGTTTCCAGAACAACCGCCGCATGAGCCGCGCCGGCCTGCTGCGGCTGGGCCGCGGGCTGTACCCGTTCCTGCAGCAGGAGCTGTTCCTGCCGTGGACCGAGGACGAATTCGCCGCGCGCATCGAGCAGACCATCAACGTGTTCGTGCGCGAAGGCCTGCTGCAGCAGGTGGGCGAGGACGAGGGCGGCATGCTCGCGCGCAGCACCGGCCAGACCGATGAAGTATTCCGCCTGCGCGCCATCGGCCACTCGCTGCAACAGGCGTTCGAGCGCTATTACATCGCCATCTCGGTGCTGGTGAAGAACGGCCCCGGCGTGCTCGGCGCGGCCGAACTGGAGAGCCTGTGCCAGCAGGCCGCGCAGCGCCTGAGCCTGCTCTACGCTCCGGCCGCGCCGGAGTTCTTCGACAAAACCCTGTTCCGCGGTTTCATCCAGAAGATGCGCGAGCTGCGCCTGGTGTGGCCGGACGAGAACAGCAAGCTGCTGTTCGACGAGCGCCTGGACGCCTGGGCCAAGGACGCCAAGTTCATCCTCGGCCGCGAACTGCGCCACACCATCGAGCGGGTGAGCCCGGAGGCGGTGAAGCCGGAGGAACCGGCGGCGGGCTGAGGATTCCCCTGCACCGGGCAGTGGAAGGAGACGGCAATGCGGCCATCGGATTTTTTTTGGGGGGTGGCGATCGCCAGCGTGTTCGCCGCGCTGCACGCCCTGCGCCCGCCGCGTGATGTTTCCGCCTTGCCCGACCCGTCGGACGCGGTGAAGGCGCTGCTGCGCAGCGGGAACAGGATCGCCGCGATCCGGGCCTACCGCCGGCAAAGCGGTGCATCGCTGCTGGAAGCGAACCGGGTCATCGCCCGCCACGCGGCCTGAGTGGCGGGCGTGGCGGCGCTGCGGTTCAGGCCGGCTCGTCGGGAATCAGCATGCTTTCCAGGCGGGCGATGCAGTCCTTGAGCTGCAGCCTGCGCTTCTTCAGCCGCTTCGCGTCCAGTTCGTCATCCGGGTTGGCGGCGAGCCTGCCGATGCGTTCGTCCAGGCTGCGGTGCTCGGCCCGCAGTTCGGCGATGCGCTGGCTGATCTCGGCGAGGGACGGCAGCTCGGACATGCCGCCAGCTTAGCCGGTCAGCGGGACCAGTTCACGTACACCGGATTGCCCAGCATCAACAGGCTGCCGTCGGCATCGCGCGCATCCACGCGCAACCAGTGCCGCTTGCCATCCGAGCGCCAGCGCAGGCTGGCCCGCTGGCTGCCGTCCGCGCCGGTTTCCACCGTGGCGGGGTGGCGCTGGCCGTCGATGACGAACTCGACGCGCAGCGGGCGGGGATAGTCCAGCTCGGCGTGCACGGTGGCCCACTGTCCGGCGGCCAGGTCCCGTTGCTGGCCCATCCCGGTGCGCTGGCCGTCCGCGCCACGCAGCCACAGGTCCAACCGGCTGCCGGCGACGTTGCGCACGTCCACCACCACCCGCCCCTGCCTCAGCGCGGCGAGGATCGCGTCGCGCGACAGCGCCGGCGCATGCACCAGGGTGGCGGGCCGGCCGATCGGCGAGGGGCCATCGGCCGCGCCCGGATCATGGCTGTCGCTGCCGCCGATGGCGGTCATGCGCCGGCCCTGCTGCAGCTGTTGCTCCCAGAAGCCGACGCCCGCGCGCGGGCCATCGGCCTGGCTGGCATTGACCACCTCCACCGCGGCGACCGCGTCCATGTCCACCGGTCTGGCGGGGGTCCAGCCGCAGCCCATGCACGCCTCGCCCGAGGCCAGCGCCGGGTGGTTGATCGACAGCAGCGCACCGCTGTCGTTGACCTGGCGCAGCAGCGGGTTCCAGTCGGGCAGGGTGTCGCCGAGCCGGAACGGCAGCGGCCCGTTGACGCCGAACACGTTGGCGTGGCCCTGGAAGGTGGTGACCTCCATGCCCGGAATCAGCAGCAGGCGGTCGAACCATGGCTGGTGGCGGGCGAGCTCCTCCAGGTGCGAAGCCGTGTTGTGCTCGGTGACCGCGACGAAATCCAGGCCCTGCCGCGCCGCCGCCTGCAGGCTCAGGAACAGCGGGCAGGGCACCTTGTTGCCCTGCTGGCTGGCGCAGCTGCCGTCGCTGTGGGTGCTGTGCATGTGCAGGTCGCCGCGGTACCAGGCCGGTTCCTCGCGCAGCACCTGCGGCACGCGGTCCCTGCCGGCCTGCACTTCGCCCTCGTCCCACAGCGTCACGCTGACGGTGTAGGGCGTGCGTGCCGTGGCACGGATGTTGGGAATGCCGAGCAGCACCTTCCACTGGCCTGCCGGCAATGCGCCGGGCAGGTAGCCACCCGTGGCGTCGTAGCGGGAAACCGTGACCGCGCGCCGCGAACCGCCGCTCCAGCCGCGGAAGCCCTGTGCGTCCAGCAGCCCGAGGTCGATGACGGTGCGCTCGCCGGCGCCGTCATGATGCAGGGTGATGTCCACCCTGCCGGTGCCCTCGGGCACGCCGAACGGCAGCTCCAGGTAACGTTGATGGTCCTTGCCGCTGAGCGTGCCCTGCAGTTGCAGGGTCTGCGCGGCGTGGGCGCCGGGGCTGGCGGCAAGTGCCGCCAGCATCATCGCGGACAGGGCGCGCATCAGAACCGGTACATCAGGGCCAGGCGGTAGTTGCGGCCCAGCAGTGGCCGCGCGATGAAGGCGCTGGCACCCGCGTCGCTGCTGGCCAGCTCGCCGGCGCGCGGATTGCCCTCGGTCAGGCCCAGCGAGTTGCTGACGTTGTCGATGTAGCCGTACATCGACACGCGGTCGGTCAGCTCGTAACGCGCGCTGAGGTTGAGCAGCCGGTAGGACGGCAGCCGCACCGAGTTGGCGGTGTCCACGTAGCGCTCGCCCTGGTGCTCGGCGGCGGCCTGCAGGCGCAGGCGCTGGTCGAGCAGGTTGAGGCCGGCGACCACGCGCGCGCCCAGCTCCGGTACCCGGATCAGCTGGTTGCCGACGAAATCGCGCAGCACCGGCGCGCCATTGACCAGTTCGCTGTAGCGCAGGTCGCGGTACTGCGCATCCTGCCAGGTGGCGTTGACGCGCAGGTCGAACCAGTCGCTGGGATACCACGCCGTCTCCAGTTCCAGGCCGAACGTGCGGGTGCTGGCATAGCCGGCTTCGCGGGTGGACACGCCGGTGTCCGGGTTGAAGCGGTAGTTGCTGAAGCCGACGTTGTCGTACTTGGTGTAGAACGCCGTGGCGTAGGCGCTGAACAGCGGGTTGGCGAACTTGAAGCCGACTTCGGCCAGGTCCATCGTCTGGGTGTCGGCTGCCTTGCCGTTGGCCGCTGCGCAGGCGGCGACGGTCGCCGCCGAGGTCGGGTCGCAGTTGTCGTTGCGGGTGAGGTAGTTGCCCAGGCTGGGCAGGCGGAACGCCGAGGTCCAGCGGCCGAACACGCCCATGCCGTCGTTGAACTGCCAGTTGGCGCCGACCGACCAGCCCAGGTCGTGTGACGCCAGGTCGTGGTTCACGTACAGGCCCGAGCCGGTGAGCATCTGCGAGGTCGCCAGGGTGCCGCCGTTGACGCTGCGGCGCACCTCGTTCCAGCCGCTGCTGCTGGCCTTCTCCCAGCGCAGGCCGCTGTCGATGCGCAGCCTGTCGTTCACCTGCCACTCGTCGCTGACATAGAAGGCCTGGGTCTTCTGTTCGCCGGAGGCGTTGTTCCACTCGTAGCCGTAGCGCCACACGCCGTTGTCGCTGAGCGTGCGCACCACGTTGCCGTTGGCATCCAGCGCGACCAGGTCGAGCAGGCGGGCGTTGTTGGCCGCATCCATCAGCACCGAGGACGAATAGCGGGTGTAGTCCTCGCGGGTGGAGGCCAGGTAGTAGCCCACGGTGAGGTCGTGCTGCTGGCCACCGAGCGCGAAGCTGCGCATCAGCCGCGTGTCGCTGACGAACTCGCGCACCGGGATGTCCAGCCCGCGCAGGCCGCCGACCACCAGCAGGCCGTTGCCATTCTGGCTGGCGGTGTCGAAGCCGCCGCTTCCATTCACGTAGCGCAGGCCCAGCGCGGTGGCGCCCGGCACCGACGCCAGCAGCTGTTTCTGCCCGGCGAGGAACGTGGCCGCCGGCGTCAGCGAGTTGGGGAACACGCCGTTGCGGATGGTGTCAGTGCGGCTGAAGCGCGCCGATTGCGCCAGTTCCCAGTCGCCGCCCAGTGCGGTCTCCAGCTTGAACGTGAGCTGGTCGCGTTTCACATGGGTGCCTTCGCTGTTGTCGAAGTCCCAGCCGCGGCCATCGGCGGTCTTCATCGACAGGTAGCGCGTTTCCGGGCCGGCCAGCGTGCCATGGTTGCCATCGAAGCCGGGCACCGCGCGGATGTCGCCGTTGCCGTTGGTGTACATCGGGATGCCCAGGTACAGGGCAACGCGGTCATCCATGCGCTTGGCGTCGATGCTGAAGCGCCCGCCCTCGAATTCCCGGGCCAGGTTCAGCCGGAACTGGCCGCCGTCGTTGCTGTTGAAGCCCGGGTCGCGCACGCCGTCCTCGACCCGGTAGAAGCCTCCCAGTAACAGCTTCCAGCCATTGGCCAGCGGGCTGCCGTAGGCGAAGTCCAGGCGGTTCAGGCCGCTGTCGCCGGCGGTGTACTTGAACACGCCGCTGGCGTCCTCGCCGACCTGGCGCGGGATGAAGTTGATCGCACCGGCCGGCGCGTTGGAATACATCACCGACGCCGGGCCGCCGCGGACCACCTCGATGCGTTCGATGGTCTCGTCCAGGCGGAACGCCTGGTCGCCGTTGAGGTAGCCCAGCGCCGGGTCATGCACCACCGGGATGCCGTCTTCCAGCAGGGTGACCGAGCCGAAGCCGTCGACCGGGATGCCGCGCGCGCGGATGTTGCCGCTGGCCTCGCCGCCGGAGGCTTCCACCCAGAACCCGGGCACCGACTTGAGCGCTTCGGTCACGCTGGTCGGTGCCTGCATGCGCAGCTGCTCTTCCTCGATGTTGGTGATCGAGTAGCTGGTCTCGGCCTTGGTGCGCACGCCGGTGCCGCTGCGGCCGGTGACGATCACCGTATCCAGGTCCTTGGCGGAGGAGCGGGAGGCGCTGGCGGCCTCCTGGGCGAGCACGGAAGCCGGAGCAAGGGCGGAGGACAGCAGCAGCGCACGGCAGACAGCGGAAGCAAGACGGTTATCGAGCACGATGGACCCAGGGGCTGGACGGGGGAGCCCGGGATGCTGTCAGCGCGGCGTGACGTCGCCATGACGCTTTTGTGCCAGCCCGTGTCACCCGCCGCTGTGGAGCGGTGGGCCAGCCGGTAGAATGCATGCGATGAGTGCCGTCATTCCCCTTCCCGATCCCGCCCCGCGCGCCCGCGATCCACGCGTGGCCGAACGCGAACACCACAAGCTCGGCAAGCGCCTGCGCCGCCAGGTCGGCCAGGCCATCGCCGACTTCGGCATGATCGAGGCCGGCGACAAGGTCATGGTCTGCCTGTCAGGCGGCAAGGACAGCTACACCCTGCTGGACATCCTGCTGCAGCTGCAGAAGAAGGCGCCGGTGCCGTTCGAGCTGGTCGCGGTGAACCTGGACCAGAAGCAGCCGGGATTCCCCGAGCACGTGCTGCCGGAGTACCTGGCCGGCATCGGCGTGCCGTACCACATCATCGAGCAGGACACCTATTCGGTGGTCAGCCGGGTGATCCCGGAAGGCAAGACCATGTGTTCGCTGTGCTCGCGCATGCGACGCGGCTCGCTGTACAGCTACGCCGAGGCCAACGGTTTCACCAAGATCGCGCTGGGCCACCACCGCGACGACATGGTGGCCACGTTCTTCATGAACCTGTTCCACCACGCCAAGATCTCCGGCATGCCGCCCAAGCTGCGCAGCGACGACGGCAAGCATGTGGTGATCCGCCCGCTGGCCTACGTGCGCGAGAGCGACATCATCGATTACGCGGCGGCGCGCCGGTTCCCGATCATCCCGTGCAACCTGTGCGGCAGCCAGGAGAACCTGCAGCGCAAGCAGGTCGGGCTGATGATGCAGCAGTGGGAGAAGGACCACCCCGGCCGCATCGAGCAGATCGCACGCGCGCTGGGCGACATCCGCCCCTCGCAGATGGCCGATCCCAACCTGTTCGATTTCATGGCGCTGGGCCGCCGCGACGACGCGCCGCTGCCCGATGCGCACGCATGGCTGGCCGGCGGCGACAAGCAGGCCGCGCTTCCGCAGGAAGAGGACTGAGGCGGCGCGGCCGTCATGATTCATGCGCCGCGTCGCGGCGCTTTTTCCGGGCGGGAGGATTCCTTCCGCCGATCACGCATTTCGCAGGACATCCATGTTCTTCAAGAATCTCACCCTGTTCCGCTTTCCCACCTCGGTTGATTTCTCCGAGGTCGACACCCTGCTGCCGCACGTCGCGCTCAAGCCGGTCGGTGCGCTGGAAATGAGTTCGCGCGGCTTCATCTCGCCGTTCGGGCGCGAAGAGAAGGAGCAGTTCTCGCACCGCATCGGCGATGCGCTGTGGCTCACCGTCGGCGGCGAGGAGAAGATCCTGCCCGGCGCGGTGGTCAACGACCTGCTGGCGCGGAAGCTGGAGGAGATCGAGGAGAAGGAAGGGCGCAAGCCCGGCGGCCGCGAGCGCAAGCGGCTCAAGGATGACCTGCTGCACGAGCTGCTGCCGCGCGCCTTCGTCAAGAGCTCGCGCACCGACGCCTTCCTCGACCTGCAGCACGGTTACGTCGCGGTGGACAGCTCCAGCCGCAAGACCGGCGAGAACGTGATGAGCGACATCCGCGGCATGCTCGGCAGTTTCCCGGCGATGCCGCTGAACGCCGAGGTCGCGCCGCGCGCGATCCTGACCGCGTGGATCGCCGGCGAGCCCCTGCCCGACGGCCTGAGCCTGGGCGAAGAGTGCGAGATGAAGGACCCGGTCGAGGGCGGCGCGGTGGTCAAGTGCCAGCACCAGGAACTGCGCTGCGACGAGATCGACAAGCACCTGGACGCCGGCAAGCAGGTCACCAAGCTGGCGCTGGTGTTCGAGGACAACCTGTCCTTCGTGCTCGGCGACGACCTGATCGTGCGCAAGCTCAAGTTCCTCGACGGCGCCCTGGACCAGCTCGAACACATCGACGAGGAAGGCCGCCGCGCCGAACTCGACGCCCGGTTCGCACTGCAGAGCGGCGAGATCCGGCGCCTGTTCCTGCTGCTGGAGCAGGCGTTCAAGCTGAGCAAGGCCGACAGCTGAACAGGCGATCCGCCGACCGTCCCGGCGGCCGCCCAGGGACTATGCTGGAGCAATGACCACCCTGTTCCGCCGCCTGGCCTCCGTCGCCGCGCCCGTCATCCAGCGCGACACCGTGCGGCTGCGCCTGGACGATGCCGAGATCGACGTGCTGCGCGTGCGCGACCCGCGTGCGCGGCGGCTCAAGCTCAGCGTCGATGAACGCGGCGCGCGGCTGACCCTGCCGCTGCGCGCCAGCCTGGCGTCCGGCGAGCGCTTCCTGCAGGCCAACCGGCAGTGGCTGCAGCAGCAGCTGGCGCGGTTCGATGGCGAGGGCCTGCTGGCGCCGCCGCTGGCATTGCGCGAACCCGGCGTGCTGCCGCTGCGCGGGTCGTTGCTGCCGGTGCGCTGGCAGGAAGGCCGTTTCACCCGGATCGAGGTGGATGCCGGAGGCGCCTGCATCCAGCTGCCGGCGCGGGCCGGCGACGCTTCGCTGCGGCGCGTGCTGCGCGAGTTCTACGAGGCGCGGATGCGCGCCGATGTCGGGCACTGGCTGCCCGCTTACCTGCCGGGGCTGCCACGCGCGCCCGCGCGGGTGCGGCTGAAGGTGATGTCCTCGCAGTGGGGCTCGCTGGCGCCGGACGGTTCGATGGCGCTGGACCTGGCGCTGGCGCTGGCGCGGCCGGCGGCGTTCGAGTACGTGCTGGTCCACGAGCTGTGCCACCTGCTGCAGGCCAACCATTCGCCGGCCTTCTGGGCCGAGGTGGAGGCGCGTTTCCCGCACTGGCGGCACGAACGCGACTACCTGCGCGAGGAAGGCCGCCGGCTCAAGGCGACCCTGCGGCAGTTGCTGCGCGGCGCCTGACGCAGCCGCCTGGCGCGCATCCGCGCGCGGTCGCCGCGGCCTCAGCCGCCGGGAATCGTCCCGAGGAAATCGCGGATCACCACCGCCACCGCTTCGGGCTGGTCCATGTGCAGGTGGTGGTGCCCGGGCAGCGTGTGCAGGCGGCCATGCGCCAGCAACGCCGCGCGCTGGCTGCGCTCGGGCTCGGGAAAGTAGGGTTGCGCCGGCGTGGCATAGATCACCTGCGCCGGGCATTGGATCGCGCCCAGCACGTCGCGCACCTGCTCTTCTGTCATGCGCACCGCGGTGGGCAGCATCAGCCGCGGGTCGCTGCGCCAGCTCCAGCCCCCGGCGACCGGGCCCACGCCGCGTTCAACCAGCAGCCGCGCCGAGGCCTCGTCCAGCTGGTTGGCCAGCATGCGCGCGCGCACCGGCGCGGCGATATCGGCAAACACGCGCAACTGCTTGTCGCTGAACGCGGCCAGTGCCGCCACGTGCGCGCGCAGGCGTTCGACGGTCTGCGAGGCGGGTGCGGCAAGGCCGCCCAGCGCCTCGATGGCGACCAGCGCCTGCGTCCGCCGTGGCGCCACCGCCGCCACCAGGCTGGCGATCGCCGCACCCATCGAGTGGCCCAGCAGCACGCAGCGCTCCCAGCCCAGCGCGTCCATGATCGCCAGTACCTGCACGATCGCCTGCGGCGTGGTGTACGCCGCGTCGGCAGGCAGAGGGTCGCTCAGGCCGTGGCCGGGCAGGTCCACCAGCGCCCAGTCCAGCGCCGGCAGCCGCGCCGCCAGCGGGACGAAGCTGGCGGCGTTGTCGAGCCAGCCGTGCAGTGCCAGCACCGGCGTGCCGCCGCGGGTGCCGGCGCGGAGCCCGGCCACGCGCAGGCCGCCGGCGTCCAGTTCGAACGGCGTGGTCATGCGCCTTGGGCGACGGCCAGCGCGGCCAGCGCGCGGGCATGTGCGGGAGCGTCGTTCAGGCAGGGGATGTAGCGCATGGTGGCGCCGCGCTCGGCGACGGTGGCGGTGAAACCCATCGCCACTTCCTCCAGCGTTTCCAGACAGTCGGTGGCGAAGCCCGGGCAGACCACGTCCAGCGTCCGCGCGCCGCCCTCGGCCAGCGCCCACAGCGTGGGTTCGGCATAGGGCTGCAGCCAGCGCTCGCGGCCGAAGCGCGACTGGTAGGCCAGCTGCCAGTCGCCGTCGCCCAGTTCCAGCGCCGCGGCGATCGCCCGCGCGCTGGCTTCGCAGCGCTGCGGATACGGGTCGCCAGCGTCCGCCAGCCGCTGCGGGATGCCATGGAAGGAGAACACCAGGCGGTCGCCGCGGCCGTGCGCCTGCCAGTAGTCGCGGATCGAGGCGGCCACCGCCGCCACCCATTGCGGGTCGTCGGCATAGTCGCGGATGGTGTGGACCTGTACGTCGCGGTGGCGGGCCTGCCACTCCTGCACCTTGTCCTCGACCGAGGCCGTGGTGGTGGTCGAATACTGCGGGTACAGCGGCAGCACCACGATGCGCGTGGCACCGGCCGCGGCCAGCGCGTCCAGCGCCGGCTGCAGCGCCGGCTGGCCGTAGCGCATGGCCTCGCGTACCTGCCAGTGCGGCAGTTCGCGGGCGATGTTGGCCACCAGGCGGCGGGTATGCACCGCCAGCGGCGAGCCCTCCGCCATCCACACCTGTGCGTACTTGTGCGCCGAGCGGCCGCCGCGCAGCGGCAGGATCAATCCATACAGCAGCGGCTTCCACAGCAGGGGGGGAATCGAGACCACGCGCCGGTCGCCGAGGAACTCGGCCAGGTAGCGACGTACCGCCGGGGCGGTGGGTGTCTCGGGCGTGCCTAGGTTGACCGCGAGCAGCGCGGTGGTGGGTGCGTCGGACATGCGCGCATTGTGGCTGAAAGCCGGGAACGAGTGGAGAGGGACGAGAGGGCAGAGTAGGGGAAGGGGAGTGGGGAGGCAGGAGTGAGAGAGAAGCAACGGCAAAGCCCAAAACCAAGGCTGTCATCCATGACAAAAGGTAGAGTCGTCATCCGCCGTGCAGGCGGGAATCGCTCCTGCTCTGCCTTTTCTCACTCCTCACTTCTCTTCACTCGCCCTCGTCCATTCCTCGCCCGTTCATCGCCCCGCTTCCAATCTCGACACCTTGCCGTATCTTTCCGTGCATCGACCTGTGGAGTCCGCCATGCGCCGCCTGCCGTACATCGCCCTGCTGTTGTCCGCGAGCCTGTTGTCCGCCACCGCCCTGGCCGGGCCGCAGGAGGACCAGCGCGCCCGCAACGCCGTGCGCGTGCTCGGCGAGATCCAGGAGATCCCGGAGCAGGCCATTCCCGACAAGCTGCTCGACGAGGGCCGCGCGATCATCGTCATCCCCGACACGATCAAGGCCGGGCTGGTCCTCGGCGGCCGCCGCGGGCATGGCCTGATGTCGGTCAAGAACCCCGATGGCAGCTGGTCCAACCCGGTGTTCGTCAAGCTCACCGGTGGCAGCATCGGCTTCCAGGCCGGGGTGCAGTCCTCCGACGTGATCCTGGTGTTCCGCAACAACCGCAGCCTGGACAACATCGTCAACGGCAAGTTCACCCTGGGCGCCGACGCCGGCGTGGCCGCCGGCCCGGTCGGCCGCAGCGCCGCCGCCGCCACCGATGGCCAGCTCAAGGCCGAGATCTGGTCGTGGTCGCGCGCCCGCGGGCTGTTCGCCGGGGTGGCGCTGGATGGCGCGGTGCTGTCCATCGACGATGCCGCCAACCTCGACGCCTACGGCCAGGGCACCACCCCGCGGATGATCCTGGAGGGGCGCCTGAATGCGGCGCCTTCGGCCGACGTGGTCGCCTTCCGCGACCGCCTGGAGGAGTCCACCTACGCCGCGCGCGAGAAGCGCGGTACCCAGGGCACCGCCGCGCCGGTGGCGTCGTCGGCGCCGCGCACCCAGCCGGTCGCCGTGTCCGGCAACGCCCCGCAGCAGGGCAGCGAGGCGACCACCCAGCCGCTGCAGCCGGCCACCGCCGAGCCCGCGCCGCAGCAGGGTTTCCAGCCGGTGTCCGAAGGCGAAATCCGCACCGAATCGCTGGACGGCGGCAACTGACCTTCGGCACGGGCGTCCGGCGGGGCCGGGTGCGCTATGCTCACTGGCCTCCACACCGAATAACGCGAGCGGATCATGGGCAGTTTCAGCATCTGGCATTGGTTGATCGTGCTGGTCATCGTCGTGCTGGTGTTCGGCACCAAGCGGCTGACGAGCGGCGCCAAGGATCTGGGCAGCGCGGTCAAGGAATTCAAGAAGGGCATGCGCGATGACGACACCCCGCCGGCGCGCCTGAACGACGAATCGCGCGAGCGCGAATCCAGCCGCGATACGCAGGCCGAGCGCGACCGCGAGACGCGCTGAACCGAAGGTTCCCCGCGTGTTCGATATCGGCTTCAGCGAACTGCTGCTGATCGCGGTGGTGGCGCTGGTGGTTCTGGGCCCCGAACGGCTGCCCAAGGCGGCGCGCTTTGCCGGGTTGTGGGTGCGCCGTGCGCGCAACCAGTGGGATTCGGTCAAGCAGGAGCTCGAGCGCGAACTGCAGGCAGAGGAGCTGCAGCGCAACCTGCGCAGCGTGCGCCAGTCGGTGCAGCAGGCCGAGCGCGACCTGCACGAGGGTGCCACCCGGCTGCGCGGCGACGTCGATGCGCTGCGCGATGAAGTCGATGCCGTTGCCGCGCCCGCGCCGCCCGCCGCCGATGCAGCCGCGGACCCGGCGGCGCAGGCGCTGCCGGCGCCTGACGCCGTGCAGACCCCGGCAGCGGACATGACCGGAACGACGGGCGCAGCGCTGCCGCCGGAGCGCGCCCCATGAGCGAGAACTTCAACGAAAGCCCGCTGATCGAGCACCTGGTGGAACTGCGCGCGCGCCTGGTGCGCGGGCTGCTGGGGCTGGGCGTGGTGCTGCTGGCGCTGTTGCCGTTCGCGCGCACGCTCTACAACCACCTGGCCACGCCGCTGGTGTCGCAGCTGCCGGCCGGGCAGTCGATGATCGCCACCAATCCGGCCGGGGCGTTCTTCGCGCCGCTCAAGCTGACCTTCTTCACCGCCGTGTTCATTGCCGTGCCGTGGCTGCTGTACCAGGCCTGGGCATTCGTCGCGCCGGGCCTGTATGCGCGCGAGAAGCGCCTGGCGGTGCCGCTGCTCGCCTCGGCGGTGGCGCTGTTCTACATCGGCTGCGCGTTCGCCTATTTCCTGGTGCTGCCGGCGGTGTTCCATTTCCTGACCACCTTCCGCCCGGAGGTGATCGCCATCACCCCGGACGCCAATGCGTATTTGGATTTCGTGCTGGCGATCTTCTTCGCTTTCGGTGCGAGCTTTGAGCTGCCGGTGGCGATGGTGATCCTGGTGCTGCTGGGCTGGGTCACGCCGCAGCAGCTGCGCGAGGGGCGCGGCTACGCCATCGTCGGCATTTTCGTGCTGGCCGCGGTGCTGACCCCGCCGGACGTGGTTTCGCAGCTGATGCTGGCCATCCCGATGTGCGTGCTCTACGAGCTGGGCATCCACGCCGCGCGCTGGCTGCAACCGCGCAAGCAGCCGGTTTCCGAACCATAGGCAGGCGCGCGGCCGCGCACGACGCCATGCCACCGCCTGGCCGGCGCGGTTGCGTACCGCACCGCCGCCGTGGCGCGGCTCAGGCTTTGATGACGTGCATGTCCGGCGCCGCTGCCGTCCTGGCCGCGGCCGGGCCGAGCATCTGTTTCCAGGCCGCATACGCCGCGCCGGCGAACAACCGGCATCAGCACGGCCACTGTGCCAACGCCATGGCCACGGTCTGGCCGGCCACCAGGCCGACGATGATCGCCAGGCACGACAGCCTGGCCGGCGCGGTTGCGTACCGCTCCGCCACCGTGGCGCGGCTCAGGCTTCGATGACGTGCATGTCCGGCGCCGCTGCCGTCTTGTCCGCGGACGGGCCGAGCATCTGCTTCCAGGCCGCGTACACCGCGCCGGCGAACACCGGCATCAGCACGGCCATCAGCAGCAGCTGCGCCAACGCCATGGCCACGGTCTGGCCGGCCACCAGGCCGACGATGATCGCCAGGATCATCACCGCGAAATAGATCGCGAAGATGGCGACGAAGGCCAGCACGAAGAACACCAACATCGCCGGCAGGTTGCGCAGGCTCGAGCGCAGGCTGCGGCGCAGCGCGTGCCAGCCGCCGATGCGCTGGAACATCACCTGCGGCGGCATCACGAACAGCGCCAGGGTCAGTGCGGCGAAGGTGGCCAGCATCAGCAGCAGCCACAGCAGGATGCGCCCGGCCGGCAGCGTCGCCACCAGCGCCTCGATCTGCGCCGGGTCCGGCTGCGCGCCGGACTGGCTCAGTTCGTTGATCCGCAGCATCACCTCCGACAGCCGCTGCAGGCCGTCGCTGCCGACCAGCACCAGCAGCAGCGTGCCCAGCAGCAGCGCGGCCACCAGCTGCGGCAGCAGCGCCACCAGCAGGTGCGGGGCGCGGCCTTCGCGCACGCCCTCGAGCAGGTGCGCCGGCCGCGCCGGCCGGTTCTGGTCCACTTCGCGCACGGCCCACAGCAGGCCGCCCATGAACAGCGGCCCGGCCAGCAGCAGCAGGAACTGCACCAGGGTGCCCAGCGCCGGCACCAGCAGCGACAGCGACAGCACCAGCGAAGCGCCCACGCCCCAGAGGATGCCCAGCGAACCCAGCGCCAGCGGCGCGCGCCTGAGCAGGCCGAAGCCGGCCAGCAGCCATTCCGCGCCGGCGGAGGCCGGCACCTTGCGAATATCGCCCATTGCAGTTCCGAAAAGGGGGAGCGCCGGCACCACGCCGGCGTGGGCGGATTATCGCCCGAACCCGGCTGACGGGCGAGTCGCGCCGCGGAACCCCGCATTCCGCCAGCGGCGCGGAGCCGGTGCGCGCGCCGGCGCGGGCATCACACCGCGCGGGCGTGGCGCACGAAACGGCGCAGCAGCTGGCGTGCCTGCGGCGCGGCGCTGACCTGGCGCGCCACGGCGCGCGCGCAGCCGCCGTGGCGGGCAATGCAGTCGGCGCGGGCGCGCACGTAGCCGCGCATGTGGTGGGTGGCGAATTCCGGGTGGAACTGCAGGCCCCAGGCGTGCTCGCCCCAGCGGAAGGCGTGGCAGCCGTCCTGCGCCGAACGCGCCAGCACGGTGGCGCCGGCCGGCGCCTGGAGCACGGTCTGCAGGTGGGTGGCCTGGGCCGGGAAGCTGGGGGGCAGGCCGGCGAACAGCGGGTCGGCGGCGGCGGCCGGGTCCAGTTCCAGGCGGATGGTGCCCGATTCGCGCCCGGCCGGGTTGTAGTCCACCTGCCCGCCGAGCGCATGCGCCAGCAGCTGGTGGCCGTAGCAGATGCCCAGCAGCGGCATCCCGGCGTGGGCGGCGTCGCGCAGCCAGTCGGCGCTGCGCTCGCTCCACTCGGCGCGGTCGGTGACGAACGCGGCCGAGCCGGTGACGATGGTGGCGGCGAAACCCTGGCGCGCGGGCAGGCGTTGACCCTGTTCGACGTTGACCACCACGGTCTCGGCCTGTTCCAGGCCCGCGGCGACGCGGATCCAGTGCGGGAAACGGCCGTAACGGCGCAAGCTCGGGAACGGCTGCCCGGTTTCGATGATGAGGAACGGCGGGGGTTTCATTCCGCTGGGGGCAGGACCGACAGGACTTCCTCGATTGTAGTCAGCCCCTGCGCCACCTTTTCAAGCCCGGTCCGGCGCAGCGTGCGCAGCCCCTCGGCGCGTGCGGCGTGGCTGAAACCGGCCAGGTCCATGTCCGCGCGGATCAGCGAACGCAGCCGCGGGCCCAGTGGCAGCAGCTCATACAGGCCGATCCGGCCCAGGTAGCCGGTGCGCCGGCACTCCAGGCAACCCACCGGCGCACAGGCGTGGATGGCATCAGGTAATGCCTCATTGCCATCACGCAGCGGCGCCCAGTCCTCGTCGTCGAGCACGTCGGCGCGCTTGCAGTGCGGGCACAGCGTGCGCACCAGCCGCTGCGCCAGCACACCGTTGACGGTGGAGGCGATCAGGTAGTGCGGTACGCCCAGGTCGAGCAGGCGGGTGATGGCCGAGGGGGCGTCGTTGGTGTGCAGGGTGGACAGCACCAGGTGGCCGGTCAGCGAGGCCTGCACCGCCATCTGCGCGGTCTCCAGGTCGCGGATCTCGCCGATCATGATGATGTCCGGGTCCTGGCGCAGCAGGGTGCGCACGCCGCTGGCGAAGTCCAGGTCGATGTTGGTCTGCACCTGCATCTGGTTGAACTCGGGCGCGATCATCTCGATCGGGTCCTCCACCGTGCACACGTTGACGTCCGGCGTGGCCAGCCGCTTGAGCGTGGAGTACAGGGTGGTGGTCTTGCCCGAGCCGGTGGGGCCGGTGACCAGCACGATGCCGTGCGGGCGCGCGACCAGTTCGTTCCAGCCGGCGGCCTCCTCCGGGCTGAAGCCCAGCTGCTCGATGCTCTTGAACGCCGCGTCCGGGTCGAAGATGCGCATCACGCACTTCTCGCCGAACGCGGTGGGCATGGTCGACAGGCGCATCTCGACCTCGCGCCCGCCCGGGGAGCGGGTCTTGATGCGGCCGTCCTGCGGGCGCCGGCGCTCGGCCAGGTCCATGCGCCCGAGCACCTTGATGCGGCTGACCACGGCGGTCATCACCGCCGGCGGCAGCTCGAACACCTTGTGCAGCACGCCGTCGATGCGGAACCGCACCCGGCCCATGTCGCGGCGCGGTTCCAGGTGGATGTCGCTGGCGCGCTGCTCGTAGGCGTACTGCAGCAGCCAGTCGACGATGCTGACCACGTGGTGGTCGTCGGCGTTGACGTCGCCGGCGCGGCCCAGTTCCACCAGCTGCTCGAAGCTGGGCAGGCTGCTGCCGTCGCCGCGCGCGTCGCTGCGGGCACTGCGCACCGAGCGGGTGACGCCGAAGAACTCCATCGAGTAGCGGTGCAGGTCCAGCGGGTTGACCAGCACGATCTCGATCCGGCGCCGGGTCAGGTGCTGCAGGTCGGGTATCCAGTCGCGCGCCATCGGCTCGCTGGTGGCCACCAGCACCCGTTCGGCGTCCATCGCCAGCGGCAGGATCCGGTGGCGCCGGGCATAGGCGTGCGAGACCACGGCGGTGGCGTTGGCCACGTCCACCCGGGTCGGGTCGATGCGCAGGTAGCGGACCCCGGTGCGGCCGGCCAGCCACTCGGTCAGCCGCTCCAGCCCGAGTTCGCCGGAAGCCGGGGGCGCGGCGGCCAGCTTGAGGTTGGCCAGCAGCACCAGCGGGTGCACCTCGCTGGCGTTGCGCGCGCCCTGCGCGGAGAAGCGGATGCGCTCCTGGTCGTGCGCGGCCACCAGGCCGTCGCCCAGCACCGCCGCGGCGATGTTGGCGAACTGCAGCCGGCCGGGGGCGATGGCCACCGGGGATGGCGGGGTCGGGACGCTCGATGCGGCCGTGTGTTCCACCTGAAACTCCTTGCTGGCGCGGCCGCCGCGCGGTCGCTCGCTATACTAGCGCACCCATCCGTACGGCCCAGGCAGCATGTCCGCGACTCCCACCGTTCCCATCACTTTCCAGGGCCTGATCCAGACCCTCAACGACTACTGGGCGAAGCAGGGCTGCGTGCTGATCCAGCCGCTGGACCTGGAAGTGGGTGCCGGCACCTTCCACCCGGCCACCTTCCTGCGCTCGATCGGCCCGGAAAGCTGGAACGCCGCCTACGTGCAGCCCAGCCGCCGCCCCACCGACGGCCGCTACGGCGAGAACCCCAACCGCCTGCAGCGCTATTACCAGTACCAGGTGGCGATGAAGCCGAGCCCGGACAACATCCAGCAGCTGTACCTGGATTCGCTCAAGGCGCTGGGCATCGACCCGCTGGTGCACGACCTGCGCTTCGTCGAGGACAACTGGGAATCGCCGACCCTCGGCGCCTGGGGCCTGGGCTGGGAAGTGTGGCTCAACGGCATGGAGGTCACCCAGTTCACCTACTTCCAGCAGGCCGGCGGCCTGGAGTGCAAGCCGGTGCTGGGCGAGATCACCTACGGCCTGGAGCGGCTGTGCATGTACCTGCAGAACTGCGACAACGTCTACGACCTGGTGTGGACCTACGGTCCGGATGGCACCCCGGTCAGCTACGGCGACGTCTACCACCAGAACGAGGTGGAGCAGAGCACCTACAATTTCGAGCATGCCGACGTGGCCGAAATGTTCCACCGCTTCGACGCCTGCGAGCAGGAAGCGCAGAAGCTGGTCGAGGCCGGGCTGCCGCTGCCGGCCTATGAACAGGTGTGCAAGGCCAGCCATTCGTTCAACCTGCTGGACGCGCGCCGCGCCATCTCGGTGACCGAACGCCAGCGCTACATCCTGCGCGTGCGCGCGCTGGCCCAGGCGGTGGCCAAACTGTACGAGGCCAAGCGCCTGGAAGCGGTGGCGGCCAAGGAGGTGCAGGCATGAGCATGCAGCCGCTGCTGATCGAACTGGGCGTGGAGGAGCTGCCGGTCAAGGCGCTGCCGGGCCTGGCGCAGGCGTTCTTCGACGGCGTGATCGACGGGCTGGCCCGGCGCGGCATCGCCTTCGAGCGCGACGACGCCAAGCCGCTGTCCACCCCGCGCCGCCTGGCGGTGCTGCTGCCGGGCGTGGAAACCGAACAGCCCGAGCAGCACTCGGAAGTGTTCGGCCCGTACCTGAACATCGCGCTGGACGCCAATGGCGAACCGACCAAGGCGCTGCAGGGCTTCGCCGCCAAGGCCGGCATCGACTGGACCGCGCTGGAGCGCACCACCGACGCCAAGGGCGAGCGCTTCGTGCTGCGCTCGGTGACGCCGGGCGCGAAGACCGCCACGCTGCTGCCGGAGATCGTGCGCGAGGCCATCGCCGCGATGCCGATCCCCAAGCCGATGCGCTGGGGCGCGCACGAATACGCCTTCGCCCGCCCGGTGCACTGGCTGGTGCTGCTGCACGGCAACGACGTGGTCGACGCCGAGCTGCTCGGCCTGAAGTCCGACCGCTTCAGCCGCGGCCACCGCTTCATGGCCGACAAGCAGGTGTGGCTGAGCCACCCGTCCGATTACATCGAATCGCTGAAGGCGGCCTGCGTGCTGGTCGACGCCGACGCGCGCCGCGAGCGCATCGTGCACGAGGTCAACGCCGCCGCGGCGCAGGCCGGCGGCGTGGCGCGCATCACCGACGACAACCTGGAGCAGGTGGTCAACCTGGTCGAATGGCCGTCGGCGGTGCTGTGCAGCTTCGAGCGCGAGTTCCTGGCGGTGCCGCAGGAAGCGCTGATCGAAACGATGGAGATCAACCAGAAGTTCTTCCCGGTGCTGGATGCCGCCGGCAGGCTGACCGAGAAGTTCATCGGCATCGCCAACATCGAATCGAAGGACGTGGCCGAGGTGGCCAAGGGCTACGAGCGGGTGATCCGCCCGCGCTTCTCCGACGCCAAGTTCTTCTTCGACGAGGACCTCAAGCAGGGCCTGGCGGCGATGGGCGAAGGCCTGAAGAGCGTCACCTACCAGGCCAAGCTGGGCACGGTGGCCGACAAGGTGCAGCGGGTCGGCGCGCTGGCGCAGGTGATCGCGCCGCAGGTGGGCGCCGACCCGGTGCAGGCCAGGCGTGCCGCCGAGCTGGCCAAGAACGACCTGCAGTCGCGCATGGTGGGCGAGTTCCCGGAACTGCAGGGCATCGCCGGCCGCCACTACGCCGTGGCCGGTGGCGAATCGCCCGCGGTCGCACTGGCCATCGACGAGGCCTACCAGCCGCGCTTCGCCGCCGACGACATCGCCGCCTCGCCGCTGGGCAAGGTGCTGGCGATCGCCGAGCGCCTGGACACCCTGGCCGGTGGCTTCGCCGCGGGGCTGAAGCCGACCGGCAACAAGGACCCGTTCGCGCTGCGCCGCAATGCGCTGGGCCTGGCGCGCACGATCATCGAGTCGGGCTTCGACCTGGACCTGCCGGCGCTGCTGGTGAAAGCGTTCTGGGGCGCCGGAAGGTGTCAGCTTGTTGTTCAACGACGGGAGAAACTGGCAAAAATTGGCCAGATGAATGAGCTAGAACGGACCGTACTGCTGGCTCATCTACAGAATCCGATGGATGTCCAATATCAAGATTGGGATGAAGAAGACAAGCTGGATCCTGGTGTTGTTGCGCCCGAAAGGCTAGATGAGCTCTACGACTTCATCCTCGACCGCCTGCGCGGCTACTACGCCGACAGGGGCGTGCCGGCCACGCACTTCAACGCCGTGGCCGAGCTGAAGCCGGCCTCGCTGTACGACTTCGACCGCCGCATCGACGCCATCGGCACCTTCGCCCAGCTGCCGGAAGCCGAGGCGCTGGCCGCGGCCAACAAGCGCATCCGCAACATCCTGCGCAAGGCCGAGGGCGACATCCCCGGCACGATCGACCCGGCGCTGCTGCGCGAGCCGGCCGAGAGCGAACTGGCCGAGGCGGTGGCCGCCGCAATCGACGACACCGGCGCGGCGCTTGCGCAGAAGGACTACGTCAGCGTGCTGGGCCGGCTGGCGCGGCTGCGGCCGCAGGTCGATGCGTTCTTCGACGGGGTCATGGTCAACGCCGAGGACCCGGCGCTGCGTGGCAACCGCCTGGCGCTGCTGCGCACCCTGGGCGACCGCCTGGGCAGCGTCGCGGCGATCGAGCACCTGTCCGGCTGAGACCGCACCCTTCCCCCGCACGGCGGGGGAAGGGTCTTGCTGGTGTGGCCTGAAAGGCTGCAATCGATGCCAATAAGGCAACACTTGGTTCGATGAACTCGGCACTGGCCAACATCCTGTTTCCTGGATGCCGACGCGGCGTATTGGGCCTGCTGTTGCTGCATCCGGAGAACAGCTATCACGTGCGCGAAATCGCCCGCCTGACCGCCACTACACCCGGAACTCTGGCCCGCGAACTTTCCAAACTGGTGGAAGCGGGTCTGCTGACCCGCAGTCCGCAGGGTAGCCAGGTGCTCTACGCCGCCAATACCCCGAGGTGTTTGAGGAACTGGCCTCCATCCTGCGCAAGACTACGGGCTGGCCGAGGGGCTGGCGCAGGCGCTTGCGCCGCTGGCGGGGCAGGTCCGCGCAGCTTTCGTGTTCGGCTCCAGCGCCAGCGGCAAGACCCGCCCAGGCAGTGATGTGGACGTGCTGTTGATCGGCGGGGATCGGGGTACGCCGAAGTGGTCTCGGCGCTGTATCCAGCGCAGGAAACCCTGGGTCGGGAGATCAACCCGAAGCTGTATTCAGCGACGGAATGGCGGAAACTTGCCACGGGCGATGGCGCGTTCTACCGCGACGTGATGGCCAGGCCCAAGCTGTTCCTGATAGGAGGCGAGGAGGAACTTGGATAGCGGGTCAGGATCGGCCAGTTGGAGCAGGTCGCGGCGCAACCGGGTGACGGCAGCGCCTGCTGGAGGCGGCGCAACGCGCGCTGCGGGACGCCGGCACGCCTGGCCTGAGCCACGAAAGCCGTTTCGACATCGCCCATCGCGCCATCATGCAGGCGGCCAAGGCTGCCCTGCGGTCCAGCGGCTATTGCACCCTGACCAGCAAGCCCGGCCATCATCAGACGAGGATCCAGGCCCTGCCGTTGACCCTGGGCCTGGTCAAGAGGGTGGTCATCCAGCTCGACGCACTGCGCAAACAGCGCAACGTGATCGGTTACAGCGGCGATCTGGTCGGGGAGGCGATGATCATCGAGGCTCGGCGGCATGCGGCGGCATTGATCGAAGCGGTAACCCGTCAGAACCGCTCCAGCGGATAGTAACTGTGATTATTGGGACCCGGCGGATCGTCCGCAGCCGCCAGCCGCTGCCCCGCGACAACGCAATTCCGTAAGACGTGGGTCGTGAAAGGAATGGAGCAAGGTATCGTCGCAACGGTCCCGTCCTGGCCGGGCAGAAAGGCATGCAGGGCCGGCGTCTGTCTTCATGGCCACGACCGGTCATGGGCGTACCCGGTCGGAATGGGGGACGGGACACTGACTCCCTGCATGTCGCATCGTTGCGCTTCGTCGAGATCAGGACGCGACCCGGCACGCCTTCCGCGCGCGAAGCCGTGGTGGCGTGTCTGCTCGCCCTTCATCTTCTGTGCCGTGATTCTCCGGTCACGTTCGGCCCGGTATGCTGCCGCGATGCTGCCTGCCCGAATCACTCGTCCCCTCCTTGCCGTTGCCCTGCTGGCAGCCTTCTCCGCCCATGCCCGCGGCACGATCGAGAAGGTCCAGATCAAGGGGCTGGACAAGGGCGACGACGCGGCGATCATCGAGAACATCGAGGTGTCGCTGTCGCTGTACGACACCATCGGCAAGGTGCAGGGCGAGTCGCGCCTGGAATACCTGCTGTCGCAGGCCGAGCGGCAGACCCGGCAGGCGCTGGAGCCGTTCGGCTACTACAACCCGACCATCAGCGTGGACGCCCCGCGCGAGGGCGACACCGTGCGGGTGGTGATCGAGGTCGACAAGGGCGAGCCGGTGCGGGTACGGCAGTCGGAGGTGGTCATCACCGGCCCGGCCGCGCGCGACCGCTACCTGCAGCGGGACCTGGAGGACTTCCAGCCGCGCGAGGGCGAGCCGTTCGACCACAGTACCTACGAGGCCAGCAAGGTCGTCATCACCCGGCGCCTGTCCGAGCGCGGCTACTTCGACTCGGACTTCACCCAGCGCAAGGTCGAGATCACCCGCGCGCAGAACGCGGCCGACATCTTCCTGAGCTGGGACAGCGGCCGCCGCTACAACATGGGCCGGATCAGCTTCAACCAGGACTACTTCCGCCCGGGCCTGTTCGACCCGCTGGTGTACTGGGAGCAGGGCAGCTACTGGCACGAGGGCAAGCTCGACCGGCTGCGCGAATCGCTGACCAAGCTGGACTACTTCAGCACGATCGACATCCAGCCGCGCCCGGAAGACGCCTATGGCGACGGCGAGGTGCCGGTGGACGTGAACCTGACCCTGGCCAAGCGCACCATCTACACCGCCGGCCTCAGCTACGGCAGCGAGAGCGGCCCGGGTGTGCGCGGCGGGGTGGAGCGGCGCTACGTCAACAGCCGCGGGCACAAGCTCAATACGCAGCTGGACTACGCGCAGAAGCGCAAGAGCCTGGTCACCAGCTACCGGATACCCGCGTTCCGCTGGCTCGACGGCTGGTACACCTTCGCGGTCAGCGCCTACGACGAGCAGACCCGCTACATCGACATGCGCAATTTCAAGCTGATCGGCAGCCGCAGCGGCGAGATCAACGAGTACTGGACCGCCATCGCCTCGGTCAACGCACTGCGCGAGCGCTGGCGCTACAGCTCCGGCGACCAGTTCACCGACGCGGTCTACCAGTACTCGACGCTGGTGTACCCGCAGTTGACCGCCGACTACGTGGACGTGGACGACAAGGCGTTCCCGCGCCGCGGCTTCAGCGGCAACGCCACCCTGCGCGGCGGCATCGAGGGCGCCGGTTCGGACACCAGCTTCATCCAGGCCGACGCCACGCTGCGCTGGTACGTGCCGCTGGGCGACAGCGACCGCCTGATCCTGCGCGGCCAGGCCGGCACCACCTGGACCAGCGACCTGGTGGCGATGCCGCCGAGCCTGCGCTACTTCGCCGGCGGCGACCGTTCGATCCGCGGCTACGCATGGCGTGAGGTGGGGCCGCGCACGCCCGCCCCGGACAAGTACGCGCTCGGCGCCAAGCACCTGGTGGTCGGCTCGGCCGAGTACGAGCATTACTTCGGTGGCGGTCCGTGGGGCGCGGCGGTGTTCGTCGATACCGGCAGCGCCTTCGACAACACCATCGACCTGCATACCGGCGTGGGCCTGGGCGTGCGCTGGAAATCGCCGGTCGGGCCGGTGCGCATCGACATCGCCCATGGCCTGAACCACCCCGACTCGCAGTTCCAGCTGTACCTGAACATCGGAGCCGACCTGTGAGCCGCCGTCCCGCGTCCGCCGCGCCTGCCGACATCACCCCCGAGGAACGCGAGGCGCGCATCGCCGAACTGCGCGCGCGGCGCCGCGCGCGGATGCGCACGCTGGCGATCCGCAGCGGCATCGGCATCGGCGTGCTGGTGGTGCTGGCGTCGCTGGCGCTGTACTGGCTGCTGCAGACCGTGGCCGGCCGCGACGTGCTGCTGGCGCAGGTGGTGGCGCGGCTGCCGGCCGATTCGTCGCTGACCTGGAGCAAGGTCGAAGGCCCGCTGGCCGGGCCGCTGGTGCTGCACGACCTGGACTTCCGCTACCAGGACATCCACTTCAGCGCCGCCCAGGCCTACCTGGACCCGGACATCCGCCCGCTGCTGGGGCGCAAGCTGCGCCTGGACCTGCTGCGCATCACCGACGCGCAGCTGGAACTGGGGCCGCCGGAAGAGAAGCCGTTCGAGCTGCCGCGCTGGCCGGACGTGCTGCCGGCCATCACCCTGCCGCTGGCGTTGCAGGCCGATACCATCGAGATCGACGGCCTGCGCATCGTCCAGCAGGATGCGCCGCCGATCGACATCACCCGCCTCCGCGGCGGCCTGGAAGCGGCCGACGGCGAGTTCCGCGCCATCGGCCTGCAGGTGGACGGCAACCTGGGCGATTTCCGCATCGACGGCCACTACCTGCCGCGCCAGGACTACCGCACCGATCTCACCGTGCGTGCGCTGATGCCGGCGCGGCCGGGCCAGCCCCGGGCGCGGTTGGGGCTGGTCGCGCGCGGCGACCTGGCGCACATGGAGGTGGCGCTGGCCGGTTACGCCCCGCGGCCGCTGCATGCCAGCCTGGTGCTGGACGGCCGCGACGACCCGGTATGGAGCGTGGCCGCGCGCAGCGAGGAACTGGACCTGGGCCAGCTGGTGCCGGCGCAGTATCTGGCGCAGGCGCCCGCGCCACTGGCGCTGGATTTCAATGCGCGCGGGCGTGGCGGCAGCGCGCGGCTGCAGGGCCGCGTGCGCCAGGGCGACCAGGAACTGGTGCTGGCACCGTCCAACATCGTCATTGACAACCAGGTGCTGACCGTCTCGCCGCTGGTGGCCGAGGCCTTCGGTGGCGAGCTGCGCCTGCAGGGCAGCGCCGACTTCAGCGACACGCAGAACCCCGGCTTCCGCTTCGCGGTGGTCGCCAGCCAGCTGACCTGGACCCCCGCGCCCGATCCGTCGGCGCCCGGCATCACGCCGGTGCCGTTGCACCTGAAGGAAGCGCGCCTGGGCGTGGCTGGCACCCTGAAGAACTGGGCGGCGATCGGCAAGGCCGAGGTGGCGCGCGAGGCGCAGGATGCCCGCCTCGACTTCGACCTGCGCGGCAGCGACCAGCAGGCGCGCATCGAGAAGCTCGAGGCGACCACGCCCGGCGGCTCGCTCGGCCTGACCGGTTCGGCGGCCTGGCAACCGGCGCTGTCGTGGGACGTGGATGCGCGCCTGGCCAGCTTCGACCCGGGCTATTTCGTGCCGGGCTGGGAAGGCAAGCTGTCCGGCACGCTTGCCTCGCGCGGCAAGCAGCTGCCGTCGCCGGCCGGCACCGCGGACATGCGGTTCGAGGCCACCCTGGACGTGCCGCAGCTCAAGGGCAGGTTGCGTGGCCGCAGCGTCGACGCGCGTGCCCGGCTGGCCCTGCAGGGCACCCAGGGCGAAGGCGACGTGCGCCTGGTGATGGGCGACAGCCGCATCGAGGCCAAGGGCAAGGTGGGCGAGCGCCTCGCCGTGGATGCGCGGCTGCAGCCGCTGCACCTGTCAGACCTGCTGCCCGGCGCCAGCGGCAGCCTGGCCGGGACCCTGCAGCTGCGGGGCACGCCGGCCCAGCCGGACGTCACCGCCGACCTGCGCGGCGACGGGCTGCGCTGGGACGACTGGAAGGCCGCCCACGTTAGCATCACCGGCCACCTGCCATGGAAGGGCGACAACGGTGCGCTGCAGGTGCAGGGCAGCGCGGTGGAGGCGGGCCTGCTGCTGGACAGCGTGCGCCTGGATGCGCGTGGCAGCGTGCAGAACCTGCGGCTCGACGCCGATGTCCGCAACGACCTGGCGGCACTCGCCCTGGGCGGCAGTGTGCGCCAGGCCGGGCCGGCATGGCGCGGCGAACTGGCGGCGCTGCGGGTGGCCCCGGCCAAGGGCGCACCCTGGCAGTTGCGCCAGGCCGCGGCCTTCAGCGTGCAGGGCGGCAACATCGCCCTGGGCGATACCTGCCTGGGTTCGGACACCGGCGGCGCGCTGTGCGTGGGCGCCAACTGGCCGCGCGAAGGCGTCCACCTGCGTGGCGATGCATTGCCGCTGGCGCTGGTGCAGCCGTGGCTGCCGCCGAACGCGGGCCGGCGCATCTACCTGCGCGGCGAGGTCACCGTCGATGGCCAGCTGCGCCCGCGCGGCAAGGCCTGGGAAGGCAGCTTCAAGGTCGCCTCGGCCGAAGGCGGCATCCGCCTGGGCGACAACGCCCGCGGCGAACTGGTGCGCTACGACCACTTCTCCATCAACGTGGACATGCAGCCCGGCGGCATCAACGGCTACCTCGGCGTCGGTTTCCAGGGCGACGGCTTCGTCGATGCCAAGGTGCGGACCGGCTGGGAGCCGAACGCCGCGCTCAACGGCGAGCTGTACCTGAACATGTCGCGGCTGTACTGGATGGAGCTGTTCTCGCCCGACCTGGTACGGCCCAAGGGCCTGGTCGAAGGCCATGTCAGCCTGCGCGGCACGCGTGCCCAGCCCTCGCTTGGCGGCGAGGCCAGGCTCAGCGATTTCAGCGGCGAGTTCCCGGCGCTGGGCCTGGCCCTGAGCGAAGGCAAGGGCAGCTTCACCGCGCAGCCGGATGGCTCGGCGCGCATCGCCGCGGAGGTGAAGACCGGCGGCGAAGGCGCGCTGAAGGTGCAGGGCGGCCTGTCCTGGTTCGGTGACGCGCAGCCGCTGCAGCTGCACATCGGTGGCGACAGGGTGCTGGTGTCCAACACCAGCGAACTGCGCGTGGTCGCCAACCCCGACCTCGATTTCACCCTGGCCGGCACCGCCATGGAGCTGCGCGGCAGCGTGCACGTGCCCGAGGCGGCGATCGACCTGGAGCGCCTGGACCGTGGCACTTCGGTGTCCGAGGACGTGGTGGTGCTCGACCCGGTCGATCCGGAGGAATCGCGTGCCTCGCCGCTGGACATGGACCTGGCGGTCAGCCTCGGCGACAAGGTGAAGATGAGCGGCTTCGGCTTGAAGGGCGCGCTCACCGGCAAGATGCAGGTGCGCGCCCGCCCCGGCCGCGAGATGACCGCCAACGGCGGGCTGGAAGTCAGCGGCCGCTACAAGGCCTACGGCCAGGACCTGACCATCACCCAGGGCCAGCTGCTGTGGAACCACGGCATCGTCTCCGACCCGCGCATCAACATCCGCGCCCAGCGCGGCATCGGCGAGGTCACCGCCGGCATCGTCGTCACCGGCCGCGCGCAGCAGCCGCGCGTGGACGTGTGGTCCGATCCGGCGATGTCGCAGTCCGAGGCACTGTCCTACCTGGTACTCGGCCGCAGCCTGAGCATGGCCAGCAGCGACCAGGCGCAGCAGGTCAATGCCGCCTCCGCGGCGCTGTCGGCCGGCAGCGGCCTGCTCGCCGCGCAGGTCGGCGCCAGGCTCGGCCTGGACGACGCCGGGGTCAGCCAGTCGCGCGCGCTGGGTGGCGCGGTGATCGGCGTGGGCAAGTTCATCACCCCCAAGCTGTACATCGGTTATGGCGTATCGCTGATCGGCAGCGGCTCGGTGCTGACCCTCAAGTACCTGCTGCGCCGCGGCTTCGACATCGAGGTCGAATCGAGCACGGTGGAGAACCGCGGTTCGGTGAACTGGCGCAAGGAGAAGTAGCCGGGCCCGCGCCGGGCCCGCGTGCCGTGTCCGCGGTCTCCCGGGCTACCGGTCCACCGACCGGGCGCGGCATGGCCAGGCGCGTGCGCGGCGGGCAACGCCACGCCGCCGCGCCGCCCGGTTCACGGCGCGGACGTGGCGGCGACGGGGGAGACGACTGCCCCGCGCAGTACCGGTCTGCCGGCGACCACGTCGGTCCATACCAGGCGCGCGTTGCCGCGGTCGACGAGCAGGCGCGGGAAGCCGGTGCCGCGCCCGCGGCCCTGCAGGAGCGCAACCCGCAGGCGGCCGAGCTCGCGCTCCAGCGAGGGGCTGTAGCGGGCAAGCCACAGCGATTGCCCGCGCGCATCCTCGCGCAGCCACGCCAGCCACAGGCCATCGGCGTCGGCCGCTACCTGCACCCGTCCCTGCACCGCGGTGCCGCGGTCCGGCACCCGCGGCGCGCCGAAAGTGGCGCCGCCGTCGCCGCTGTGGGCCAGGCGCAGCAGTGGTTCGCCCTGCGGCGCGGTGTACCACGCCACCCAGGCCTCGTCCCCGTAAGCGGTGACCGCGGGGCCGTTCACCGGGCACGCCGGCATGACCCAGTCGTCGGCATGGACCCGCCGTGACGGCTGCCAGCCGCCGGCGACGCGGCGGCGCAGGTGGATGTCGCGGACCTCGCCGGCGTCGCGACCGCGATACACCAGCAGGATGCCGCTGGCGCCGGCGTGGGCCCCGGTCTGGCAACAGTCGCAGGTCATCGCGTCCAGCTCCTGCTCGTCGTGCTTGCGCAGCCGGGCATCGAAGCGCGCACTGCGCAGGGTCATCGCGCCTTGGCCATTGCCCTGGCCGTGGCCGTCGCCGTGCCCGGTGCCTGCGGTGCGACGTCCATCCAGCCAGGCGATGCCCATGCCATCGGCGCCTTCGGGCCACAACGAGACGAAGCCGTGCTCGGTGGCCGTCCGGTCATCGTGCACGGTGACCGGTGCCGACCACTGCCGGCCATCGGCTGAGCGCGCCAGCAGCACGTCGTAGGCATGCGGGTTGCCGGCGGACCGGCGCAACCATTGCGCCCACAGCGCGCCATCGGCACTGGCGCGCAGGTGCGGGGTGTCGGCCCAGTTAACGAACCAGTCGTTACCGCGTGCGATCTGCCGCGCAGGCTGCCAGCGGCCAGCGGAAAAGCGCGCGTAGCGCAGCTGGTGGCCGCGCGCGTCCGGCGCCAGCCACGACAGCAGCAGGCTGCCGTCGGGTGCGGCCACCAGGTCCGGCTGCGCGGCGCTCGCATCGGCCGGCAACGGCCACGGTTCGGCGTGCAGCCGCAGGGCCGGGCCGGCGGCCGGCGCCGTGGGCGCCGGCGCTTGCACATCGCCGGAACATGCACCGAGCAGCGCGCACGCCAGCGCGAGGGAAGCGGGGAAGATGCGCATGCGCGCAGGATAGCGGCATCGTGACCGTTGGCGGTTGCCCGCCCACCGGGGCCCGGCTACTGTCGCCGCCTGTTCTGTACCTGCTGGAGTTCCGATGAAGCGCACACCGCTTGCCGCCGACGCGTGAACTAGGGCATTTGAGCACCCTGAGGGCGAGTGATGGGTAACCGTGCGATATGCGATGACATGGCCTACACCAGCCATGCTGATGTCGCATCTACCTAACTGAACCTCATGCAGCAGCGCTATGACGATCCGTAGATCGACAGGCTCCTGTCGGTAGATCCGGGGGCGATGGAACGTGATCGGGCGGGGACATTCCACCACTATTGGGATGCCAATGACGATCCGTTGCCATACTGACCCCGGTGGACATGACCTCCTCGGCGGCCGGCTAGCTGTCAGTGGATTCTCTCATCGGATCCAAGCATACATACTCCCAATAGGAGCGGGCGCACCGCGCATGTTGTTGGCTTGATTTGCAGAGAACGCAGTTGTGGGGGGATGTGGCAGCCGCCGCGACTGTCGGTGCTTCTAAGATGATTGGCGCTTCAGCCAAATCGGAGAGCTTGAGCAAAGGCACCGCAGACAAAGAGCGGACCGGCCGGCGCGGTACCACTCGGCAGTGGAAGCAACGAGAACGGCCGTGGTCGGATAAGGATGGCTTGATGGCGGAGGTCGTGTGATCTACCTGGGGATTGGACTGCTATTGCTTATGTACGGACTCCGGCTACTGCTTGGCGGAACAAGCAATACCTACTTCGGGATCGGCGTTTTCTATGATTTTGGTAAGTATGGAACTGTGTTCGGCATATTCTTCTTGGTGGCCGGACTTGTGTTCATCAAGGCGGCAATGCGTTCATTCAAGAACATGCAATAAGGCGTGGGGTAGTTTCCCGGCGGCGACTAGAGGCTCCGGGTTTTCCAGGTCCGTTCTTGCTGATCGCGGATGGCACCGGCCATGCCTGCGGAGTATCGATCCGTCCGTCACATGGTAGTTGCCTCCAAGAGCTGCCACCGCTACCGTCGCCTGCTGTTTCTGAATCCGCTGGAGTTCCGATGAAGCGCACACCGCTTGCCGCCGCCATGGCGCTGGGCATGAGCCTGGCTGCCGCCGCCAACGCCAATGAGGGCATGTGGATGCCCACCCAGTTGCCGGCACTGGCGAAGACGTTGAAGGAGGCCGGTTTCAAGGGTGACCCGTCGACGCTGGCCGACGTCACCGCACCGCCGCTGAGCGCGGTGGTGCGGGTGGGCGGCGGCACCGGCGCGTTCGTCTCCGGCGATGGCCTGCTGCTGACCAACCACCACGTTGCCTACGGGGTGATCCAGTACAACGCCAGCAAGGAGCACGACACCATCAACGACGGCTTCATCGCCCAGGGCCGCGATGACGAGCGCGCGGCCAACCCGGACTACCGGGTGCTGGTGACGGTGGGCTTCGACAAGGTCACCGACGAGGTGCTCAAGGAGGCGCGCGGCAAGACCGGCCGCGCCTACTACGACGCGGTGGAGAACGCGCGCAAGCGCATCGTCGCCGACTGCGAGGCCGAGGGCGGGGTGCGCTGCTCGGTGGCCAACATGTACTACGGCAGCGATTTCTACCGCATCCGCCAGCTGGAGCTGACCGACATCCGCCTGGTCTACGCGCCGCCGCGCGCGATCGGCAATTACGGCGACGAGATCGACAACTTCATGTGGCCGCGCCACACCGGCGATTTCACCCTGCTGCGCGCCTACGTCGGCAAGGACGGCAAGCCGGCGCCCTACAGCAAGGACAATGTGCCGTACCACCCGCCGGCACACCTGAAGATATCGCTGGACGGCCCCAGGGAAGGCGACTACGCGATGCTGGCCGGTTACCCGGGCACCACCTACCGGCTGCGCACCGCCGCCGAGTTCGCCAACCAGATCGACACCGTGCTGCCGCGCCGCGTGGAGGTGTTCCAGCAGCTGATCGACGTGATCGAGGCGCAGGGCAAGGGCAACGCCGATGCGCGCACCCGCTACGCCTCGCAGCTGCAGTCGCTGAAGAACAACCGCAAGCGTGCCGCGGGCGAGCTGGAGGGCCTGCTGCGCAGCGATGCCAAGGCCCAGCGCGCACAGGACGAGCAGGCGATGCTGGCCGCCACCGACGCCCGCTACAAGGCCGATATCGATGCGTTGTCCGCCGCGCTGGCCGCCGAGCGCGACGCCGGCGCCGGCGACTTCCTGGTGACGCTGATGTCCAGCCAGACCCAGCTGCTGCGCTCGGCCATGCTGCTGGAGCGCCTGCGCATCGAATCGGCCAAGCCCGACGCCGCGCGCGAGAGCGGTTACCAGCAGCGCGACCAGGCGCTGATCGAAGGCGTGCTCAAGCAGGTGCAGCGCCGCTACGACCCGGCGGTGGAGAAGGCGCTGCTCACCGCGCTGCTCACCCGTTACCAGCAGTTGCCGGACGCGCGCCGCGATGCCCGCTACGACGCGTTGTTCGGGCGCACCCCGGAACAGCTGCGCAAGGCGCTGGACACCCTGTACGCCGATACCCGGCTGGGCGACGAGGCGCAGCGGCTGTCGCGCTTCGAGGCGGCGCGCAAGGGCGGCGCACTCGAGGCCGACCCGCTGCTCGCGGCGGCCGCCACCCTGGTGGCGGCGCAGCTGGACGCCGAGCGCGAAAGCAAGCAACGCGAGGGCGAACAGCTGCGCCTGCGCCCGTCCTACATGCAGGCGCTGTTCGCCTGGCGCGCCAGCCAGGGCCGCGCCGTGTACCCGGACGCCAACAGCACGCTGCGCATCAGCTACGGCAAGGTCGAGGCGCTGCATCCGCGCGACGCGGTCAGCTACTCGCCGGTGACCACCGTGGCCGGCATCGTCGAAAAGAACACCAACACAGTGCCGTTCGACGCACCCAGGCCACTGCTGGCGGCCATCGCCAAGGGTGATTTCGGCAGCACCGCCGATCCGGCGCTGAAGACCCAGACGGTCAACTTCCTGACCAACCTGGACACCACCGGCGGCAACTCCGGTTCGCCGGTGCTCAATGCGCGGGGCGAGCTGATCGGCCTGAACTTCGATTCCAACTGGGAGTCGGTCAGCGCCAGCTGGTGGTTCGACCCGCGCTACAAGCGCGCCGTGCACGTAGACATGCGCTACCTGCGCTGGCTGCTGGCCAAGGTCTACCCGGCGCCGGCGCTGCTGGCCGAGATGGGCCTGCCGCGGGAGTAGGCGCCTGCGCGACGCCGGGCCCGGCCGGATGCCGGCCGGGCCTTGGCGCCGCCCCGTCCGGCCAGCGCGGCCGGGCCGTAGTGGGACACCGCTGGCCTAGAATGGCCGGGCGAACAGGGCGGGACAGGTCGTGGGGAAGCACTGATGCAGGTGGATCGTGAACTGGCGGCGGCCGAGGCCGGCGCCAGGCTGGATGGCATACGGATCTGGGTCGTCGAAGACGACCCCGAGTGGCGCGGCATGGTGGTCGACGAGCTCGAGTACCACGGCGCCGAGGTGCGCGGCATCGACAGCGTCGAGGCGCTCTACCGCGAACTGGCGGTGGACCGCTGCGACATCCTGGTGCTGGACGTCGGCCTGCCCGGCGAGGATGGCTTGAGCGCCACCGGCCACCTGCGGCGGATGGATGGCATGGGCATCGTGCTGGTCACCGGCCGCAGCGGCACCGCCGACATGGCCCACGGGCTGTCCGTGGGCGCCGATGTCTACCTGCCCAAGCCGCTGGAACTGCCGGTGCTGGTGGCCGCGCTGCACAGCCTGCACCGGCGCATGTCGCAGTCCGCGCCGGCGCTGGCCGCCGCCGGCGAAACCGTCGCCGCGTGGAGCCTGCGCTCGGACGGATGGGATCTGCAGGCCCCCAACGGCAAGGTGCTCACCCTGACCGTGGCCGAACGCGGCTTCCTGCGGGAACTGTTCGCCGCCCACGGCGAGGCGGTCGAGCGCGAGCGGCTGATCGCCGCGGTGACCGACCAGCCCTGGGATTTCGACCCGCACCGGCTCGAGGTACTGGTGCACCGCCTGCGCACCCGGGTACGCAATGCCACCGGCGCCATGCTGCCGGTACGCGCGCTGCGCGGCGTCGGCTACCTGCTGGCGTCCGAACCCGCCGGCTGACTCCGGTTCCGCTTTCCAGCGGCTGCTGTGGGTGAACGCCGGAGAGCGACGGAGATTCTCTGATACTGCCGCTGCGCCGGCTGCTGCCGAGAATCCCACCCCACGCCGGAGCCGCGCATCGCGTGGCCGGCGTGCATGGGGAGCGGCATTGGAAACGACACAGGAAGGGCCGTCGCCAACCGCGCCGCGCCCGCTGCAGGGCCTCCGCATCCGGGTGGTGGAGGATGATCCGGAGTGGTGCGCGCTGGTGGTCGACGAACTCGCGCGGCAGGGCGCGGCGGTGCGTGGCCTGGGCAGTGTCGAAGCCCTGTACCGCGAGCTGGCGGTGGACGCGTGCGACATCGTCGTGCTCGACGTCATGCTGCCGGGCGAGGATGGATTCAGCGCGACCCGCCACCTGCGCCGCACCGGCGACATGGGCATCGTGCTGGTGACCGGGCGTGGCGCCGCCGCCGACATGGCCCATGGGCTGTCCGTGGGCGCCGATGTCTACCTGCCCAAGCCACTGGAGCTGCCGGTATTGGTGGCGGCATTGCACAGTCTGCACCGGCGCATGGCCGCGCGCACCGCTGCACCGCCGTGCCCGGCGCCGGAGCCCGCGCCGCCTCCGGGCGACGGTTGGAGCCTGCAGGCAGGCGGCTGGGAACTGGGGTCGCCCGGCGGCCACGCCGTGGCCCTGTCCAGCGCCGAGCGCGCGCTGCTGCATGCACTGATCACCAGCCCCGGCACGCCGGTCGGCCGCGAGCGGCTGATCGCCGCACTGACGCCCACGCCCCGGGATTTCGATCCGCACCGCCTGGAAGTGCTGCTGCACCGCCTGCGCGCGCGCGTCCGCGACGCCACCGGCCTGGCCCTGCCGGTGCGCGCACTGCGCGGCCAGGGATACCTGTGGGTGCCCACGCATTCGTGATCCCCGGCTCCCGCTGCATGGCGCCGCGCGGCGCCGCTGAGAGCGAGTGTGAGCGAGCGTCAGGAACTGCTACTGCCTTGGCTGCGCCCGCTGCAGAGAATGCCGCCCGGATGCCCTGACCGGGTGTCCCGCGCCTGCCCGCAACGGCAGGCACCGACAACACGCAAGGCCCGGCACGCCGTCAGCCGGGTGGGGCGCAACAGCTGCAGACGCAGGGGAACACCCGTGTACCAATCTCACGAACAGGCCGCTCGCGCGATGTCTTCGCGCGCGCACGCAAATGGATCTGCCGTCCGCGCGATGAAGCTCGCCGGCCTGTTGGCCGCGGTCGGCTTCATGGCGCCGGCGGCCAACGCCGCCGTTACCGCGACCCAGGTGACCACCGCCGCGGACATCGGCATCGGCCAGGACGTGAACGTCACCGTCGACTGGACGCGTACCAGCGCGGGCGGTGACACCGTCACCGTCGTCATCCCCGCCCAGCTCGGCGCCAACCCGCCCGCGCCCCCGGCCGGCTGCACCTACACCGCGCCGAACATGGTGTGTTCGACCACCGCCGGCAGCAGCGGCACGGTGAGCTTCCCGGTGCGCGGCGTGACCGCCGGTGGCTTCAACCTGACCGCCACCGGCACCTCGGGCCCGTCCGCCGCGTTCTCCGGCAACGTGCGCAACGCCGGCGACCTCACCGTCGGCAAGGCCATGACCGTGCCGGCGAGCGGCAGCCCGCTGACCGGTGGCAACAGCACCTTCCGGCTGACGCCGAACATCGCCGCCGGCGGCAACAACGTGCCGGTGGGCGGCAGCATCGTCATCACCGACAACCTGCCCGGCAGCGCGGCCACCGGTTTCGTGGTCACGGGAGTCACCTTCGGCGGTCCGCTGACGCCGGCGTGCACCGCGGTGGCCACGGCCAACAGCAGCCGCGTACTGACCTGTACCTATACCGCCGGCGGCTCGGCGATCAGCGCCGCGCAGCTCAACAGCAGCTGGATCGATGTCAGTGGCACCACCCGCAGCTACGGCAGCTTCGTCAACACGGCGTCGATCAGCTCCGCCAATACGCTCTACATCGACCTGGCCGCGGGCAACAACAGCGCCAGCCTCAACTACAACACCGAGCCGGCCACCGACCTGGTGGCGACCATCGCCACCACGCTCAGCAACAGCTCGGCCTCGCCCTCGGCGGGCCTGAGCAACCAGACCATCACCCTGGGTGTGACCAACAACGGGCCCATGGTGTCGGCCGCCGGTGCCGTGGTGGAGACCATCGTTCCGGCCGGCTTCACCCTCGGTACGCTGCCAGCCGGTTGTACATCCACGCCGGCCAGCAGCCTGACCATCGGCCCGCCGGTGAGCGGCGGGACCCAGACCGGGACCTGGAACGGCACCAAGGTCAGCTGCACCGCGGGCACGTTGAACGTGGGGCAGTCCGCACCGTTCGTGATCCCGGTGACCCTGGACAACGTGCGCCGCACCGGCGAGTACCTGCCCGCCGTGCTGACCCTGCCGCCCGGCCAGGACGACGGCCAGCCGAACAACAACAGCGCCACCGTCCGTTACTGGATGGCGCCGTCGGCGGCCGACCTGGGGCTGACCAAGAACAAGCCGGCCAAGGTGGCGCCGGGACAGACCATCAACACCACCCTGACCGTCACCAACCGGGGTCCGGAAACGGTCAGCTGGAGCCCGTCGCAGCCGCTGCGCGTGGTGGACTGGCTGGATCCGCGCGAAATCACCAATGCCTCGGTCACCGCCAGCAACGGCTGGGTGTGCACCGTCACCCCGGCTTCGCCGCGCGCCGATGGCGCCAACCCCGCGCAGACGACGCAGGTTTCGTGCGAGCTGCCCGGCCCCGGCACCATGAGCGTCGGCCAGGCGCGTTCCTTCAGCTTCGCCCACACCATCGCCGACGCCGCGACCCTGGGGCCGAACCCGGTGACGCTGACCAACATCGCCTGCACCGGCAGCGAGGTGCTGCGCCTGCTGGGGCTGAACGCGGGCAACGGCCCGCAGCCGGCCGACCCCGACGAGGCCGGCGCGACCGGTGGCATCGCCGAGAACGGCACCAACGGCCGGGACTGCCAGTCCGCCAACGGTATCGGCACCACCCTGGAAGACGTGCGCGTGGGTATCCGCAAGGAGTCCTCGGTGGACGGCACCACCTGGCACGACGACGTCGCCGACGCGCCGACCCTGGCCGCCGCCGACAACGACATGCACTGGCGGATGACCATCACCACCGCCGCAGCGCAGGCGACGATCCCGACCCTGCAGGTGAAGGACATCTATCGCGGCCTGATGCGTGCCGCCGCCGCCGCACCGACCTATGTCACGCCGAACATCAGCTTCAGCTACGACCTGAGCCAGGCCGCGGGCGCGACGCACAGCTGCCCCGCCAGTATCCCCGGCAATCCGAACTCGTACGGCCAGGGCGGCAGTACCATTGAATCCGGCAATACCACCGAGCAGGTCTGCAGTTTCAACAACGTGCCGGCCGGCGCCACCATCGTGGTCACCGCCACGCTGTCGCGCCCGTTGGGTGCGCCCACCGGCCAGCTGGACAACACCGCCACGCTGGATTCGCCCAATGCGTTCCTGAAGGACCTGTCCGGCGGCAACGTGATGAGCGATACCGCGCGGGTGCGGGTGCTGCCGCGGGCCGACGTGGCCATGGCCAGCAAGACGGTGACGACCAGCATCCCGGCCAGCGGCGGCAACAACCCGATGGCATCGGTGGGCGAGACCGTGCTGTTCACCCTGGTCGCCCGCAACCAGGGCCAGGACCACATCGCCGCCGGCAATTTCCGCATCACCGACAGCCTGTTCACCGGCGCGGCGACGTTGTCCACCCCGGCCTTCGAGGTGCTGGAAGTCAAGCCGGCCGACGTGGCCAAGATGAGCTGCGCGGCCAGCAACCTGGCCAGCGGTTCCATCTCGTGCGTCAACGTCACGACCATCTCCCGCCATGAGGTGCAGACGGTCACCGTGCGCGCGCGCGTCAAGAAGCCGCCGAGCTACACCGGTGCGCTGGGCGACAAGCTGTACGAGAACGTCACCAACACCGCCCAGGTCCACCTGGACAACATGTGCGAATACCGCGCCGATGGCGTGGCGAACTCGAGCAGCTGCGGTGACGCCAACGCGCTGGCGAACAACACCGCCTCGGCCGTGTTCGACGTCACCGTGCCGTCGTTCGACCTGCAGCAGGGCAAGGTGCCGGTGTTCCCGGCCGGGCAGAGCGAGTTCCGCGCCGGCGATGACCTGCGCTACCGCTTCAGCATCCGTAACGCCGGCCCGTCGATCGCCGAAAACATCGAAATGACCGACACCCTGACCGTGCCGTCCGGGTTCACCCTGACGCTGCAGGGCACGCCGCAGAACCTGAACGCGGGCGCGGCAAGCGCCGGCTACAGTCTGGCCAGCAAGACCGTTGCCTGCACCCAGGCGGCGCCGAACGCCGCGACCGTGTGTACGTTCGGCACCCTGGACGTGAACGAGGAAGTCAACTTCGAGCTGGTGTTCCAGCCCACCGGCGTGTCCACCGCGCCGGTGATCTTCGGCAATGCCGTGCACGTCTGTGCGGACGAGACCAACAGCTACGAATCCTCCGGCAAGTGCACCGCCGATCCGCTGCAGGCCGGCAACAACCTGGCCGCGATCAACAACGTGCTGTTCCCGAGCACCGACCTGGAAGTGGTAAGCAAGACCGCCATGGTCTCGCCGGCCGACGTCGGCCAGGCCGTGCCGTGGCAGATCGTGCTGCGCAACAACGGCATTTCCACCTCCACCCAGATGCGCGTGGTGGATACGCTGCCGTCCGGCTTCGAGTGGATTCCCGGCACCGCCCCGGGCGTGGGCAGCGCCACCGGCGGCGCCACGCTGGCCGCGGCCGGCGGCACCCTGGCCGTGCAGCCCGGCCCGCCGGCGCCGGACGCGGCCGACGTCTGCTACGTCTCCAACGGCGTGGCCAGCGTCACCAGCGCGACGCCGGTGCAGCAGGTGACCTGCCACGTCAACGGCAACTTCCCGGCGGGCAGCGGTTACACCCTGACCCTGCATGCGCGTCCCAAGGCGGGCGTGTACGCCGGGCCGTGGCTGGCCGACGTGGACAACCACGCGGCCGTGCAGCCGGGCAAGGACGCGGCCAACGAGGACCTGGCCAAGGACAGCAATCCCAACAACAACGAGCAGGACGGCCCGGTACAGGTGCGCAACGCCAGCATCGCCGGCCGCGTGTTCCTGGACCAGAACAACAACGGCGACACCGACGCCGGCGACACCGGCCTGGCCAATGTCAGCGTGCGCCTGACCGGCACCGACGTGTACGGCAACGCGATCGACGTGACCGTCACCACCGACGCCAACGGCGACTATGCGTTCAACGGGCTGGCGCCGTCCGACGCCGCCGGTTACACCCTCAGCCAGGACCAGAGCACCGTGTCCGGTGGCTACAACAACGGCATGCCGCAGCCCAACAGCACGCGTACCGTGCGCAACGGCGCCAGCACCGGCGTGACCGACAAGGGCGGCGCCGGCATCGTCGCCAGCGGTGGCGTCATCAGCGGCGTGGTGCTGGGCAGCGGCGGCCAGGGCGTGCAGTTCGACTTCCCCGAAGTCACGCTGTACACGCTGTCCGGCCACGTGTTCCTGGACAAGAACGTCAACGACGTGCGCGACCCGGGTACCGACGAGCCCATCGCCGGCGCCACCCTGGAACTGCTGGAGCTGGTCGGCGGCGACTACGTGCCCGTCACCGGCCCGACCGGCACCGCGCTGACCGATGCCAACGGCTTCTACAAGTTCGTGGGCCTGGACCCGGCCAGGACCTATGCCGTGCGCGAAGTACTGCCGGCCGGCCATCTCAACCGCCCCAGCGCGGTCAAGCCCGGCACCTGCGGTGGCGCCGGCTGCAGCGCCGGCAGCGCGCAGACCGGCGTGGCCGGCGACGCGCCCACCACCGACCGCATCAGCGGCATCCGGCTCACCGGCAACGGCGAGAACTACGACTTCGGCGAGCAGGAAGGCGCCGAGGTCCACGGCCGCGTGTTCATGGATTACGACAACGACGGCGTGCAGAACGGCAGCGACGCCGGCATCGGTGGCCAGACCATCGAGCTGCGCGATGCCGGCGGTACCGTGGTCGCCACCACGACCACCGCCAACGACGGCACGTTCTCGTTCACCCAGCTGCTGCCGGGCACCTACACCCTGCACCAGCCGAACCAGCCGGCCGGCACCGCCAACGGCATCACCACCGCCGGCACCGTCGGCGGCATCACCACCGGCACCGCGACCGGGGTGAACACCACCCCGTCGCAGATCGCCGCCATCACCGTGGCCCCGGGCCAGAAGTCGCTGGAGAACCTGTTCGCCGAGATCCCGACCCGCAGCACCGTCGCCGGCCGGGTATGGCTGGACGGCAACGACAATGGCGTCATCGACGTGGGCGAGCAGGGCATCGCCGGAGTCACGGTCGAACTGACCGGTACCGACGTCAACGGCAACGCGATCACCCGGACCACCACCACCGGCACCGACGGCAGCTATCTGTTCGCCGACCTGCCGGCGGGCACCTATGCGCTCACCGAGCCGAACCAGCCGCCGCTGACGCTCAATGGCAAGACCGTGGCAGGCAACATCGGCGGCGTGCCGCTGGCCGGCGCCACCGCGACCGGCAAGGCCACCACGCCGTCGGCGATCGGCAACATCGTGCTGGGCGAGAACCAGCACGCGGTGCAGAACAACTTCGGCGAGATCCCGATGAACGGCTCGATCGCCGGGCGGGTGTGGCTGGACCGCAACAACGATGGCGTCATCTCCGTCGGCGAGACCGGCATCGCCGGCGTCACCGTGCGCCTGACCGGCACCGACGCCCAGGGCATGCCGGTGGTGGCCGAGGTGCGGACCGACGCGAACGGCGACTACCTGTTCGACGGACTGGCGCCGGGCACCTACACCGTGACCGAGCCGGAACAGCCGGCCGGCACCTTCAATGGCCGTACCCGCGCCGGCAGCCATGGCGGCGACGCCACCGCGGTGGCGACCACGCCGTCGGCGATCAGCGGCATCGTGCTGGGCGCCAACGAGAACTCGGTGGCCAACAACTTCGGCGAGATCCCGCCGGCATCCATCGCCGGCCAGGTCTGGTACGACGACAACGACAACGGGCGCGTCGACGCCGGTGAAACCGGCATCCCCGGCCAGGAGATCGTGCTGGAAGGCGTGGACGACCTCGGCAACCCGGTCCGCGTGACCGCGGTCACCGACGGTGACGGCCGCTACCACTTCCCCGACCTGCGCCCGGGCCGCTACAAGCTGACCCAGCCCAACCAGCCGCCGCAGACGCAGAGCGGGCAGACGGTGCCGGGAACCACCGGTGGCGACGGCACGCCGAAGAGCGAGCCGGTCTCGGTGATCAGCGGGCTGACGCTGGAGCCGGGCATCCACTCGCAGTCCAACAACTTCGGCGAGCTCAACACCGACGTGCCCGACCTGCGGGTCAGCAAGTCGGTGGAGCCGGCGACCTTGGTCACCGGCGGCACCGCGACCTACCGCCTCGTGGTGCGCAATGCCGGCCTGGCCGCGACCAGCGGCGAGTACGAGGTAGTTGACCGCCTGCCGCAGGGCGTGACCCTGGCTGCTGTCCCCACGGGCGACGGCTGGAGCTGCACCGGCAGCGCCGGCGACACCCGCTTCAGCTGCCGCAGCAGCACCGTGCTGGCCGCCGGGCAGACCTCGGCCGCGACCCTCAGCGCGCCGGTGCGGGTGGGCGCCGATGCCAGCGCCGGCACCGTCAACAATGCGGTGCTGGTCGCCGGCGGCGGCGAGCCGGAATCGCGCCGCCCGACGCCGGAAGAACAGCAGGCGCTGGAAGGCGGCGACGTCGGCATCCTGCCGGTGTGCGAGGCCGAGGTGGTGCACAACGCCTGCCGCCTGCCGAGCGAACTGCTCAAGGCGTGGCCGGACGTGGTGGTCAGCAAGGCCGCCGACAGCGCCGTGTTCACCGTGGGCCAGCCGGCCAGCTACCTGATCCGGGTGCGCAACATCGGCGAGCGCGCCACCGACGCCGAGTACGTGGTCAGCGAACACCTGCCGGCCGGCATCGTGCTGTCGGGCCTGCCCGCCGGTGACGGCTGGGCCTGTACCGGCAGCGTGGGCGAGCGCCGCTTCGCCTGCGCCAGCGCGCGCGAACTGGCTGCCGGCGCGACCCATCCGGGTGCGATCAAGGTGCCGGTGGACGTGCTGCCGGAAGCCGTGGGCCAGGGCACCGTGAACAACGCGGTGATCGTGTCCGGCGGCGGCGAGGATCCGCAGCGCAAGCCCTCCGACGAGCAGTGGAAGCAGTTCGAGGAAACCCCCGGCCAGCTCGACCTGTGTGACCCGCAGATCAGCCAGAACTTGTGCCGGGTGCCGAACGAGGTGCAGGAAGCGCCGGAAGACACGCAGCTGATGATCAGCAAGCGCGGCGACCGCGCCATGGCCGAGATCGGCGACACCGTGCAGTACACCATCGAGGTGCGCCACGTGTCCGGCAGCGCCGCGCGCACGGTGAACATCGTCGACGTGCTGCCGCGTGGCTTCACCTACCTCGACGGCAGCGCCCGCGTCGACGGCCGTGCGCTGGACGAACCGCTGGGCAGGCCGGGGCCGCGCCTGGGCTTCGACCTGGGCCCGATCGCCGCCGGCGGCCAGCTGCTGCTGACCTACCGCGCGCGCATCGGCGTGGGCGCGCTGCAGGGCGACGGCATCAACCGCGCGCAGGCGCACGGCTGCTCCATTGCCGGCGGCTGCATCGACCCGGTGGGCCTGAACCCGCTGCCGGGCTCGACCCCGTCCAACCACGCCCAGTACCGCGTGCGCGTCACCGGCGGCGTGTTCACCGACGAGGCCTGCGTGCTGGGCAAGGTGTTCGTGGACTGCAACAACAACCACGTGCAGGACCAGGAAGAACTGGGCATCCCCGGGGTGCGCCTGTACTTCTCCGACGGCACCTGGCTGGTCTCCGATTCGGAAGGCAAGTACAGCTACTGCGGGCTGCCGCCGAACAGCCACACGCTGAAGGTCGATCCGTCGACCCTGCCGGTCGGCTCGCGCCTGACCACCAGCAGCAACCGCAACCTGGGCGACGCCGACAGCCTGTTCCTGGACCTGAAGAACGGTGAGCTGCACCGCGCCGACTTCATCGAGGGCAGCTGCGCCAACCCGCTGCTGGAGCAGGTCAAGGCGCGCCGTACCCAGGGCGAAGTGCGCGCACCGGAGAGCGAGCCGGGCCAGTCGCCGCTGCGTTTCGAAAGCAAACCCGTCCGTGCGCCGCAGCAGGCCACGGATTCGGCCAACCAGAGACCGATCGTGGAACCCAGACCCAACCCGCCCGCCGCATCGGCTTCGCAGGAGGTGCAGCCATGAGCCGCCCTCGCGTGCGCGCGATGCCACGCCTGAGCCTGCTGGCCTGCGCGCTGGCCACGGCCGCAACCCCGGCCCTGGCCCAGAACGTGGGCAGCAGCACCCGTTTCACCCCGGTGCTGGGCGATGCCTCGACCCTGTACCCGCGCTCGCCGGCGAGCGTGGACGCGGCGCCGGAAGTGGTCGCCGCCCGTCCGGGCGTGCTGGACTACAGCCGCAACGGCGGCGTGGATCGGGTCCGCGTCGAGGTCGATCGTGACGGCGTGCCCGCCGACGGGCAGACGCCGGTGCATGTGCGCGTGCAGCTGCTCGACGGGCAGGGCAGGCCGCTGTCCGGTACCGCCTACGCCACCATCGAGCACAGCGGCGGCCGCATCCGCCTGCCGGGCTCGCGTACCGACGAGTTCGGCCCCGGCGCCGCCGATGCCAACAAGGTCACCCCCGGCGTGCAGCTGGTGGTGCGCGATGGCGTGGCCGAGTTCGACCTGCTGGCCCCGCACGAGCCGCAGGACGTAGTGCTGCGCATCACCGCCGGCGGCCAGGCCGCCGAGGGCGTGATCGGCTTCCTGCCGGAAATGCGCGAGCTGCTGGCCACCGGCCTGATCGAAGGCATCGTCAACTTCCGCAACAGATCCAACGCCGGGCTGATCTCGCCGGTGCAGCACCACGACGCCTTCGACCGCGACATCCGCCGCTGGGAGAAGCAGTTCAACAACGGCAAGGCCAATGCCGCCGCGCGCACCGCGTTCTTCGTCAAGGGCCGGATCAAGGGCGAGTACCTGCTCACCGCCGCCTATGACTCGGACAAGGACGTGCGCGGCCGCCTGCTGCGCGACATCCAGCCCGAAGAGTTCTACCCGGTGTATGGCGATGCGTCGCTGCGCGGTTTCGACGCGCGCTCGGCCGAGCGCCTGTACGTGCGCATCGACAACAAGCGCAGCTACCTGCTGTATGGCGATTTCCAGACCGGCGACACGCTGGCCACGAGTACCGGCATCGGCGGCAGCGGGCCGATCCCGCAGCGCAGCCTGGGCACCTACAACCGCACCGCCACCGGCCTGGGCTGGCATTTCGAAAGCGCGCGCGCGCGCGGCAACGTGTTCGCCATCGAGGACTCGCTGCGCCAGGTCATCGAGGAGTTCCGCAGCCAGGGCAGTGGCCCGTACGCGCTGCGCAACAACGCGGTGCTGGAAGGCAGCGAGCGGGTGGAAGTGATCGTGCGCGACCGCAACCAGCCCACCCGCATCGTCTCGGTCCGCCCCTTGGCCAGGCTCGTCGACTACAGCTTCGAGCCGTTCTCCGGACGCATCCTGCTCAACCAGTTCATGCCGTCCTTCGACAGCGACCTCAACCCGGTGTCGCTGCGCATCACCTACGAGCTGGACCAGCAGACCGAGAAGTTCTGGGTGTTCGGCGCCGACGGCCAGTTCAAACTGACCGACCGCCTGGAGGTGGGCGCCTCGGCGGTGGAAGACCGCAACCCCTATGCCGAATTCCGCATGGGCAGCGCCAACGCCGGTTACCGCTTCGGCGAGAACACGATGCTGGTGGCCGAGTTCGCGCGCACCCGCAGCGAGGTCAACACCAGCTCGCTCAACCAGATCACTTCGCAGGGCCTGAAGGACGTGGTGGGCGAGGTCGAGGGCGATGCCTGGCGCGTGGAGTTCACCCACGACGGCGACAGGTTCGATGCGCGCCTGTTCGCCGCGCGCACCGACCCGGCGTTCAACAACCCGGCCTCGCCGCTGTACGGCGGGCGTGGCGAGTACAACGCGCGGCTGAGCTACGCGGTGGGCCCGCGCCTGGAGCTGTACGTCGAGGGCCTGCGCAGCGAGGACCGCAACCCCGATGGCGGCGAGCGCGAGGCCGGCGGCGCCGGCGTGCGCGTGGGCGCCACCGAGCGGCTGACCCTGGATTTCGGCCTGCGCAGCGTGCGCGAGACCATCGGCGTGACCTCGCCGTGGTCGATGGGCGCGCCGTTCGGGCAGACCAGCGGCCTGACCGGCGGCTTCGCCACCGGTGCCGGCGGCGGCGCGCTGGGCTATGGCCAGCAGGCGCTGGACCCGGCTACCGGCCTGATGGTCATCAACGGCCCGTCGTCCGGCAGCCCCATCACCAGTGACCTGCCGATCGGCACCAGGCTGGAATCGGACAGCGCCCGCATCGGCCTGGGCTACCGCTTCAGCGAGAAGTTCAGCGGCGGCGCCGAGGTCGAGCAGAGCGTCAGCGGCGAGGACCGCCACCGCGTCGCCGCCGGCGTCGACTACCAGGTTTTCGAGCGCAGCCGCCTGTATGGCCGCTACGAGAAGCAGACCGGCCTGACCAGCGCCTACGGCATCACCACCACCGACCGCGAGGCCGATGCGCTGGTGTTCGGCGTGGACAGCAGCTACCTGCGCGACACCCAGGCGTTCAGCGAATACCGGCTGCGCGATGCGATCAGCGGCCGCGACGTGCAGGCCGCCTCGGGCATCCGCAACAACTGGGACATCCGCGAAGGCCTGCGCCTGAGCAGTTCGGCCGAGCGGGTCAACGTGATCGCCGGCGACACCGGCGACAGTACCGGCCTGGCGCTGGCGCTGGATTACAGCGCCAACCCGCTGTGGCGCGGCGCGGTGCGCGTGGAGCACCGCATCTCCGAGGACGTGGTGCACACCGAGGCCAACGAGGCGTTCGACACCACGCTGCTGCAGTTCATGCTGGCGCGCAAGCTCAGCCGCGACTGGACCCTGCTGGGCCGCAACTACCTGCTGGCGACCAACTACAAGGAACGCGGCGACGTCCTGCAGGACCGCTTCCAGCTGGGCCTGGCCTACCGCGACACCGACCGCAACCGGGTCAACGCGCTGATGCGCTACGAGTACAAGCTCGAGCGCGACGAAAGCGGGCTGACCCTGCTCGACGGCCAGGCGGTCAATGGCACCAGCCAGGACGTGCGCACCCGCGCCCACATCGTCTCCTCGCATGCCGACTGGCATCCGTCGCGGCCGTGGTGGCTCACCGGGCGCGTGGCCGGCAAGTGGCAGCGCGACCAGTTCGCCCTGGGTGACGGCGCCCGCGTCGACAGCAGCTTCCGTGCGCTGCTGCTGTCCGGCCGCATCGTCTACGACATTACCGAGAACTGGGACATCGGCGTGCTTGGCTCCACCTTCCGTGGCCAATCCGGCAGCAACCAGTACGCCTATGGCGTGGAAGTGGGCCGCCTGCTGCGGCAGAACCTGTGGCTGTCGGCCGGTTACAACTGGACCGGCTTCGAGGGCGACCGCGACCTCAACGGCTACGAGTACACCCAGCAGGGCGCGTTCCTGCGCCTGCGCTTCAAGTTCGATGAAGACCTTTTCCGCCGTGACCCGGTGCGCTACCGCGACCCGGCCCGCTGAGGACGACCCGATGAAATCTCCGCATACCCGTTCCACCCTGTCCCGCGCGCTGCTGTCCGCCGCCCTCCTGTCCATCGTGGCCGGCAGCGCCGGTGCCCAGCAGACCCGGCTCAACCCGCAGGAAAAGCGCATCACCGACGAAGCCATCCATGCCGACCTGCAGGGCTACGAAGCCACCCAGGGCCGCATCCAGGCGCTCAACGACGCCGGTCGCCCGGTGCGCGACTACGGCATGGCCAAGGCGCAGTGCTGGCTGGACGTGTCGTTCCACGAATACACCCGCAACGACCGCAGCGCGTTCCCGCAGGACGCGCTGACCGAGTCGGAGAAGCTGATCGTGGCCATGGAGAACGGCGTCGCGCCGCTTCCCACCGACACGCCCCTGGTCAACAACGCCCGGTACCTGCGCGACGACCTGTGGCAGCGCCTGAAGGCGATCCACGGCACCCCGGGCTTCAGCTGCGCACAGCAGGCCGTGGCCTGCGGCGAGGTCGAGCTGGTGCACGCCGGCAACGAGTTCAACCAGCAGCAGTGGCGCCACTCCAAGCCGTACATCCAGATCGCCGAAGACCTGGTCAACGACGCCGAGGCGCTGGCACGCCAGTGCGCCGTGGCGCCCGCCGCCGCGGCGCCGACGCCGGGCCCGCTGATCGCCAACGTGCTGTTCGAGTTCGACCGCGACGGCCGCAAGGACATCCGCGGCTACTCGCTGGAGAGCATCGACCGCGCGCTGGCCACCCTCGCCGGTGAGAAGCGCGAACTGGCCGGGGTCACCCTGGTCGGGCACGCCGACCGCATGCAGGGCAGGGGCTTCGACTACAACCAGGGCCTGTCGCAGCGGCGCGCGCAGACGGTGCGCGAGCTGCTGATCGGCCGCGGCATCGACCCGGATGCGATCCGCTACGAATACCGCGGCGATACCCAGCAGGTGCAGCAGTGCGACGGCGTCACGCCGCGTGCCGCGCTGCTGGAATGCCTGCTGCCCAACCGCCGGGTCGAAGTGCGCTTCGAACTGGCCCGGTGAGCGCACGCGCCAGGTGAAAGGTCGCGGTCTGCATCGGTTGCCGGGTGCGCGTGGCCGGCGGATACCGGGTTCAGGGCAGATGGGACATCCGGTTGGGGCCGCGGTTTTCGTCGCGCGCCGGCGCGGCGGCGACCTCGCGCGGTGGCGCCCACGACATCGGCTGGCCGCCGCCGATCGCGATCCAGCCCTGCGCCAGCGCGTGCTCGGGATCGCGCAGGATGCTGTAGAGGTCGACCGTGCGACCGTCGGCCAGGCCCCACAACCCGGCCCAGGTGCCGACGCCGCTGCGGCGCGCCACCTGCAGCGCCCGGCTGACCGCGCGCAGGGTGTCGGTCTGGTTCGCGGTGGCCCCCGGGAACAGCGGATGCGGGGCCACGCCGGCGGACAGGCTGGGGGTCAGGCACTGGCCCGGGGCGACATCCACCTGCAGCCGTTCGATGCGGCGGCACAGGTGCGCGGCAAGTGCGAACGCCGCGGCCTGCGACGTGTTGGCGCGGATCACCACGAACGTGGCCCCGCCCCAGCGCGCCACGTGGTCGTGCTGGTCGCTGCCGCGGACCAGTTCCTCGGCCACCGCGCGCAGCAGCAGGTCGCCGGCGGCATGGCCATGCAGGTCGTTGAGCGCCTTGAAGCCGTCGATCTCCAGCAACAGCACGGCGCTGCGCGCCTCGCCGGTGCGCGCTGACATGGCGGCGTCCAGCAGGCGCTGCGCCTCGCGCCGGTTCGGCAGCCCGGTGAGCGCGTCGATGGTGCCGAGCCTGCGCAGCTGCCGCTGCTGGCGGCGCATGCGCAGGTACAGGGCGCCGCCGCCCAGCAGCAGGATCAGCGCCGCCGCCAGTGCGGCATTGCGCAGCAGGCGGTCGCGGCTGGCTTCCTGGACGGCGTTGATGCGGGCCGGGTCCAGCGCCTTCTCGGCGGTGGCCTGCAGCCTCGCCAGCCGGTTGAGGTCGTCGCCCTTCATCCGTGCCTGGTCGATCTGCCTGGCCTGGCGCAGGTAGTCGCGCGCCTCGGCGGTATCGCCGAGTGCCACGCTGGTTTCGGCCAGAATGTCCAGGCTGTCGCGGGTTGCTTCGGGGAACTTGCCGGTTTCGGCCAGCGCCAGCGCCTGTTCGCCCAGCTCCCGCGCCTGCCGCGGCTGCTGCTGCTCGAGCGCGATCCGTGCCAGCCGCTGCAGGGTGACGATCTGCCCGAGCGGGTCGTTCTTCGCCTGCCACGGCAGGATCGCGAGGAACTGCGCCCTGGCCGCCTCCAGGCGGCCGCGGGCATGCTGGATTTCGGCCCGGTGGCCGCGGATCCGGTGCAGCATCACGTCCTGGCTGGACACGCGCCCGGCGATGGATTCGGCGCGGGCGAACGCCCGCTCCGCCTCGTCATGGCGCTTGAGCCGCAGCAGCGTGTAGCCATGGTTGTAGTGCAGCATCACGTCCTGCGCCAGCGGCGGCCGGCGCAGGTGGTCGGACAGCGCCAGCGCCTGCTGCAGGTAGTGCAGCGCGCCTTCGGGGTCGTCCATCTGCTCGCCGCGGATCAGGGCGATGCCGGTCAGCGCGGTGATCTGGCTGCCCACGTCGCCCTCGGCGATGCCGCGCTCGAGCATCGATTCGAGCAGCTGCAGGCCTTCCGTGGTCTGGCCATTGCGCTGCAGCAGGGTGGCGGCCATCTGCAGCGCACGGCCGCGTTCGAAGGCCGGTAGCCCCGGTGTCCGCAGCAGTGCCTGCAGGCGCGCGGCCGATTCCAGGCTGGCGTCGCCCTGGCCCAGCAGTTGGCTGGCGAAGCCGCGGCACCCTTCGGCGCCGATTTCGACCACCACGGGCAGCGCCGGCGTGGCCAGCAGCCGGGTGGCGATTGCCAGCGCCTCGCGCGGGGCGCCGTGCACCGTCGCGTGGCAGCGTGCCACCTGGTCCATCAGCCGTGCATCGGCTTCCACGGTCTGGGCGCCTGCGGGGCCGGCCACGACCGTCGCCAGCACCGCCCATGGCATCAGGCGGCGGAATCGGGTGGCACGAAGCGGTCGGGGCATGGCGTCCGGTGGTTCCAGGCGGGGGAGCGTCCGGCCGGCTGGCGGCGCGGCAGATCGCGCGACGGACGCCGGTAATATAGCCGTACTGCCCGCATGCCGGGCGCCGCCGGGCGGCCATCCGGCGCCGCGTCCGCGCCGCGCCGGCACATTGCCGCCGGCGGGCCCGTAATATGGCGGCGACCCATCCATTTGCCGCGTGGCCGCCCGCCGCGCCGGGGATTCCGCCCGATGCTTTCCCGCACTACCCGGCCCGGGGATCCGGCCGAGTCATCCCGGCGCACGCGTGCCAGCGACGCGCCGCGCGCGCCGGCGGTGGTCGATGCCACCGAGGCACGCGCCATGTCCATGCTGCTGCGCCTGCTGCTGGCCGTGGCCGGCTACCAGTTGCTGCTCCTGCTATGGGAGGGACCGGCGGCCAGCACGCTGGCGCAGGTGCTGGGCGTGGCCGGCATGCTCACCTGCCTGGTTTCGCTGGAACTGCTGCGGCGCCGGCGCCTGCACCTGTCGGCAATGGCCTTCGTGGTGCTCAACCTGGTGCTGACCTCGGTGGCCTACGGTTACTGGGGCCTGCGCGCGCAGATGCACGGGCAACTGCTGCAGCTGCTGCCGGTACTGCTGGCCGGTGCGCTGCTGGGGCGTCGCGCGCTGTGGCTGGCGACCGCCTGGCTGGGCGCGCTGCTGGCGCTGGGCGCGTGGCAGGACGCGGCCGCCGGCTTCTACCTGCCCTCGCGCGTGGAGCTGGTGCTGCGCGACCTGACGCTGTCCGGGTTCGGCACGGTGGTGGTCGCCTTCGTCCTGGACCAGTCACTGTCCGCGCTGCGCCACAACCTGCGCATCGCCCAGCGCCGCGGCGCCGACCTGGCGCGCAAGCGCGACGCGCTGCAGCTGGAGATGCAGGAAAAGGAACGCTCGCGCGAGCAGCTGGTGCATGCGCTGAAGATCGAGAACGTGGGCCGGCTGGCCAGCGGCGTGGCGCATGATTTCAACCATCTGCTGGCGCTGATCATGGGCTACGCCGGCAAGGGCCGCCGCAGCGACGATCCGGCCGAGCTGAAGGCGGCGCTGCAGGGCGTGGAGTCGGCGGCGCGGCGCGCCGGCGCGGTGACCCGCCGGCTGCTGGATTTCAGCCGCCAGGACGTGGCCCGGCCGCAGCTGCTGGACGCGGCCCCGACCATCGCCACAATGGAGCCGATGCTGCGCCAGTTGTTCGACGCGCGCACGGTGTTCGAACTGGATACCGGCCGGGTGCAGTGCCAGATCCATTTCGATCCGGCGCAGCTGGAACTGGTGCTGTTGAGCCTGGCCGCCAATGCCCAGCAAGCGATGCCCGACGGCGGCACCTTCCGGCTGGCGCTGTGCTGCCCGGAGCCGGGCAACGAACTGCGCATCGAGGTGAGCGACAGCGGCCATGGCATGAGCGAGGAAGTGCGGCAGCGCTGCATGGAGCCGTTCTTCACCACCAAGCCCAGCGGCCAGGGCACCGGCCTGGGCCTGGCGGTGGCCGGCAACCTGGTCGCCGCGGCCGACGGCCGCATCGAAGTGGACAGTGCCCCGGGCGAAGGCACCCGGTTCCACCTGTACCTGCCGGCGCGGCCGCTGCCCGCCGGGCCGGTGCCCGCGGCCGGGGGCGGCGAAGCGCTGCCCTGCTGACCGGCGCCGGGTGGCCGCCGCGGCGCGGGCCTGGCAGCGGCTACACTGCGGCACGGCCCGTCCGGAAACTCGTCCTTGGTCTCAAGCTGGATCCTGCTGCTGGTCTCGCTCGGCTATGCCGCGCTGCTGTTCGGCGTGGCGTGGTGGGGCGACCATCGGCCCATGTATCCGGACCGGCCATGGCTGCGGCCGGTGGTCTACAGCCTGGCACTGGCGGTGTACTGCTCGTCGTGGACCTTCTACGGCGCGGTCGGCACCGCGGTGCGCTATGGCATCGGCTACCTGCCGATCTACCTGGGGCCGCTGCTGCTGCTGCTGTTCGGCTGGCGCATCATCGAGCGGCTGGCGCTGATCGCGCGCAGCGAGAACGTGGTCTCCATCGCCGATTTCATTTCCTCCCGCTATGGCCGTTCGCGGCGCCTGGCCGCGCTGGTGGCGGTGATCGCGCTGATCGGCGTGGTGCCGTACCTGGCGCTGCAGTACAAGGCGGTGGCGATGAGCCTGCAGGTGCTCACCGGCGACAGCGGCGGTGGCGGCGCGCTCACCGACCCGGCGCTGTACGTGGCGCTGCTGATGGCACTGTTCGCCACCCTGTTCGGCACCCGCCAGGTGGACGCCACCGAACACCACCACGGCATGATGCTGGCCATCGCGCTGGAGTCGATGATCAAGCTGCTGGCGATGGTGGCGGTCGGGGTGTTCGCCTACGTCTGGCTGTCCGACCGCGGCACCGCGGTGGTGGCCTCGGCGCGGACCCTGTTCGAAGGCACGCCGCCGGTGGGTTTCGTCTCGCAGACCCTGCTCAGCTTCCTGGCGCTGATCTGCCTGCCGCGCCAGTTCCACGTGGCGGTGGTGGAGTGCGGCGACGTCGGCGACGTGCGCCGCGCGCGCTGGCTGTTTGGCGGCTACCTGGTGCTGATCTCGCTGATGATCGTGCCGATCGCGGTGGCCGGCAACGCGCTGCTCGGCAGCGGCGGGGTGGTCGACGACGCGCTGGTGCTGGCGCTGCCGATGAGCACCGGCAACACCGCGCTGGCGCTGGTGGCCTATGTCGGCGGCTTCTCGGCGGCCACCGGCATGGTGATCGTGTCCTCGATCGCGCTGGCGACGATGATCAGCAACGACCTGGTGATGCCGCTGCTGCTGCGCCGCAGCGGCGACCACCGCGAGGCCGCCGACGTCGCCTCGCGGGTGCTGTGGATCCGCCGCCTGGCGATCCTGCTGCTGGCGCTGGTGGCCTACGGCTATTACCGCGGCAGCAACAACGACACCATGCTCGCCACCTACGGGCTGATGGCCTTCGCCGCGGTGGCGCAGTTCGCGCCGGGCCTGATCGGCGGGCTGTACTGGCGCGGCGCCAGCCGCCGCGGCGTCGGCGCCGGCATGGCGGTGGGCTTCGCGCTGTGGGTCTACACGCTGCTGCTGCCGGCGCTCAGCCACGGTGGCTGGCTCGACGTGGCGCTGGTCGAGCACGGCCCGTTCGGCATCGACTGGCTGCGCCCGGAACAGCTGTTCGGCCTGCGCGGCTGGGACCCGCTGACCCATGGCACCTTCTGGTCGCTGCTGCTCAATGCCGCGACCATGCTGCTGGTGTCGATGCGCTGGCGCCCCGGGGTGGCCGAACGGCTGCGCGTGGCGCCGTTCCTGGAGCCGTATGCGCGGCGCCCGGCGGTGGCCGGCGACTGGCCGGCGCACGTCAAGGTGCGCGACCTGCTGGCGCTGGCCACGCGGGTGGTCGGCGACGTGCGCGCGCGGCGCGCCTTCGTCGAGCAGGCGCAGGCGCTGCAGCGCGAGTTCCAGCCGGCCGCCGCCGCCGACCGCGCCTGGGTGCAGTTCACCGAACGCCTGCTGGCCGCGTCGATCGGCGCCGCCTCCGCGCGCCTGCTGCTGACCAGCCTGCTGCGCGGCTCGGGCATGGACCTGGGCGAAGTGGTCGCGGTGCTGGACGAGGCCGGGCAGGAGCTGCGCTTCAACCGCGAGATCCTGTCGACCACCCTGGAGAACATCAGCGCCGGGGTCAGCGTGGTCGATCCGGACATGCGCCTGACCGCGTGGAACCGCCGCTACCAGCAGATGTTCGGCTACCCCGACGGCATGCTCTACGTGGGCCGCCCGGTCGCCGACCTGATCCGCTACAACGCCGAGCGCGGCGAACTGGGCGAAGGCGACATCGAGGTGCAGATCAACCGCCGCATCGGCCACATGCGCGCCGGCACGCCGCACGTGTTCGAGCGCACCGGCGCCGACGGCAAGGTGATCGAACTGCGCGGCCAGGCCCTGCCCGGCGGCGGCTACGTCACCAGCTACAACGACATCAGCGACTTCAAGCGCGCCGAGCAGGCGCTGCTGGAGGCCAACGAGACCCTGGAGCAGCGCGTGGCCGAGCGTTCGCAGGCGGCCGAGGCGGCGCAGCAGTCCAAGACCCGCTTCCTGGCCGCGATCAGCCACGACGTGCTGCAGCCACTGAACGCCGCGCGACTGTTCGCCTCGGCGCTGCGCGACGGCCTGCACGAGAACGACGAACAACGCCATCTCGCCGAGCGCGTGGATGCCTCGCTGCGCGCGGCCGAGGAGCTGCTCGACGGCCTGCTCGACGTGTCGCGGCTGGATGCCGGCGGGCTGCGCCCGACACTCACTGATTTCGATGCCGCGGTGCTGGTGCGCGAGCTGGCCGCGCAGTACACCCCGGTGGCGGCCGGGCGCGGGCTGCGGCTGCACGTGTTCGCGCGCCCGGCGTGGGTGCGCAGCGACCGCCGGCTGCTGCGCCGGGTGCTGCAGAACTTCATGGCCAACGCGTTGCGCTACACCCGCAGCGGGCGCATCGTGCTGGCGCTGCGGGTGCGCGGTGGCCAGGTCGAGCTGCAAGTGTGGGATACCGGCCCGGGCATTCCCGAGCACCACATGCAGCAGATCTTCAACGAGTTCCACCGCTACCAGCAGCCGTTCGACTGGGGCGAGCAGGGGCTGGGCCTGGGCCTGTCGATCTGCCAGCGCATTTCGCGCCTGCTGGGCCATGGCCTGGATGCGCGCAGCCAGCCCGGCCGCGGCAGCATGTTCTCCATCACCCTGCCGCGGGTACCGACCCCGGCGGTGGCGCCGCCGCCGCGCGCCATGCCGGGGTTCGGCGGCGACGAGGCGCTGGCCGGGCTGCGCCTGCTGTGCGTGGATAACGACCAGGAAATCCTCGACGGCATGCGCGCGCTGCTCGGCCGCTGGAAGGTGGAGGTGATCGCTGCCAGCACCGTGGACATCGCGCTGCAGAAGATCGCCGAGCACCCCGACGTGATGCTGGTGGACTACCACCTGCATGACCGCATGGACGGGCTCGACGCGCTGGTCGCACTGCGCGCCGCCGCCGGCCGGCCGCTGCCCGGCGCGCTGCTCACCGCCGACGGCCGCGACGAGTTGAAGCGGATGGCGCGCGAGCGCGGCTACCGGGTGCTGACCAAGCCGGTGAAGCCGGCCTCGCTGCGCGCCTTCCTGACCGCCTGGCGGTAGGGCCTCATGGAAGCCGGTTGCGCCCGAGATTGCCGCGCATGCGGCCGCTTCGCGTAGATGCGCTGCTTGCTGCGCATGGGGCCTCACCGGGAAACCCCGTGCGGGGCGAGCCCCGCACCTACGTGGTTCCTCGCTGCCCGGCGGTAGAACCTCGTCGGCGCCGGGCGCACCGGTGATTGCCGGCCGTGCCGCTTGCGTAGATGCGCCGCTTGCCGCGCATGGGGCCTCACCGGGAAAGCCCGTACGGGGCGAGCCCCGCACCTACGTGGTTCCTCGCTGCCTGGCGGTAGAACCTCGTCGGCGCCGGGCGCACCGGCGATTGCCGGCCGCGCCGCTTGCGTAGATGCGCCGCTTGCCGCGCATGGGGCCTTGCCGGGATAGCCCGTGCGGGGCGAGCCCCGCACCTACGTGGTTCCTCGTTGCCCGGCGGTAGAACCTCGTCGGCGCCGGGCGAACCGGTGATTGCCGGCCGCTCGGCGTAGATGCGCTGCTTGCCGCGCATGGGGCTTCACCGGGAAAGCCGTGCGGGGCGAGCCCCGCACCTACGTGGAGCTTCGTCGTTGCCCGGCGGTAGAACCTCGTCGGCGCCGGACGCACCGGTGATTGCCGGCCGTGTCGCTTGCGTAGATGCGGGGCTTGCCGCGCATGGGGCTTCACCGGGAAACCCGTGCGGGGCGAGCCCCGAACCTGCGTGTCAGGCCGCGCCGTGCAGGTGTTCGTACAGGATGCTGGCGCCGATGACGATCAGGATCACGCCGCCGACGATCTCGGCGCGCTTGCCGACCAGCGCGCCGAGCACGCGCCCGAGCATGATGCCCAAGGTCACCATGACCAGCGTGCACAGGCCGATGACCAGCGCCACCACGCCGATATGCACGTCCAGGAAGGCCAGGCTCACGCCGACCGCGGCCGCGTCGATGCTGGTGGCCAGGCCGGTGGCGGCCAGCGTCCAGAAGCGGTGGTGGCGGTTGTCGCCGGCGTCCTGGGTTTCCTCCTCGGCATCCGGGCGCAGCCCAGCCACGATCATGTGCACGCCCAGCGCGCCGAGCAGGACGAAGGCGATCCAGTGGTCGAACGCTTCCACGTACTGCGAGGTGGCACGGCCCAGCAGCCAGCCCAGCAGCGGGGTGATGGCTTCGATCACGCCGAAGATCAGGCCGGCGCGCAGTGCGTCGGGCAGGCGCGGCCGGCGCATCGCCGCCCCCTTGCCGATCGCGGCGGCGAAGGCGTCGGTGGACATGGCGAAGCCGATCAGGAGGATGGAAAGTGGGGACATCGGGTTTTCCTGGCCGGGCGGACACGGACGACACGCGGCGCGCCCGACCTGACGTTGCGCTCGCATGCCGTTGGTCTCGCCAACCGTGGAACCGGTCGCACGCGCCACGACGCAATGGTCGAGTGTGTTGACGCGTGCGCTTCCAGACGCTGGAAGCAGGCTACTCCCCAAGGGAGCGCGGATTCTAGCACGCCGCCGTGGCGCCCGCGGCCCTCGCCTGCGCCCGCTGACATGCGCCTGTCATCAGGCGCTGGCCTCATTGCGCCGCGCGCCGCCCGCGGCGCGCCTGCGCTCGCCGGACGTCCTAAAGAAAGCGCGGCAGCGGCCGATCCAGAGGCGTCCCCACGCCCGGAGTCGTGCAATGAAGTTCCCGCTTGGAATCGCCCAGAAGCTGCGGTTGAGCCTGTTGGCCCTGGTGGTCGGCCTGGCCGTGATCGGTTCGGCCTATGCCTGGCTCAGCGCCGGCACCCGTGCCGCCGACCAGCGCCTGCAACGCTACCAGCAGGACGCGGCGCGGCTGGAGAACCTGGCGCGTGCCTTCGCCGAAGCGCGGCGCGCGCAGGCCGAGTATGCCATGTCGTTCTCGACCACCGCCGGGCAGGCGTTCGGCAAGGCGCGTGCGCAGCTGGGCCAGGCATTGGCGCCGGTGCCTGGCGCCGAACCGTGGCCGCCCGGGCTGGCCACCGCGCTGCAGGCCTACCTGGAATCGGCGCGGCTGCTGGACGAGCGCATCGGCGAGCTCGGCCACGATGCCGACAGCGGCATGCAGGGCGAACTGCGCGCCGCGGTGCATACCGTGGAGAACCTGATCGGCGAATACCGCGAACCGGAGCTGCAGGTGTCGATGCTTAGCATGCGCCGCCACGAGAAGGACTTCATCCTGCGCCGCGACCAGAAGTACGCCGACGAACTGGGCGCCGAAGCGATGCCGTTCGAACTGCTGCTGCAGCGCGCGCGCATGCCCGAGCCGGTGCGCGCGCAGGTGCGCGAGGCGATGCAGCGCTACCAGGGGGCATTCCTGTCCTATGCGGCGGCGCGCTTCGGCGTGGACAGCGAGACCCAGGCGCTGGACGACTATGCCGCGCAGGTGGACCCGGTGATCCTGCGCCTGCAGCGCGACCAGCGCAGCGCGCTGCAGGCGCAGCAGGCCGGGCAGGCCGCCGCGCGCAACTGGATGAACGCCGCCTTCGCCGCCACCGTGCTGATCGTCGGTGCGCTGCTGGTGACGCTGCTGGTGCTGCTGCTGCGTGCCATCGACCGGCCGCTGGCCGCGGCCGCGGCGTTCGCCGGGGCGATCGCCGACGACCACCTGGACGGCACCCTGGTGGTGCGCAACCGGCATGACGAGATCGGCCGCCTCGCCACCGCGCTGATGCAGATGCAGGCCAGCCTGCGCGAACGCATCGCCAGCGAGCGCGTGGCCGCGCTGGCCAACCAGCGCGTGCGCCAGGCGCTGGACGTGGCGCGCGCCGCGGTACTGGTCACCGATGGCGACGGACGCGTGGTGTACGCCAACGATGCCCTGCGCCAGACCTTCGCCGAGGCGGGCGTCGATGCCGCGGTGGATACCGGTGCCGACGTGGCTGCACTCGGCACCGAGGTGGCCGCGGTGCTGGCGCGGGCCCGCGGGGAGGGCGCTACGGTCGATGCCGAAGTCGAGCTGGGCAACACCGGCTTCCTGCTGCGCGCCAGCCCGGTGCTGGAACAGGCGCGGGTGCTGGGGCTGGTGATGGAATGGCAGGACCGGCGCCTGGAGCGGGTGATCGCCCACGAAGTCGCGGCGGTCGTGGCCGCGGCCGCGGCCGGCGACCTGCAAGGGCGCATCGAACTGGGCGACAAGCAGGGCTTCGTGCGCGAGCTGGCCGGGCGCATCAACGCGCTGCTGGACAGCGTGCAGACCCAGGTCGGCGATGCCACTCGGGTGATCGGCCACTTCGCCCGTGGCGACCTGAGCGCGCGCATGCGCGACGATGGCGACGGCATCTACGCGCGGCTGCGGCAGGGGCTGGAGGTGGCGATGCGCCAGGTCGGGGCCATTGTCTCCAGCATCCAGCAGTCGGCCGGCAGCGTGCAGTCGGCGGTGGCCGACATGGCCAGCGGCACCCGCGAACTGTCCGCGCAGGTCCAGCAGCAGGTCGACGACGTGCACGACGCGCTGCAGCGCGTACGCTCGGTGGCCGGGGAGGCGCGCGAGAACGCCGACAGCGCGCGCCACAGCGCCGAGATCTCCGAAGCCGCGAGCGTGGCCGCCGAACGCGGGCGCGAGGCCACCACCGCCGCGGTGGCCGGCATGGAGCGGCTGCGCGCGTCCTCGCGCCATATCCGCGAGATCGTCGCCACGGTCGACAGCCTGTCGTTCCAGACCAACCTGCTGGCCCTCAACGCGGCGGTGGAAGCCGCGCGCGCCGGCAGCCATGGCCGCGGCTTCGCGGTGGTCGCCGGCGAAGTGCGGCAGCTGGCGCAGCGCTCGGCCGCGGCGTCGCAGCAGATCCGCGCGCTGGTGGATGCCTCGCTGCAGCAGGTCGAGGCCGGCGCCCATCTGGTCGACAGCAGCGGCGAGGCGATGCAGGACATCGGCGGCCGCGTGCAGCAGGTGGTGGTGGCGATGGCGCGCATCGACGCGGCGTCGGCGCGCCAGGTCAGCGCGGTGGACGACGTCGAGCGGCTGCTGCGGCGCATCGGCGACGGCACCCGCCAGAGCGGCAACGTCGCCCGCGCGTCCTCGCAGGCGGCGCTGGCCATGCACGAGCAGGCGCAGGAGCTGGCGGCGGCGGCGGAAACCTTCGTGGTGGACGGCGCCGCCGCGCCGCGGCTTTCGCCGGCGGCCTGACCGTGGACGCGACGGCGGGGCGGCGGCGTGCCGCCCCGGCATGGCGTGGCTCAGTCTTCTTCCGGCGGCAGCACGATGCTGTCGTCGTCGATGGCCAGCTTGCCGGCCATCAGCACCGCCTGGGTGCGGTTGGTGACGCCGAGCTTGCGCAGGATCGCGGTGACGTGCGCCTTGATCGTGGCCTCGGACACGTTCAGGTCGTAGGCGATCTGCTTGTTGAGGCGCCCGGCGCCGAGCATCTGCAGCACCCGGAACTGCTGCGGGGTGAGTTCGCGCAGGCGCTGGCCGACCTCGCGTTCCTCGTGGTCGGTGGGCGGCACGTTGTGCGCCTCGGCCGGTGCCCAGCGCTCGCCGTCGAGGATGGTGCCCAGGGCATGGCCGATGGTGTCCGAATCGGCCGACTTGGGGATGAAGCCGAACGCGCCATGGTCGAGCGCGCGGCGCATCACCGTCGGTTCCTCGCGCGCGGACACCACCACGATCGGTAACTGCGGGTGCAGCGAGCGCAGGTGCACCAGCGCGTTGAACCCCTGCGCGCCGGGCATGTTCAGGTCCATCAGCACCAGATCGGCATCGGGATGCTGCTCGGCCAGCGCATACAGCGCCTCGACGCTGTCGGCCTCCAGCAGCTGCACCCCGGGAATGACCCGCTGCACCGCGCCGCGCAGCGCTTCGCGGAACAGCGGGTGGTCATCGGCGATCAGCAGGGTGGGCATTGGAGCAGGAGTGGCTGAAGAGGAGTGAGGAGTGAGAGAAGGCAAAAGCAAAAGTAAAAGCCGGTCTGCTTGCGGGGAGAGGTTGGGAAAAGGGCGGAGTGAGAAGCGGGCAATCAAACCACTGTTGCTTTCTCTCACTCCTCACACCTCTTCACTCATCTCCTGGCTTCACCGAACCTTGCGCTCTTCCACCAGCGACGCCACCACCGAGGGGTCGGCCAGGGTCGAGGTGTCGCCGAGCTGGTCCGGTGCATTCTCGGCGATCTTGCGCAGGATGCGGCGCATGATCTTGCCCGAGCGGGTCTTGGGCAGCCCCGGCGCCCACTGCAGGTGGTCCGGTGCGGCGATCGGGCCGATCTCCTTGCGCACCCACGCCACCAGTTCCTTGAGCAGCTCGTCGGTCTGCGCCTCGCCGGCCACCAGGGTGACGTAGGCGTAGATGCCCTGGCCCTTGATGTCGTGCGGGAAGCCCACCACCGCGGCCTCGGCCACCTTCGGGTGGCTGACCAGCGCGCTCTCCACTTCGGCGGTGCCGATGCGGTGGCCGGAGACGTTGATCACGTCGTCGACGCGGCCGGTGATCCAGTAATAGCCGTCCTCGTCGCGGCGGCAGCCGTCGCCGGTGAAGTAGCTGCCCGGGTAGGTGCGGAAATAGGTGTCGATGAAGCGCTGGTGGTCGCCGTAGACGGTGCGCATCTGCCCCGGCCACGAGTCGCGGATGATCAGGTTGCCTTCGGTGGCGCCTTCTTGGATCTCGCCGTCGGCGTTGACCAGCGCCGGCTGCACGCCGAAGAACGGCAGGGTCGCCGAGCCGGGCTTGAGGTCCACCGCGCCGGGCAGCGGCGCAATCAGGATGCCGCCGGTCTCGGTCTGCCACCAGGTGTCCACGATCGGGCAGCGCGCGTCGCCCACCACGTCGTGGTACCAGCGCCAGGCTTCAGGGTTGATCGGCTCGCCGACGCTGCCGAGCAGGCGCAGGCTCTTGCGCGAGGTGCGCTTGACCGGCGCCTCGCCGTCGCGCATCAGCGCGCGGATCGCGGTGGGCGCGGTGTAGAAGATCGTGACCTGGTGCTTGTCGATCACCTGCCAGAAGCGCGAGGTGTCGGGGTAGTTCGGCACGCCCTCGAACATCACCGAGGTGGCGCCGTTGGCCAGCGGGCCGTAGACGATGTAGCTGTGGCCGGTGACCCAGCCGACGTCGGCGGTGCACCAGTAGACGTCGTCCTCGCGCAGGTCGAACACCGCCTCGTGGGTGTAGGCGGCGAACAGCAGGTAACCGCCGCTGGTATGCAGCACGCCCTTCGGCTTGCCGGTGGAACCGGAGGTGTAGAGGATGAACAGTGGGTCCTCGGCGTTCATGCGCTCCGGCTCGCACTGCGCCGGCTGGGTGTCCACCACGTCATGGAACCAGCGGTCGCGCGGCGCCTGCATGTCCACCGCCGCACCGGTATGGCGCACCACCAGCACGGTTTCCACGGTGTGGGTGCCGGGCAGCTTCAGCGCGGCGTCGACGTTGGCCTTCAGCGGCACCTTGCGGCCGCCGCGCAGGCCTTCGTCGGCGGTGATGATCAGCTTGCTGCCGCAGTCGCCGACGCGGTCGGCGATGGAATTGGCGGCGAAGCCGCCGAACACCACCGAGTGGATCGCGCCGATGCGCGCGCAGGCCAGCATCGCCACCGCGGCGTCGACGATCATCGGCAGGTAGATGGTGACGCGGTCGCCCTTGCCGACGCCGAGGTTGCGCAGCGCGTTGCCGAGCCTGCACACGCGTTCGTGCAGCTCGCGGTAGGTGACCTTCTGCGCCGGCATGTCCGGGCTGTCCGGCTCGAACAGCAGCGCGGTCTTGTCGCCGCGGGTGGCCAGCTGGCGGTCAAGGCAGTTCACGCTGACGTTGAGCTCGCCGTCCTCAAACCACTTGATGCGGAAATCATCCAGCTGGTAGCTGACGTTCTTGATCCGGGTGGGCTTGGTGAACCAGTCCAGGCGCTCGGCGGCCCTGGCCCAGAACGCATCGGGGTTCTCCACCGATTCGCGGTACTGCTGCTGGTACGTGGTCTTGTCGATCCGCGCCCGGGCGGCGAACGCGGGATCGACGGGATAGAGATCAGCCATGGCAATACCCTCACCTTTGCACTTGTAACCAATGGGGGAGCCGCATCTGCGACGCGGCCGCGACCTCCCAAGTGTGCCGCATCACCCCAGTCGCGCGCTGCTCCCCGGCTTAGACGATGGTCGAATACCCGCACGCTTTCGACTAATGGCGAATAGCCGCCCGCGGTGAACGCCGCGCACCCTGCCGTGGACCGTGCGACCGACGCGGCCGTCAACGCCAGCCGGAGAGAGGCAGACCTGATGAACAGACACGTGTTGAAACGCGCGGACCGCGCGTTCCCCGCCACGACGATGGTGCGCCGGCCACTTGCCGCCGCGTTGTTCGTGGCGCTGCTGGCGCCGGGCATGGCCCTGGCCGGCACGGCGAAGGAGAAGGCGCTGGAAGCGCGCGTCGCCGAACTCGAGCGCCAGGTGCAGCTGCTGCTCTCTACCCAGCAGCAACAGCAGGGCGCGATCGCCCAGGCCCAGGGCGATGTGCAGCAGGTGCGCGCCGAACAGGCGGCGGCCGCCGCCGCACCGGCCAGGCCCGCGGTGCCGGCCGGCAAGCAGCCGATCCAGGTGACCAGCATCACCCCGGGCGCCACGCCGGGCACCACCTTCAAGTTCGGCGGCTTCATCAAGGCCGACTTCCTGGCCACCCGCACCGGCGACGGCCAGCTTGCCGACGACGCCACCGGCCGTTCGCTGTACCTGCCGGGGCAGACCCCGGTGCATGGCGCCGGCGGTTCGGGCAAGGCCTCGGGCGTGGACTACAACGCCCACGCCAAGTTCTCGCGCTTCAACTTGGGCGTGGATCACGTCGCCGAGAACGGCGACAAGGCCGGCGCGCTGGTGGAGATGGACTTCTTCGGCAACGCGCTGGGCAACCAGACCGCGACCAACACCTATGGCGTCACCCTGCGCCATGCCTACATGTACTGGAACAACTGGCTGGCCGGCCAGACCTGGTCCAACTTCATGGACGCGGCCTCCATTCCCGAGGCGGTGGACTTCGTCGGCCCCACCGACGGCGTGATCTTCGTGCGCCAGGCACAGGTGCGCTACACCCGGGGCGGCTTCAGCGCCGCGCTGGAGAACCCGGAAACCACGCTGGTCGGCGCCACCAGCTCCGACCGCGGCTCGCTGCCCGACCTGACCGTGCGCTACGGCTGGAAGGGCGACTGGGGCACCTTCGGCGTGGCCGGCCTGCTGCGCCAGCTGAAGGTGGACAACCAGGCCACCGGCGCCCACGCCACCGCCACCGGCGGCGGCCTGACCGTGGGCGGCAAATGGGTGATGGGCGGCAGCGATTCGCTGCACTACCAGCTCACCGGCGGCCAGGGCATCGCCCGCTACATCGGCCTGGGCATCACCGGCGACAGCGCCTGGGACGCGGTGCGCGACGAGCTCGACCCCACCGGGGTGATCGCCGGCTACGTCGGCTGGCGCCACGCCTTCACCCCTAAGCTGCGCACCAACCTGATCTACGCGCGCAGCGACTACGACAACGATGCCTCGCTCACCGGCGCGCTGGTGACCAAGAGCGTGCAGTCGATCCGCGGCAACGTGTTCTACACGCCCATGCCCAAGGTCGATATCGGCGCCGAGCTGATGTACGGCGTGCGCGAGATCGAGAACGGCCGCAAGGGCGATATCAGCCGCGTGCAGTTCACCACCAAGTACAGCTTCTGAGTCCCGGCAGCGGCGTCGCCACGGCGTCGTTGCCACCGCGGTAAACGCAGTCCCCTTCTCCCTACCCCCACGGGGAGCACTCATGCCCGCACCGGCGCGCAGCGCACGCCGGGGCCCGTATTCCCGAAATCTGGAGAATCCCGATGAATGCTTCCGTCGATCCCCGTGTTGAGCGGATCGCCTCCCACCCGGTCTACCGGCGGCTGCGACAGTCGCGCAACCGCCTGGGCTGGATCCTCACCGTGCTGATGCTGCTGGCCTACTACGGCTACATCGGCCTGATCGCCTTCGACAAGGCGTTCCTCGCCACCCCGCTGGGCGTGGGCCGCATCACCACCATCGGCATCCCGATCGCGCTGGGGCTGATGGTGTTCACCATCCTCATCACCGGCTTCTACGTACGCCGCGCCAACAAGGAGTTCGACCAGTTGACCCAGCAGATCGTGGAGGACGCGCAATGACCCGTCCGTTCCTGCGCCCGGCCGCGCTCATCGCCCTGCTGGCCGCCAGTGGCGCGGCCCTGGCGGCCGGTGGCGACATCGGCCAGACCGTGCGCCAGCCCACCAACTGGACGGCGATCGTGATGTTCGCCGCGTTCGTGCTGGCGACCCTGGGCATCACCAAGTGGGCCGCCGCGCGTACCCGCTCGGCGTCCGATTTCTACACCGCCGGCGGCGGCATCACCGGCTTCCAGAACGGCCTGGCGATCGCCGGCGACTACATGTCGGCGGCCTCGTTCCTGGGCATCACCGCGGCGGTGATGGCCAACGGCTACGACGGCCTGATCTACGCCATCGGCTTCCTGGTCGGCTGGCCGATCCTGACCTTCCTGATGGCCGAACGGCTGCGCAACCTCGGCCGCTTCACCTTCGCCGACGTCGCCGGCTACCGCTTCGCGCAGAAGCCGATCCGGTTGTTCGCCGCCTCCGGCACGCTGGTGGTGGTGCTGTTCTACCTGATCGCGCAGATGGTCGGCGCCGGCGCGCTGATCAAGCTGCTGTTCGGCCTGGACTACTGGATCGCGGTAGTGCTGGTGGGCGTGCTGATGATGGTCTACGTGCTGTTCGGCGGCATGACCGCCACCACCTGGGTGCAGATCATCAAGGCCTGCCTGCTGCTGTCCGGGGTGACCTTCATGGCGCTGATGGTGATGTGGCAGTTCGGTTTCAGCTTCGAGAAGCTGTTCGCCACCGCGGTGCAGGTCAAGACCCAGATCGCCGCCAATGGTGGCAAGAGCGCGGAAGAGGCCGCCGCGGCCGGCCTGTCGATCATGGGCCCGGGCGGGTTCGTCAAGGATCCGATCTCAGCCATTTCCTTCGGCATGGCGCTGATGTTCGGCACCGCCGGCCTGCCGCACATCCTGATGCGCTTCTTCACCGTTCCCGACGCCAAGCAGGCGCGCAAGTCGGTGTTCTGGGCCACCACCTGGATCGGCTACTTCTACATCCTGATCTTCATCATCGGCTTCGGCGCCATCGCCCTGGTGCTGACCAACCCGGCCTACGCCGACCCGGTCACCGGCACCATCCAGGGCGGGCCGAACATGGCCGCGGTGCTGGTCGGCAAGGCGGTGGGCGGCAACCTGTTCATGGGCTTCATCTCGGCGGTCGCGTTCGCCACCATCCTGGCGGTGGTGGCCGGGCTGACGCTGTCCGGTGCCTCGGCGGTGTCGCACGACCTGTACGCCACGGTGATCATGAAGGGCAGGCCGCCGGCCGGCACCGAACTGCGCGTGTCGCGCGCCACCACCCTGGTGCTGGGCGTGATCGCGGTACTGCTGGGCATCGCCTTCGAGAAGCAGAACGTGGCCTTCATGGTGTCGCTGGCGTTCGCCATCGCCGCCTCGGCCAACTTCCCGGTGCTGATCCTGTCGCTGCTGTGGAAGGACTGCACCACCCGCGGTGCGGTGATCGGTGGCTTCCTCGGGCTGGCCTCGTCGCTGCTGCTGACCCTGCTGTCGCCGTCGGTGTGGGTCGACACGCTCGGCAACCCGGCCGGCAGCGCGCCGTTCCCGTACACCAGCCCGGCGCTGTTCTCGATGACCATCGCCTTCGTCGGCATCTGGCTGTTCTCGGTGCTGGACAACAGCGCGCGGGCCAAGGCCGAACGCGCCGCATACCCGGCGCAGCAGGTGCGTGCCGAGACCGGCGTGGGCGCCAGCCGGGCCGCCGATCACTGATCGCGGCCTGGCAGCAACCCTGACGAAGGCCGCCCGGCGACGGGCGGCCTTCGTCGTTTGCGGGGGTGCCCCCTGGATCGGCCGTGCCGTTACCATGCCGGTCGCACTCCCGCATCCGTTCCATGCCAGAGGATCTTCCATGACCGTCCGCGTCCGTCGTTCCCCGCACCCGCGCCTGCAGGCGTCCCTGCTGGCCTCTGCCCTGCTGCTGGGCAGCCTGTGCGCCCTGCCGACGGTAGCCATGGCACGGCAGGCGCCGCCGCAGCCGCTCGCGCTGCAGGCCGAGGCCGAGCGCCTGGCGGCGCAGCTGCCGGGCGACGTCGGCGTGGCGCTGGTGCATCTGCAAAGTGGTCGCGCGGTCTATCTCAACGCCGACCAGCCGTTGCCGATGGCCAGCACCATGAAGGTGCCGGTGGCCGTGCACATCCTCAAGCTGGTCGACGAGGGCAAGCTGGGCCTGCAGCAGCAGGTACTGCTGGGCCCTGACGATATCTACCCCGACATGGGCGGGCCGATGGACACCCATCTCAGCGCCGGTTCGGCCATCACCATCCGCGACCTGCTGCACATGATGATCACGGTCAGCGACAACAACGCCACCGACATCCTGGTCCGCACCGGCGGCGGCCCCGAGGCGGTGCAGCAGCGCATGCGCGCGCTGGGCGTCGAGGGCCTGCGCGTGGACCGCTACATCTGGGAACTGCTGGCCAACTACTACGGCGACGCCGCCTCGCACGCGCAGCCGCTGGGCCCGGCCGCCTATGGCGAGCTGTCGCGCAGCGAACGCAGCGAGGCGCAGCGGCGAACCAACATGGACGCCTGGAACGCCGACCCGCGCGACACCAGCAGTGCCCGCGCCATGGCGCAGCTGCTGCAGCGCACCTGGAAGGGCGAGGTCCTGTCGCCGCAATCGACCCGGGTGCTGCAGCAGATCATGCTCGACACCCGCACCGGCAGCGCGCGCCTGCGCGGCATGCTGCCCAGCGGCACGCCGGTGGCGCACAAGACCGGCACCGTCGGCGATGTGATCAACGACGTCGGCGTGATCGAGCTGCCGAACGGCCGCGGCCAGGTGGTGGCCGCGGTGTTCATCCGTTCGCGCGCCTCCACCGAAGCCCGCGACGCCGCCATCGCGCAGCTGGCGCGCGCCGCGCACGACTACTTCCTGTTCGTGCCCTGAGCGGCGGTCCGCGCTAGCCGCGCCCGCGCAGCGGCTCGACCGCGTCAGCCGCCTCGCCGCCGTCGAACACGTCCTCCAGGTTGCGGTACTCGCTGGGCGTCATGCCGACGGTGGCCTTGAACTGGCGCGCGAACGCGCTCTGGTCGCTGAAGCCGCAGCGCTGGCCGATGCCGGCGATGCTGCCGGGCTCGCGCAGCAGGCGCATGGCCATCTCGATGCGCAGCTTGATCAGGTACTGCTGCGGGGTGAGCTGGAACACGTGGCGGAAATGCCGTTCCAGCTGTGCCAGCGACATGCCGGCCAGCTCCGCCAGCTGCGGCGCGCGCAGATTGGATTCGAAATGTTCCTGCATGTGCGCCACCACCCGGTCGAGCTGGGCGAAGGCCGAGTGGCGGCTGTTGGGCCGGCCGAGATCGCGGGAAACGCCCATCAGCCCGCAGATCACGCCATCGCGGAACAGCGGCCGCTTGACGGTCAGGCACCAGCCGGGGCGACGGTTCGGATACAGGTGCACTTCCAGGCGGTCGGCGATGGGATCGCCGGCCAGCACCTGCCGGTCCTGCAGCAGGTAGCGGTTGCCCAGCGGCGCTGGGAACACTTCCAGCGGCGAGCGGCCGATGACCTCGCCGCGCTTCCTGCGGCCCAGCCGCTGCACCAAGGTGAGGTTGCAGTGCGTGTAGCGCCCCTCGCGGTCCTTCACGAAGAACACGGTATCCGGCAGCGCATCGAACAGGTGCTGTACTTCGCTTGAGGAATGCTGGGCGTCCATGGGCGTCGTCTTCGCGTTGGCGGTCGTCGGCGTGGCGTGCGGCCGATGCTAGCGCATGCTTCCACGCCGTGGCGCGGCGTTCATGGGGTTGTGCCGAATTCCGCATGAGGGCGCCGAATGCACTGCTATTCGGCCCTGCGGCCGCGGTGGGAGCATGTCCGCATGCACCGGATAGACATCATCGATTCCCATACCGCCGGCGAGCCCACCCGGGTTGTGCTCGGTGGCTTTCCCGACCTCGGCGGCGGCAGCCTGCGCCAGCGCCGCGAGCGCCTGGCCAGGGAATTCGACCATTGGCGCGCGGCGCTGGCCTGCGAGCCGCGCGGCTCGGACACCATGGTGGGCGCGCTGCTGCTGCCACCGGAAGATCCGTCGGCGTGCACCGGGGTGATCTTCTTCAACAACGTCGGCTGCCTGGGCATGTGCGGCCACGGCACCATCGGCGTGGTGCGCACCCTGGCCGAGCTGGGCCGTATCCAGCCCGGACGGCACCGCATCGAGACACCGGTGGGCATGGTCGGCGTGGAACTGTTCGACGATGGCCGCGTGGCGGTGGACAACGTGGAGAGCTGGCGCCACCTGCACGATGTGGCGGTGGACGTGCCCGGCCACGGCGTGGTGCGCGGCGACGTGGCATGGGGCGGCAACTGGTTCTTCATCACCACGCAGGCGCCGTGCGCGCTGACCCTGGCCAACCAGCGCGAGCTGTCCGCCTATACCGAAGCGATCCGCCTGGCGCTGGAGCGCGACGGCATCACCGGCGCCGATGGCGCCATCGACCATGTCGAGGTCAACGCGGCCGCGCCCGACGGCAGCGGCGCCGCGCGCAACTTCGTGCTGTGCCCGGGCCTGGCCTACGACCGTTCGCCCTGCGGCACCGGCACCAGCGCCAAGCTGGCCTGCCTGGCCGCCGACGGAAAGCTGGCCGAAGGCGCGAGCTGGGTGCAGCAGGGCATCCTCGGCAGCGCGTTCGAGGCGTCGTACCGGCGGGGCGCGCGCGGCATCCTGCCGCGGATCATCGGCCAGGCCTGGATCACCGCGCGCGCGACCCTGCTGATCGATGATGCCGATCCGTTCGCCTGGGGCATCGGCAGCCAGGCGCCGTGAGCGGAATCAGCCGCCACGATCTGATCGTCATCGGCGCCGGCATCGTCGGTGCCGCCTGCGCCGAAGCCGCGGTCGCCGCGGGGCTGCGCGTGGCGGTGGTCGAAAGCGGCGCCATCGGCGGCGGCGCCAGTGCCGCGGCGATGGGCCACCTTGTGGCGATGGATGGCGACCCGCACGAACTGGCGCTGTGCGTGTACTCGCTGGGGCTGTGGCAGCGCTGGGCATCGTGGCCCGAGAGCGAACACCAGCGCTGCGGCACGCTGTGGGTGGCGCGCGAGGAAGCGGAATTGGAAGGCGTCGCCGCGCGCGTGGAAGCGTTGGCGGCTGCGGGGGTACGCGCGGAGGCACTCGACGCGCGCGGCGTGCAGGCGTTGGAACCGGCGCTCGCCGCCGGCATGAAAGGCGGCATGCGCGTGGCCGACGACGCGGTGGTGTACCCGCCGCGCGTAGCCTGGCGCCTGATCGAGGAGGCTCGCGGCGCCGGCGCGCAGCTGTTCATCGGCGCGCGCGCCGAACGCCTGGTCGACGGCGGCGTGCGCCTGGCCGACGGCCGCGAGTTGCGGGGGCCGGTGCTGGTGGCCACCGGCGTGGCCGTGCCGGAACTGCTGCCGGAACTGCCGATGCGCCCGCGCAAGGGCCAGCTGGTGATCACCGAGCGCCATCGGCCGCTGCTGCGCCACCAGCTGATCGAAATGGGCTACGCCGCCGCCGCGCATGCTGCGGACGCGGCCAGCGTGTCGTTCAACGTGCAGCCGCGGCCCAACGGCCAGCTGCTGATCGGTTCCTCGCGCGAGTACGACGCCACCGGCACGGAGATCTCGCTGCCGCTGCTGCGGCGCATGCTGCAGCGGGCCATCGGCTTCGTGCCTGCGCTGCGCGAGGTGCGCGCGCTGCGCAGCTGGTGCGGCTTCCGCCCGGCCACCGCTGATGGCCTGCCGTATCTTGGCCCGGTGCCGGGCCGCCGCGACGTGTGGGTGGCCGCGGGCCATGAGGGCCTGGGCATCACCGCGGCGCCGGGCAGCGCGCGGCTGGTGGTCGACGCCCTGCTCGGGCGCGCGCCGGCCCTGGCGCTGGCGCCGTACCTGCCGGAACGCGCGCTGCGGGGCAACACATGAACAGCATCATCCTGAGCGTCGATGGCGTGCCGGTGGAAGTGCCCGATGGCGCCAGCGTGGCCGCCGCGGTCGCGCATCGCGGGCCGATCTTCCGCCGTTCGCCCAGTGGCCAGCCGCGCGCGCCGCTGTGCGGCATGGGCGTGTGTTTCGAATGCCGGGTCCGCATCGACGGCATGGCCCAGCTGCGCGCCTGCATGGTGCTGGCGCGCGCGGGCATGCGCGTGGAGACGCAGCCATGAAGCAGCGGCGTTTCGATCTGCTGGTGGTGGGCGCGGGGCCGGCCGGCCTGGCCGCCGCGCATGCCGCCGCCCGGCGCGGGGCGAAGGTCGGGCTGGTGGACGCGCAGCCGCGCGCCGGCGGCCAGGTCTGGCGGCACGACCTGCGCTTCGGCGCGCCGGCGGTGGCGCGCGCGCAGATCGAGCGTCTCGGCGCTGCCGGCATCGAATGGCTGCCCGGGCATGAAGTGGTCCTGGCCGACGACCATGCCGTGGTCGCCGACCATGCCGACGGTGCGGTGGCGCTGCACTGGCGCAAGCTGGTGATCGCCACCGGCGCGCGCGAACTGATGTTGCCGTTCCCCGGCTGGACGCTGCCCGGCGTGACCGGTGCCGGCGGCCTGCAGGCGCTGGCCAAGCAGGGCTGGCCGCTGGCCGGCAAGCGCGTGGTGGTGGCCGGTACCGGCCCGCTGCTGCTGGCGGCCGCAGTGACGCTGCGCCGCCATGGCGCGCGCGTGCTCGGCATTCACGAACAGGCGCGCAGGAGCATGCTGTATGCGTTCGCGCGGCGGCTGTGGCGCTGGCCGGCGCGGCTGGCGCAGGCGGTGGAGCTGCGCGCGCGCCTGGCCGGCGTGCCGTGGCACGCCGGCAGCACGGTGCTGGCCGCGCAGGGCGATGACCGGCTGCGTGCGGTCGAGGTGGACCGCGGCCACGGCCGCGAATGGATCGAATGCGAACAGTTGGCGGTCGGCTGGGGGCTGGTGCCGAACGTCGAACTGGCACGGCTGCTGGGCTGCGAGCTGGACAGCGCGGCCGTGCATCCGGCCGTGCGTGCCGATGCGCGCCTGCGCAGCAGCCAGGCCGACATCCACGCCGCCGGCGAGGCCCTGGGCGTCGGCGGGCGCGCCTGCGCGCGCGTCGAGGGCGCGATGGCGGCCTGCTTCGCGCTCGGCGACGAATCCGGCGGCGAAGCGCTGCGCGCGCGCCGCGACCGCGAGCGCGCTTATGCGGCATTGCTGCACGAACATTTCGCGCCCGATGCGCGCGCCCGCGCGCTGGCGACGCCGGACACGCTGGCCTGCCGCTGCGAGGACGTATCGATGTCCGCGGTGGCCGCGCATGCCGATCCGCGCCAGCTGCGGCTGGTCACGCGTTGCGGCATGGGCGCCTGCCAGGGCCGCGTCTGCGGTGCCGCGCTGCGCGAACTGCGGCTGGCCTCGCCCTCGTTCTCCCCCACTGCCGTGCGGCCGCCGCTGACTCCGGTCGCGCTGGCCGCACTGGCCGATGTTCCTTCCGACGAACCCGAACAAGGTAAAGAAAGATGAGCAATGCAGGTTTCTGGCGCGGCGTGCTGCCGGCCATCACCACGCCCTTCACCGCCAGCGGCGCGGTCGACCACGCCTTCCTGGCCGAGCACGCCAAACGCATGCTCGCCGCCGGCTGCAGCGGCATCGTGCCGCTGGGCTCGCTGGGCGAGAGCGCCACGCTCAGCTTCGAGGAGAAGATCGCCATCGTGCGCACCCTGGTCGCGGCCGTGGAAGGGCGCGTGCCGGTGGTGGCCGGCATCGCCGCGCTGTCCACCGACGAGGGCGTGGCGCTGGTGCAGGCGGTCAAGGCCGCCGGCGCCGGCGGCGTGATGGTGCTGCCGCCCTACGTGTACTCCAGCGACGCGCACGAGATGGGTACCTACATCCGCACCATCCTCGCCGCCACCGACCTGCCGGTGCTGTTGTACAACAACCCCATCGCCTACCGCACCGACTTCAGCCCGGCGCAGATCGCGCAGTTCGCCGCCGAGTTCCCGCACGTGCAGGCGGTCAAGGAATCCTCCGGCGACGTGCGCCGCCTGGCCGCGATCCGCGAGCTGATCGGCGACCGCCTGGTGCTGCTGGTCGGCGTCGACGATCTGATCGTGGAGGGTATCGCGATGGGCGCCGAAGGCTGGATCGCCGGCACCGTCAACGCCTTCCCGGAAGAAGCGGTGCGGCTGTTCGAGCAGGCACGCAGCGGCGGCTACGCGGCCGCACGCGAGCTGTACGAATGGTCGCTGCCGCTGCTGCGCATGGATACGGTTCCCAAGTTCGTGCAGTTGATCAAGCTGATGCAGGCCCGCGTCGGCCTGGGCAGCGAGCGCGTGCGCGGACCGCGGCGGGTGGTGGAGGGCGTGGAGCGCGAACAGGCGCTGGCGCTGATCGACCACGCCATCGCCACCCGGAAGCGCTGAAGTGGAGACGCTCGCGCCCGTGTTCATCGGCGGCCGCTGGCGGAGCGCGGGGGACTGCACCGGCAGCTTCCACGCGTTCGATCCGGCCAGCGGACAGGCCATCGGGCCGGCATTCCCGCGCAGCGGCGCGGCCGACGTGGAACAGGCGCTGGCCGCGGCCAGCGCCGCCGCGCCGGTGCTGGCCGCCACCGACCCGGAACGCATCGCCGCCTTTCTCGACGCCTACGCCGCTGCGCTGGAGGCCGACGCCGACAGGCTGGTGCAGCTGGCGCAGGCGGAAACCGGGCTGCCGGCCGTGCCGCGGCTGCGCGGCAACGAACTGCCGCGCACCTGCAACCAGCTGCGCCAGGCCGCCGCCGCCGCCCGCGGCCGCAGCTGGACGCAGCCGGTGATCGACACCGCCGCCGGCCTGCGCGCGCACCACGCGCCACTGGGCAAGCCGGTGCTGGTGTTCGGGCCGAACAACTTTCCGTTCGCCTTCAATGCCGTGTCCGGCGGCGACTTCGCCGCGGCCATCGCCGCGCGCAATCCGGTGATCGCCAAGGCGCATCCCGCGCATCCGGCCACCAGTCAGTGCCTGGCCGGCCACGCGCAGCGCGCCGCCGAGGCCGCCGGCCTGCCGCCGGCCACGGTGCAGTTGCTGTACGACGTCGAGCCGGCGCTGGGCCTGGCGCTGGCCGGCGACGCGCGGCTGGGCGCGGTCGCCTTCACCGGCAGCCGCACGGCGGGCCTGGCCCTGAAGCAGGCCGCCGACGCCGCTGGCATTCCTTTCTTCGGCGAGTTGTCCAGCCTCAATCCGGTGTTCCTGCTGCCCGGTGCGCTGGCCGAGCGCGGGCCGGCACTGGCCGAGGAGTTCAGTAGCTCGTGCCTGCTTGGCAGCGGCCAGTTCTGTACCAACCCGGGGCTGGTGATCGTGCCGGAAGGCGCGGCCGGCGATGCCTTCGTCGCCGACGTGCAGGCGCGCTTCGCCGCTACCGCACCGCTGCTGCTGCTGTCGCACGGCGTGCTGGCCTCGCTGCGGCAGGCGATCGCCGTGCTGCGCGACGCGGGCGCGCGGCTGCTGTGCGGTGGCGAGGCGGGCGATGCCGGATTCCGCCATGCACCCACGCTGTTGACGGTACGCGCCGAGCAGTTCCTCGCCGATCCACGGCGTTTCCAGTCCGAGGCCTTCGGGCCGTGCAGCCTGCTGGTGCGCGTGGCCGGTGCCGCGCAGATGCAGGCCATCGCCGCGACCCTGGAGGGCCAGCTCACCGCCACGCTGTACCGCGCCACCGATGGCCGCGACGATGCCGCGTGGCAGCCGCTCGCCGCCACGCTGCGGCCGCGCGTGGGCCGGCTGATCGCCGACCGCATGCCAACCGGCGTGCGGGTCAGCCCGGCGCAGCAGCACGGCGGTCCGTTCCCGGCTTCGACCCAGCCCGGCTTCACCGCGGTCGGCCTGCCGGCGGCGATCCTGCGTTTCACCGCGCTGCAGGCATACGACAATGTGCCCGATGCGCTGCTGCCGCCCGAACTGCGCGACCGCAACCCGGGTGGCCTGCCGCGCTGGATCGACCAGCACTGCACCACCACGGATATCGGAGCCACGCCATGAGCACGCAGATCGGACACCTCACCTTGGAACAGGCGCGCGCGCAGCTGGCGCCGTGGCCGCACCGCGCCGCGCCCATCAGCGACGCCGAGCACGCGCAGCGGCTGGAACGCGCGCGCGGGCTGATGCGCTCGCAGGGCGTGGACGCGCTGCTGGTCACCGCCGGCACCTCGCTGCGCTGGTTCGCCGGCGTGCCGTGGGGCGCCAGCGAGCGGCTGGTGGCGATGCTGCTTACCCTGCAAGGCGAGCCATTGATGGTCTGCCCGGTGTTCGAGGAAGGCTCGCTGGACGCGGTGCTGCGCATCCCCGCCGGCAAGCGCCTGTGGGAAGAACACGAGGACCCGCATGCATGGGTGGCCCAGGCCATGGCCGAGCGCGGCGCGCGCACGCTGGCGCTGGACCCGGAAGCGCCGTACCGCGTGCAGGTGGGCCTGGCCGCGCATCTCGGCGCGGCTGCCATCACCTCGGCCGCGGCGATCATCGACGGCTGCCGCATGTGCAAGTCCCCGGCCGAACTGGCGCTGATGCAGCAGGCCTGCGACATGACCCTGCAGGTGCAGCGGCTGGCCGCCGGCATCGCCCGCGAGGGCATCGGCACCGACGAACTGGTGCGCTTCATCGACGAGGCCCATCGCGCGCTCGGCGCCGATGGCGGCTCGACCTTCTGCATCGTGCAGTTCGGCCATGCCACCGCCTTCCCGCACGGCATTCCCGGCGTGCAGCACCTGCGCCGCGGCGAGCTAGTGCTGATCGACACCGGCTGCAGCGTGCAGGGCTACAACTCCGACGTCACCCGCACCTGGATCTTCGGCCAGGCCGATGCCGAGCAACGGCGCATCTGGGACCTGGAGCGCGCCGCGCAGCAGGCCGCGTTCGACGCGGTGCGTCCCGGCGTGACCTGCGAGGCGGTGGACCAGGCCGCGCGCGACGTGCTGGAAGCGGCCGGGCTCGGGCCGGACTACCGCCTGCCCGGCCTGCCGCACCGCACCGGCCACGGCTGCGGGCTGGCGATCCACGAGGCGCCGTACCTGGTGCGCGGCAATCGCCTGCCGCTGGCACCGGGCATGTGCTGCAGCAACGAACCGATGATCGTGGTGCCGGGCCGGTTCGGCGTGCGCCTGGAAGACCACTTCCATGTCACCGCCGACGGCGCGCAGTGGTTCACGCCGCCGTCGGTGGCCATCGACCAGCCGTTCGCCGATTGACGCCAGGTGGGAGCGCCGCTTCCCCAACGCGAACCGCGGGGGGTGCGCGCCGCGGGCGCGGACCGGGGCGCGTAGCGGGGTAGGGCGCCTTCCCCCGACAAGGACAGCGCAGCACACCAAGGGAAACGACGCATGCTTCATTTCGCAGATCTTCGCCGCCACGCCTTCGCCTGCCTGCTGGCACTGTCCTGCGCCGCCATGCCGCCCTCGGCGCAGGCCTCTGCGCCCGACGCGCCGGATGAGGCCGCCTACCGGCGTTCGCTGCAGCTGCGCGAGCAGTGGATGTACCTGACCACCGGCCTGGCCGGCCCGGCCACCTGGATCGACGGCGAGCGCTACCGCTACCGGCGCACCACGCCGGGCGGTTTTGAATTCGTGGTGCGCCGGCTGGGGCAGGCGCAGGCACAGGCCGCGTTCGATCAGGCACGGCTGGCCACCGCGCTGGCGCCGCTGCTCGGCCGCGCGGTGGACGGCCGGCGCCTGCCGTTCGCCGACTACGAGATGGACAAGGACGGCCAGGCGCTGCGCGCCTGGATGGACGACGGCTGGGTGCGCTGCGAACTGGGCGGCGAATACCGCTGCGCGCGCTGGAGCGAACCGGGCCCGGCGCCGCGGCCGCGCGCCTGGGGCGTGGTACGCGATCTTTCGATGGCGGCCGACGCTACGCCGCGGCGCTCGCCCGACGGGCGCATGGAGGCCTTCGTGCGCGACGGCAGCGTGCTGCTGCGCACGCTGGCCGATGGCAGCAGCAAGGTGCTGGCGCGCGACGGCACCGACAACGATTTCTACGACCCGGAGAGCATCACCTGGTCGCCCGACTCCAGCCGCTTCATGGTGCTGCGGGTAAGGCCCGGCGACGCGCGCCGGGTGACGCGGGTGGAAACCGCGCCGCGCCACCAGGTGCAGCCGCGCGTGCGCACCCAGCTGTACCCCAAGCCAGGCGATGCGGTGGACAGCGACCGCCCGGTGATCTTCGAGGTCGCCAGCGGCCGCCGCATCGACGTGCCGACCACGCTGTTTCCCAACCCCTACGAGATCAGCGCGCCGCAGTTCCGCGCCGATGGCCGCACGCTGGCGTTCCGCTACACCGAGCGCGGCTTCCAGCGCGTGCGCCTGATCGAGGTGGACGCGCATACCGGCGCCGCGCGCAGCGTGGTGGAAGAACGCAGCGACACTTTCGTCAACAGCTGGTGGCACCGTGCCGACTTCCACGACGTGGGCGGGCGCGGTGAGCGCATCGTGTGGATGTCCGAGCGCGACGGCTGGAACCACCTGTACATGGTGGACGGCCGCAGCGGCCGCCTGCGCCAGCTCACCCGCGGCCCGTGGGTGGTGCGGCAGGTCGTCAAGGTGGACGAGCAGCGCGGCCAGATCTGGTTCGCCGGCAACGGCCGCGAGCCGGGCGACCCCTACCTGCAGCACTTCTACCGCGTCGACTTCGACGGCGGCAACCTGCGCCACATGACCCCGGGCGATGGCTGGCACGAACTGAGCCTGTCGCCGGACATGAACCACTACGTCGATACGTATTCGCGGCTGGACCGGCCCAACGTCACCGAGTTGCGTGATGCACGCGACGGGCGCCTGCTGGACACGCTCGAACGCGGCGACGCCGGCGCGCTGTTCGCCGCCGGCTACAGACCGCCGGAAACCTTCAGCGCGCCGGGACGCGACGGGCGGACGCCGATCTGGGGACTGGTCGTGCGGCCCACGCACTACGACCCGTCGCGCCGCTATCCGGTGATCGAGAGCATCTACGCCGGCCCGCACGATTCGCACGTGCAGAAGAAGTTCTGGCCATTCGACAGCCAGTCCAGCAACGAGCGCCTGATCGGCGCGCAGGCGCTGGCCGACCTGGGCTTCATCGTCGTGCAGATCGACGGCATGGGCACGATGAACCGCTCCAAGGCCTTCCACGACGTGGCCTGGAAGAACCTGGGCGATGCCGGCTTCGCCGACCGCATCGCCTGGCACCGGGCACTGGCCGCGCGCGACCCGTCCTACGACATCAGCGGCGGCGTGGGCATCTACGGCGCCTCGGCGGGCGGCCAGAACGCGCTCAACGCGCTGGAATTCCACCCGGACTTCTACACCGTGGCGGTGGCCTACAACGGCTGCTATGACAACCGCATGGACAAGCTCAGCTGGAACGAGCAGTGGATGGGCTGGCCGGTGGACGACAGCTACGCGCGCGCCTCGGGCGTGGACAACGCGCACCGGCTGCGCGGCCAGCTGCTGCTGATCGTCGGCGAGCAGGACGAGAACGTCGACCCGGCCTCGACCTACCAGGTGGCCGATGCGCTGATCCGTGCCGGCAAGGACTTCGACCTGCTCACCGTGCCCGGCACCGGCCACGGCGTGGGCCGCTCGCAGGAGCCCACCGACTACATCCAGCGCCGCAAGTTCGACTTCTTCGTGCGCCACCTGCTGAAGCGGCCGACGCCGGACTGGAACGCCCGCGACTGAATACGATTGCGCTTTCCCGCGGTGGCAGTCGCCACCACCGGCACGCGCCCGCAATCCCTGTCCCTGCGCGGGAGGGGCGCCGGCATTGGCGCATCGGCGCATTGGTGCGTTGACCGCGCGGCGCGCGCTGGAGCCGCGGCGGCGTGGCGCTGAACCCCCTGTGGCGCCGGCAGGACGTGGACCACCTGTCGGCCATGCGCAGCCGCAATGCGGACATGGCGGCGCCGGCGGCGGGCCGTTCCCGCGGCGGCTGTGCCACGAGCAGGGCCGCAACGCGATGCGCGGCGACAGCATCGGGCTGCAGGTGCGCTGCGGCGCGCGGGGCGCACGCATGCCGATGTCCGGCGGGAACGACGGCCCGGCGTGGATCTGACCAGCGACGCGCGCTGGCGCCGGCCGGCACCGCGCAGCCCGATGATCTGCACCGAAGGCCGCGCCGTGGCCCTGCCTGAACGGCAACGGCCACCGTGACCTTGTCGTGTCACGGTGGCCGTGGTGCCGGGCATGCCCGGATGGAAGTTCAGAGCCGGTATTCGATGGTCATGAAGTACTCGGTGCCGGCCGGGTTGTACTTGCTGATGTCCGCGTACGGCCACCATTTCTCCGACGCATGGCGCCAGGGCTTCTTGTCCAGCACGTTGACCACGGCCAGGTTGAGGGAGAGCGCTTCGGTGGCACGGTAGCCCAGCGACAGGTTCACCGTGGTCCATGGCTTGAAGCGCTCATACGCGTCGGCCCAGCGTACCGGCGAGGAACCGAGCCGGTTGATGTGCACGTAGCTGGACACGCGCCCGTAGTCCCAGCCCACGGTCATGTTGGAGCGGGTACGGAATTCGTTGTTCCACTGTCGGTCGCGGATGTTCTCGACTGCGTCCTCGGGCAGGTAGCGGCTGAGCGTCTTGAGGATGTGGGTATAGCCGATGCGCGCCGAGAAGCGGCCCCAGCGCTCGGTCGGCAGGCTCGAATTCCAGGTCATGTCCACGCCGTCCTGGCGGTACATGCCGGTGTTGAACGGGCTGGTGATGACCGACTGCACGCCGTCGCCGCGGCCACCGCGCTGCACGCGCGCCAGCATGGTCTGGCACTTGGGCGAGCCGGGGTCCACGTCGCGGCCCTGGATGTCGTAACCCAGCGTGCATTCGGCGGCATAGCGCAGCACGGCGTCGGCACCGATGACCCCGACCTGGTCGTTCAGTTCGACGCTGTACCAGTCCAGGCTGAAGGAGTGGTTGGCGCCAAGCTGGGCCACCAGCCCGATGGTGTCGCTGGAGCCCTTCTCCTCGCGCAGTGCCGGGTCGCCTTCGGAGTACTGGCGGATCGACCCGGTGCCGTACTTCTCGCCGCAGCCCTGCCAGCTCGCGCCGCGCGCCAGGCCCTCGCCCTTCACGCAGCTGAGGTAATCCACGCCGCTGGTATAGGACGAACTGCGCTCGGCGAACATCACGTGCATGTCCGGGGCGCGGAACGAGGTGGCGCGGGAGGCGCGCAGCAGCAGCCAGTCCGACGGCCGCCAGCTCAGGCCCGCCTGCCAGGTGAAGGCACCGCCGACGTCGGACGCATCGTCGTAGTAGTCGTAGCGCGCGGCCAGCTTGGCGTCCCACTGGCCGAAACCGGAGCCGGCGGCCAGCAGCGGCACCGAGAACTCGGTGCCCAATGCGTAGTGGTTGCGCTTGCCCTGGCCGCGGATGCCGCTCCAGCCGTAGATCTCGCCATCGACGGTGGGCTGGTCGGTGATGAAACGGTAGGTGTCGCGATTGGCCTCGGCCACCGCGGCGAACGCCAGCGGCCCGGCCGGCAGTTCGAACAGCGCGCCGGACAGGTCGGCGGTGAACGCCTGCGAGGTGGAGCGGCCATCGCCGACCGAGGTGTACATCGCGTCGCGGAACTGTTCCGGGGTGAGCGTGCCGAAGAAGTCCAGCGCGCCGTTGGGCAGCAGGTTGCCGTCGAGCCGGTCCTTGCCGACCCGTACCCAGCGGCTGCCGGCCCAGGGGAACGACCAGTCGCGGCCCTGCTGCCCGAACAGCAGCGAAAGCATGGCCTGGTCATTGAAGCGGTCCACGCTGTCGCGGTAACGGTAGCGGCCATAGTTGTAGTTGAGGCTGTAGTCCAGCGAACCCACGGTGCCGCGGATGCCGGCGATCAGCACGTCGTTGTCTTCCTTGAACGACTGGTTGCTGCCGCTGAACTCGGAGTTGCGGAAGGTGCGGTAGACATGCCGCCACGCCGTCGCGTCGGGCACCGGCGCCTGCATGTCCTCGACCACTTCGTAGTCCACCGCGAAGCCATAGCGGTACAAACCGGCGTCGGCGCGCGAGCGGGTCGACAGCGCGGTGGCATACAGCTCGTGGTCGCCGAGGCGGTGGCTGAGATTGAGGAAACCGAACAGGCGCTTGCGGCCGTTGCGCACGGTGTAGCTGTCGAAATCGTTGTCGCCGCAGTACTTCTCGCTGCCGTCGCCGGCCCAGCCCGGGCGCACCGCCTCGTAGCCCAGCGCGCCGCAGCGGTTGCCGATGTCCAGCAGGTCCCAGCCGGTGTCGCGGTCCCAGAACGACATCACCTGGGTCGGCTCACGGTACGCGGGGTCGGGCGAGCGCTCGGGCGAGGCGAACCAGCTGCGCTGGTTGCCGCGGATCGGCCAGCGCTTGTCCCATTCCAGCCCGGCGCTGACGCGGGTGTCGCCGAACTCGAAGCCGGTGGTGAGCGTGGCGCGCTCGGAGCGGCCACCGCCATGCACGGTGTCGCCGTGCCGCCAGGACACGGTGGTGCCTTCGATCCGGTCCTTGAGGATGACGTTGACCACGCCGGCCACCGCGTCCGACCCGTAGATGGCCGACGCGCCGCTGGTCAGGATCTCGACACGGTCCACCGCCGAGGTCGGGATCATCGCCAGGTTGGTGACGTTGCCGCTCACGCCCCCCGACGGCTTGGGCAGCACCGGGATGCGGCGGCCGTTGAGCAGCACCAGCGTGTAGCCTGGCCCGAAGCCGCGCAGGTTCAGCGCCTGCGCGTTGGCGTTGAAATTGTTGGTGCTTTCCTCGCCGACGAAGATGCCGGTGTTCATCGACAGGTTCGACAGCGCGTCGTAGACGTTGGCGAATCCCTGGTGCTCGAGATCCTGCGCGGTGACAACCAGCACCGGGTCGATGCCCTCGATCTCGGTGCGCTTGATGCGCGAACCCGTGACTTCCACCTTGTCCAGCGACGTGGTGGTGCTGCCGATTGCTTCCTGCGCGACCGCCAGCGATGGCAGCAACGCCGCGGTGACGGCACAGGCGATGCTGCTGCGTTTCAGTGAAATCCTCATATCCCCTCCCCGAAATGTGTCGGCCGCGCATGCGTTGCATGCCACGGCAGAAAAAGACGCAATGGCGCCTCTGCCATGGTCTTGAGTGCGGCGTGCCCGCCGATAGCACGAAACACGGAGCCCTGATGCGGAACTCCGCACAACGATCGCGGGCATCGGCGCGGGGGCGAGAAAAAAAACGACCGTGCCATGGCGGCACGGTCGTGGCGATACCGGAGGGAGGGAGAGAGCGACCGGTAACGTAATCTGCAGTGATCAGTAAGCCGCGGTTGGCAGCGGCTGCGCCAAAGCTGCCGCGGTGGCCTCGCATCCGGCCACTGGCGCGGTGCCGCGCCGGCGTGCCATGGCCAGTTCCACGCGCGCCGCGTCCATGTCGCGGCGGAACTGTGGGTCGGCGTGCAAGCGTGCGACCACCGCCGATCCCATGAACCGCCCGGAGAGCACGTCGCTGTGCCAGTGCACGTTGCACACCAGCCGGCTTTCGCCATAGCTGCGGCCACGGGCGAGGATGGCGTCGCTGCGGTCCGGCGCCAGCTCGGCCAGGATCAGCGCCCAGGCCCAGCCGATGGACGGGTGGCCCGACGGATACGAGCCGTTCTCCGCCAGCCCGGCCTCCTTGTCCGGCGTGCAGGTAGGCTCGCCGTTGACCATGAACGGCCGCGTGCGGTTGTAGCGGTGCTTGGCGGCGTCGCTGACCACCGCCGCGTCGGTGCCGGTGCGGCGCAGCAGGCCGTACAGGCGCGGCGTGCCGGCTGCGTCGATGCGGGTGCCGATGGCGCAGGCGAAGATCGACGCGGCCTCGGGGAACTGCAGGTTGGCGTCGGCGATGGCCTGCTGCCAGCGCGGCGTGCCGCGCAGGGTACGGGCCTGGTTGACCTGCTCGTCCAGCGCGAACGCGGCCGAGCCCGGCGCGGGCGGCGGCGGCAGCAGGGCGATGCTGTCCGGCAGCTGCTCCGTCTCCAGATAGCCACGGGCGACGCCCGGACGGATCTCGGGCACCGCGGGGCGCGCGGCGGGCATGGCGCAGGCGCTGGCCAGCAGGCACAAGCCGGTGGCGATCAGGAGCGGAAACGGATTGCGCAGCGTGCGCATGCCGGCCTCAGCCCAACCGCGCGGCGATGCGCTCGCGCAGCGCCTGCAGGTCCTTGGCGAAAGCGTCGATGCCGGTGGCCAGCTTCTCGGTGGCCATCGGGTCGGCGGCCATGTCCGCGTCGAACTTCGCCTGGTCGATCGGCGCGACGTCCACCGCTTCGGCGGCGCCCGGCACCAGCTTGCGCGGCAGCTCGCCCAGGTCGGCGTCGAGCTTTTCCAGCAGGTCCGGCGAGATGGTCAGGCGGTCGCAGCCGGCCAGCGCCTCGATCTGCGCGGTCGAGCGGAACGAGGCGCCCATCACCACCGTCGGCGAACCGCGGCGCTTGAACTCGGCGTACACCCCGCGCACGAACCGCACGCCCGGGTCCTCGTCGATGCTGGCCGGCGCCTGGCCATGGGCCACGTACCAGTCCAGGATGCGGCCCACGAACGGCGAGATCAGGAACGCGCCGGCTTCCGAACAGGCCAGCGCCTGGGTCGGGTTGAAGATCAGCGTCAGGTTGCAGTCGATGCCCTCGGTCTGCAGCACGCGGGTGGCTTCCACCCCGGCCCAGGTGGCGGCGATCTTGATCAGCACCTTGTCGCGCGGCACGCCGGCCGCTGCGTACATGGCGATGAACTGGCGCGCCTTGGCGATGGTCGCGTCGGTGTCGTGGGCCTGGTCGGCATCGACCTCGGTGGAAACGCGGCCCGGCACCAGCGCGGCCAGCATCGTGCCCACGCCGA
>NZ_JAKUKB010000011.1:0-175558 GCF_022436665.1 Stenotrophomonas sp. Y6
AACAAACTATTCATTGCTTGATCAAACGTCTGCAAGATGGACAGTCATCCACTCCTGCAGGCGCCCTCACAAGATACCTGCGCATACTTTCAAAGAACTTCGGAATCGGCCTCAGCGCCTTCTTCCTTAGTGCCCGGCGTTTCCGTCCGAGCGAGCCGCCCATTATAGCCGGCTTTTCCGCTTCGTCAACACCTCGTTTCGAGGCCCGACTCCGCTGCTCCAACCGCAAACCCGAGGGCTTTTCGTCGAAGCGAGCCGCCTATTATGGCAGCCTTTTCGTTGCCGTCAACACCTGCGTGAGGGTGACTTCAACTTCCTGCCTTCGCTGCCAACCACCGGCCGGCGGCGAAGGAGCGGAAGTATGCAACCTGTTTCAGGTTTTGGGAAGAGGCAAATACACATCACCTGCACTTCCCGCACCCCGCGGACGGGTACGCCGCCACGGGGCCATGAACTGCGGGGTCAGGCAGCAACCAACAACACCCGCGCGAACGTGCGCTTGCCCACCTGCAGCAGGCCTTCGAAGCCCGGCTGCAGGACCGTCTGCGCATCCTCGACCACCTGGCCGTCCACCTTGACCGCGCGCTCCTTGAGCTTGCGCGAGGCTTCCGAGTTGCTGGGCGTCAGGCCGGCGGCGGTCAGCAGCGCGCCGATGCGCAGGCCGTCGGCCGGCACCTTCACTTCCTGCAACGGCAGCTGGGTGATGTCGCCCTGCCCGGTCACCGCCGCATTCCAGCCGGCAATCGCCTGCTCGGCGGCGGCCGCATCGTGGAAGCGCGTGGCCAGTTCGCGCGCCAGGCGCAGCTTGATCTCGCGCGGGTTGATCGCGCCGGCGTCAACATCGGCGCGCAGCTGACTGGCCTCGGCAATGGAGATGTCGAAGCTGAGCAGGTCGATCCAGCGCCACATGAGGGTGTCGTCGATCTTCATGGTCTTGGTGACGATGTCGATCGCCGGTTCGCTGATACCAATGTAGTTGCCCAGCGACTTGGACATCTTGTTGACCCCATCCAGGCCCTCCAGCAGCGGCATGGTCAACACGATCTGCGGCTTCTGGCCGTAGTGCTCCTGCAGGCCGCGGCCCATCAGCAGGTTGAACTTCTGGTCGGTGCCGCCGAGCTCGACGTCCGCTTCCAGCGCCACCGAGTCGTAGCCCTGCACCAGCGGGTAGAGGAATTCGTGGATGGCGATCGACTGCTGGGCGGCGTAGCGCTTGGCGAAGTCGTCGCGCTCGAGCATGCGCGCCACCGTGTGCTGGCCGGCCAGGCGGATCATGTCGGCCGCGCCCATCTTGCCGAACCATTCGGAATTGAAGCGGACCTCGGTACGCGCGCGGTCGAGCACCTTGAACACCTGCTCCTCGTAGGTGCGGGCATTGGCCAGTACGTCTTCGCGGGACAGCGGCTTGCGGGTGACGTTCTTGCCCGAGGGGTCGCCGATCATGCCGGTGAAGTCGCCGATCAGGAAGATCACCTGGTGCCCGAGATCCTGGAACTGGCGCAGCTTGTTGAGCAGCACGGTGTGGCCCAGATGCAGGTCCGGGGCGGTGGGGTCGAAGCCGGCCTTGACCCGCAGCGGACGGCCGCTTTCCAGACGCTGGCGCAGTTCATCCACCTTGAGGATTTCATCGGCACCGCGGCCGATCAGGGCAAGGGCTTCATCAATCGAGGACACGCTAGAACTCCCGGCTTCGCCGTCAGACATGAATGTGTTAAGTGCAGGTTAACCGCCCAATTCATCAAAAAGCCATGCGGCTCAATGGTTTGACGCGGTATTGAAGGGTGACTATGTTACCCGCGTTTGGGCCCGCGATCCGGGCCGTCCAGAGAACCCAGCGATGTCCCAACCCGATCACGGCCAGGCGCGCAAACAGCGCTTTCAGGAACGACTCCACGTCCTCCACGACACCGCCCTGCATCGGAAGTTGAAGCAACACCTCCCGGCCGCGTTCAACGAACGCTGGACCCGGCGCCACTGGATCCACGCCAGCCTGTTCGCGACCATCGGCGCGCTGGCGGCGACCATCGTGCCGGGCTTCTCCAATGCCATCGACGCGCCCCTGCCGTCGGCGCACGCGACCCTGGCCCTGCCACTGCCGCCGCTGTCGCTGGCCCGGCGCAGCGAAACCCCGGGCGACAGCTGGCAGATCCTGCGGGTGGAACGCGGCCAGACCCTGAGCGACCTGTTCGAGATCGCCGGGGTGCCGGCGACGGTGATGCACCGGCTGCTGAACCACCCGGGTACCCGCGAGGCGCTGACCCGGCTGCGGCCGGGGGCCGAGATCGCCTTCGACCTGCCGGTCAACGGCCAGCTGCGCACGATCCGCTTCGACCGCGACCCCAGCCACCGCGTGGAGTTGACCCTGCAGGGCGACCAGATCCGCGAGAAGGTGCTGGAGCGCGCGACCACCACCCGCACCGTGGTCGCCAGCGGCGAGATCCGCAGCTCGCTCTATGCCTCGGCCCTGAAGGCCGGGCTGTCGCCCTCGGCCATCAACACGATGACCGACGAGATCTTCAAGTACGACATCGACTTCTCCAAGGACGTGCAGCCGGGCGACCGCTTCAGCGTGGTCATGGACGAGACCTGGCGCGAGGGCGAGCGCATCGACACCAGCAAGATCCTGGCCGCCACCTTCAGCACCGGCGGCAAGACCTATACCGGGTTCCGATTCGAGCGCGGCGGCAAGTCCGAGTACTTCGACCTCAACGGCCGGCCGCTGAAGAAGAGCTTCATCCGCATGCCGATTCCGTTCGCGCGGCTGAGCTCCACCTTCGGCTCGCGCCGCCATCCGATCCTCGGCACCATGCGCATGCACAAGGGCGTGGACTATGCCGCCGGCACCGGCACCCCGATCATGGCCGCCGGCGACGCCCGCGTGCAGTTCGCCGGTACCCAACGCGGCTATGGCAACGTGGTGATCCTCGACCACGGCCGCGGCTACACCACGCTGTACGGGCACATGTCGCGCTTCGGCAAGATCCGCACCGGCCAGCGCGTGAACCAGGGCACGGTGATCGGTTATGTCGGCTCCACCGGCATGGCGACCGGCCCGCACCTGCACTACGAATTCCGGGTCAACGGCCAGCACCGCAACCCGCTGTCGGTGACCATGCCGCCGCCGGAGCCGCTGAAGGGCGCCGAGCTGGCCGCGTTCCGCGCCCAGACCGCGCCGGCGATGGCGCGCATCCAGGGCATGGAAGAGCTGATGTACGCCGATGCCGGCAAGGACAAGCCCACGGTCACGGCCAGTGCCGCGACCCCCGTGGCGGCCGGCAACAAACGCGGCTGAGCCGCGCCGCCGCGTTGACGACAGGGGCAGGGAGCCTTGAAGCTTCCCTGCCCTTTTCGTTTCCGGCCCCGGCATGACCTCCATCGATCCACAGCTGCCGTTGTTCCTCGGCCTGATGTCCGGCACCAGTGCCGACGGCATCGACGCCGCGCTGGTGCAGTTCCCGGCTGAAGGCGGCTGCCGGTTCGTGCACGGGCATACCTGCGACTGGCCGGCGCGGACCCGCGAGGCACTGGTGGCGTTGGGACAGGGCGCCGAGCCGGCATCGCTGGATGCGCTCGGGCAACTGGACGCCGAAGTCGGCATCGCCTTCGCCGCCGCCGCCAATGGCCTGCTGGAGCGGGCCGGGATCAGCCGCGCGCAGGTGCGGGCGATCGGGTCGCACGGGCAGACCATCCGCCATCGCCCCACGGCGCTGCCTGCCTTCACCTGGCAGATCGGCGACGCCCACCGCATCGCCGAGCTGACCGGGATCACCACGGTGGCCGATTTCCGCCGCCGCGACGTGGCCGCCGGCGGCCACGGCGCGCCGCTGATGCCGGCCTTCCACCTGGCAATGCTCGGCAACAGCGGCGAGGACCGGGCGGTCCTCAACCTGGGCGGCATCGCCAACCTGAGCCTGCTCGCGCGCGACGGCAGCCTGCGCGGGTTCGACACCGGCCCGGCCAATGCGCTGCTGGATGGCTGGTGCCAGCGCCACCTCGGCGCCGCGTTCGATGCCGATGGCGCCTTCGCCGCCACTGGTCGGGTGGACGAGGCGCTGCTGGCGCGGTTGCTGGACGATGCCTGGTTCGCGCTGCCACCGCCCAAGAGCACCGGCCGTGAACAGTTCCACCTGGACTGGGTGGACGCGCGGATCGGCGACGCGCCGCTGGCGCCGGCCGATGTGCAGGCCACCCTGGCCGAACTCACCGCCGCCACCGTCACCGATGCACTGCGGGCGCACCTGCCCGGCGCACGCCGGCTGCTGGTATGCGGCGGCGGCGTCCATAATCCCCACCTGCTGCGGCGCATCGCCGCGCGGCTGCCGGGAGTGGAGGTGGTCTCCAGCGCCGCGCATGGGCTCGACCCGGACTACATGGAAGCGATGGGCTTCGCCTGGCTGGCACGCGAAGCCCTGGCCGGACGCCCGGGCAACCTGCCCAGCGTCAGCGGCGCGCGCGGGCCGCGGATCCTGGGCGCGATCCACCCGGCGTGAAACCTTGGGGCGCGGCCCCGAAAATCGCCCGCACGGATGCTGGGGTGCCGGGCGTCCCCCTGCCCTGCCCGTTGTCGTAGCTGCCGGGCTCGCCCGGCACGGTTTGCCCGGCATGTCGCATGCGGGGCAAGCCCGCATCTACGGCGAGCCGCGTTTGCCTGAAGCCGGGGCATCGGGGCGCGCCCTGGCCCGTGCCGGGCATGCACTCAACCGAATTCGGCGCCGGCGGGCAACGCCTGCAGGGCATGGATGGCCTCGGACAGCACGTCCACCTCCGGGTTCTCGAAGCCGTGGCTCATCTCGTGCTCGCCGGCGAACAGGCCCTGTTCGAGCAGCACCAGGCAGGTATGTTCGCGGGTCCAGCCACGCGCCACCGCAAGGCGGCGGATGCGTTCAAGCAGCAGCGGGTCGACATCCCGCAAGATCACGTCGGCCATGTCATTCCGCCAGCAGTCCGGCGGATCCCCCCGCGGGCATCATCGACGACGCGGCGCCCGGTTTCAACGGCGGGCGGAACGCGGCTCGCGCGATCCACCCGCGCGCGGCGCATTCAGCCGGACGTGGTGGCCTTGCGCGCCTGCATCGCCGCGAGCGCCACGCACAGCAGCAGCACCGGTATCGCCAGCAGCGCGGTGCCGACGAAGAACAGCGCGTAGCCCTCCAGCAGGGTGCGGCCCTGCGCCAGGTATTGCACGGTCATGCCCGACAGGCCCTTGAGCGCCTTGCCCGGCATCGCGTAGAACGAGCTGAGCAACGCATATTGGGTCGCGGTGTAGCCGATGCTGGTCAGGCTGGACATGTAGGCGATCAGGGCGGTGCCGGCGAAGCCGCTGGACAGGTTGTCCACCGCCATGGCGATGGCGAACTCCAGCTTGCCCGGGCCGACGTAGGCCATCCATGCGAACGCCAGGTTCGAGCAGGGGCCAAGCACCGCGCCGACCAGCAGCGCCGCCATCACCCCCCAGCGCACCGAGATCACCCCGGCCAGGGCGATGCCGAAGAATGTGGCCACCAGGCCGACCGAGCCGCGCACCGCGCCCACCGTGTCCTCGTCCAGGCCGAGGTCGACGTAGAACGGGTTGGCCATGGGGCCCATCACGAAGTCGGCCATGCGGTAGATGCTGATCGCCGCCAGGATCAGCAGCGCGCCGCTGCGGTACTCGCGGAAGAACATCACGAACGGGCCGATCACCGCGTCGAACAGGCCGCGCGGGGTCCACAGCCGGGCGGCCTGGTCGTGCACGGCGAGCACCGCCCGCGCCGGTTCGCGCGCCAGCAGCACCGCGGCCACGCCCAGGCCCATCAGCGCCGCCATGATCTCGTAGGACACCTGCCAGCCCACGCGCGCGGCGATGATCAGGATCAGCGCGTCGGTGACCAGCAGCGCGGTGCGGTAGCCCAGCGCCGAGGAGGCGGTCAGCAGGCCGAGCTGCTCGCTGCTGCTGGCGCTCTCGATGCGCCAGGCGTCGATGACGATGTCCTGGGTGGCCGAGGCGAACGCCACCACGGTGGCCAGCACCCCGAACACGAGCAGGTGCTCCACCGACAGGCCCAGCACCAGTATGTTGCCGCCCTTGGGCTGCACCAGCGCCATGCCGACCAGGGCCAGGCCGGCGAACAGCTGCGACAGCAGCATCCAGCCGCGGCGGCGCCCGAACACCCGCCCCAGCACCGGCACGTCGGTCTTGTCGACGATCGGCGCCCACAGGAACTTCATCGAGTACGCCAGGCCCACCCAGGACAGGAAGCCGATGGTGTCCAGCTCGATGCCTTCCTTGCGCATCCAGAAGCCGAGCGTATTGCCGACCAGGTAGATCGGCAGGCCGGAACTGAAGCCCAGCAGCAGCATCGCCAGCACCTTGCGCTGGCGCAGGTTGCCCATCACCTCCCGCCAGCCCTGGCGGCGCTTCGGCGCGGCCTCGCTCACAGGTCGTAGTCCACGCTGAACGGGGCGTGGTCGGAGAAGCGCTCGTCGCGGTAGATCGAGCAGCCGCGCAGGCGCCCGCGCAGGCCGGGGGTGACCAGCTGGTAGTCGATGCGCCAACCGACGTTGTTGGCGCGCGCCGCGCCCCGGTTGCTCCACCACGTGTAGTCCTGCCCCTGCGGGTGCAGCACGCGATAGGCGTCCACCCAGCCGCGGCCGGCGCCCGGGTCATGCTCCCCGGGCAGGTCGGCGCACAGGCCGTTGAGCCAGTCGCGCTCCTCGGGCAGGCAGCCGGAATTCTTCTGGTTGGACTTCCAGTTCCTGATGTCCAGGGCGGTGCGCACGATGTTCCAGTCCCCGCACAGCACGTAGTCGCGGCCGCTGGCCAGCCACTGGTCGAGGATCGGCCGCAGCCATTCCATCACCTCGAACTTGAAGCCCTGGCGCAGCTCGCCCGACGAGCCGGACGGGATATAGAAGGAGACCACGCTCAGGTTGCCGAAGCGGGCCTCGATGTAGCGGCCCTCGTCGTCGAACGGGGCCCAGCCCAGCTCGGTGCGGACCTCGTCCGGCTCGCGCCGGCTCCAGATCGCCACCCCGCTGTAGCCTTTCTTGGTGATGGCGTCACGGTAGAAACAGTGGTGGCCATCGGGGCGGAACAGCGGGTCGGACAGCTGCGACTCCTGCGCCTTGGTCTCCTGGATGCACAGCACGTCGGCCTGCTGGCCGGCGAACCAGGCGCCGAAGCCCTTGGTGGTGGCCGAACGGATGCCGTTGGCGTTGAAACTGATGATGCGCATGGGAAACCGCTGACAGGCCCGGGACGGCACAGCATACCGCCCGCGCCAGCATTCCCCGAAGCCATGCTTTACCCTAGGCGCCTTCAATAGACGACAGAAAAGCGCATTACATGAGTGACCATCGTTCCCGCTTCCTGCAGCTGGCGCTGAACGCCGATGCCCTGCGCTTCGGCCAGTTCACCCTCAAGTCCGGCCGGGTAAGCCCCTATTTCTTCAATGCCGGCCGTTTCGACACCGGCCTGGCGCTGGCCCAGCTGGGCAACTGCTACGCCGACGCGGTCGAATCCTCCGGCGTCGCCTTCGACCAGCTGTTCGGGCCGGCCTACAAGGGCATCCCGCTGGCCACCGCCATCGCCTGCGAGTTCTCGCACCGCGGCCGCAACCTGCCGCTGACCTTCAACCGCAAGGAAGCCAAGGACCACGGCGAGGGCGGCACCCTGATCGGCGCCGACATGGCCGGCAAGCGCATCCTGATCGTCGACGACGTGATCACCGCCGGTACCGCCATCCGCGAGGCGCTGGCCATCATCCGCGCCGCCAACGGCATCCCCGCCGGCATCGTGGTCGCGCTGGACCGCCAGGAGATCGCCTCGGAGGAGGACCGCCGCTCGGCCGCCCAGGCTGTGGCCGCCGAGACCGGCATCCCGGTGATCGCCGTGGCCAACCTGGCCGACCTGCTTGCATTCGCGTCCGGGAACCCGGAACTTGTCGGCTACCGCGAACCGTTGCTGGCCTACCGGGCCCGTTACGGAAGCAATCCAACGGGCTGACCGCAGGGGGCTGTCATGAGGCCGAATCCGTCCATCACCGGCGCCGGCATGCTGCTGGTGCTGGCTGCGCTGACACTGCCGGTACCGGTGCCGGCACAGGACAAGCCGGCCGACCCCGGCAAGAAGCTCTACTGCTGGGACACCGCCCGGGGTGAGCGGATCTGCTCGGACACCCTGCCGCCGGAGGCGGTCAACAACGCACGCCAGGAATTCAGCGCGCGCAGCGGCCTGCGCAGCGCCGACGTGCAGCGCGCGCTCACCGCCGAGGAACGCGCCGACGCCGAGCTCGCCGCGGCGCAGGCGCAGGTGGATGCGGCGGCGGCCGAGACCCGCAGGCGCACCGAGCAGGCCATGCTGTCCACCTATGGCAGCGAGGACGCACTGCGCCGCGTGTTCAACGAGCGCGCGGCCATCGTCGACAACAACATCAAGACCGCCATCTACAACGTCGGCAGCCTGCGCGAGGCGCTTGCCACCCAGTTGTCGATCGCCGGCGACCGCGAACTGGCCGGGCAGAAGGTGACCGACAAGCAGGCCCAGGACATCCGCCAGCGGCATACCGAACTGCTGGCCCAGCTGCGGCTGCAGGCCGCCTTCGAGCAGCAGCGCAAGGCGCTGGACGTGGAGATCGCCGAAACCCTGGCCCGCTACCGCGAGCTCAAGGGCACCGCCGCGGCGGCCGACGCGGCCGATACCCCGGCATCGCCGCCGGGCTGAGCGCGCCCACCGGCGGAACCCCGCAAGCGGCCCCCGGGCCGCTTTTTCGTTGCCTTCAGCCCCCGCCAGCCCGGCACCGCACCGGCGGCCAAACCATGGCCACCCACTTTTTTATGGCGTTTTTACGCCGCGACCGGGCACGCGGCATCGAACGTTTACGGCCCCCGGAAGCACCATGGCGCTCCTGGCACGGGCGGCCATGCTGGCAATGCGCCGCCACTTTCCCATCCACACGGTACGTCCGCCGCGCAGGCGGTCGCGCCACCGAACCGAGGTTCCCAATGCCCGGCTGGCTTTTCTTCCTGTGCGGACTGGTGGCGCTGGTCGCTGCCGCCTACCTGCTGTACGCGGTCCTGCGTCCCGAGTCGTTCTGAGGAGCACGCCATGACCGAAGCCCTTGTCATCCTGCTGGCCGGCATCGCCCTGGCGTGGCCGCTGGGCCTGTACCTGGCGCGGCTGATGCGCGGCACGCCCATGCGCATCGACCCGCTGTTCCGGTGGATCGAGACCCCGCTTTACCGGCTGCTGGGCGTCGACCCGGGGCGTGCCATGTCCTGGCGCGGCTATGCCCTCGCCTTCCTCGCCAGCAACCTGGTGCTGGCCGTGCCGACACTGGCGGTGTTCATGACCCAGGCCTGGCTGCCACTCAACCCGGACCATGTTCCCAACCTGCGCTGGGACACCGCGCTGCACACGATGGTGTCGTTCCTGACCAACACCAACCAGCAGCACTACAGCGGCCAGGCGCAGCTGTCCTACCTGTCGCAGATGACCGCCATCACCGGCCTGCAGGTGATCACCCCGATGATGGGCCTGGCGCTGGCGGTGGCCACGCTGCGGGCGCTGTTCGCCCGGGCGCCGGGCCAGCAGTCCGGTGCCGGGGCGGCGGCCGCGCCGGTCACGGTCGGCAACTACTACGTCGACGTGGTGCGCCTGTGCCTGCGCTTCCTGCTGCCACTGTGCCTGGTATGGACCCTGCTGCTGACCTGGCAGGGCGTGCCCTCGACGCTGGCCGCGGGCCCGCAGGCCACGCCGATCGATGCCGGCGCCGGCATGGCGACGCAGAAGGTTCCGCTGGGCCCGGTGGCGGCGATGGTCGCGGCCAAGCAGCTCGGCGCCAATGGCGGCGGCTGGTACGGGCCGAACAGCAGCTTTCCGCTGGAGAACCCCACTCCGCTGTCCAACGCGCTGGAGCTGGTGGGCATCGTGCTGGTACCGATGGCGGTGGTGTTCATGATCGGCGCCTTCACCGGCCGCCGCCGCTTCGGCGCGCTGGTGTTCGGCTGCATGCTCGGCATGTCGCTGCTGTCCACCTTCGGCACGGTGTGGCTGGAAGGGCACGGCGCCAGCGCTGCCAGCCCGTTGCTGATGGAGGGCAAGGAAGTCCGCTTCGGCGCCGACGGCACCGCGCTGTGGGCCACGCTCACCACGCAGGTGCAGAACGGGTCGGTCAACGGCATGCAGGATTCGATGAGTCCGCTGGCCGGCATGGCGTCGCTGGTCAACATGCTGGTCGGCGCCATCTGGGGCGGCATCGGCTGCGGCCTGCAGCAGTTCCTGGTGTACCTGATGCTGGCGGTGTTCCTGGCCGGGCTGATGACCGGGCGCACGCCCGAGCTGTTCGGCCGCAAGCTGGAAACGCCCCAGGTACGGCTGCTCGCCCTGCTGGTGCTGCTGCAGCCGATCACCCTGCTTGGCATGACCGCGCTGACCCTGGCCATTCCCGGCCTGGCCGGTATCTCCAACCCCGGCTTCCATGGCATCACCCAGGTGTTCTACGAGTTCACCTCGGCCTATGCCAACAACGGCTCGGGCCTTGAAGGACTGGCCGACAACACCGTCTGGTGGAACCTCAGCTGCGCGCTGGTGCTGGCGCTGGGCCGGTTCCCGGTGCTGATCGTGCCGCTGGCCATCGCCGCGCAGCTGGCCGGCAAGCGGCAGGCGCCGCAGGGCGCCGGCAGCCTGCAGATAGAAACCCCGACCTTCGCCCTGACCCTGGTCTGCGTGATCGTCGTCCTCACCGTGCTGCAGTTCATGCCGGCACTGGTGCTCGGCCCGGTGGCCGACCACCTGGGCCTGGCGCTGCAGGGAGCCTGACATCCATGAGCGCTTCGATGAACTCCCCTGTTTCCCGCCCGGCCACGCGCCGCCCACCGCTGCTGGACGCCGCCGGCTGGCGCCAGGCGCTGCGCGAATCCGTGCGCAAGCTCGCGCCCGCGCACCTGCTGCACAACCCGGTGATGGCCGTGGTCATGGCCGGCACCGTGCTGGCGCTGCTGCTCACCCTCGGCGGCCAGGCGCCGCTGGGCTTCGGCCTGGCGGTCACCGCGATCCTGCTGCTGACGGTGCTGTTCGGCAACTTCGCCGAAGCCGTGGCCGAGGCGCGTGGGCGCGGCCAGGCATCGGCGCTCCGGCGCGCGCGCCAGGACCTGGTGGCACGCCGCCTGGCGGCACCGCGGTTCGGTGCGGCCGAAAGCGCGGTTGCCGCCGCGGCGCTGCGCCCGGGCGACCACGTGATCGTCGGCGCCGGCGAGTTCGTGCCGGCCGACGGCGAGATCGTGCAGGGCCTGGCCACCATCAACGAGGCCGCCGTCACCGGCGAGTCGGCACCGGTGCTGCGCGAGGCCGGTACCGACCGCTCCGGCGTGATCGGCGGCACCAAGGTGCTGTCCGACCAGATCGTGGTGCGCGTCACCGCCGAGCCCGGACACAGCTTCCTGGACCGCATGATCGCGCTGGTGGAAGGCGCCAACCGGCAGAAGACGCCGAACGAGATCGCGCTGACCCTGCTGCTGGCGGCGATGTCGCTGACCTTCCTGGTGGTGGTGGCGACGCTGCCGGCGATCGCCGCCGCCGTCGGCGTGCGGCTCGATCCGCTGCTGCTGATCGCGCTGCTGGTGTGCCTGATCCCGACCACCATCGGCGGGCTGCTGCCGGCCATCGGCATCGCCGGCATGAACCGCGCGCTGCAGGCCAACGTGCTGGCCAAGTCGGGCAAGGCGGTGGAAGTGGCCGGCGACGTGGACGTGCTGCTGCTCGACAAGACCGGCACCATCACCTACGGCGACCGCCAGGCCAGCGCCTTCCACCCGCTGGCGGGCATCGAGGCCGGGCACCTGCGCGAGGCCGCGCTGCTGTCCTCGCTGGCCGACCCGACCCCGGAGGGCAGGTCGATCGTGCGCCTGGCGCGCGAGCAGGGCTGCACCACCGGCGAGCCGGACCGGGCCGACTACCTGGCGTTCAGCGCGCAGACGCGCATGTCGGGCGTGGACCTGGCCGACGGACGGCGCATCCGCAAGGGCGCGGCCGACGCCATCACCGCGCACGTGTCGGCACTGGGCGGCAACGTCCCCAACGAACTGCAGGCGCGCGTGGACCAGGTCGCGCGCGGCGGCGCCACGCCGCTGGTGGTATGCGAAGGCCGGCACGTGCTGGGCGTGGTCGAGCTGGCCGACGTGGTCAAGCACGGCATGCGCGAGAAGTTCGCACAGCTGCGGGCGATGGGCATCCGCACGGTGATGATCACCGGCGACAACCCGCTGACCGCCGCGGCCATCGCCGCCGAAGCCGGCGTGGACGACTACATCGCCCAGGCCCGGCCCGAGGACAAGCTGGCGCGGATCCGCAGCGAACAGGCGGGCGGGCGGCTGGTGGCGATGGTCGGCGACGGCACCAACGACGCCCCGGCGCTGGCCCAGGCCGACATCGGCCTGGCGATGAACTCCGGCACCCAGGCCGCCAAGGAGGCCGGCAACATGGTCGACCTAGACTCGGATCCGGCCAAGCTGCTGGCGGTGGTCGAGGTGGGCAAGCAGCAGCTGATCACCCGCGGCGCGCTGACCACCTTTTCGCTGGCCAACGACGTATCCAAGTACTTCGCGATCCTGCCGGCGCTGTTCGCCGCGGCGATCCCGTCGATGGCGGCGTTGAACGTGATGCAGCTGTCCAGCCCGCGCAACGCGGTGCTGGCGGCGCTGGTGTTCAACGCGCTGGTGATTCCGGCGCTGATCCCGCTGGCATTGCGCGGCGTGCGCTTCCGCCCGGCCACCGCCACCGCGCTGCTGCGCCGGAACATGCTGGTCTACGGCCTGGGCGGGGTGCTGCTGCCGTTCGCGGCGATCAAGGCCATCGATCTTCTCCTCGTCCTGGTACTCGGCGCATGACCCCCAAGACCTCCATTGCCCTGTGGCGCCCGGCCATCGGCCTGACCCTGTTCGCCCTGCTCGGCACCGGCCTGGCCTATGCCACGCTCGCCACCGGCATCGCCGGCACCCTGTTCCCGGCCCAGGCCGACGGCAGCCTGGTCCGCGATGCGGACGGCCGCGTGCGCGGTTCGCTGCTGCTGGCGCAGCCGTTCGCCGGCGACGGCTACTTCCAGGCACGGCCATCGGCCAGCGGCTACGACCCGATGGCCGCCGCCGGCAGCAACCTGGCGCGCGGCAACCCGCAACTGGCGCAGCGCGTGGCCGCTGAAACCGCCGCGGTGGCGGCGCGCGAAGGGGTCGCGGCAGCGCAGGTGCCCGGCGACCTGGTCACCGCCTCCGCCAGCGGACTCGACCCGGAGCTGTCGCCGGCCGCCGCAAGGCTGCAGGTGGCCCGCGTGGCGCGGGCGCGTGGCTGGCCGCAACAGCGCGTGCAGGCCCTGCTGGAGCGCCACGTGCAGGCGCCCGGGTGGGGCGTGCTGGGACAGCCGCGGGTGAATGTGATCGCGCTGAACCTGGCCCTGGATGCGGCCGCGCATGCGCCCTGATTCCGCCGCTGCCGGCGGCGGCGCACAATCGCGGCCATGAACGATACCCGCAGCCGCCAGGCCGATGCGCTGGCCGGAAGCCTGCAACGCGAAGCCGGCGGCAAGCTGACGGTCTTCCTCGGCGCCGCGCCCGGCGTCGGCAAGACCTTCGCCATGCTCACCCGCGCGCAGGAACAACTGCGCCGCGGCGTGGACTTGGTCGCGGCGGTGGTGGAAACCCACGGCCGCGACGACACCGCCGCGCTGCTGCACGGCCTGCCGGTGATCGCGCTGCGCGAGGTCGAGTACCGCGACCATCGCCTGCAGGAGATGGACCTGGACGCGGTGCTGGCGCGGCACCCGGCCCTGGTGCTGGTGGACGAACTGGCCCACCGCAACGCCCCCGGCAGCCGCCACGAACGGCGCTGGCAGGACGTGATGGAACTGCTCGACGCCGGCATCGACGTGTGGACGACCATCAATATCCAGCACCTGGAAAGCCTCAACGACGTGGTGATGCGCATCACCGGCGTGCGCGTGGCCGAAACCGTGCCCGATGCGGTGTTAGACCGTCTGCACGACATCGTGCTGGTCGACCTGCCGCCGCGCGAACTGGTGGAGCGCCTGCGCCAGGGCAAGGTGTACGTGCCCGAACAGGCGGCGCAGGCGCTGCAGGCGTTCTTCTCGCCCGCCAACCTCACCGCGCTGCGCGAGCTGGCCATGCAGGAAGCGGCCGACCGCGTCGACAGCAGCCTGCGCGAGACCCGCGCGGCGCGCGGCGAGGGCAACCTGCCGCTGCGGCGCCGGGTGCTGGTGGCGATCGACGGCGGCGGCCAGAGCGAATACCTGGTGCGCGTGGCCCGGCGCATCGCCGAGCGCCGCGACGCCCCGTGGACCGTGGTCACGGTGCAGCATGGCCGCCAGGACGAGGCGACCCGCCGCGAGATCGACGCCGCCTTCGCGCTGGCGCGCCGGCTCGGCGGCGACGCTGAACTGCTGCACGGGCCGGGCATCGCCGACGTGCTGCTGGACCATGCCGCGCACAACGCCGTCTCCACCCTGGTGCTGGGCCGCACCCGCGAACGGCCGCTGGCGCGGCTGTTCAACCAGACCCTGACCCAGCAGCTGATCCAGCGCGGCGCGCACTACGAGATCACCATCATCAGCACGCCGCAGGCGCGCGCCAGCGCGCGCCGGGCGCGGTTGTCGCTGGATCCGGAGAACTGGCGCCGGGATGCCGGGCTGGCGCTGCTGGCCACCGCCGTGGCCTGCGGGGCGGCATGGCTGGGCGAACGCTGGATCGGGCTGAGCGACCTGGCGATGGTGTTCATCGTCGCGGTGGTGCTGGTGGCCGCGCGCACGCGCATGGGCGCGGCGGTGCTGGCGGCCACGCTGTGTTTCCTGGCCTACAACTTCTTCTTCATCGCGCCGCGCTTCACCTTCGCCATCAATGCGCGCCAGGGCGTGATCACCGTGTTCCTGTTCCTGGCCGCGGCGCTGGTGGCCGGGCGGCTGGCGTCGCGGCTGCGCATGCAGGTGGTGGCGCTGCGCGCGGCCAACCGCCATGCCAACGTGCGCCAGGCGCTGGGCCGGCAGCTGGCCAGCGCGGTGGACAACGCGCAGGTGGCGCATGCCGGCCGGGTCGCGCTGGAGCAGGCGCTGGACGCGCCGGCCTGGGTGCGGGTGGCGCACGACACCAGCACCGGCGGCAGCGCCGCGCCCGGCGACACAGACCTGGCCGCGGCCGACTGGGCGCTGCGCCACGGTCAGCCGTCGGGCCGCTTCACCGACACCCTGGCCGGCGCCGACTGGTGGTTCCTGCCCCTGCTCGACGGCGAAGGGCATGGCATCGGCGTGGCCGGCCTGCGCTTCGACCGCCAGCATCCGCGGCTGGCCCCGGAGCAGCGCCAGCTGGCCGAGGCGATGGTCGACGACATCGCCCAGGCGGCACTGCGCACGCGGCTGGTCGCCGACCTGGAAACCGCCCACCTGCACAACGAGACCGAACGCCTGCGTTCGGCGCTGCTGTCGTCGGTATCGCACGACCTGCGCTCGCCGCTGGCGGCGATGATCGGCTCGGCCGACAGCCTGTCCAGCTATGCCGAGGCGATGGATGCCGGCGACCGCCGCGCCCTGCTCGACACCATCGTGGTCGAGGGCGAGCGCCTGGACCGCTACATCCAGAACCTGCTTGACATGACCCGGCTGGGGCACGACGGGCTCAAGCTCAGCCGCGACTGGATCGGCGTCGACGAACTGATCGGCTCGGCGGCGCGGCGGCTGCAGCGCTACCAGCCCGAAGCGCTGCTGAAGCTGGACATCCCGCACGACCTGCCGCCGATCTGGGTGCACCCGGCGCTGGTCGAACAGGCGCTGTTCAACGTGATGGAGAACGCGGCCAAGTTCTCGCCGCCGGGGGTGGCGGTGGAAGTACGCGCGCGCGTGCGCGACGGCGAACTGTGCATCGAGGTGATCGACGAGGGACCGGGCATTCCCGACGCCGAGCGCCTGCGCATCTTCGACATGTTCTACAGCGTCGAGCGCGGCGACCGCGGCCGCCAGGGCACCGGCCTGGGCCTGACCATCTGCCAGGGCATGATCGGCGCGCATGGCGGCCATGTCGAAGCGCTGCCCGGCCGCGATGGACGCGGTACGCTGGTGCGCATGACCCTGCCCCTGCTCCAGCCCCACCCGGAAGGCCCGCGCGACGATGCCTGACACCCCGGCCATACCGCCAGCGCGGGTGCTGGTGATCGACGACGAGGTGCAGATCCGCCGCTTCCTCGATATCTCGCTGCGCGCCCAGGGCTATGCCACCGCGCAGGCCGCCAGCGGCGGCGAGGGGCTGCGTGCGCTGGCCGGCGAAGGCGCCGACCTGGTGATCCTGGACATCGGCCTGCCCGACATGGAAGGCCACGAGGTGCTGGCCGAACTGCGCCAGTGGAGCCAGGTGCCGGTGATCATGCTCAGCGTGCGCGGTGGCGAGGCGGAGAAAGTGCGGGCACTGGACAACGGCGCCAACGACTACGTGACCAAGCCGTTCGGCACGCAGGAACTGATGGCGCGGGTGCGGGCGCTGCTGCGCGGCCGCAGTACCGACGGCGACGGCCAGGTGCCGCTGTTCGACGATGGCCACCTGCGCATCGACCTGGCCCGCCGCGAGGTCCGCGTGGATGGTGCGGCGGTGGCGCTGACCCGCAAGGAATATGCATTGCTGGCGCTGCTGCTGCGCAACGCCGGGCGGGTGGTCACCCAGCCGCAGATCCTGCAGGAAGTCTGGGGCCCGAGCCATCGCCACGACACCCACTACCTGCGCATCCTGGTGGGCCGGCTGCGGCACAAGCTCGGCGACTCGGCGCTGCAGTCGCGCTACCTGTTCACCGAACCGGGCGTCGGCCTGCGCTTCCAGGCGCCCTAGGGCCACGCGCCACTGGGCGCGGGCGCGGGCCCTGTCCCTGCCTGCAACGGCGGAGCACCCCTGCGCGGCGCGGATGCGCCGGCTCAGAAATTCAGTTCGGTTCCCGCCGGCAGCACCCGCTGCAGCTGCTCGCGGAACAGGCCCTTGATCCGCTCCAGCGCCTCCGCGTCGTCCGCCTCGAACCGCAGCACCAGCACCGGGGTGGTGTTGGATGCGCGCACCAGTCCCCAGCCATCGCTGAAATCGGCGCGCAGGCCGTCGATGGTGGAGATGCGCGCGGCAGCGAACGGCGAATCCTCGGCCTGCGCGGCGGCCACCACCAGTGCCACCTGCGCATGCTGGGTGCCTTCGGCCACCGCCACTTTCAGCTCCGGCGTGGAGACCGCATCGGGCAGTTCGTCGAACACCGCCGACGGATCCTCCTCGCGCTGGGCCAGGATCTCCAGCAGGCGCGCGGCGGCATACAGGCCGTCGTCGAAGCCGTACCAGCGCTCCTTGAAGAAGAAATGCCCGCTCATCTCGCCGGCCAGCTCGGCGTCGGTCTCGCGCATGCGCGCCTTGATCAGCGAATGCCCGGTCTTCCACATCATCGGGCTGCCGCCGTTGCGCAGGATGTAGTCGGCCAGGCGCCCGGTGCACTTGACGTCGTAGATCACCATCGCGCCGGGGTTGCGCGCCAGCACATCGGCGGCGAACAGCATCAGCAGGCGGTCGGCGAACACGATGCGGCCCTCGCGGGTGACCACGCCCAGGCGGTCGCCGTCGCCGTCGAAGGCGATGCCGAGGTCGGCGTCGAAACGCTGGACCATCTGCACCAGGTCCTCGAGGTTGTGCGGTTCGCTCGGGTCCGGGTGGTGGTTGGGGAACTGCCCGTCGACCTCGCAGTACAGCGGGATCACGTCGGCGCCGATGGCTTCCAGCAGCTGCGGCGCGACCGCGCCGGCGACGCCGTTGCCGGCGTCGGCCACCACCTTGAGCGGGCGGTCCAGCTGCACGTCGTCGGCGATGCGCTGCACGTAGTCGGCGATGACCTCGCGCTGCTGCAGGCCGCCCGGGGTGTCGGCCCGCTGCAGGCGGCCTTCGACGATGCGCCGGTACAGCTCGGTGATCGCCTCGCCGGACAGGGTTTCGCCGCCGATCACGATCTTGAAGCCGTTGTAGTCCGGCGGGTTGTGGCTGCCGGTCACCGCCACGCAGCTGCCGGCGCGCAGGTGGTACGCGGCGAAGTACACCACCGGGGTCGGTGCCATGCCGATGTCGATGACGTCGCAGCCGGCGCGGCGCAGGCCCTCGACCAGCCCGGCCACCAGCTCGGGGCCGGACAGGCGGCCGTCGCGCCCCACCACCACCTCGCGCAGGCCCTGGGCCTGCATCTGGCTGCCGATGGCCTGGCCGATCAGCGTGGCCACCGCCGGCGTCAGCTCGCTGCCGACCACCCCGCGGATGTCATAGGCGCGGAAAATGCCGGCGGCCACGGTACCGATATCCGTCCCCGGCGACGGCGCATCGCCGGCCTCATCGGCCTCGCGCGCGCGCGCCGCCGCCACCGGCAGCGGTTCCTGCGCCAGCGCCTCGCTGAGGGTGACGCCATCGTCGGCATCCAGCGGCTCGCCACCGCGCCGCAGCACCGGCAGGCGCAGGCGCTTGCGGCCAACCAGCAACAGCACCGCCGTCGCCAGCATCAGCAGCGCCACCGTCGCACAGGCCAGGGCACCCAGGCCCAGCGGGCCTTCGCCCAGGTCGGGCATCTCCGCCACCACGCGCAGGCCGGCGTCGGCCACTGGCCGCGCCAGCGCATCGGCACCGCCGCCCAGCGCGGTATCGCCGCGCCGCACGATGGTGAATCCCCCCTGGCGCAGGCCGAGGAAGGCCGAATCCGGCGCGTCCAGCGCGTCGAACACGGTGGTCAGGCGGTTCAGTGGCTGGCGGACGTAGATCACCGCCGGCCGCTCCTGCAGGCGGACCGGCGCGGCCAGGCCCAGCCGCGGCGCATTGCCGTCGCGCACCACGCGCGCGACCGGCTTGCCTTCGCTCATCGCCAGCTCCAGCAGCGCCAGCCGCGAGTAGCCGAACGCGGCCGGGTCGGCGTAGGCATCGGCCAGCGCGCCATCGAATACCTGCGCGTCGTCCACCCCGCTCCACTTTTCGCGCACCGCCGCGGCGGCGGCGGCGGCGTCGCCATTGGCCAGGGCGGCCTTGACCGGCGCCAGTTCCAGCTGGCGCGCGAACTGGGTGGTCTGCGCGGCCAGGGTCGCGTGCAGTTGCTCCACCGCCTGGTCGCGCGCCTGTTCCAGCCGTGCGCCGGTACCGGCCTGCCGCCATTGCTCGAAGGCCCCCCAGCCGAACCAGCCGGCCAGCAGCACCAGCAGCGCCGCCAGCAGCGGCGTCGAACGGCCGAGCGCCGGGCGCGGGCGCCGGCTTTGGTTCCCTTGGCTCATCGTGCGTTCCCCTGTCAGCGCACTCCGGTGTGGCCGAATCCACCCGTTCCACGCGCACTGTCGATGAAAGTATCCACCACCTGCAAGCTCACGCGGGCGATGGGCATGACCACCAACTGGGCGATGCGGTCGCCCGGCTCGATGGTGAACGGCTCGCGGCCCCGGTTCCACACGCTGATCAGCAGCGGCCCCTGGTAATCGGCATCGATCAGCCCGGTGCCGTTGCCCAGCACGATACCGTGGCGGTGGCCCAGTCCCGAGCGCGGCAGCACCACCGCGCACAGGCCCGGGTCGGCGATGTGGATGGCGATGCCGCTGGGCAGCAGCGCCGCGTCGCCGGGTTCCAGCGCCATCGGCGCCTCGATCGCGGCGCGCAGGTCCATGCCGGCGCTGGCCTCGGTGGCATAGGCCGGCAGCGGCCACGCGTCGCCGAAGCGGGGGTCCAGCAGCTTCACCTGCAGGGGGTGCGGGGTGGCGTTCGTGTTCATGCGTCCAGTCGCTCCGCGATCAGGTCCAGCAGTTGTTCGGCCAGCTGGGTCTTGGCGGTGCCCGGGAATGCGCGCTGGCCATCGCTCCAGTAGGCGGTCGCCGCGTTCTGGTCGCTCTCGAAGCCGCCGCCGGCGATGCCCACCTGGTTGGCGATGATCAGGTCCAGGTGCTTGTCGGCGAGCTTGCCGCGCGCGTACTTCTCCACGTCGTGGGTCTCGGCGGCAAAGCCGACCACCAGCTTCAGCGCCTGCTCCTGGGTGGCCACCTCGGCCAGGATGTCGGGGGTGCGCACCAGTTCCAGGGTCAGCGTCTGGCTGCCCGCGGTCTTCTTCAGCTTCTGCTGCGCCACCTGGCGCGGGGTGTAGTCGGCCACGGCCGCGGCGCCGATGTAGATATCGGCGGGCAGGGCGGCCAGCACCGCCTCGCGCATCTGCGCGGCCGAACGCACATCCACCCGCTGCACGCCGGGCGGCGTCGGCAGTTGCACCGGGCCGCTGACCAGCACCACCCGCGCGCCACGGCGCGCGGCCGCGGCCGCCAGCGCGTAGCCCATCTTGCCGCTGGAGCGGTTGCCGACATAGCGCACCGGGTCCAGGTCTTCATACGTCGGCCCGGCGCTGATCAGCACCTGCATGCCCTGCAGCCGGTCCGGCGTGGCCGCCGCGGCGGGCGCGGCGTGGCCGGCGCCGGCAAGCGCGGCGACGATGGCCTCCGGTTCGCTCAGCCGCCCGGGGCCGGATTCGCCCTCGGCCAGCGGGCCGTCCTCGGGCCCGACCACCTGCGCGCCGCGCTCGCGCAGCAGCGCGATGTTGGCCTGGGTGGCCGGGTGCAGCCACATCCGGTGGTTCATCGCCGGGCACACCGTCAGTGGCGCGGTCGTGGCCAGGCACAGCGTGGTGACCAGGTCGTCGGCATGGCCATGCGCCAGCCGCGCCAGCAGGTCGGCGGTGGCCGGCGCGATGACGATGCGGTCGGCCCAGCGCGCCAGTTCGATATGGCCCATCGCCTGTTCGGCGGCACTGTCCCACAGGGTGGTACGCACCGGCTGCCCGGACAGGGCCTGGAAACTGAGCGGGGTGACGAACTGCTGGGCACCGTCGGTCATGGCCACCTGCACGCGGGCGCCGGCGTCGCGCAGCCGGCGCACCAGTTCCAGCGCTTTGTAGGCGGCGATGCCGCCGCCGACGCACAGCAGCAGCTTGTGTCCGTCCAGCGGCCGGGCGGGCGCATGGACACTGTGGGGAAAGCCGGTCACTTGAGGAAATCCTACCTACGCAAGAATCTTTAGCTTACCCGAAGGGTCCGTGACGACTTATTACCGTGCACGCCCCTGACACCCACCCTGTGGGCATGCACATCCGCCATTGGCCCGACACCGAACGCCCCCGCGAAAAGCTGCTGGCACACGGAGCCAGCATCCTGTCCGATGCGGAGCTGCTGGCCATCTTCCTGGGCTCGGGCCTGCCGGGCCAGGACGCGATACGCACCGCGCGCGAGATGCTGCAGGCGCATGGCACGCTGCGGGAGTTGATGGACCGCGGCGCGCGCGAGCTGATGCGGGTACCGGGCCTGGGCCCGGCCCGCGCCTGCCGGCTGGTGGCGGCACTGGAACTGGGCCAGCGCCACCTGGCCACGGACCTGGAGCGCGGCACCAGCCTGACCGACCCCGACTCCGCCGGCCGCTACTTCGTGCAGCGGCTGCGGCCGCGGCCGCACGAGGTCTTCGCCGCCCTGTTCCTGGACAACCGGCACCGGGCACTGGCCTTCGAGGAGCTGTTCCGCGGCAGCATCGACGGCGCCGAGGTGCACCCGCGCGAACTGGTGCGCCGGGCGCTGGCGCACAACGCCGCGGCGGTGATCGTGGGCCACAACCATCCTTCGGGCAACGCCGAACCCTCCACGGCCGACCGTGCGGTCACCCTGCGCCTGCGCGACGCGCTGGCCCTGGTACAGATACGGCTGCTGGACCACTTCGTCATCGGCGATGGCCCGCCGGTGTCGCTGGCCGCCCGCGGCTGGATGTAACCGATGGCGCGCGCCCCACCCTGGCGGCCCTGTCCGTCCCGCCGGCGCCGGCACCCCGGCGCCGGCCGCCGGACATGGCCAGGCCCGCCGCCACCCTCCGGGCCACGGCCTGCACCTGGCGTTGACGTCGCTGACCGTCCGCGCCGCCGCGGCAGCAGCGGTCCCGCCGCTCGGGTAAAATGCGCAGTTCCGCGCTCCAAGCAGACAGTCACGTGAAATCCCTACTCCGCGCCCTGATCGGCCAAGGCATCGAAGCCTTGCGCGCCAACGGTACCCTGCCTGCCGACACCCTGCCGCCGGATTTCGTGGTCGAACGACCCAAGACCCGCGAGCATGGCGATTTCGCCACCAACGCCGCCATGCTGCTGGCCAAGGCCGCGCGCAGCAACCCGCGGGCCGTGGCGCAGGCGCTGGTCGCCGCGCTGCCGCCCAGCGACGACGTCGCCAGCGTCGAGATCGCCGGCCCGGGCTTCATCAACTTCAAGCTGGCGCCGGTGGCGTTCCAGCGCGAGGTGGCGAGCGTGCTGCGCGAAGGCGCCGATTACGGGCGCAACCTGGGCGGCAACGGCCGCAACGTCGGCGTCGAGTACGTCTCGGCCAACCCGACCGGCCCGCTGCACGTCGGCCATGGCCGCGCCGGCGCCATCGGCGACTGCATCGCCCGCGTGCTGGAAGCCAACGGCTGGAACGCCAAGCGCGAGTTCTACTACAACGACGCCGGCGTGCAGATCGAGAACCTGGCCCGCTCGGTGCAGGCGCGCGCGCGCGGCTTCAAGCCGGGCGACGAACAGTGGCCGGCCGACGCGTACAACGGCGAATACATCGCCGACGTCGCCAAGGCCTACCTGCTCGGCCAGACCGTCGAACTGGAAGGCAGCCAGGTGGTCGGTGCCGGCGATGCCGAGGACATCGAAGCCATCCGCCGCTTCGCCGTGGCCTACCTGCGCAACGAGCAGAACCAGGACCTGGCCGCGTTCGGGGTGGATTTCGACATCTACTTCCTGGAGAGCTCGCTGTACAAGGACGGCAAGGTCGCCGAGACGGTGGACCAGCTGGTTGCCTCCGGCCACACCTACGAGGAAGGCGGCGCGCTGTGGCTGCGCTCGACCGATTTCGGTGACGACAAGGACCGCGTGATGCGCAAGTCCGACGGCACCTACACCTACTTCCTGCCGGACGTGGCCTACCACCTGAGCAAGTGGCAGCGCGGCTACGAACGCGCCATCACCGAACTGGGCGCCGACCACCACGGCTCGCTGGCGCGCGTGCGCGCCGGCCTGCAGGCACTGGGCGTGGGCATTCCGCAGGGCTGGCCGGAGTACGTGCTGCACCAGATGGTGACGGTGATGCGCGGCGGCGAGGAAGTGAAACTGTCCAAGCGCGCCGGCAGCTACCTGACCCTGCGCGACCTGATCGACGAGGTCGGCAGCGATGCGGTGCGCTGGTTCCTGATCGCGCGCAAGCCCGACTCCCAGCTCACCTTCGACATCGACCTGGCACGCCAGCAGAGCAACGACAACCCGGTGTTCTACGTGCAGTACGCGCATGCCCGGGTCTGCTCGCTGCTGCGCCAGGCGCAGGAGAAGGGCCTGGACTACGACCAGGCGCAGGGCCTGGCCGCGCTGGCGCAGCTGGACGACGCCGCGTCGCTGGAGCTGATGAACGAAATCTCACGTTACCCGGAAGTGGTCGAGGCCGCCGGCCTGGCGCTGGAGCCGCACCTGGTCGCGCAGTACCTGCGTGAATTGGCGCACGCCTTCCACACGTGGTATCACGGGACGCCGGTGCTGGTGGACGATGCCGCCCTCCGCAATGCCCGCCTCGCGCTCGCCGGCGCGGCGCGGCAGACGCTCGCCAACGGCCTGGGCCTGTTGGGCGTGAGCGCACCGGAAAAGATGTAAGCAAGGAGACGTTGCAGAAATGGCAGCACGACGCGGCAAGAGCCAGGCCCGGCGCAACAGCGGCAACGGGACGCCCGGCTGGGTATGGCTGGTCGCCGGCGCGGCGATCGCGGCCGTGGTGTTCCTGGCCGCCCCGAACCTGTTCAAGAAGGAAGGCGACGGCTTCCTGCGGGTGGGCCCGCAACCCAACCCGGACGCGCAGCCGGCGCCGGTCGCCGACGCCGACATCGACGCCGGCGCGGACCTGCCGCGTCCGGCCGCGCACGATGGCGCGCAGCCGGCGGAAAAGCCGGCCGCCACCCAGTACGACTTCTACACCCTGCTGCCTGGCAAGGAAGTGCAGATGTCCGACGCCGAACTGGCGGCCAGCGCGCGCGCCGAGGAGCAGCGCCGGGCGCAGGCCGCACGCACGGCGGAGGCCAGCGAGGCCCAGCGCGCGCAGGCGGCCCTGGAAGGGCGCCCGGTACCGGCGGCCGCCGCACCGTTGCCGGCGCCGATCAGCGAGGCGCCGCGCCCGGCCGTGGCCACGGCCAGCACCGCGCCCGGCACCGCGGCCCCCACCGTGGCCGTGGCGGACAGCGCGGCGAAGCGCGCGGAACCGGCGACGCCGGCCGCGGCGGCAGGCAGCGACAACGTCCGCTACATCCTCCAGGCCGGCGCGTTCGGCGCGTCGGGCGACGCCGAGGCGACCAAGGCCAAGCTGGCGATGATGGGCCTGGCCGCCCGCGTCGAATCGGCGCAGATCAACGGCAACACGGTCTACCGCGTGCGCATGGGCCCCTATGGCAGCGCCAGTGAACTGGCCGAAGCCAAGGCCAAGCTCAACGGCAGCGGCCTGCAGGCGATGGCCATCAAGGCGCAGTAACACCGCCTTGGCGGTGTTACCCCAAGGTTTGCGCGGCAAACCTTGGGCCCCGTGCCCTTTTTCTCCATAACCCCGCGCCTGTCGGCGCGCCCCGGTAGCACCGCCACGGCGGTGTTACCCCAATGTCTGCTACGCAGACATCGGGCCCCACGCCCGCTTTTCCCACAACCCCGCGCCTGTCGGCGCGCCCCCTTGACTCAAGGGGGCTGCGGCTCCGGTGGGAACGTTGTAGGTGCGGGCTTGCCCCGCACCGGATCCGGCGGGGCGCGCCATTCGCGGCAGGCTCCGCGTCTACGGGCCCGTATTCTGCGAGGTGCGGAAATCGCGGGCGCAGCGGCGTCGCTACGTAGACTTCCCACCAACGTTCTTGACACAGGGCCCAATGCGGGGCAAGCCCCGCATCTACGGGCGTCCGCTTCCCAAGGTGCGGGGATCGAAGGTGCAGCTGAATCGCCTGTGGTGGCTTCACCCCAATGTTTGTGAAACAAACTTTGGGCCCCGTACCCGCTTTTTCCACAACCCCGCGCCTGTCGGCGCGCCCCCTTGACTCAAGGGGGCTGTGGCATCCGGTGGGAACGTCGTAGGTGCGGGGCTTGCCCCGCACCGGATCTGGCGGCGTGCGCCATTCGCGGCAGGCTCCGCGTCTACGGGCCCGTGTTACTTCATGTCTGCGCAGCGGAACATCGAGCCCCACAACGCTTTCTTCCACAGGCCCGCGCCTGGCGGCGCCCCCCGTTACTCAAATGGACTGGATCTCCGCCGGGTGGGCGCTGTCGGCATGCGGGTTGGCGCGATCGACTGCCCGGGAGGCCGCGCCGCGCCAGCGCCGGTACGCCGCGAAGGTGCGAAAATCGAGGACCCTTCCCCCTGGAAAGCCCGCCATGTCCAAGACCGTCCTGATCACCGGCGCCACGTCCGGTTTCGGTGCCGCCGCCGCCCGTCGCTTCGCCGCCGCTGGCTGGAAGGTGATCGCCACCGGCCGCCGTGCCGAGCGCCTGCAGCCGCTGGTGGACGCGTTCGGGGCGGACACGGTGCACGCGGCGGCGTTCGACATCCGCGACGCGGCGGCCATGGAGGCGGCGCTGGCGGCGTTGCCCGCGCCGTTCCGTGGCATCGACCTGCTGGTCAACAACGCCGGCCTGGCGCAGGGCACCGCCGCCGCCCAGCACGCCAGCCTGGAAGACTGGCGCACGATGATCGACACCAACGTCACCGCGCTGGTCACCCTCACCCACCACCTGCTGCCGCGGCTGATCGAACGCCGCGGGGCGATCATCAACATCAGCTCCACCGCCGCGATCTATCCGTATCCGGGCGGCAATGCCTATGGCGGCACCAAGGCGTTCGTCAGCCAGTTCTCGCTGGGCCTGCGCGCCGACCTGCACGGCACCGGCGTGCGCGTGACCGCGATCGAGCCGGGCATGGCCGAGACCGAGTTCACCCTGGTGCGCACCCATGGCAACCAGGCCGCCTCGGACCAGCTCTACAAGGGCGCCAACCCGATGACCGCGCAGGACATCGCCGAGCAGATCTTCTGGGTCGCCAGCCTGCCGCCGCACCTGAACGTCAACCGCCTGGAGCTGATGCCGGTGAGCCAGTCGTTCGCCGGTTTCCAGGTGGCGCGCGAAGGCTGACGCCGGCGCGGGCGGCGGTGACCCGCGGCGGTCGCGGTGCCACGCACGGGCCCCGCGCCCACCGCCGGTGAAGCCCCGCTGCCGGGCAGGGCCGGGAAACGAAACGGGGGCGGACCTGGCCCGCCCCCGGTGTCACCCCGGCAATGCCGCGGGCGGGTGCCCCGCTCAGCCCAGCGGCTCGTCCGACAGGTAGGTGTAACCGGTCAGGCCCGCTTCCAGCGCGGCGTCCAGCTCGGCCGCGCGCGCGGCCGGCAGGTTGGCCGCCGCCACGCGCTGCCGGTAGGCCGCGCGCAGGTCGTCCAGGCGGTAGCCGACGTAGTCGAGCATCACGTCGGTGGTGTCGCCGCGGCGCTGCTGGGCGATGCGGTAGCCGCTGCCATCGACCGTGACCTCCACCGCGTCGGTGTCGCCGAACAGGTTGTGGATGTCGCCGAGGATTTCCTGGTAGGCGCCGACCAGGAAGAAGCCGATGCGGTAGCGCTCGCCATGGCCCACCGAATGCAGCGGCAGCGAGCTGTCCAGGCTCTCGTTCTCGACGTAGGTCTTGACCATGCCGTCCGAATCGCAGGTCATGTCGGCGATCACGCCGCGGCGGTCCGGGCGCTCGTTCAGGCGCTCGATCGGCACGATCGGGAACACCTGGTCGATGGCCCAGGCATCGGGGATCGACTCGAACACGCTGAAATTGACGAAGTACTTGTCGACCAGGCGGTCGTTCAGCTCGTCCAGTGCGGGGCGATGGCTCTTCTCGTCGTAGCTCAGGCGCGCGCGCACGCCGTTGGCGATGGCGTAGAACAGGTCGTCGATGCGCGCACGCTGCGGCAGGTCGATCTGGCCCAGCGCGTAGGCGCTCAGGCCTTCGGCGTGGAAGTGCTGCGCTTCCTGGAACAGTTCCACCGCCGGGCGCTGGTCCAGTTCGTCGTGGATCTCGCGCAGGTGGCGGATCGCGGCCGGCTCGTCGTCATGCGCCTCGGGAATGCGGCCATCGGCGGCCTGCTCCACTTCGGACACGTTGGCGATCAGCACCGCATGGTGCGCGGTCATCGCGCGGCCGCACTCGGTGACGATGCGCGGCGGCGGCAGCGCGTGCGCTTCGCAGGCCTCGGCCAGCGGCTGCACGATGTTGCTGGCGTAGGCATTCAGGCCGTAGTTGATCGAGCAGTAGCTGCGCGAGCGGGTGCCTTCGTAGTCGATGCCCAGGCCGCCGCCGACGTCGACGTGGCTGATCTTCGCGCCCAGGCGCGAGAGCTCGACGAAGTAGCGGGTGGCCTCGCGCATGCCGTTGGCGATGTCGCGCACGTTGCTGATCTGGCTGCCCATGTGGAAGTGCAGCAGGTTCAGGCAGTCGGCGTACTCGGTGTCGCGCAGCGACTTCCACAGGTCCAGCAGCTGCCGTGGCGACAGCCCGAACTTGGCCTTGTCGCCGCCGCTGTTCTGCCACTTGCCGGCACCCAGCGACGCCAGGCGCATGCGCACGCCCAGGCCCGGCTTCACCTCCAGCGCCCTGGATTCCTCCAGCACCAGCTTCAGCTCGGACGGCTTCTCGATGACGATGTAGGTCTGCAGGCCGAGCTTGCGGCCGATCAGCGCCAGGCGGATGTACTCGCGGTCCTTGTAGCCGTTGCAGACGATCAGCCCGCCCGGCCGGCTCAGCGCCAGCACCGCCATCAGCTCCGGCTTGGAGCCGGCCTCCAGGCCGAAGCCCTCGCCGTGGTGGCTGGCCAGGGTGCCGGCCACGCCACGGTGCTGGTTGACCTTGATCGGATACACGGCGGTGTAGCCGCCGTGGTAGTCCCAGTCGCGCTGGGCCTGGGCGAACGCCGCCTGCAGCTTGCCCAGGCGCTCGCCGAGGATGTCCGGGAAGCGCACCAGCAGCGGCAGCTTGGCGCCGGCGGCCCGTGCCGAATCGACGATTTCAGGCAGCGATACGGCCGGGCCCTGCGCGCCGGTGGGGCGCACCACGACATGCCCGGCGGCATCGACGTCGAAGTAACCGTCGGACCAGTGCGGGATCGAATAGGTCTTGCGGGCCTGGTCGAGGGACCAATCGCTCATCGGCGTAGCAACTCTCGGCTGTGGATAAAAAGGACGCGCATTCTAACGCCAGCGGGGCAGCGGTCCGTTACAATCCGCGCCCGCGCCTCCCCCCCTGCCCCCGCGGAGCCGGGTCCAGGGGCGGAAATACGGCGGAATCCCCGCCGTGCCGGGGCTCGCCGCCCCCTCATCCGCCCCTCCGGGGCCCCTTCTCCCGGCGGCGGGGGAAGGGAAATGTCCATCGCACCCAGGAATCCCCATGACCACCCACGACAACTGGTTCATCGAACACTTCCAGCCGACCGGCTCGGCCATCGGTTTCCGCGTCACCGGCAAGCTGGACGAAGTGCAGTCGCCGTTCCAGAAGATCGAGATCTACGACAGCACCGACTGGGGCAAGCTGATGGTCATCGACGGCGCCATGATGCTGACCAGCAAGGACAACTTCTTCTACCACGAGATGATCAGCCACCCGGTGCTGTTCACCCACCCGGCGCCCAAGCGCGTGGTGATCATCGGCGGTGGCGACTGCGGCACCCTGCGCGAGGTGCTCAAGCACCCGGGCGTTGAAAGCGCCACCCAGTGCGACATCGACGAGCAGGTCACGCGCATGGCCGAGAAGTACTTCCCGGAACTGTGCGAATCCAACGGCGACGCCCGTGCCGAGCTGCTGTTCGACGACGGCGTGGCCTACATGGCCAACTGCGCGCCGGGCAGCGTCGACGTGGTGATCGTGGACTCCACCGACCCGGTCGGCCCGGCCGAGGGCCTGTTCAACAAGGCGTTCTTCGAAAGCTGCTTCCGCGCGTTGAAGGACGACGGCCTGCTGGTGCAGCAGAGCGAATCGCCGCTGGCGCTGCTGGACCTGATCAAGGACATGCGCGCGGAAATGGGCAAGGCCGGCTTCCAGTCGTTCAAGACCCTGCCGTTCCCACAGCCGTGCTACCCGACCGGCTGGTGGTCGGTGACCGTGGCCAGCAAGCAGGCCGGCTTCGGCTTCGGCTTCCGCGAAGAAGACGCCGCCGCCAAGCCGTTCGACACGCTGTACTACACCGCCCCGCTGCACACCGGGGTGCTGGTCAGCCCGCCGTTCGTGGCCAAGGCGCTGGGCGAGTAAGCCCGCGCCACACCGCAGCGACGTACCCCAACCCCGCGCCGGCCACCGGCGCGGGGTTTTCGTTGGTTCTCCAGGCGCCGCGCAGCACCCGGTCCACCCGGCTGCCGGATGCAGCCATCGCGTTGCCTGGCGCCCGAAGGGCGCTGGAACCATGCCGGACGACCCATTGACTACAATTGTAGTCAAACGCTAGCTTCGGGTGGATTCTCCAACGCAGGCCAGTCGATGCGTCCCTTTGCCCGGGTATGTGGTTTCGTCCTGCTGATGTACAGCGCAGTCGCGTTGGCACAGCAGCCTCCCACGGCCGATGAACTGCGCCGCCTGGTCGACAGCTACGCCGATCACCGTGGCTTCAACGGCACCGTGCTGGTGGCGCGGGGAGACCGGGTGCTGCTGCGCGCCGCTTACGGCCAGGCCAATGTTGAATGGGCAACGCCCAACCGGGTGGAAGGGCGCTATCGGGTCGGCTCGCTGAGCAAGCCGCTGGTCGCCACGCTCACCATGCAGCTGGTCCAGCAGGGCACGCTGCGGTTGGACGGGACACTGGGCGAATACCTGCCGGCGCTCTACGCCGGGACGCCTGCGGCGAAGGTGACGGTGGCCCAGCTGCTCAGCCACACCTCGGGGCTTGCCGACGTCCCCGGGCGCTACACCGACCCGTGGTGGCAGACCGCCGCGCGCCGCAGCTATGCGCCGATGGACTTCGCGCGCGAGTGGATCAAGCCGGCGCTGCTGGAGAGCCCGGGCCAGCAGTGGCGGTACAACAACAATGGCTTCTTCCTGCTCGGTCTGCTGATCGAACAGGCCACCGGGCGGCCTCTTGCGGACAACCTGCAGGAGCGGATCTTCGCCCCGGCAGGCATGGCCGCCAGTGGCGTTTTCAACGGCAGGTCGGTGCTGGAACGGCTCGCCGCAGGCTACACCCGCACCGCGGACGGCAGCCTGGTGCAGCCGCAGTGGATCGACCCGAGCGTGTCGTTCGCGGCCGCGGGCATCTACACCACGGTCGATGACCTCTACCGCTTCGACCGGGCGCTGTATGGCGAGCGCCTGCTGAGCCACGACACGCGGCGCCAGATGCTGACAGCGCAGGCGTCGCATTATGGGTTCGGGTGGAATGTCGATGACTGGACACTGCCCGATGGCGCCCGCCTGCGGGTCGTTTCCCACACCGGCAGCGTACCGGGCTACCAGAGCTATTACCTGCGCTCCGAGTCGCACGAGGACTGCGTCATCATCCTCGACAATTTCTGGCAGGGCGCGCTTGTGCTGACAATGGGCCAGGACCTCATGGAGGTGCTCAACGGCAAGCCGATGCAACCGGCAAAGCGGAGCCTGGACGACCTGCTGACCCCGATCGCCTATCACCAGGGACTCAAGGCCATGACGGCGGCCTATGAAGGGCTGGGGGTGCGCCGCGACGACTACGACCACAGCGAGAGGGCGCTGAACGCGCTGGGCTACAAGTTCCTCCGCGCGGGCCGCAAGGACGAGGCGGTCAGCGTATTTGAATGGGGCGTGGCGGCGTATCCCGGTTCGGCCAACACCCACGACAGTCTCGGGGAGGCGTATCGCGCGGCCGGGCGGCTGGATGCAGCGCGCGAAAGCTACCGCACCGCCTTGAAGCTCGATCCGGCCAGCCGCAGCGCCCGCGCGGCGCTGGAGGCAATGGGGGCGGGCAAGCAACCCGGGGACAGCGGCGATTGAGGCATCGGTGCCGCCCTGTCCTCGCCTGGGCCGGGCGCTCTCCTTTCCCGCGCGGGCCCTGTCCCGCTGGATCGCCTTCGTGGCCCGGGCATCGGCGGAGCGCCCGGGGCTTCCGTCCGGAACGACCCCGCGTTGCGTCTTTCGCTTATCGCGCCCCGCGGCGCCCGCAGGCCCACCGGACCCAGCGGCTTCAGCGCCGGAGACGAGCGCGCGGATGCGCAGCGCTTGGTTCAGGACGGGGATCGGTCACCCGGTTGTCGCCTGGGAGCCCGCTGCACAGCGGTACCGACCAGTGCCCGGCCTGCCCGGGCACGCACGCCATGGTTCGCGGCTCGCGCGCCGCGATGGGCAACACCGGTTGCGGCCCGCCAGCCGCGCTCAGCCCTGGAAATCGCGCCAGAGCGGAATGCCGCGCCGGCGTGCATTCCAGCGCCCGTACAACCCCATCGACAGGCCGAACAGCACGCCGGCCAGCACCGCGGCCAGCAGCACCATGCCCACCGGCATCTGCGAACGGCGCCACAGCATCAACCACATCATCAGGCCCCACACCGGCCCGAAGAAGGCGCCGGTCACAAGGGCGGTGGAAGCGAACCCCGCCATCGGCGGTGGTGCCATGCGCCAGCCCAGCTTCCACAACCAGCGGTACAGCAACGGCGCGGACGTGCCGCGCGGCAGGCCCTTGCAGTCCAGCATCGCCAGCGCCCGCTGCAGGCGCTGGCCGAACTCCCCGTCCAGGCTCGCCATGGCTCAGAGCGCGTCGGCGTCGAGCTCGCCGGTGCGGATGCGCACCACGCTGCCCAGGTCGTACACGAACACCTTGCCGTCGCCGATCTTGCCGGTGCCGGCGGCCTTGACGATGGCCTCCACCACCTCGTCGGCCTGGGCGTCGGTCACAGCGACCTCGATCTTCACCTTGGGTAGGAAATCGACCACGTACTCGGCGCCGCGGTACAGCTCGGTGTGGCCCTTCTGCCGGCCGAAGCCCTTGACCTCGGTGACGGTGATGCCGGCCACGCCGCGCTCGGCGAGCGCCTCGCGCACGTCGTCCAGCTTGAACGGCTTGACGATGGCCATGATCATTTTCATCGGTCGTTTCCCTGTCTGTGTGCCGGGGAAAGCATAGCCTGCCCGGCGCTGACCCGGCAGGCGCGGGACGTGCCGCGCGGACGGCAAGGGATTATCCTGATGCCCCCACGCAACAGAGCCCGATGGCCGTGGTTGCCGGCGGCGCCTAACCTGCCAGCCTGCCCCGCGGAGACGCCCCCATGATCGACCTCAACCACATCGATGCGCTGGCCCGTCGCCTGAGCGAGCTGGTGCCGCCGGGCCTGCGCGAATCGCGCGAGGAACTGCAGGCCACCTTCAAGAGTGCGCTGCAGGCCGGCCTGGCCAAACTGGACCTGGTCACCCGCGAGGAGTTCGAAGTGCAGCGCGCCGTGCTGCTGCGCACCCGCGAGAAGCTGGACGCCCTGGAACAGGCCGTCGCCGCACTGGAAAAGCGCCCCGCCGGCGACGCCTGAGCCACGCCCATGAGCCTGGCGCTGGTGCACAGCCGTGCCCGCGCCGGGGTGGATGCGCCGCCGGTACGGGTCGAAGTGCACCTGTCCGGCGGGCTGCCCTGCACCCAGATCGTGGGCCTGCCCGAAGCGGCGGTACGCGAATCGCGCGACCGGGTGCGCGCGGCCATTCTCTGCGCACAGTTCGAGTTCCCGGCCCGGCGCATCACCATCAACCTGGCCCCGGCCGACCTGCCCAAGGACGGCGGCCGTTTCGACCTGCCCATCGCACTGGGCATTCTCGCCGCCAGCGGCCAGATCGACCGCCAGGCGCTGGCCGCGCATGAGTTCATCGGCGAGCTGGCGCTGACCGGCGAGCTGCGTGGTGTGGACGGCGCGCTGCCGGCAGCCATCGCCGCGGCGCGTGAACGGCGCACGCTGGTGGTGGCGCCGGACAACGCCGACGAGGCCGCGCTGGCGCGGCAGGCGACGGTCAAGGTCGCGCGTACCCTGCTGGAGGTCTGCGCCGGCCTGGCTGGCGAGAAGACCCTGCCCGACGCGCAGGTCAGCACCTGCGACCCCGCGCCGCTGCCGGACCTGGCCGACGTGCGCGGCCATGCGCAGGCCCGCCGCGCACTGGAGATCGCCGCCGCCGGCGGCCACCATTTGCTGCTGGTCGGTTCGCCCGGCTGCGGCAAGACCCTGCTGGCCTCGCGGCTGCCCGGCATCCTGCCCGAGGCCAGCGAGGCCGAAGCGCTGGAAACGGCGGCCATCGCCTCGGCCGGGCGCCACGGCGTGGACCCGACACGCTGGCGGCAACGGCCCTACCGCGCCCCGCACCACACCGCCAGCGCGGTCGCCCTGGTCGGCGGCGGCGCACTGCCGCGGCCCGGCGAGATCTCGCGGGCGCACAACGGCGTGTTGTTCCTGGATGAATTGCCCGAATGGAAGCGGCAGACGCTCGAAGTGCTGCGCGAGCCGCTGGAATCGGGCGTGGTCACCATCGCGCGGGCCGCGCGCAGCACCGAGTTCCCGGCCCGCTTCCAGCTGGTGGCGGCGATGAACCCGTGCCCGTGCGGCTGGGCCGGCGACCGCAGCGGCCGTTGCCGCTGCTCGGCCGACGCGATCGCCCGCTACCGCGCGCGCATTTCCGGCCCGCTGCTGGACCGCATCGACCTGCAGCTGCAGGTGCCACGGCTGCCACCGACCGAACTGCGCGGCGATGCTCCGCCCACCGAAACCAGCGCCGCCGTGCAGGCCCGCGTAGCGCAGGCACGTACCCGCCAGCTGCAACGTGCCGGTACCCCCAACGCCCGCCTCGACCCGGGACAGACCTCGCACCACTGCATGCTGACCGCCGCCGACCAGGCCATGCTCGAACAGGCGATGGAACGCCTGCAACTGTCCGCGCGCTCGATGCACCGCATCCTGCGCGTGGCCCGCACCATCGCCGACCTGGCCGGTGGCGGCCCCATCGAACGCACGCACCTGGCCGAAGCCATCGGCTACCGCCAGCTGGATCGCGCCGCCGGCGATTGAGCGCGGCGCATTCGCGCCCGGCCCGGTACGTCGGCGCGGCCGCAGCTGGCGGCGCGCACGCCATTCAGCGACGCGATGCCCACGGGCGCCACGAAGCGTCGGATGCGCACCCGGCCCACGGCTGCACGCGGCAGGCCGTGCGCGCGTTCGCGTTCCAGTCGCCACGTATGCGACGACAATGGCCGACTATGGACCTTCCCTCGCGTGGAGCCGGACATGGACAGGATTCAGCGCCCTTTCTTCCCGATCATCTACGTGCGCGGCTATGCCATGACCCGCGCGGAGATCGTCGAGACCACCTCCACGCCGTTCATGGGGCTGGAGGCCGGTTCCACCAAGATCCGCCAGGCCCAGGACGGCTCGGTGGTGAAGTTCGTGTTCGAGTCGCCGCTGGTGCGGCTGATGAAGGACTACGGCTACCGCGACGTCTATGACGGCGGTGCCGAGCTGCGCAGTGGCATTTCGCCACGCAGCATCGTGATCCACCGGTATTACGATGTGGCCGACCCGGCGTTCGGCGACGGCAAGGCGCCGTCGATCACCGAGGCCGCGGCCAGTCTGGGCCGGCGCATCCTGGAGCTGCGCGACAGCGTGTGCGGCAACAACGCCAGCCAGCGTCGCGACTTCCGCGTGTACCTGGTGGCGCACTCGATGGGCGGGCTGATCTGCCGCTGCCTGCTGCAGAACCCGGAGGTGGCCAGCGCCGAGGCACGCACGCTGGTGGACAAGGTGTTCACCTACGCCACCCCGCACAACGGCATCGACATCGCCGGCATCAACGTGCCCGACCTGCTGTCGATCAACGACATGAACAACTTCAACCGCGGCAACATGGCGCGCTACCTGAAGGTGCCCCGGGACAAGGTCAACACGCTGGGCGATTCCGGCTTCCCGCCCGAGCGCATGTTCTGCCTGATCGGCACCAACAGCCGCGACTACGCGGTGGCGCGCGGGCTGTCCTCGTTCGCGGTCGGCGCGCTTAGCGATGGCCTGGTGCGCATCGCCAATGCGTACGTCGAGGGCGCGCCGCGCGCCTTCGTCAACCGCAGCCACAGCGGCTACTTCGGCATCGTCAATTCCGAGGAGGGCTACCAGAATCTGTCGCGCTTCCTGTTCGGCGATATCTGCGCCACCGCGCAGCTGGACATCACCGCGCTGGCCCTGCCACCGGAGGTCGAGGCCGCGCGCAGGCGTGGCAGGCGGGTGCGTTCGTCGTATTACATCGAGGCCACGGTGGCGCCGCGCGGCGCCTATACCTACCAGCTCACCGCGCGCACCCAGGCCAACGAATCGGCGGTGCGCCGCGAGTACGACGACATCTTCGACGCCGACGGCAACGTGCGCCGCGACGCGCGCGCGCCGGTGCTGTTTTCTGTGTTCCTGGACAGCCGCCGCATCACCGCCGGCAGCGAGGTCGCCTTCTCCATCGAGCTGGCGGTGTGCAACGCCGGCTACGAGGTCGATGGCGCGCTGTTCCTGAAGAACCACATTCCCGGCGAGTACCTGTTCCGCAACACGCTGGTGCTGTTCGCCCGGCCCGAAGGCGACCGCTGGCGGCTGCGCTATGTCTGGGCTGACGACCACTGGGCCGGTGGCCCGAAGACCCAGGCCGAACTGGACGAAGCCAGCACGCGGGCCATCGGCATCGCCCAGCAGGCGCCGGACGTGTTCACGGTGCCGGTGGCCTCGGCCAAGGGCTTCGCCGCGGAACTGAAGATCGCGCTGTCGCAGTGGGTGTGAGGCGGTAACGGGTCGCTTGCGGCGGTGTTCTCCGGTTGCCGCTGCAACGCAGGCGGGCCCACGCCAGCGTCACGGCGGCCTGCGCGGCACCGGCACGCATGACCACGCCGCGCCCGACCTGCAACGGTTTGAAGTGATTGCGGCGCCCTGTCGCCGATCTTCGCGCGCCAGGGCTTGGGCTTGCGCAAGCACACCCAGGCCAGCGCGGTGCGGCGCGCACGGGATCCGGGCGGCACCCGGCGCCGGCTCTGCCGGGCCCAGCGCGAAGGCACACCCCCGCGCCGGCCTCGTCGGGGCGCGCCGTCGCGCTAGTGGAAATCCCGCGATTGGGTGCGCAGGTCGCCGAGCAGGTGGCTGAGGTCGTGCAGGTCGCGCGCGACCAGATGCTGCACGCCATCGACCTGCTCCCAGCGGCCGCGCACCGCCATCAGCCGCGCACCCAGCAGCACCTTGCGCCGGCGCGCGGCCAGGGCCTGCCAGACCACCACATTGAGCGGGCCATGCTCGTCCTCGAGGGTGACGAACACCGTGCCCTTGGCCGTGCCCGGGCGCTGCCGCTGCACCACGATGCCGGCCACATGGGCGCCGCGCCCGTGCGGCAGTTGCCGGACCTGGGCGATGTCGAGCACGCGCTCGCGCTGCAGCCGCGCGCGCAGCAGCGACAGCGGGTGTTCGCCGAGGGTGAGGCCAAGCACCCGGTAATCGGCCAGCGCCTCCTCGCCGGCCGAAGGCGCCGGCAGCGACACCGCGTCCTCGTCGGGGCTGCCGGGCAACAGCGGGCGCTGCCGCTCGATGCCGGCCACTTCCCAGCGTGCGGCGTGGCGGTGCCCGGCCAGCGCCTGCAGCGCGCCGGACTCGGCCAGCGCGCGCCGCGCCCGCTCGTCCAGGCCGGCGCGCAGGCACAGGTCGCGCACGTCGGTGAACGGGCGCCTGGCCCGCGCGGCGACGATCGCCAGCGCCGCGCCTTGCGGCAACCCGGCCACCTGGCGCAGGCCCAGGCGGATGCCGGGCTGGCCGTCGTCATCGCCCGGGCCACGGCGTACGCGCCCGCCTTCCAGGGTGTTGTCCCAGTCGCTGCGGGTCACGTCCACCGGCAGCACCTCCACCGCGCGGCGTCCGCCGCGGCCGGCGCGGCGCGCGTCCTGGACGATCTCGCTGGGCGAATAGAAGCCCATCGGCTGCGCGTTGAGCAGCGCGCAGGCGAAGGCCGCCGGTTCATGCCGCTTGAGCCAGCTGCTGATGTAGACCAGCTTGGCGAACGAGGCGGCGTGGCTCTGCGGGAAGCCGTAGGAGCCGAACCCTTTTATCTGCTCGAAGATCTGCTCGATGAATGCGTCCGAGTAGTGCTTCTGCTTCATCAACGCGCGGATCTTCTCGCGGTGCGGCTCCATATCGCCACCGCGGCCCCAGGCCGCCATCGAGCGCCGCAGGTGGTCCGCTTCGTGCTCCTGGTAGCCGGCATGGATCACCAGCTCCATCACCTGTTCCTGGAACAGGGGAATGCCCAGCGTGGGCTTCAAAATGTCCCGGATGCCATCGGAGGGGTAGGTCACCTCCTCGCGGCCCTGCCGCCGCCGCAGGTACGGATGCACCATGTCGCCCTGGATCGGCCCCGGACGCACGATCGCCACCTCGATCACCAGGTCGTAGAAGCACGCCGGCTTCAGCCGCGGCAGCATGCTCATCTGCGCGCGCGATTCGATCTGGAACACGCCCACGGTGTCGGCGGCCTGGATCATGGCGTAGGTCGGTTCGTCGCCGGCCGGCAACCGCGCCAGGTCGATGCGCTGGCCGCGGTGGCGCTCCACCAGCTCCAGTGCCTTGCGGATGCAGGTGAGCATGCCCAGCGCCAGGCAGTCGACCTTGAGCAGCTTCATCGTCTCCAGGTCGTCCTTGTCCCACTGGATGATGGTGCGCCCGTCCATGGCCGCGTTCTCCACCGGCACCACGGTGGACAGCGGCGCATCGCTGATCACGAAACCGCCCACGTGCTGCGACAGGTGGCGCGGGTGGCCGTTCAACTGCGCGGTGATCGCCATCAGCCGCCGGATCAGCGGGTTGTCCGGGTCGAAGCCGGTCTCGCGCAGGCGCTGCGCCATCGGCACCTCGCCATTGCCCCAGCCGTGGCACCCGGCCAGCAGCGCGATCTGGTCCGGCGGCAGGCCGAAGGCGCGGGCCACGTCGCGCACCGCGCTCCTGCCGCGGTAGCGGATCACCGTGGCCGCCAGCGCGGCGCGGTGGCGGCCGTACTTGGCGTAGACGTACTGCAGCACTTCCTCGCGCCGCTCGTGCTCGAAGTCCACGTCGATGTCCGGCGGCTCGTCGCGCTCGCGCGACAGGAAACGCGCCATCAGCAACCGGCTCTCGGCCGGGTCCACCACGGTGATGCCCAGCGCGAAGCACACCGCGGAATTGGCCGAGGAACCGCGCCCCTGGCACAGGATGCCGTTCTCCTTCGCGAAACGGACGATGTCCTGCACGGTCAGGAAGAACGCCTCGTACTGCTTGTAGGCGATCAGTTCCAGTTCGCTTTCGATCTGCCGGACCACATCGGGCGGCACGCCTTCCGGCCAGCGCTCGCGCATGCCGCGTTCGGTCAGTTCGCGCAGCCAGCTGCCGGGCGTGTGCCCGTCGGGCACCAGCTCGGTCGGGTAGCGGTACTGCAGCTGGCCCAGGTCGAAGCGGCAACGGCGCGCCAGCCGCACCGCGTTCTGCAGCAGCGCAGGCGGATGGATGTTGCCCAGCGCGCGGCGGGTGCGCAGGTGGCGCTCGCCATTGCGGAACAGGTGCGCGCCGCATTCGGCCAGCGGCAGGTTGTGGCGGATGGCGGTCATCGTGTCCTGCAGCATGCGCCGGCGGCGCACGTCCATGTGCACGTCGCCGCTGGCCAGTGGCGTCATCGCCAGCGCATCGGCCAGCGCCAGCAGCTGCTGCAGGCGCGCGGCGTCGTCCTGCTCGCGGTGCAGTTCCACCGCCAGGTGCGCGCGTGCGCCGAACAGCGCCCGCAGCCAGCGCCCCTGTTCCGCCTGCGGCTCGGCGCCCGGCAACCACAACGCGAACAGGCCCGAGGCCTCCGCATCGGCGCCGCCCAGCACCGCTTCCACGTCCGCCCGTGCCAGCCGGTACGTACCCTTGCCGGCCGCCAGGCGGCCGCGGCTGATCAGCTCGCACAGGCGCGTGTAGCCGTCGGCGGTTTCCACCAGCAGCACGCAGCGCAGGCCGCAGGCCAGGGCGAACTCGCTGCCGACCACCAGCTTGACGCCGCTGGCGCGCGCCGCCTCCCAGGCGCGCACGATGCCGGCCAGCGAGCATTCGTCGGTGATCGCCAGCGCTTCGTAACCACAGTCGCGCGCACGCGTGAACAGTTCCTCGGCGCTGGCCGCGCCGCGCAGGAACGAGAAATCCGACAGGCAATGCAGTTCGGCATAGGCCGGCAGGGCGTCCTCGCCGGGCGCGCCGTCGTTGGCGGCCACGCGCCCCAGGCGCTGCGCCACTTCCCAGGCGCGCGGCACGCGGGTGCCGGCATGCGAATCGCGGGCTTCGCGGCGGCTCATGCGAACCACCCGTGCAGCATCCAGCCGCCCTGCTCGCCCGGCGGCGCGAACGCCCAGGCGCGCTGGCCCTGCGAGGTTTCCAGCACGTAGTAGTCGCGGCGCGCGTCGTCGCCGTCCCACCAGCCGCTTTCCAGCCGTTCCGGGCCGGACACGATGCGCAGGCGCGGATCGCGCAGCGGCACCGGCTGCGGCAGCAGCCAGCCCGGGCGCGGCGGCAGCCCCGGCGCGGCATCGCCGATGCGCGCCTCGTCGCCCTGCAGCGGCCGCCAGGCACGCTCCGGGCGCGGATCGCAGGTTGGCGTGATGCGATGCACCGCGCTGTCGCCCAGGCGCGCGCGCAGCCGCTCGCGCAGCTGCGGCCACGGTTGCTGCTGGCGCGTGCGCGGATCGAACAGGTCGCGCGCGGCCGGCACGAACGGCGGCAGTTCGCGGGCCAGCAGGCGCAGCGCCACCACCGGCCGCTCGAGCCGCACCTGCTCCAGGCGGCTGCGCACCAGTTCGAACAGCAGCGCCGGCTCGCGCTCGGCGGCCAGCAGCCCCACCGTCACGTCGCTGTGGCCTTGCTCGTGTTCCAGCCGCAGCACGAAACGCTGCACGCCGCCGTCGCGCACCGACAGGTAAGTGCACAGGTCGCCGACCAGGCGGCGCAGCGGGAACAGCAGCGCGGTGTGGCTCTCGACCTCGTAGCCCAGCTCCAGCCGCGCGTCGAAATGGTCCGGCGGCGCGTAGTACGCCAGCGGGTCGTCGGCCTGGCCATACAGGCGCTCCAGGTGTTCGAGCAGCGGCAGGCCGAAGCGGCGGCGCAGCGCATCGCGCGGCAGCGCGCGCAGCGTGCGCAGGTCGCCGATGCCCATGTGCCGCAGGCGCTCGCCGGTGTCCCCGGGCAACCGCGCGTGCGCCACCGGCACCCGGTCCAGCAGCGCCGTCATCGCCGCCGGCTGGGTGACCGCCAGGCCATCGCCCAGGCCGGCCAGCACCTGCGCCGCGCGCGGCGTCGGCGCCAGCCCGATGCGGTGGCTGAAACCCAGCAGCGCCAGTTCCTCGCGCAGCCGCGCCTCGATGCGCGGCCACGGACCGAGCAGGGCGAAGCTGGCACGCACTTCCAGCACGATGCAGCCGGGCCACTGCGCGCTGACCAGCGAACTGTGGCGGTAGGCCCAGGCGGCCAGGAAGCGCTGCCAGCGCGCCTCGGCCTGCGGATCGTGTTCGACCAGGGCCAGCCCGGGCAGCAGCGCATGCGCCGCGGTCAGGCGCATGCCGGCCTGGACCCCGGCGGCGGCCGCGGCGGCGTTGACCGCCTGCAGGGTGCGCAGCTGCGCCGGGCCGCCGACCAGCGCCAGCGGCGCCTGCGGGTCAGGACAACGGCGCAGGACGGCGTCCAGCGCCAGCTGCGGCAGCAGTACACAGGCCCAGAGCATGGCCGCGCCTCACCGCTTGGCCAGGGCGAAGGCGCGCGCCGGCGCCGGGCCGCCACGGCACTTGCGCACCTGCCAGGCGCTGCCGCCGTGCGCGTCGCGCACCGCTTCCAGGCGCAACGCGGCCGGCGAGGGATTGGCCGCATGGCGGCGGTCGCGCAGGGCGAACCCCAGGCACTGGCCGCTGTCGGCCGCCACCTGCAGCCGCCGCAGCGCCGGGGTGTCGGCCTGCCGCGGCCAGCCCAGCACCGCGGCGCAGGCGCCGCTGCGCAGGCATTGCTCGAACGCCCACAGCGCATCGCGCGGCGTGGCCTGCACGATCTCCAGCCGTTCCAGCGCCACGCCCGCGGCCTGCCAGGCCGGGGCGTAGGGCACATACGGTGGCGCCACCACCGCCACCGTGGCGCCGGCCTGGCTCAGCCGCGCAAGCGTGGGCAGCAGCAGCGCCAGCTCGCCTACACCATCGGCCGGCAACAGCAGTTCGGTCAGTGCGTGCCGCGGCCAGCCGCCCTGCGGCAGCAGCGCATCGAGCGCGGCGTGGCCGGTGGGCTCGCCCAGCGCCGCGGCCGAGGCACGCCCGGCGTGCCACAGCGTCTGCGCCGCCAGCAGGCTGTCGAGGGCGACCACGGTGCCCATTCAACCCGGGCGTACCAGCCCGCAGTAGACGCCTTCGATGGCGAAATCCTGGCCCGGCCGCACCTCGATCGGCGCATGCGCGCGGTTGCGCGGCAGCAGGTGGATGCGCCGCGGCCCACGCTGCAGGCGCTTGATGGTCAGCTCGCCGTCCACGCGCGCCACCACGGTCTGGCCGTCGCGCGCCTCGGGCGTGCGCTGCACCCCGACCAGGTCGCCGTCGAGGATGCCGTCGTCGATCATCGAATCGCCCTGCACCCGCAGCAGGTAATCCGGGCGCAGCGCGAACAGCCGCCGGTCCAGCCAGAACTGCTGGTCCAGGCCGATGTCGGCGCCGATCGGCTGGCCCGCCGCCACCCGCCCCAGTACCGGCAAGGGCAGCAGGTCGGCGTCGCCACCGGGCAGGCGCAGGCCGCGCTTGCGCCCCGGCAGCTGCTCCAGCAGGCCATCGGCCAGCAGCGCCTGCACGTGCTTCTGCGCGGCGTTGCGCGAGGCAAAGCCGAAGGCATCGGCGATCTCGGCCAGGCTGGGCGCGCGCCCGGCCGCCAGCTCCCCGCGCAGGAAGGCGAGGACGGCGGCGCGCTGCGGTGGCAGGTCGGCGGGGATCATGGGTGTACATTTGTACACCCAAGCGAGCGCCGTAGCCAGTGCTGCCCCGCTGCCGCCGCAAAGTGCCGGGGCTGCCCGCCGCCCGCGGGTGGTGCGGGTACTTCCCGGCGCCGCGGCCGATCCCCGGCGCGCCCGCGCCGGAGGCACGGCCCGCGCCGCTAACGCAGGTTTTCGCCGAAGAAACGCAGGGCTTCGTCCACCGCCGCCGCGTGCGTGGCGGCCTTGGGGACCCGGGTGTGGCATAGCGCCTGCAACCGGCTCGCCCCCAGCGGCGTGCATTCGGACAGGAAATCGTAGTGGGCCACGCCGGGGAGGTGGCGGAGCACGGCATTGCCGGCCAGCACCGCGGCCACGTCGCTGTTGCTGGCGGGGGCGGCCACCGCGTCGTCCGTGCCCACCATGATCGACAGCGGGAGCGGCAGCGCCTGCAGTTCCGCCGGGTCGAACGCCTGCACGATCGCCGGCGCCAGCAGGAAAGCCGCGCGCACCCCGGGCAGCGCGCGGGACTGGCCCGCCTGGCGCACATGCGGCGCCAGTTCCGGGGAGGCCGCCGCGGCCAGACGGGCGGCCTGGGTGTGGGTGGGCGACTCGTCCTGCGGCCGGCATACGCCATCGTCGGGGTGCGCGGCGCAGAAACGCGCCAGGCGCGGCATGTCCGGGCGCGCCCCGGCCGCGACCAGCGCGGTGAAGCCACCGGCCGAATACCCGACCAGGCCGAGCCGCGTGGCATCCACATGCGCGCCAAGCACCGGATCCGCCTGCACCGCCGCCAGCGCCGTCGCCAGGTCATCGGCGCGCAGCCAGGGGAGCACGCTGCCGGCCAGGGTCATCGGGTCGATGCCGTTGTTGCCCGGGTGGTCGACCGCAATCACCAGGTAGCCCGCGCGGGCCAGCGCCGTTCCCAGCCACCCCATCATCCGCGCCGTTCCGCCGTTGCCGTGGGACAGCAGCAGGGTGGGAAGCCGCCCGCCGCTGACCGGTGCGCCCTCGACCCGCCCCGCTTCCTGGAACAGCGGGGCGCCGGGCGGGCCGATCGCCAGCGGCGTTTCCGCGGTTGCCGTGTGCGTCGGATACCACACCGTGAAGCGCAGGGCATCGCGCTGCCCGGCATCGCGGATGGCAGCGGTCGCCGAGGTGGCCACGCCGGTCCGTTCGCCCGCCTTGGGCGGCGGCGGGGTGGAAACGAGTTGCAGGGCGCCAAGGGCCAGCGCCAGGGCCGGGTACAGGAAGGGCATCGGTCAATCCGGTTGCGGGGTTTCGGCCAGGGGCAGCCATAGCTCCACGCCGCCATCGCCACTGCGGTCGTCGAAGCGCGGGTCATAGCGCTCGAACGCCGGTGCGTCGGCCAGCGCGATCCGCGCCGCGGGCAGGTAGTGCTCGCGCAGCCAGCGCCAGGTCGAACGGATGGACGACACGTGCCCGGCATGCCAGGCCACCAGGTAGCGCATCGCCGGCAGGTCCACACGCTGCCAGTGGCGGGGCGGTGGCAGCGCCGGGTCCAGCGGCACCGCGGCGATGTAGTCGAATCCGCCGTCGTCGTCGCGGTTCATGCAGACGCCGTAGCTGACTGGCGCCGGGCGCGTCCACTGGCGGCCGAGCTGTTGCCATTGGCCGGGGATTTCGCCGTTGCTGAAGCGGCTATGGCGGCGGCCGATGCCGGCGACCGAGAACGCCGGCAGCGCGGCCCGTCGCAGCGCGATCCCGTCGCCCGCGGCCGCCTCGTCCATCTTCAGCGCATCCACCAGGGCGAGGGACGCCAGCCCGCGGTCGCGCACCTGCATGGGTGTGCTGCCGAACTGGCCGCAGAACGCGCGGGTAAAGGCGGCATGCGTGGAATAGCCGCTGTCCAGGGCGAGCTGCAGCATGTCATCGCCGCCCTGGGCCAGGCGCCGCGCGGCCAGCGTCAACCGCCGGCCACGCAGGTAACGCATCAACGGGGTACCGGTGCGGCCATGGAACACACGGGAAAGATGGAACGGCGACAGCCCCACCGCGGCGGCGATATCCGCCAGCGCCAGCGCGCCATCGTCATGGCATTCGATGTGCCACAACACTTTTGCCGTTGCGTTCATGCTGCGTCCTGCGGGTGAACACGGGCAAGGATAGCGGAGCCGGAAACGCGGCGTTTAGCAGTTCTTGCGGCACGCGGGGGCACTTCCAGCAGGGACGCCAGCATGGGATGACGCGAGCCGCACGCCACCGGCGTGCACGGCATCGAACGCCTTGGCGCGCCGCGCGAAGGCCGGCAATCGCGACGAAGCGACATCGAAGATGGCGCGCCCGGAGGGGTGAGAGGCCGTGCCTGCACGCCACCGGCGTGCGCGGCATCGAACGCCTTGGCGCGCTGCGCGAAGGCCGGCAATCACGACGAAGCGATATCGAAAGATGGCGCGCCCGGAGGGGTGAGAGGCCGCGCCTGCACGCCACCGGCGTGCGCGGCATCGAACGCCTTCGCGCGCCGCGCGAAGGCCGGCAATCGCGACGAAGCGCCATCGAAAGATGGCGCGCCCGGAGGGGTGAGAGGCCGCGCCTGCACGCCACCGGCGTGCGCGGCATCGAACGCCTTGGCGCCCTGCGCGAAGGCCGGCAATCACGACGAAGCGCCATCGAAGATGGCGCGCCCGGAGGGGTGAGAGGCCGCGCCTGCACGCCACTGGCGTGCGCGGCATCGAACGCCTTCGCGCTCTGCGCGAAGGCCGGCAATCACGACGAAGCGCCATCGAAGATGGCGCGCCCGGAGGGATTCGAACCCCCGACCAATGGCTTCGGAAGCCACTACTCTATCCGGCTGAGCTACGGGCGCGTTGTGTGTCGCTGCGGGAGCCAAGTGGCTCCCCACCGTCCGGCGCTGCCGGGCGGACGCGCATTCTAACGGTAAATGCATGCGCAGGTCTGCCCCCATCGCACCCACCCGGGGCAACGGACCGCCGGGCCCGGCTGGTAACCTGTGCGCATGGGTTACGAACGCTACCAACAACAGCCGGCGCCGGTGCCGTCGCGGCTGGCCAGCTACTGGAAACTGATGCGCGCCGACCGCCCGATCGGCACCCTGCTGCTGCTGTGGCCGACGTGGTGGGCGCTGTGGCTGGCGTCCGGTGGCATGCCGGCACCGTGGACGCTGTTCGTGTTCACCGCCGGCGTGTGGCTGACCCGCTCGGCCGGCTGCGTGATCAACGATTACGCCGACCGCTGGCTGGACCCGCACGTCAAGCGCACCAAGGACCGCCCGCTGGCCACCGGCGCGGTGTCCGGGCGCCAGGCGCTGGCGCTGTTCGCCGGGCTGATGCTGGTCGCATTCGCGCTGGTGCTGACCCTCAACGCGTTGACCATCGGGCTGAGTTTCGTCGGCGTGTTCCTGGCCGCCACCTACCCCTACCTCAAGCGTTACACCCACCTGCCGCAGGTCTACCTGGGCATGGCCTTCGGCTGGGGCATCCCCATGGCCTTCGCCGCGGTGCAGGGCGAAGTGCCGCCGCTGGGCTGGGTGCTGTACGCGGCCAACATCCTGTGGTCCACCGCCTACGACACCTGGTATGCGATGGTCGACCGCGACGACGACCTCAAGGTCGGCTCGCACTCCACCGCCATCCTGTTCGGCGACCTGGACCTGGTGATCCAGGGCATCCTCTACGCGCTGTTCTTCGCAGCCATGGCACTGGCCGGCCAGCGTGCCGGGCTGGGCATGGCGTACTGGGCCGGCCTCGGCGTGGCGGTGGCGCTGGTGGCCTGGGAGTTCTGGATCTGCCGCACGCGCGAGCGCCAGGCCTGCTTCCGCGCGTTCCTGCACAACAACTGGGTCGGGGCCGTGCTGTTCGCCGGCATCGTCGCCAGCCAGTACCTGGACTGACCGGGCAGCGGCCCGCCACCGGACGGGCTGCTGCCGTCGCGGCGGTGCCTCAGGCCGCCATCCTGCCAAGCCGGCGCAGGCGGAACGCCGCCACCACCTGCAGCACGCCGTAGACCAGCGCCATCGCGCCGATCCACAGCGACGTGACCATCAGCCCGCTCAGCGGGTTGAGCGCGAACAGCACGCCCAGCACCACCGCCAGCAGGCCGCTGAGGACCAGCAGCCATTCGCCACGGATGTGCTTGCGCACGCGGATGGCGAAGACGATGCGGTAGATGCCGCCGACCACCAGCCACGCCGCCAGGAACAGCAGCAACACGCTCGCCGTGGCCAGCGGGTTGAGGATCGCCAGCACGCCGAAGGCAATGGACACCAGCGCGTAGAACACCGCCCAGCCCCGCGATACCGGCGCCGAACCGGCGATCGCCGCGGCCAGCGCCACCACGCCCTCGACGATCGCCACCACCCCCAGCCACAGCGCCAGCACCGCGGCGGTGCGTACCGGTGCCATCACCGCCAGCACGCCGAAAGCCACCGCGAACAGGCCGAACAGCAGGACCACCCACCAGTGGCGCGACATCGCGCCAAGCAGCGTGTCGGAAGGGAAATTCGGGTTGCCATTCATGTCATCGCTCCTTGCAGTCAGGGAATGCGTTGCAGGACAAGCATAGGCCGGGCGTGTCGCCCTGCCGTGTTCAGGGTACCCGCGCGCACACCCAGGCATCGACCCGCACCACCCCGGCCCGGCGCAGCGCGCGCGCGGCGGCCTGCACGGTGGCACCGGTGGTCATCACGTCGTCGACCAGCGCCACGTGCGCCGGCAGGCGCCCGCGGGCGGCGAAGGCCTGGCGCAGATTGCGCCGGCGCGCGGCCGCATCCAGCGCGGACTGCGGCGGGGTGGCGCGGGTGCGGTGCAGGCCGGCCAGCACGGGCAGCTGCAGCGCGCGGCCCAGCGGCCGCGCCAGTTCCAGCGCCTGGTCGTAGCCGCGGCGGCGCAGGCGCGACAGGTGCAGCGGCACCGGCACCAGCGCCTGCGGCCGCGTCACCGGCGCCAGCCGGGCGTGCATCAGCTGCGCCAGCAGGCGCCCGGCGGCCAGGTCGCCATGGAACTTGAAACGCCGCAGCAGCCCGTCCGCCGGCGCCGCGTACAGCAGCGCGGCATGCACCGCCGCCAGCGGCGAACGCGCCCCCTGGCAGGCGCCGCACAGCGCCCCGTCCGGTTCGGTGGCCGGCAGTGGCAGGGCGCAGCCACGGCAGGCGCGTTCCAGCCAGGGCAGCGCGGTCGCACAGGCGGCGCACAGGTCGCGGCCGGGCGTGCCCGGCTCGCCACAGACCAGGCACAGCGGCGGGAACACCAGCCCGGACAGCGCCGCGCCCACCCTGTAAACCAAAGCGCCGATTGATTTGTTGACAGCAGGCTGCATGCTCACCAGACTGCCCCGCTTCCGTTGCCCGATCTGTCAGGAAACACCAATGCCCGCCGTCATCCGCCACGACTGGAGCCGCGAGGAACTGCTGGCGCTGTTCGACCTGCCGTTCCCCGAACTGCTGTTCCGCGCCGCCAGCGTGCACCGCGAACATTTCGACCCGGCGCAGGTGCAGGTCTCCACCCTGCTGTCGGTCAAGACCGGCGGCTGCCCGGAAGACTGCGCCTACTGCCCGCAGGCGCAGCGCTACGACACCGGGGTGGACGCGCAGAAGCTGATGGACACCGACAGCGTGGTCGCCCGCGCCCGCGCCGCCAGGCAGGCCGGCGCCTCGCGCTTCTGCATGGGCGCGGCCTGGCGCTCGCCCAAGGACCGCGACATCCCCAAGGTGGCGGCGATGATCCGCGAAGTGAAGGCGCTGGGGCTGGAAACCTGCGCCACCCTGGGCATGCTCGAAGGCCACCAGGCGCAGGCGCTCAAGGACGCCGGGCTGGACTACTACAACCACAACCTCGACACCGCGCCGGACTATTACGACTCGATCATCCACACCCGCCAGTACCAGGACCGGCTGGACACGCTCGAACACGTGCGCAACGCCGGGCTGAAGACCTGCTGCGGGGGCATCGTCGGCATGGGCGAGACCCGCGAACACCGCGCCGGCCTGCTGCTGGCGCTGGCCAACCTGCCGGCGCACCCGGACTCGGTGCCGATCAACCGCCTGGTGCAGGTTGCCGGCACGCCGCTGCATGGCAGCGCCGAGCTGGATCCGTTCGAGTTCGTGCGCATGATCGCGGTGGCGCGCATCACCATGCCGCGCTCGATGGTGCGGCTGTCGGCCGGGCGCGAGAGCATGAGCGACGAACTGCAGGCGCTGTGCTTCGCCGCCGGCGCCAACTCCATCTTCTACGGCGAAAAGCTGCTGACCACCGGCAACCCGGACACCGCGCGCGACCAGGCGCTGTTCGCGCGGCTGGGCATTTCGCCGATGCAGGTCAACGTGGATGCCGACGACCACGACCACCCCGGCACCGTGCACCTGGACATCGCCCCGGCCTGCGCGGCGACCGCCTGAACCGGCCGCGCCGGCCGCGGCAGGCAGCGGCGGCGGTGCCCGGCATCGCCGCGCCCCCCACGCCGCGCGGTCTGCCGCCGGGCCGCGCCGCAAGCGGCTGCAGCGGCGACCGGTTACGCTAGCCGCCCACCCGTCCATGAACTGACGCCATGGCCCGCCCCGACCTCCTCGCCCGCCTGCAGGACCAGCGCAAGCTCCGCCAAGCGCAGGGGCGCGTCCGCGTGCGCCGCAGCGTCGGCCGCCGCGACGGCGTGCGCCTGGAAGTCGGCGGCAGGTGGCTCACCGGCTTCTGCAGCAACGATTACCTGGGCCTGTCGCAGCAGTTCGAAGTGGTCGCCGCGCTGCAGGACGCCGCCGGCCGCGAAGGCGCCGGCAGCACCGCCTCGCACCTGGTCTGCGGCCACCACGCGCTGCACGAGCAGCTGGAACGGGAAATGGCCGACTGGCTCGGCTATCCGCGCGCGCTGCTGTTCGACAGCGGCTTCATGGCCAACCTCGCCGTGCAGCAGGCACTGCTGTCCGAAGAGAGCGACGTCTGCGTGCAGGACCGCCTCAACCACGCCAGCCTGCTCGACGCCACCCGCCTGGCCGGCTGCCGCCTGCGCCGCTACCCGCACCTGGACAGCGAAGGCGCCATGCGCCAGCTGAAGAACGCCGCCGACGGCGCCGCCATGCTCGCCACCGACGGCGTGTTCAGCATGGACGGCGACGTCGCCCCGCTGCGCTCGCTGTCGCTGGTGGCGCGCATGCAGGAGGCGCTGTTCTACGTGGACGACGCGCACGGCATCGGCGTGGTCGGCGAACACGGCCGCGGCTGCGTGGCCGACGCCGGGCTCGGGGTCAACGAAGTACCGCTGCAGCTGGCCACCCTGGGCAAGGCGCTGGGCGGCCACGGCGCGGTGGTGCTGGGCGAGGAAAGCCTGATCCAGCACCTGGCCGAAACCGCGCGCCCGTACATCTACACCACCGCGCTGCCGCCGGCGCAGGCCGCCGCCTCGCTGGCCGCGGTGAAGCTGGCGCGGCGCGACCACTGGCGCCGCGAGAAGCTGGTCGAACTGATCGCCGCGTTCCGCGACGGCGCGCGCCGCAATGGCCTGGAACTGATGCCCTCGGAAACGCCGATCCAGCCGCTGCTGTGCGGCGACGAGGCCACGGTGATGGCGCTGGGCGCGGCATTGGAGCAGTCCGGGTTCATGGTCGGGGCGATCCGCCCGCCCACCGTGCCCGAAGGCAAGGCGCGGCTGCGCATCACCCTGTCGGCGCTGCACACCCTGGAACAGGTCAAGGCGCTGGTCGAAGCCACCGCCCGCGCCCGCGACCTGCTCGCCTACGAGCAGTCGCTGAACACCGCCAGCGCCTGAAGCACGCCGTATACACATGCATATCGACGTCACCGGCAGCGGCCCGGCACTGGTCCTGATCCACGGCTGGGCACTGCACGGCGGCATCTTTGCGCCGCTGGTGCAGCGCCTGTCGCCACACTTCCAGCTGCACGTGGTGGACCTGCCCGGCCACGGCTTCAGCCGCGACGACGACACCCCGCTGCGCCTGCCCTACCTGGTCAACGCCATCGCCGCGGCCACCCCGCCGGCGGTGTGGTGCGGCTGGTCGCTGGGCGGGCTGGTGGCGCTGCACGGCGCGGCCACGCTGCCGCAGGTGCGCGGGCTGGTGATGCTGGCCGCCACGCCGCGCTTCGTGCGCGACGCCGACTGGCCCGACGCGGTGGAGCGCAGCGTGTTCGAACAATTCGGCCAGGACCTGGAACAGGACTACCGCGGCACCCTGGAACGCTTCCTGGCGCTGGACGTGATGGGCTCGCAGCACGCGCGCAGCGAACTGCGCACCCTGCGCGAGGCGCTGGTCGCGCGCGGCGAACCGGCACCGCGCGCCCTGCACGAAGGCCTGGCCCTGCTGGACCGCAGCGACCTGCGCGGCGCCCTGCCCGGGCTGCGCGTGCCCGGCCTGTGGATCGGCGGCCAGCGCGACCGGCTGGTGCCGGCCAACGCCATGCACGGCGCCGCGGCGCTGGCCCCGGCCGGGCTGCACACCGCGCACACCATCGACGGCGGCGGCCACGCGCCGTTCCTGGGCCACGCCAACGACGTCGCCGGGCGGCTGCAACGCTTCGTTGCGGCCTGCGCGTGAGCCGCCAGCTGCGCGCATCGCCGATCATGTGCGGCCACGGGACACACCGGGAGTAACACGATGGATCTGGGCATCGCCGGGCGCTGGGCACTGGTCTGCGGCGCCAGCAGAGGGCTGGGGCTGGGCTGCGCGCGTGCGCTGGCCGGCGAAGGCGCCAACGTGGTCATCGTCGCCCGCGGCACCGACGCGCTGGAAGCGGCCGCGGCGCAACTGCGCGCGCTGCCCGGCGCCGGGCAGGTCATCGCCGTCGCCGCCGACATCACCACCGCCGCCGGCCGCGCGGCCGCGCTGTCCGCCTGCCCACAGGTGGACATCCTGGTCACCAACGCCGGCGGCCCGCCGCCGGGCGACTTCCGCGACTGGGAGCGCGAACAGTGGCTGGCCGCGCTGGACGCCAACATGCTGACCCCGATCGAACTGATCCGCGCCACCGTCGACGGCATGGCCGCGCGCGGCTTCGGCCGCGTGGTCAACATCACCTCCAGCGCGGTGAAGGCGCCGATCGACATCCTCGGCCTGTCCAACGGCGCGCGCTCGGGGCTCACCGGCTTCGTCGCCGGCGTCGCCCGCACCCACCTGGCGCGCAACGTCACCCTCAACAACCTGCTGCCCGGCGCGTTCGACACCGACCGCCTGCGCGGCACCCTGGACGCCAGCGCGCGGCGCCAGCAGCTGCCGCCGGACGAGGTGGCCGCGCGCCGCCGCGCCGGCATTCCCGCCGGCCGCTTCGGCACGCCGGACGAATTCGGCGCCGCCTGCGCCTTCCTGTGCAGCGTGCACGCCGGCTACATCACCGGGCAGAACCTGCTGATCGACGGCGGCGCCTACCCCGGTACCTTCTGACCCCGTAGCAACCACGTATTCCCATGCCTGCCCTGTTCGACTCCAAGCACGTCCGCCGCGCCTTCTCGCGCGCCGCCACCAGCTACCACGCCGCCGCCGTGCTGCAGCAGGAGGTCGGCAAACGCCTGCTGGAATCGCTGGATTACCTGGAAGCGCGGCAGCCGCAGGTGGTGCTGGACGTGGGCAGCGGCCCGGCGCATGCCACCGCGGCGATGAAGAAGCGCTGGCCCAAGGCGCAGGTGATCGCGCTGGACCTGGCCCTGCCGATGCTGGCCGAAGCGAAGAAACAGGCCGGCTGGTGGCGCCCGTTCTCGCGCGTGTGCGCCGATGCGCGGGCGCTGCCGCTGGCCGACAACAGCGTGGACGTGATCTTCAGCAACCTGTGCCTGCAGTGGGTGGAAGACCTGCCGTCGGTGTTCGCCGGCTTCCGCCGCGTGCTCAAGCCCGGCGGCCTGCTGGTGTGTTCCACCTTCGGCCCGGAGACGCTGGTGGAACTGCGCGAGGCGTTCGCCCAGGCCGACGACACCCCGCACGTGAGCCGCTTCGTGCAGATCGCGCAGTTCGGCGACGCGCTGATGATGGCCGGCTTCCGCGACCCGGTGCTGGACCGCGACCTGTTCACCCTCACCTACGACGACCTGCCGGCGCTGATGCGCGAGCTCAAGGCCATCGGCGCCACCAACGCGCTGAGCGGGCGCCGCCACACCCTCACCGGGCGCAGCCGCTTCAACGCCGCGCAGGCGGCCTACGAACCGCTGCGCCGTGCCGACGGCAAGCTGCCCAGCAGCTGGGAAGTCATCTATGCCCACGCCTGGGCGCCGGAACCGGGCGCGCCGATCCGCGAACACGGCCACGACGTCGCCGCGGTGCCGCTGTCGGCCATTCCGATCCGGCGCCGGCCGCAGAACCCGTAACCGCGGTGCCTGCCGCGCTCGCCGCCACGGCCGCGGCCGGGAAGCGTGCGCGGCGCAGGCGCCGCACTGCGTTCAACCGCCGACCTGGGCGATCCAGTCCTGCAGGTTGTAGTAGTTGCTCACCCGCGCGATGCGCCCGCCGCGGATATCAAAGAACGCGCCGCCCGGCAGCACGTAGCGCTGGCCGTTGGCCGGCGGCAGGCCTTCGTCGGTGTGGTGGTACTCGCCATGCACCACGTACTCGGCCGCGGCGCGGGTGCCGTCGGCGCTGGCCATCACCACCACCTCGCGCAGCTGCTCGCGGTAACTGGCCTCCATGCGCCGCAGAAACGCGGCAAACGCCTCGCGCCCGCTTTCGCGCGCGCCCTGGTTGAGGTCATGCGCCACATCGTCGCCCAGCCGCTCCAGCATGCCGGCCCAGTCGCCGCGGTTGAAGGCATCGTAGTAACCGCGCACCAGCTCGATGGCCTGTTGCTGCGCGGGGGAAAGGTCGTGGCTCATGGGGTCCTCGCGGAAGGAACGGCGGCGCTCAGGCGCCGCGGGCGAACAGGTCGCGGTGGAAGAAATAGATTTCCTGCGCCAGGAAGCGCCAGCTGGTGTGGAAGCTGCGGAAGCGCGTGCTCGGCGTGGACGAGGCCAGCGCATCGATGCCCAGCTCCTGGGACAGGCGCAGCGCGCGCGCCATGTGCAGCGGGTCGCTGACCAGGATGGCGCGGCGCATGCCGTGCGCGTCCATCAGCCGCTTGGCCTCGACCAGGTTCTGGCGGGTGGTGCGCGACTGGCTTTCGATCAGGATGTCCTTGGCCGGAATCTGCTGTTTCAGCGCGTAGCGGCGCGCCACCTGCGATTCGGAAAAACGCGCGCCGGCGCCACCGAAACCGCCGGTGAAGATCAGCTTCGGCGCGAACCCCTGGCGGTACAGGTCCAGGCCGTGGCGGATGCGCTCCTCGAACACCGGCGACGGCTTGGCGTCGTAGGCCGCCGCGCCCAGCACGATGATCGCGTCGGCCGGCGCGGCCTGGTCGCGGTCGCCCACCCAGATGATCCAGGCCGCTACGCCCAGCAGCCACAGCAGCAGCAGCACGCACAGGCGCCACAGCCAGTCGAACAGACGCGCGCGCCGGCGGCTCATGCGCCCATCCACGGCAGCGCGTCCAGGTCGACGTTGCCGCCGGACAGCACCAGGCCCACGTTGCGCCCGGCAAAGCGCTGCGGCTGCGCCAGCACCGCCGCCAGCACCGTGGCCGAGGACGGCTCCAGCACCTGCTTGAGCACCTGCCACAACAGCCGCATCGCCGCCACGGTGGCGTCGTCGTCCACGGTCACGACCGTGGCCTTGCCGTGCAGCAGCGCGAAATTGGGTTCGCCCAGCGCGCCGCGCAGGCCATCGCAGACGGTATCGGGCACAAAATCCACCTGCCGCCGGCCGGCGTCCAGCGACCGCGCGGTATCCGCCGCCCCGGCCGGCTCGGCCAGCACCAGCTCGCAGCCCGGCGCCGCCTGCTGCAGCGCCAGCAGGGTGCCGCAGGCCAGCCCGCCACCGCCGACCGGCACCACCACCACGTCCAGCGCGGTGCCGGCCTGGCGCAGCAGTTCCAGCGTCGCCGTGCCCTGGCCGGCAATCACCTGCGCGTCGGCATACGGGTGCACCAGCACCGCGCCGGTGTCGCGCTGCACCCGCGCGCACTCGGCCTCGCGCGCGGCCTGGGTGGGCGCGCAGCGCCACAGGGTGGCGCCATGGCGGGCGATGTTGGCCAGCTTGGCCGCCACCGCGCCCTCGGGCACCACCACGTGGCAGGGAATGCCGCGCGAACGCGCCGCCAGCGCCAGCGCCGCGCCGTGGTTGCCGGACGAATGCGTCACCACGCCCTGCTGCGCGGTGTCCGCGTCCAGCGCCCACACCGCGTTGCAGGCACCGCGGAACTTGAAAGCGCCGCCGCGCTGCAGGTGCTCGGCCTTGAAATGCAGGCGGGCGCCGGCCAGCGCATCCAGTTCGCGCGACCGCAGCACCGGGGTGACCGTGGCGTGGGCCGCGATGCGGGCCGCGGCGGCCAGCACGTCGGCCGGCCCTGGCAGGGTGAGTTCAACCATGGGGAAAGGTTAACGTAGGCCCCCGGTGCCGGACCATCTCATGCCATCACTGCACCTGCGTTCAGCCCTGCCGGCAGGGTTAAGGACCGATTCAATGCGCGGGCCCGAAGCTGGCCGCGCACCCAACGGGGGACTGTCATGAAAAAGCGCCTGATCCTTTCGGCCGGCCTGCTGCTCGGCCTGTCCGGCTGCGCCACCTACGACTACGTGGACGGCGGCGCGGGCGGCTATTACCGCGGCGCGACGTCGGTGCAGCGCACCTACCCGTACGGCTATCCCTACGGCGCCTATGGCTACGGCCCTTACGGCTATGGCAGCTACGGCTATTACGACTACCGCTACCCATACCCGGTGTACCGCCCGCCGTACCGGCCGCGGCCGCCGCACGGCCATGACGGTGGCCACCGGCCGCCGCCGGGGCATGGCAACGGCGATGGCGGCCACCGCCCGCCGCGGCCCGGTGATGGCGACGGACGCCCGCCGCGCCCCCGCCCGCCGGTGGATGGCGGCGGCAAATCGCCGTGGCGCGACATGGACCGCCTGCAGCGCCCGCAACCGCGCCCGCAGGCGCAGGTGCCGCGGGCCATGCCCTCGCCCCAGGCCAACGGGGCACCCCGGCCGATGATGCACCGCCCCGCGCCACCCCGACCGCCGTCACAGTCCCGGCGCATGGAATCGGCACAGCAGCAGGAGCCCTGAAACCGCTTGCATTTGTTGAAAAACCAGGCAATCTTGTCGGGCCGAGTGACCGAAAGCGTCCATAACTGACGCGAACCGGCTTTCACACTCGACCGCTTCCATGTCGATGTCCGCACAGGAAATCTGGATCCCCCCTGTTCCGGCCCTGTCGGGCATCGGCGCCTACACATGACAAGCCCCGGCCATGCCGGGGCTTCGTCTTTTGTGGCTTCAGCGCATCGCGGCATGCGCCCGCCGGCGCCGCGCGGCGGCAAACAGCGGCAGCAGCGCCGGGCACCACCGCAACCTGCGGGCGGCAACGCAGGGCCGCCGCCTCGCGGCCGGGCCACCGGCCGCGGGCGCCGTGCAGGCCCTGGAAAGAACAAGGGCCGGCAGTCCCCCGACTGCCGGCCCCATGCTTCCCCGGTATGCGCTTCGGCTGGCCCCTGTTCCAATTCCAGCCACTGCGCCCATGTCGCATGCCACACCGGGTGCAATGACGTTAACTGCAGTTTGCGTGCCAACTTTAGGCCGCCGCCGGTACCCGCCGGGCATTGGCGGTAAAATCACCAGCCCGCCGCCGCGGCCGCAACCCGGCCCCCGGCGATGGATTTCACATTTCAGGCACACCGCTTCCCATGACCGACTCCTTCCATCGTTACGACGTCATCGTCATCGGCGGCGGCCACGCCGGCACCGAGGCCGCCCTGGCCGCGGCGCGCGGCGGCGCCCGCACCCTGCTGCTGACCCACAACGTGGAAACCGTGGGCGCGATGAGCTGCAACCCGGCCATCGGCGGCATCGGCAAGGGCCACCTGGTCAAGGAGATCGACGCGCTGGGCGGGGCCATGGCCCATGCCGCCGACCTGGCCGGCATCCAGTGGCGCACGCTCAACGCCTCCAAGGGCCCGGCGGTGCGCGCCACCCGCTGCCAGGCCGACCGCAACCTGTACCGCATGGCGATCCGCCGCATCGTCGAATCGCAGCCCAACCTGAGCGTGTTCCAGGCCGCGGTGGACGACCTCATCATCGAAGGCGACGCCGTGCGCGGCGCCATCACCCAGACCGGGCTGGCCTTCCATGCGCCGGCCGTGGTGCTCACCGCCGGCACCTTCCTGGCCGGCAAGATCCACATCGGCGAAACCCAGTACACCGCCGGGCGCATGGGCGACCCGCCGGCCACCACCCTGGCCGCGCGCCTGCGCGAGCGCCCGTTCGCCATCGACCGGCTCAAGACCGGCACCCCGCCGCGCATCGACGGCCGCTCGCTCGACTACAGCGTCATGGAAGAACAACCCGGCGACGACCCGCTGCCGGTGATGTCCTACCTGGGCGACGTGGCCGAACACCCGCGGCAGGTGAGCTGCTGGATCACCCACACCAGCGAGCGCACCCACGAGGTGATCCGCAACGCTCTGCACCGCTCGCCGCTGTACAGCGGCCAGATCGAAGGCATCGGCCCGCGCTACTGCCCGTCCATCGAGGACAAGGTGGTGCGCTTCGCCGAAAAGGACAGCCACCAGATCTTCGTCGAACCCGAGGGCCTGGACGTGGTGGAGATCTACCCCAACGGCATTTCCACCTCACTGCCGTTCGACGTGCAGCTGGAACTGGTGCGCAGCATCCGCGGCTTCGAGCACGCGCACATCACCCGCCCCGGCTACGCCATCGAATACGACTTCTTCGACCCGCGCGGGCTCAGGAACACGCTGGAAACCCGCCAGGTGGCCGGCCTGTTCTTCGCCGGACAGATCAACGGCACCACCGGCTACGAGGAAGCCGGCGCGCAGGGCCTGCTGGCCGGCATCAACGCCGCGCGGTTCGTGCAGGGGCGCGAAGGCTGGTGCCCGCGCCGCGACGAGGCCTACATCGGCGTGCTGGTGGACGACCTGATCACCCACGGCACCAGCGAGCCCTACCGCATGTTCACCAGCCGCGCCGAATACCGGCTGCAGCTGCGCGAGGACAACGCCGACGCGCGCCTGACCCCCACCGGCCGCGAGCTGGGCCTGGTCGACGACCGCCGCTGGCACGCCTTCGAAACCAAGCAGGCCGCCGTGGCCAGCGAAAGCGCGCGCCTGCGCGGCCTGTGGGCCACGCCCGCCAACGCGCTGGGCCGCGAAGTGCAGGCAACCACCGGCGTGGCGGTGAGCCGCGAAACCAACGTGCTCGACCTGATCAAACGCCCGGAACTGGACTACGCCAAGCTCATGCAGGTGCCCTCGCTCGGCCCCGGCGTGGAGGACACGCGCGTGGCCGAACAGGTGGAAATCAGCGTCAAGTACGCCGGCTACCTGGACCGCCAGCGCGAGGAAATCGAACGCCAGCAGCGCCACGAGAACACCGCCATTGCCGAAGGCTTCGACTTCGCCGCCGTGCGCGGCCTCTCCGCCGAAGTGCTGCAGAAACTCGAACGCGTGCGCCCGCAGACCATCGGCCAGGCCCAGCGCATTCCCGGCATGACCCCAGCCGCGATCTCGCTGCTGCTGGTGCACCTGGAGCGGGCGCGGCGCGGGAAGGTGGCGTGAGTGCGTCTGCTGCGCGGGGCGTTGGTTGAGCAGAAGGCGTTTGATCTCCTGCGCAAGGCCTTCGCGTCATGCACCTGACTGTGTTACCCAAGAAGAAGCCCGCGCAAGCGGGCTTCTTCTTTTGATGACTGCGGAAAGTGCGCTGCGGCGGCCACCGCTGCCGACAAGCATCCAGCGTTGAACAGCCGCAGCGCGGCGCCGCTCACTCGTCATTCGTGCTGCGGCTGATCAACAACAACCCATTTCCCACCGTCACCTGCAACGCATCACCCACGGCAAAGCCGCAGCGTTCCAGCCAACGGCCGGACAGGCGCAACTTGGGCACGGCCCGGCCCACGACCTGCTGGCCCCGGCGCTCGTCGTAATACAAATAGCCCATCGTGCAGCGCCTGGGCATGCGCGCCCAACCGCTGGAAGCGGATGGCGTGGGCAACGGCGGCGAGAACAACTCCGGGACCGGCGCGGAATCGATCATCCGCGGTGCGGATGCCTCGTGCCTGGATGGGCTGCGGTTGGACGAAACGGTGGAAACGCGTGTGACTTCCTTGGAACGGCTCATGTCGGACTCCTTGTGCGATAGGGAATCCTTGTGTTTTCGAGCTGCCAAACCCGGCTGCGGATTTCTCCACAGCGGTTTGATGATGCTATCTGGTCTTCGAGATCGTCAATCAGATTTGTCCGCTATCGACCAAAAGCGGACATTAAAGGCTTGGACTCAGTCGCGCCGCGAAGCGGCTTCGACTTGACAAATTTTTAGGCACGCCTACCAGCAATCGTGTAGGGCTCCAGCACAAGCTTGCCATCGGCTACGTCTTGAGCGAATTGTTCTGCAATCTGGGGCGCTCTGGTCTCCAACTGAAAAGCCATCGCTGCCAAATACTTCACATGCTCCTCGAGCTTATTCAGCTCTTCAAAGACGCTAGCGATCGGCATGAGCCCGTACTGCATGTTAGGGGCATCGTTTTCCTCGAATATCACTGCGTCTGTGGGGATCTTTTGCTTGCCAAGGCTCGATGTAAAGAAAATTAAGGCGCCATGGTCAGGAATTCGCCTGCCTGCCCAGTGCGCGAACATATGGCGCAGGTGGCGATGCTGCGTCAGGATCTCTGCGGCCTTGCGTATCCCCTCCGCCAAATCAAGATTCCAAGTGCAGCAATCAGCGCAGGCCATGAGGTGATCCAGCGCATCCTTGTCGTTGAGTTTCAGCGCGAACTCGGTAGGTGTGCCTTCCCTAATGTGGGTGAGGTGGTTGATCACTCGACGTGACTCAAGATCGGCGAAACAATACGTCTGAACAAATCTCCCGATTAACTCGTAATCTTGAGCTGAGAGCGGATGAGAGTCGTTTATGACGTGACTGAGAGACATCCTTGCTTTAAGCATATCGTTTTTCTCAACGTCAGCCGGAGTCAGCGCCACTGCGTCGCGTCCATTTGTAGGGTTTTCCATGAGATTCCAGAGTGCCTAACAGCTGAACCAAGCCGACCCGCGAAGCGGGTTGGCTCGAATTAATTGGACCCCCACCTCCGACCATAAGCCGACCTAGTGGGAGCCCCGCCCACAGGCTAGAGGCGTGCGACCTAGTCGTCAGAACTTGCGCGTAATCAAGCTGGTGCGGAGCTACACCGCAGGAATCGGCCTTGCTTTGAATTCTAAATACCAATCCGCGAGCTTCTGCATATCCACTGATAACTCTTGTATGCCAGGAAGCTCCACAGGGGCCTCAGTCGGCTGACTGTGCTCGAACCTAGAAAATTTAGTCATCAAGCCATTTATGAGCTCACAATCAGTGCGCGTGAGCTTGAGCAAGTTGTGGAGTTTTCCTTTTGTATTCACCTCGCGGCGATGCCTCTGTACCACTTCGGCTAGCACATGCGTCTCCACGAAGCGCTCGATCAATATCCTAAAATCGCTGCAGATTGCCTTGACTAGTGGGTAGCTGGCGTCGGCCCCATCGGTTTGAAAGAGCTTATCGGCTTGGGCTAGGCGTCGAAGCCTCAGATCATTGAGTGCTTTTTCAGGGGCTTTCCCGAACAAAGGCACCTCACCTGTCTCGCCAGCACCCCATGGCTCCTGTCGGATGTAAACCACGGTAGAAGCATCCGAAAACTGACTCAACATGCTCAAGCGATGGGTAAACACGATCACCTGTCGCGTCTGGCTGAGTCTGATGAGTCTAGCGGCTGTAGTCTCTTCCCACGTCTGATCAAGGGAGGAAATCGGATCGTCAAACACAAAAGGAGCAGGCTCTGGCTTATCGGCCACATCCGCGAGGAATGCTGCCATTGAGACCACACGACGCTCGCCTTCACTCAATATCGCATCGATACCACTGCCTTGTTTGGCACCGATCAACTGCAGGCGATGCAGAGTCCTTCCTCGCTCAGCACGGGTCTTCACTAACCCGACCCTCAGGCGCGAAGCACCCAGCTCCTGCAACTCGTTGTTGAACCGCCTCACGTACTCTTCAGTAATGACCTTCTCGGAGATTTCACCAGCCTTGATAGAAACCTTGCGCGAATTGGCCAGAGACTTCCAGTCATCTAGCTGCTTCCACGCTTTCAATCGAGCCAGCTCGACTTCAATTGCCGCAGCCTGTTGGGATATCCAGAGGCGCGCCTCAAGCTCAGATTTTTCAGCCTGCAGTAGAGGGCGCTGATCACCAGCCGCGTCCTGATCGCACTGGATCGCTTGCTCCTCAAGAAGATCGCAGTGTTGCTGGATTATCCGGCCAATCTCAGGCAGCTCCTGCAGCGGCGACGCCGCTTCTTCGAACTCATCATCGAGCAGGGCACGCCTGACCCTGGCGGCGTCAGCCCAGAATAGGATCATGGCCCCCACGAGATCATTGTCACTCAGACCGGATGCTTCGCATATGGTACGTATCGATTCCTCGTCCTTTTCAGCGGGTAGACCGGCCAATGCGTCCTTGTAGGCCTTCTCGGCCTTGTCCGCCTCGGCGGCCAGCGTGCCTTCGACGAATCGCTCGAAGTCGCCGAATCGCTGCCGTGCTTCCGTATCGAGTATCTGGTGACACAGAACGCAACGAGCACCGTCACTAACGACTGGGAAGTTTGAATTCGGGTAGGGCAGCACTGAGTAAGCCTTAGCCGCCTGCCATAGCAGGATCCAGCTCTCTGTCCCGATGCCTTCCATTTTTGAACTGAAAACCCTACCCGCATCTTGGGCAGCCTTGCGCTTGGTTGCAGACTCACGCCTCAATCGGCGGACCTGCTCCAAAGCCTCATCTCCATAAGCCGATGTGTAGAGCTTCAGCGCCTGGATGATCTTCTCCGCGTTGCGCTTGCTGTTTCGTTTCCGCTTTGCAACCGCTGCCGGATCCGTCTGCGACAGACGCTTTTGGAGTTGCTCGAGCCTCGACTGGTCTTGCGCATGCCAGTCCACCAACTTGGAAACCTGAGTTGGACTCGTTCTGGCTGTAAGTCCAGAGTAGATCTTACCTGCTGCGCTTCCTGCGCTCTGGGCGGGTAGCTTGGGCAGCTTCGAAACCAGTGCGTCCTGATCAATCTGTAGCTGGCTCTTGATGCGATCACAAACGGAGGCCAAGCTGCCAAACATCGCCAGAATGGGCGGCGTGTAGGATGCTGCGCTCTCCTTACTAAGGTAGTGCGCCGCTTCATCGCTATCGAATATATCGATACCACGCAGCGCTTCGACTGGCGCTCCATCGGGATGCCACTGGAAGGAAGCGTCAATACCACCCTCGCTGACTGTAATTTCGCACTTCCGATTCGCCTCCTGCGCCTTGAACACGTTCATGCGCAGGGGTGCCGCCCTTGACTTTCCAGAGGCCTTTTTTAGTATGCGCGTGTAGCCGGACTTGCCAGCCCCGTTATGTCCGTAGATCACCACGAGATTGGTGTTGCCGAACTGCAGTGGGCTGCGCGGCGCGAGATTCTCGATACCGGCCAGTCCACCGATCTTTACAAGCCTGATCTCCTTCTTGGACGCAGATACCCTACCCAGCTCATCGAAGTTCCGATGGCTTGTGACCTTCTGGCCCTCAGGATCCTTGAGCAAGCTGGCGAGCTCGCCGATATCTTCTTCCTGAATCGAGCCATTGACTAGCAGCCGCTGAGCGGCTTCTTGAAGCCAATCTTGCTGCTCGCCTAGCCAGCGACGTACATCAGCATTCACCCCCCCCATCCTCTCGCTCCTTGCTCGCTAAGCCACCGGACCATCATGGCCGGCTCCCCTTATTCATATTCTAGGCCAACGTAAACCATGCCGTCTGCCAGTAAAGAAGCAACTGAAGCACTAACAATCAGCGCGACTCACACATTAGACAAGCACAACAGAATCGGAGCAGCTCCTTGCTTGTAGCAGCCCCCATCTGCAGTCATCGCGCATCCGCTTCGGGTCGAGAGCGGGCAGACAAATAGCTTCTTCCGACACTCCGTATCATTCATTTTCTTCCTGAACTCTCGAGCTATTCCAATGCCTCCCCTCCGCCCCTTCCTGGACAAATCCCCCACCCTAGGCCAGCGCGTCTACGTCGACCCCGCCAGCACCATCATCGGCGACGTGGTGCTGGGCGATGACGTGTCGGTGTGGCCGGGCACGGTGATCCGGGGCGATGTGAACCATGTGCGCATCGGCGCGCGCACCAATGTGCAGGACGGCACCATCATCCATGTCAGCCACGAGAGCCCGTACAACAAGGGCGGCTACCCCACGCTGATCGGCGAGGGGGTGACCGTGGGGCATGGCTGCATCATCCATGCGTGCCGCATTGGCGATTACTGCCTGATCGGCATGGGCGCGTGCGTGCTGGATGGCGCGGTGATCGAGGACGAGGCGTTCATCGGCGCCGGTGCGGTGGTGGGGCCGGGCAAGCGGGTGGCGCGCGGCGAGTTGTGGGTGGGCAACCCGGCGCGGCCGGTGCGCACGTTGAGCGCGAAGGACATCGAAGGGCTGCGCTATTCGGCGGACCACTACGTGCGGTTGAAGGACCAGTACCTGGGGATGGCGGGCTGACGGTTGCCTGCGGGGCAAGCCCCGCAGCTACGGGCATCGGCGGCGCTGGCCGTTGCCCGCGGGCCGGGCTTGGCCCACACTGCCGGCCTCGGGCGTGGGGACGCCCTTTTTCCAGGGAAAGGAATATTTCATGTCGATCAAAACCATGGCGCTGGCCCTGCTGGCCGGTGCAACGCTGCTCTGCGCCGCTGCGCCGGCCGCCCACGCACAGGACGCGCAGGACGCTCCGGACCCGGCCGCGTTCGTGCAGTCGCTGCATTTCCGCTCCGGCACCATCGAAGTGCCCGCGGCCAAGGCACGCTTCAACCTGGGCCCGGAGTTCCAGTACCTGGACCAGGCCGATGCGCGGCGCGTGCTGGAAGACCTGTGGGGCAACCCGCCCGACGCCGACGTGCTGGGGCTGGTGGTGCCGCGTTCGCCCAGCCTGGCCGATGACGACAGCTGGGCGGTGGTGGTGACCTATTCGGACGACGGCTACGTGTCCGACGAGGACGCGTCGAAAATGAACTACGCCAAGCTGCTGCGCGAAATGCAGGAGCAGACCGAAGCGGCCAACCCCGAGCGCGAGAAGGCCGGCTACGGCACGCTGCAGCTGGTGGGCTGGGCGGTGCCGCCGCGCTACGACGCCGGCAACAACAAGCTGTACTGGGCCAAGGAGCTGGCGTTCAACGGCCAGCCCAACCACGTGCTCAATTACGACATCCGCGTGCTCGGCCGCCACGGCTACCTGAGCCTCAACGCGGTGTCGGGCATGAATGAGCTGGGGCTGGTGCGCAGCGGCATGGAGAAGCTGCTGCCGATGGCCGAGTTCGAGCCGGGCGCGCGCTATGCCGACCACAACCCCAAGACCGACAAGATCGCCGCCTACGGCGTGGCCACGCTGATCGGCGGCGGGCTGGCGGCCAAGGCCGGGCTGTTCGCCAAGCTGGGCCTGGTTTTCGCCAAGTTCTGGAAGCTGCTGCTGATCGGCGCCATCGCGCTGGGCGGGGTGGCGCGCAAGTTCTTCGGCGAGCGCAACAAGGGCACGGTGCGCTGAGCTGCACGCACGCCGCCACGGTGCCCAGCGCAGGCTGGGCATCGGCGGCGGCGGCGGGTAAAGTCAGCCGCTGACAGGACGCCACCGAGACACGCATGCCCGCGGCAGCCGCCCGGTTTGGATACCGGGTTTGCGACAACCCACGCCCCTGCGCGCGACCGGCGGCGCCCGGCCGTTGAGCACCGCGCCGCCCATGCTCGATACCTACCGCGAGGTGATCACGCCCGAAGGCGTGCCGCTGCAGTTGCCGGCGGCCGGCCCGGTGCCACGCGCGCTGGCGTGGCTGATCGACCTGATGGTGCGGTTTGGCGTGCTGGGGTTGATGAGCCCGCTGCTGATGGCGCTGGGCGGGCTGGGCCAGGGCCTGTACCTGGGGCTGATGTTCCTGCTGTTCTGGGGCTACCCCATCGTGCTGGAAGTGTGGTTCGGGCAGACCCTGGGCAAGCGCGCGCTGGGCCTGCGGGTGGTGGCGCGCGACGGCGCGCCGCTGGGCTGGGTGCCGGCGATCGTGCGCAACCTGCTGCGCACCGTGGACATGCTGCCGTTCGGCTACGCGCTGGGCCTGCTGGCCTGCCTGTGGGATCCGCACGGGCGGCGGCTGGGCGATCTGGTGGCCGGCAGCCTGGTGGTGCACGTACCGGCGCCGGCACCAGTGCCGCCGGCACGCATCGACAGCGTGCTGGCGCCGCCGCTGCCGCTGCAGCCGGCCGAACAGCAGGCGGTGATCGCCTTTGCCGACCGCGCGCCGGCGTTGTCCGGCCCGCGCCAGAACGAGCTGGCCGACATCGCCAGCGGGCTGAGCGGCGCACGCGGGCAGACCGGCGTGCTGCGCCTGTATGCGATGGCCAACTGGCTGCTGGGGCGGCGATGAGGCAGGAACAGTTCGTCACCCGCCACGAACACGAATGGCGCCAGTTCGAGGACTGGCTGCAGCAGCGCGGTGGCAGTGCGCGCAGGGCACGCAACACGCCGGCGCCGGACCTGCCCGGCGACGAAACCATTCCCGAACGCTACCGGCGCCTGTGCCAGCAGCTGGCGCTGGCGCGCCGCCGCGGCTACAGCCCGCAGCTGGTCGAGCGCCTGCAGCAGCTGATGCAGCGCGGCCACAACCTGCTGTACCGCGCGCCGCCGCCGCGCTGGCAGCGCGCGCTGGAATTCCTGTTCGCCGGGTTCCCGCAGCTGGTGCGCAGCCAGGCCGCGGCCATGTGGGTGGCGTGCGCGCTGTTCGTGCTGCCGCTGGTGGGGGTGTTCGTGCTGCTGCAGTACAAGCCCGAACTGGTGCACCTGCTGCTGGACCCGCAGCAGATCGCGCACATGGAGAAGTCGTACGACCCGTCCGCCGAGCACCTGGGCCGCACCCGCGACAGCGGCACCGACTGGGCGATGTTCGGCCACTACATCATGAACAACATCAGCATCGGCCTGCGCACCTTCGCCAGCGGGCTGCTGGCCGGCGTCGGCACGGTGCTGGTGCTGCTGTACAACGGGCTGGCCATCGGCGCGGTGGCCGGCCACCTGCAGCACATGGGCTACGGCGACCCGTTCTGGCGTTTCGTCGCCGGGCACGCGCCGCTGGAGCTGACCGCCATTGTCATTGCCGGTGGCGCCGGCCTGCAGCTGGGGCTGCGGCTGATCGCGCCGGGCCGAAAACGGCGCATCGACGCGCTGGTGGAAGGCGGGGTGATCGGCGCGCGGCTGTGCCTGGGGGTGGCGTTCATGCTGCTGCTGGCGGCGTTCGTCGAGGCGTTCTGGTCGTCCATCGCCACGGTGCCGGCGTGGGGCAAGTTCACCGTCTCCGGCGTGCTGTGGGCGCTGGTGTTCGGCTGGCTGTGGCGCGGCGGCCACGGGGGGCGCGATGCGCATTGACCAGCTCGACGTGGTGCTGCGCGCCCGCTCGCAGTGGGAGGCGATGGAGCTGGGCACCGCGCTGGTGCGGCGCCATGCCGCGGCCATCTGGACGCCGTGGCTGCTGCTCACCGGCCCGGTGTTCGTGCTGCTCAACCTGGGCGGGTGGTGGCTGGACGCCTTCTGGCTGCCGGCGCTGCTGCTGTGGTGGCTGAAGCCGGTGTTCGAGCGCATCCCGCTGTACGTCATCTCGCGCGGCGCGTTCGGCGCGGTGCCCGGCACCGCCGACACACTGCGCGCGCAGTGGCGCTGGGGGGTACGCGCGCTGCCCGGTTACCTGCTGTGGCGGCGGCTGGGCCCGGCGCGCGCGCTGCTGATGCCGGTGGACCTGCTCGAAGGCGGCGACGCCGCGCAGCGGCGGCTGCGCCGGCGCGTGCTGGGCGGCGCGGCCTATGGCCATGCCGCGCTGCTGACGCTGGTGTGCTGGCATTTCGAAGTGATGCTGCAGGTGGCCGGCATCGCGCTGGTGTTCCTGTTCGTACCGCTGGATTCCCTGCCCGAGTCGCTGCGCGTGGCGGTGTCGCTGATCGGCAGCGACACCCCGGCGTGGGTGTGGCTGGGCTTCAACCTGCTGGCGTGGGCGGCGATGACGCTGATCGGCCCGTTCTACAGCGGTGCCGGCTTCGGCCTGTACCTCAACCGCCGCACCCAGCTGGAAGCCTGGGACGTGGAAATCGCCTTCCGTCGCCTGCGCGCACGGCTGGCGCAGGCCGCGCCGCTGGTGCTGGTAATGGTGATGGGGCTGGCCATGCTGCCGCTGGCGGCGCCGGTGCATGCCCAGGATGCCGCCGCTCAGGCCCCGGCGGCACACGACAACCACAAGGCGGGTGGGTCGCAGGCCACGGCCGCCGCCACACCCGCGGGCGTGTTCGGCGCCGCACCGGCCGATACCGCCGGCTTCCGCCAGGCGGCCGCACGCGCCTATGACGACCCGCAGCTGGGCGCCCGGCATACCGTCTGCCGCTGGGAGCGCCGCGACGCGGAGGTGGAGAAGCCGGACCGCGACTGGAATTTCCCGGGGGGCTCGCTGTTCGCCGCGGCGGCCAGGCTGCTGGCGCTGCTCAGCGAAGCCGCCTTGTGGATCCTGGTCGGTGGACTGTTGCTGGCGCTGGCGCTGACCGCGCGCTGGTGGCTGCCGTGGCTGCGGGGCAGCGGGCGCCGCCGCCGGCGCGGGGCCGAATCGGAGGTCACCGCGCACGCGCTGCAGCTGCCCGACACCTTGCCGCCGGACATCCTCGCCAGCGCGCGCCGCCTGTGGCAGGACGGCAGGCCGCGGCATGCGCTGGCGCTGCTGTACCGCGCCAGCCTGGACGAACTGGCGCAGCGCGCCGACATCGTGCTGCCGCCGGGCAGCACCGAGGCACAGTGCCTGCGCGCATCCAGGCGCATGCCGCAGGACGCGGACCGGCGCCTGTTCGCGCGCATGGTGCGCACCTGGCAGTACGCCGCCTATGCCGGCCGGCTGCCGTCGGATGCCGAATTCCAGGCCCTGCTTGACGCCCTGCGCCAGCAGTACGGGTGGGCCGCATGAGCGCACGCGTGCGCGATGCGCTGATCGCCCTGGCGGTGCTGCTGCTGGCCGCGCTGGCGGTGACGTGGTTCCTGCGCACCCACCAGCGCACATGCGAACCGGCCACGCTGCCGGCCTACGGCGAGCCCACCTTCAACCCGCTGTTCGCGCTGCGCGAAGCGCTGCGCCGCGACGGCGTGGACGCCGACACCCGGCGCACGCTCGACCTGGCCGGCATGCAGCTGCAGCCGCGCGACACCGTGCTGCTGCTGGACGACCCGCGCCAGCTCACGCCCGCGCAGGTGGCGCAGCTGGTGGACTGGGTGGAGTACGGCGGCCACCTGCTGCTGCGCATGCCCGCGGCCGACGAGGCGCTGGATGGCGAGCAGACGCTGCTGGGCCGTTTCGGCATCGCACCGGGCAAGGTGGCGCCGCGCTGCCAGCCCTGGCATGTGCCGGGGCAGGAACAACACCAGGAATTCTGCGCCGGCCCGCGCTTCACCGTGGGCGAGCACGCCCGCGTCGAACGCCGCTGGGGCGATGCCACCGACACCACCCTGGCCTACGCGCGGCTGCGCTACGGCAGCGGCCGGATGGACGTGCTGGCCGACATGGATTTCCTGCGCAACGGCCGCGACGAACAGGACACCGGCCTGCGCGACCTGCCGCACCGCGACCTGGCGCGGCTGGTGCTCGCGCCCAACTACGGCAAGGGCCGCATGCACCTGGTCTACGCCGCCGAAGCGCCGTCGCTGTGGCGTACCGTGCTGCAACGCGGCTGGCCGATCTGGCTGCCGCTGCTGCTGGCGCTGCTGGCGTGGCTGTGGATGCGCGCCCAGCGCTTCGGCCCGCTGCAGCCATCGCCGCGGCAGGAGCGCCGCTCGCTGCTGGAACACGTGCGCGCCAGCGGCGAACACCTGCACCGCTACGGCAAGGCGCCGCTGCTGTACGACGCGGTGCGCCAGTCGTTCCTGGCGCGCCTGCGGCGGCGCGCGCCGCTGGCCGCCGCGCTTGCCGGCGACGCCCAGCTGCAGGCCATCGCCGACCACCTGCGCTGGCCCACCGAACGGGTGCGGCTGGCGCTGCAACTGCCCCCGTCACGCGACGACACCGCGCTGTGCGAACGCATCGTCCTGCTCATCCAGATGAGAAACCAGCTATGACCGACCTGCCCGCTCCGCCCGCCCTGCCCGGCGATGCCCCGACCCCGGCGCCCGCCCCCGGCAACGTCGAACTGATCGAACGCGTCGAACGCCTGCGCAACGCCGTCGGCCAGGCTTTCATCGGCCAGGCCGAGGTGCTGGACCAGATTCTGGTGGCGCTGCTGGCCGGCGGCCACGTGCTGATCGAAGGGGTGCCCGGCCTCGGCAAGACCCTGCTGGTGCGCGCGCTGGCGCAGGCGCTGGAGCTGGACTACGCACGCGTGCAGTTCACCCCCGACCTGATGCCCAGCGACGTCAGTGGCCACGCGGTGTACGACCCCAAGACCGAGAGCTTCAAGATCCGCCGCGGCCCGGTGTTCACCCACCTGCTGCTGGCCGACGAGATCAACCGCGCCCCGGCCAAGACCCAGTCGGCGCTGCTGGAGGTGATGCAGGAGGGCCAGGTCACCATCGAGGGCCGCGCGTTCCCGCTCAACCCGCCGTTCCTGACCCTGGCCACGCAGAACCCGGTGGAGCAGGAAGGCACCTACCCGCTGCCGGAAGCGCAGCTGGACCGGTTCCTGCTCAAGGTGCTGATCGACTACCCGCAGCTGGAAGACGAGAAGCGCATGGTCGCGGCGATCACCGCCGGCCGCAGCGCCAGCGATTTCGACCTGTCGCAGGTGCCGCGGGTGATGAACGGCGCCGACGTGGTGGCCCTGCAGCAGGCGGTGGCGGCGATCACCGTGGACCCGCAGGTGATCGACTACGCGGTGCGGATCGTCGCCGCCACCCGCAAATGGCCGGGCATCGCGCTGGGCGCCGGCCCGCGTGGCAGCCTGGCGCTGGTACGTGCGGCGCGTGCGCAGGCGGTGCTGGCCGGGCGCGATTTCGTCACCCCCGACGACGTGCGCGAGATCGCCAGGCCGGCGCTGCGGCACCGTATCGCGCTGGCGCCGGAGCTGCAGATCGAAGGGCAGTCGGCGGACGATGCGCTGACCGCGTTGCTGGCCAAGGTGGAGGCACCGCGCAGATGAGCCCGCGTGGCGGCCAGGCGGCTTCGGTTCGTGCTTCTTCGCACGTGGTGCGAGGGGTGGGGCCGGGGTGGGCTGCTATTGCCGCCATTGCCATGTATGCATTCACTGAGGTAACCGCACAGGCAGGAATTGCGGTTGCGGTTGCGGTTGCCCGTGATTTTGCTTTCCGGCTTTTGACCCACACCGCCGTAGAGCGGGCCGAGCACCGCAGCGGGCCGAGGGGCGAAGAGGCGCACGTGTCTGAGCGAAACGAGTTGTGCGCCGTCCCCTCGGCAGGCGAGGCGCGCAGGGAACCGATGCGGCTTCATCGCATCGGCTCGCGTCCGGCGCGTGTTTCTTTTGGCTATCTTTTCTTTGCACGAGCAAAGAAAAGTAGCTCGCACCCCGAAGGGGAGCGAAAGCCTTTGCTCTTGCTTACGCCGTTGCCTCTGCCTTCCAGAAAGCAACAGCCAAGGCAGCAGCTTGAAAGCAGAGCTTTCGCTCCTGCTTCGCAGGAGCGAGCCACCTTTCTTTGCTCGTGCAAAGAAACGTGGCCCAAAGAAAGCACGCCCTGCCTGCGCGCCCGACGCGCTGCGCGCGCCGGGTCCACTCCGCCGGCGGGATTTTTCTACGCGACATCCCTGTCGCGTAGAAAAACGACGCACATCCATGTGCGTCGCCCTTCGGGTTTTCCCCACCGGCTCCGTCGCTACGGAAGGGAATTCGAAAGTCCAAAGCAGGCGGCAACAGCCAGATCACAGGCAACCGCAACCGCAACCGCAACCGCAAAGGCTCTCGTGCTTTCGCACTCGCACGCAAGCATCGCGTTTGGCATGAGGGCCACCGCATGAGGCCCGCCCCGCTGTTGATCGCACTGCTCGCCCTGTGGGGCCTGCTCGGCATTCCTGTTGCCCTGCACCTGCTGCCCGTCGAAATCTGGACGGCAACCGCCTGCGCCATCGCCCTGCCCGCCCTGGTCGACGCGCTGTGGCTGTGGCGCCGGCCCACGCCCACGGTGCGGCGCGAGCTGCCCGAAACCCTGGCGCTGGGCGTGGAGCGCGAGACCTGGCTGCAGCTGGACGCTGCCGTCCGGCAACGGGTGGACGTGTTCGACCTGGTGCCCGGCGGCTGGGCGCTGCGTGGCCTGCCACGCACGCTGCGCCTGGCGCGCGCCAGCGAGTCGCGCTTCAGCTACCACTTCACGCCAGGCGCGCGCGGTGCTTTCGTCTTTGACGGCGTGCAGCTGCGCCTGCACTCGCCGCTGCGGCTGTGGCGGCAATCGCGCGTCGCTGGGCCGGTGCAGAACGTGCGGGTCTACCCGAACTTCGTGCCGCTCACGCGGCTGGCGCTGCTCAGCGCGGAGATGGCCTCGCGCCTGGTCGGCGCGCACCTGAAGCGGCGCCGTGGCGAAGGCACGGATTTCCACCAGATGCGCGAGTACCGGGTCGGCGACAGCCTGCGCCAGATCGACTGGAAGGCCACGTCGCGCGCGCGCAAGCTGATCTCGCGCGAGTACCAGGACGAGAAGAACCAGCAGCTGGTGATGATGATCGATACCGGCCGGCGGATGCTGGCCGACGAGGGCGGGCTGTCGCATTTCGACCACGTGCTCAATGCGTCGCTGGTGGTGTCCTACCTGGCCCTGCGCCAGGGCGACGGCGTGGGCCTGTTCGCCAGCGGCGGCGAAAGCCGCTGGGTGGCGCCGCAGCGCGGGCTGGGCGCGATCGACACGCTGCTGCGCGCCAGTTTCGACCTGCAGCCGCAGCCGGTGGCCACCGACTACCTGGCCGCCGCCACCGGGCTGTCGCTGCGGCAGTCGCGCCGCTGCCTGGTGATGCTGGTGACCAACGTGCGCGACGAGGACATCGAGGACCTGCTGGCCGCCGTGCGCCTGCTGCAGAAGCGCCACCTGGTGTGCGTGGCCAGCCTGCGCGAGCGCGAGCTGGACGATGCCCTGGCGCGCGGCGCCGATACCCTGCCCGACGCGGTGCAGGCCGGCGCCATCGCCCGCTACCTGCAGCAGCGCGCCGCCGCGCACGAGGCGCTGCGCAGCCACCGGGTGATGGTGCTGGACGTCACCGCCGAGGAGCTGCCCGGCGCGCTGGTGGAACGCTACCTGGCGGTCAAGCGCGACGGCCTGCTGTAAGCGCCCGCGGGCAGCGCTGGCAGGCCCTGGTGGACCCGCCAGCCGCGGCAATCACTCGTGGATCGTGTAGGAACCGAGCTTGCACAGGTCCTGGGTGTCTTCGGTGATGTCTAGCCCCGAATCCTCGTCGAACTCGAAGCGCATGTCGTACACGCACTGGCTGCGGCCGTCGGCGATGGTGATCTGCACGGACTCGCCCGGTCCCAGCACATCGGAGCCCAGCACGTCTTCCTCCCAGTCGTCCACCCCGGCCGGCGAGGTATGGAAGTAGGTCATCACCGCCGAGGTGCCGTTCTTCAGGGTGAAGACCAGGTCCTGGGCGTGGGCCGCCGGCGCAAACGCGAGGGCCGCCAGCAGCGCGCCGGCGAAAAGCTTCTTGTCGAACATCAGGGTTCCTTCATGCACAGTGGGGATGGGTGCCCTGGCACGCGGCGCCGTTCTCCCCAACGGCGCCGGTGTATTCATGAATTGGCAGCGGGATTTGAGCTTCGCGGGGGCGCGAAGTCAATCAATATATTTTTCGCGGATCCGCGTTTTTCATGAGGTTTTCCGCAGCTGGAATACGGTTGTACGCCGCTCTGCCCGCGGCACCGGGCAGGGCACCGCGGCGCGTACGCGCGACACCCGGCACCGCGCGGGCGGGACCGGGCCAAGCACTGGCTTTGGGCTCAGACGTAGATGCGGGTGCTGCCGGCCGGGGCGTCGTCGATGATGGCGTGCGGCAGGAAACGCGCGCTGTCGCGGGTGATGCGGCTGTCGTCCTCGCGCACGCCGATGCCGCAGGCACGGTCGCCCACCACCCAGCTGCCGACCAGCGGGTAGTTGCCGTCGAATACCGGCAGCGGATGGAACGCCTGCACGATGCACGGCCCCGTATACGGGCCTTCGCTCTCCTGCCAGCGGCCATCGCTCATGTGCATGGCGATGTTGGCGCCTTCGCGCGAGTGCAGCGGCTTGCGCACCCAGCCCGCCGGCAGCGCGCTGCCGTCGTCGAAGTGCGCTTCCAGCAGGTTGGGGTGGCCGCGGTGGCGCTGCCACAGCAGCGGCAGGATGCCCTTGTTGCTCAGCACCGCCTTCCACGCCGGTTCCAGCAGGCGCACGCCGGAACCGGGCAGCGCCGCGCCGAATTGCTCGCGCATCAGGTCTTCCAGTGGATACAGCTTGAACAGGCTGCCGATCACCACGTCGTCCAGGTCGGTGAAGCGGCCGTCGGCCGACAGGCCGATGTCCTCGATGGCGATGGCCGCGCCGTGCAGGCCGGCCTGCGCCGCGCAGTCGCGCAGGTAGGCCACCGTGCCCTGGTCCTCCTCGGAGGCGCCCACCGCGCTGAAATACAGCGGCGGCGGCAGCTGCGCCGACAGCTCGGCGAAGCGCTCGACCAGGGCCTCGTGCAGCGAGTTGAACTGGTCGGCCTGCTGCGGCAGCGCGCCGCGGTTGCGCTGGTCTTCCAGCCATTGCCACTGGAAGAACGACGCCTCGTACAGCGAGGTCGGGGTGTCGTAGTTCAGCTCGTACAGCCTGGCCGGGCCATTGCCGTCGTAGGCGAAGTCCAGGCGGCCGTACAGGTGCGGGTCGCGGCGCCGCCAGCTCTCGGCGATCCAGTCGCGGAACGGCGCCGGGATCGCCAGCCGCTCCATCAGTTCTTCGCTGGCGACCACGTCGCCGACCAGGTCCAGCGCCATCGCGTGCAGCTCGGCGCTGGGGTCTTCCAGGTCGTTCTCGATCTGGCGCAGGGTGAAGGCGTAGTACGCGGTTTCGTCCCAGTACGGCGCGCCGTCGATGGTGTGGAAACGGAACCCCGCCTCGGCCGCGCGCGCGCGCCAGTTGGAGCGTTCGGCAATGGCGACCCGCTTCACTGCATCAACCGCCGACGGTGGTGCGGCTGCCGCTGCGCGCGCCGAAGCCACCGCGGCTGGCGGTGACGGCACGGTTGGGCTCGCTGCTGACCGGCGCCAGCCCGGCCTTGCCGGCGCCGATGCCGCTGGCGGTGTTCATGCCGCCGGTGCCGGCCGGCTTGGCCCAGCCATTGGCGTTGTCCTTGAACGCCGGCTGCGCGGCCGGCGGTGCGGCCACCGCCCCGGCGCGGCCGCCGTTGAGCATCTGCGACATGAAGAAGCCCATCATCATCGGCCCGATGAACGAGGTGCCGGCGCTGGTGTGCTGCTGCACGCACTGCTCGGCCGGGTACTCCTTGGCGCACTCTTCCTTGCTGGCGTACTTGGGCGCGGCGTCGGCGGCCTGCTGCTGCGCGGCGGCGAACGCGGTGCGGCAGGCGGACGGATCACCGGTGGCTTCGCTGCAGGCTTCCACCGAGGTGTACAGCCCTTCCTGCACCTGCACGGATTGCTCCTTCTGGCAGGCGGTGAACAGCAGCGGCGCGGTGCTCATCAGCAGCAGCGCGGTGGTCCTGGATCGCTTCATCGTCGTAGCCCCATGAAAGTCGTCCCCGAATGATGCCCGATCCGCGCGCGCGGGCGGAAATCGGCCGCGCCACCAACCTGAACGTCGTTTCAGGTAACCCCCCGGTCCCGCGGCCCCTGCGCCGGGCATTGGCCAGGCAGCCACGGGCCCGGTGGACGGCTTTTTCGCCGCGGCGTGGCGAGCGCGATGGTTGCAACAGCAACCGGGTTCTTCATGCAGAATCGATGGCACTGCGTTCCGTTGCCTTCCCCATGCCCGACTACCGCTCGAAAACCTCCACCGCCGGCCGCAACATGGCCGGCGCCCGCGCCCTGTGGCGCGCCACCGGCATGACCGATGGCGACTTCCACAAGCCGATCATCGCCGTGGCCAACTCCTTCACCCAGTTCGTGCCCGGGCACGTGCACCTGAAGGACCTTGGCCAGCTGGTGGCGCGCGAGATCGAGGCGGCCGGCGGCGTGGCCAAAGAATTCGACACCATCGCCGTGGACGACGGCATCGCGATGGGCCACGACGGCATGCTGTACTCGCTGCCCAGCCGCGAGATCATCGCCGACTCGGTCGAGTACATGGTCAACGCGCACTGCGCCGACGCGCTGGTGTGCATCTCCAACTGCGACAAGATCACCCCCGGCATGCTGATGGCCGCGCTGCGGCTGAACATCCCGGTGGTGTTCGTCTCCGGCGGGCCGATGGAAGCCGGCAAGACCCGGCTGGCCGAGCACAAGCTGGACCTGATCGACGCGATGGTCGCCGCCGGCAACGAGGCGGTGAGCGATGAACAGGTGGCTGCCATCGAGCGCAGCGCCTGCCCGACCTGCGGCTCGTGCAGCGGCATGTTCACCGCCAACTCGATGAACTGCCTGACCGAAGCGCTGGGCCTGTCGCTGCCGGGCAACGGCACCGTGGTGGCCACCCACAGCGACCGCGAAGCGCTGTTCAAGCGCGCCGGGCGGCTGGTGGTGGAGCTGTGCCACCGCTGGTACGGCGGCGAGGACGCCAGCGCGCTGCCGCGCGGCATCGCCACGTTCGAGGCGTTCGAGAACGCGATGACCCTGGACATCGCCATGGGCGGCTCGACCAACACCATCCTGCACCTGCTCGCCGCCGCGCAGGAAGCGGAGGTGGCATTCGACCTGCGCGACATCGACCGCCTGTCGCGGCGCGTGCCGCAGCTGTGCAAGGTGGCGCCGAACACGCAGAAGTACCACATCGAGGACGTGCACCGCGCCGGCGGCATCATGGCCATCCTCGGCGAGCTCGCGCGCGGCGGCCTGCTGCACACCGGCGTGCCGACCGTGCACAGCCGCACCCTGGGCGACGCCATCGCGCGCTGGGACGTGACCCAGGTGCAGGACGCGGCGGTCCATGAGTTCTACAAGGCGGGCCCGGCGGGCATTCCCACCCAGGTGGCCTTCAGCCAGAGCACGCGCTGGCCGTCGCTGGACACCGACCGTGCCGACGGCTGCATCCGCGACGTCGCCCATGCGTTTTCCAGCGAAGGCGGGCTGGCGGTGCTGTACGGCAACCTTGCCGCCGACGGCTGCGTGGTCAAGACCGCCGGCGTGGACGAATCCATCCACGTGTTCGAGGGCAGCGCCCGCGTCTATGAAAGCCAGGACGCCGCGGTGAAGGGCATCCTCGGCAACGAGGTGCAGGCCGGCGACGTGGTGGTGATCCGTTACGAAGGCCCCAAGGGCGGCCCCGGCATGCAGGAAATGCTCTACCCCACCAGCTACCTGAAGTCCAAGGGCCTGGGCAAGGCCTGCGCACTGCTCACCGACGGCCGTTTCTCCGGCGGCACCTCGGGCCTGAGCATCGGCCACTGCTCGCCGGAAGCCGCCGCCGGCGGCACCATCGGCCTGGTCCGCAACGGTGACCGCATCCGTATCGACATTCCGCAGCGTGGCATCCACCTGCGGGTGGACGACGCCGAACTCGCCCGCCGCCGCGACGAGCAGGCCGCGCGCGGCTGGAAGCCGGCACAGCCACGCCCGCGCAAGGTCAGCACCGCGTTGAAGGCGTACGCGCTGCTGGCGACCAGCGCGGACAAGGGCGCCGTGCGCGACAAGGCATTGCTGGACGGCTGAACACGCCCCGGGGCCGCCCCTCCGCGGCCCGCACACTTCCTGCAGGTGCCGGGCCCGCCCGCACTTGATCACCGACATGATGGCGCCCGGCCCGGCCAGTGTGCGGATCGACGGACACGCGCCTGAAGGGAAACAGGTGCGGCCGACCCGGCTCGTCATCGGCACCGGGATACTTGCGTGTCCATTGCCGCCAGCCAGATCCTAACCATGCAACGCCAGCACCCACCCGCGCTGCCGCAGCAGGATCTGCTGGCACATGATGATGTTCGGCCCATCCGGTGATAAGCAATGGGAAGGCGGCATGGCCATTTTCCATCTGGTCGCCACCACTTATCCTCTATCCATATTGCTCCTGGCGGCATCGTCATGCACATCCGCTGGCGGCGAGCCCGTCCCTATCGGTTATCGGCCCGCATGCATTGTTGCGGGCCAGCAAATCATTCAAGCCGAATCTGCTTCGCGGGTACGCTTGACTCAGGTATTAGGCCTCATGGGAAAGTGTCACTTCCCTATTGAGATCTTCGCCCTTCGCGGCCCTACCGATATCGAGCCCTACCTTGCTTCGTGCAAGATGTCGCCCGAGCCGTGGGCATCTGGCTTCAAAAGGTCTCTCTCGCGAATCGCGCATGGGACCTGACGGTTCATTCAAACCGAAGGCGCTTCGTTGCTCGAATTGATTGAGGTGCTAGCTTCCATATGACAGATCGCATGAGCCATCAGGATTACGTGCTCTCTTGCCGCGCGAGAGCAGCGGAGATCGCCAGGCGCGTGATTGCAGGCTCTATGCCAGTGCTTGAAGGCTGCCATCTCCTCGATGGCTTAAGCGCAGCAGTTGACATTCCAGACAACGATCCAGATTTCCTGGCCTTCAATGTGATCCGGGTCTGAAACGGAAGGTCTGCCGATCGGTCGTGTTCGTGAACATTGGGCACCAAACGCCCTTGCAGCACTTGAGCAGGAACTGCGCTCTGCCACAGACTGGGCTCGCCCCGTGGCATTGCCGGCATGTAAGTCCATAGTGGATCGCTTTGGGGCCTGATAATTCACTCAAGTCGACGCTACTGCGCGGCGCGGCTTAGTTCAGGCAGCAGGCGACAGCATGTAACTCCTCGTAGGCCAACCGCAGCGCAGCCCAGGTGCCAGGGATATCGACAGGAGCGTGCCGCATGCCCACCAGAACCCCGCCGACCATGTTTTCCAGCCCGGTTTTCGTTGCCGCGGGCCGGGCGTTCTCGTTCGCCCGGGTTCCGCCCGAAGTGAGCAGGTCCCATCTCCGGCGCGGCAGGATGACGGCCCGCGTGTCCATCGGTGAACGTCATTTCGATGCGCTGATGGAGCCCGATGGCAAGCTCGGGCATTGGTTCGTTGTTCCGCCCGGCGTCATCGGCACGGAAGCGCTGGCGGCCGAGGGGAATGTGCTGTTCACCCTGGCCAGCCTGGATGAGCAGCCCGATCCGGCGCTTCCCGATTACTTCCAGACGCTCCTGGCCGGAAGTCCATCGGCACGGGCGACCTGGGCGGATACGACCACGCTGGCCAGGATCGACTGGGTTCATTGGATGGAGTCCGCCAAGCAGGAAGCGACCCGGTGCGAGCGGGCCGCCAATGCGATCGACATGCTGGAGAAGGGGAAGAAGCGCGTGTGCTGCTTTGATCCATCGGGCTTCTACAGCAAGGCGCTGGCCTGCCCTGCGGAAGAGAAGCGGTAGGCGGCCGCGCCGAGGCCGGCAGGTCGGCCCACGCGCGCGCCGCGTGCCATGGGCCGCCGCGGGCACTACGCGGTGCAGGAAAGCCATGCGGGGTGCCGGCCATCGCCCGGGCAGGCGTTTCTCGTGCTGTCTGTGCCCGGCAGCCCGATCGCATACGCGGTCCGTGCCCGTGAGCGGCCGTGCGCGGTGCCCGGTATCAGCGCAGCGCTGCTGCTCGTCGGCCTGCATCGCGTTGCCAGGCCAGGCTGTCCTTCCTCCGCCGCTGCGCGTGGCCGCCACCGTGGTGGGGTTACCATGCGCGGCCGTGGCATGGCATGCGCACCTGGGTTGCCCAGCATCCATGACGCGGCCTCACGCCGGCCGTCGCCCGCGTTCCATCCAGGCCGGTTTCCGGACGGCGACCGGCACAGGCGCCCGCAGGCCGGGCAAGACGTGCATTACAGGCAGTCCTTCATGACCAATTACTTCGACAGCCCGTTCAAGGGCAAGCTGCTCTCCGAGCAGGTGACGAACCCGAACATCAAGGTCGGGCGATACAGCTACTACTCCGGCTACTACCACGGCCATTCGTTCGACGATTGCGCGCGCTATCTCCTGCCGGACCGGGAGGATGTCGACCAGCTGGTCATCGGCAGCTTCTGCTCCATTGGCTCGGGGGCCAGCTTCATCATGGCCGGCAACCAGGGCCACCGGCACGACTGGGTGTCTTCCTTTCCGTTTTTCTACATGCAGGAAGAGCCCGCTTTCGCCAGCGCGCAGGATGCGTTCCAGCGCGCCGGCGACACGGTGCTGGGCAGCGACGTATGGGTCGGGTCCGAGGCGATGATCATGCCTGGCGTGCGGATCGGGCATGGCGCGGTGATCGGCAGCCGCGCCCTGGTCACGCGGGATGTGGAGCCGTATGCGATCGTGGGCGGCAACCCCGGCAGACCAATCAGGAAGCGCTTCTCCGATGCGCAGATCGCGTTGCTGCTGGAGATGGCGTGGTGGGATTGGCCGATCGACTGGATCGAGGCCGCCATGCCGCTGTTGTGCACGTCCGACATTGCCGGCCTGCACGCGTACTGGCGCGGGCGTGCCGTCTGAATTCCAGGCCGGTGCGGGTTGGTTGAGGCCCGGGTAACCGGACGACTGCGAACGTGCCGCGGGCTGCGCATCCGCCGCACCCCGGTGCAGGGTGATCCGGGCGCCCCCCCCGGGGTCCGGGGTCCGGGGTCCGGGCAGCCTGGCTCGATGTCCGGGGTGGCGCACCACCCGGTGGATGAGCGGGTGCGGCAACGCCATGCAGCACAGCCGCGGGCGCTGGGTTTTCCCGATTCACAAGGCGTTTGCCAGCGGCCATACTCGCCCGATTGCCGCGGGCCCGCGGCGCGACACCCGTTGCACACCCGAGGATCGACATGGCCAGACCCGAGAACCGCTCGCAGCTGATGGACCGGCTGGGTGCCGTGCAGTTGAACACCGTGTGGAGCTGGTGCGCGGTCAACGATTCCGAGCGCAGGGTGTATTTCAGCATCTGGACCGACAACAGCTGCACGCACGATGGCGCGAAAGCGTACATCGTGCAGGGGCCGGAGTGGGGCATCAACGAGAACGGCAGCAAGTCGCCGGCCAGGAACGACCAGGATGCGAAGCTGGCGCTGGTGTTCGAGCAGGGCTACGAGCCGTGGTGCTACTTCATCGAGGCCAAGGACCGCACGGCGCATCCGCGTGAGATCGGCAGCACGCTGACCTCGTTCGTGCTGCTGCTCAAGCTGGACCGGCGTGCGGACGGAAGCATCGTCGGCACCCCGCTCAAGCGGGTCGAAATCCGCTAGCGCACAGCACGCCTGCATGCGGCGCGCCTTTCCGCGCCTGCTACCCAAGGAGAAACACGCAATGGCAGAAACCGCCGCAATCCTGGCATGGACCCTGGTGTCCGAATGCCCGGTCCCGAATGACGTGCATGAGCTGTTGGTCGCCGGCGAAACCGCAATCGCCGCATACAAGACCTTCCGCGACGCGGCCATCTTCACCAACAAGCGCCTGATCGTCAGGGATGCCCAGGGCTTCACCGGCAAGAAGGTGGAGATCTATTCGCTGCCGTACTCGTCCATCTACATGTGGTCGTCCGAGAACGGGCACGGCATCTTCAACTTCAACTCGGAGATCGAGCTGTGGACCAAGGCCGGCCACATCAAGGTCAACCTCAACAAGGGCATCGACGTGCGCCGGCTCGACCGGCTGATCGCCGAGGCCGTGCTCCTGGCCTGACAGCGCTGATGCGCCATGCTGGCCGGTGCCGTTGTCCACGCCACCGGCGCCGCCATCCGACCCTACGGACTGCCCGCCATGTCGATCCTCGTCCGCCCCGATGACCTGTCCTCGCCGCAGGTCCAGGCGCTGGTCGGCGAGCACCTTGCCGGCATGCACGGCAATACCCCCGCAGGCCATGTCCATGCGCTGGCGCTTGATGGCCTGCGCGCACCGGGGGTCAGCTTCTGGTCGGCGTGGCTGGACGGCCAGCTGTGTGGCTGCGGTGCGCTGAAGGCGCTGGGCGACGGTGCCGGCGAGATCAAATCCATGCGCACGCGGCCGCCGTTCCTGCGCCGCGGCGTCGGCCAGGCGGTGCTGGACGAGATCGTGCGCGCAGCGCGCGACAGCGGCTACACCCGGCTGTATCTGGAGACCGGAACCGGGGCGCCGTTCGCCGCCGCGCACGCGCTGTACCTGCGCAATGGCTTTGCCTGGTGTGGGCCGTTCGGCGGCTACACGGCCACGGCGTTCAATGTCTTCATGACCAAGCGCCTGCCGGCGCGGGACAACGCGGGCTGACGCTCCGCCGGCCACGCCACGGCGGCCTTCGTTGCACCCACCGGCAATGTCGATGCGCACGGCCCGCACTCGATCAACCGGCAACCAACGCCATCCTGCGCGGGCAGGATGCCGGCGGCACGGCAGTGCGCGAGGGCCGCAGATCGTCCGCACGCACGGCTCACCTGCGGGCCACCGGACCGGCGGCGCGGCGCGGCGCACCGGCAACGGCATCCACTGGCTCCACGGCGCCCCCCGTGCCGGAACGGCGTCACGCCGCCGTGCGATGCCGATATCATGCAGGTGCACCCGGCCACCACGACCCCCACAGGAGACACGCATGAGCGTATCGAAAGCGTTTGCCCTGTTCATGCGCGAGGCGCCCGCCGTCGCCGGCGCCTGGGGCCAGGTGGCGGATGCACTGGGGCGTGGCGCGCTGGACGGGAAGACCGCCGAGCTGGCCTATATCGCGGTGCTGGCCGCCACCGGAAACAATGCCGGCATCCCGTTCCACGTGCTGTCGGCAAAGGCGCGCGGTGCGTCGCGCGAGGAAGTGCTCGGCGCCGTGCTTGTCGGCCTGCCCGCCGCCGGCGCGGTCGTGATCGGCGCGCTTCCGGCCGCCCTGGAGGCATACGATGGGAACGACCAACAAAGCCTGGCATGAGCACAACCGCATGCCGCGCAATCCCACGTTCCAGCAACGCGTGGCCTGGCACGTGGCGCACGCCGCGGCCTGCGGCTGCCGCCCGATGCCACCGGCAATCGTCGAGTTGCTGAAGCAGCACGGGCCACGCGACAGCGCCTGACCCACCACCCCGGCCCTGTGGCAGCGGCGGCGGCCGCCGGCGCGGGTGCCCGTGGATTGGAACATCGCCGCCGGGTCGGTGAAAATGGGCCTTCAGCCCGTCGCCACGCCGTCGCCGGCCCCAGCCAAGAGTCCCCGCATGAATATTGAAGCCTCCTCCGCCCTCCCGCCGCGCGAAGCGATGGAATTCGACGTGGTGATCGTCGGCGCCGGCCCCGCCGGGCTGGCCACGGCCATCCGCCTGCGCCAGCTGGCGGTGGAAAAGGGCCAGGAGCTGTCGGTGTGCGTGCTGGAGAAGGGCTCCGAGCCGGGCGCGCACATCCTGTCCGGCGCGGTGATGGACCCGCGTGCGCTGAGCGAGCTGTTCCCGGACTGGAAGGACATGGGCGCGCCGCTGAAGCAGGCGGTGACCCGCGACGAGTTCCTGTTCCTGGATGCCACCGGCGCCAAGGCCACGCCCAACTGGCTGCTGCCGGGGTGCTTCCAGAACCACGGCAACTACATCGTCAGCTTGGGCGAGGTGACCCGCTGGCTGGCGCAGCAGGCCGAGGCGCTGGAAGTGGCGATCTTCCCGGGCTTCGCCGCCGCCGAGGTGCTGTACGACGACAACGGCGCGGTGATGGGCGTGGCCACCGGCGACATGGGCATCCACAAGGACGGCACCCCGGGCCCCAACTTCGAGCGCGGCATGGAGCTGCATGCGCGCTACACGATCTTCGCCGAAGGCGCGCGCGGCCACCTCGGCCGCCAGCTGATCAGCCGCTTCAAGCTCGATGCGGGCAAGGACCCGCAGAGCTATGGCATCGGCATCAAGGAACTGTGGCAGATCGACCCGGCCAGGCACGAGCCGGGCCTGGTGGTGCATGCGGCCGGCTGGCCGCTGGACGACGACACCTACGGCGGCGCGTTCCTGTACCACGCCGACGGCGGCAAGGTCTCGATCGGCTACGTGGTCGGGCTGGACTACCGCAACCCGTGGCTGAGCCCGTTCGAGGAATTCCAGCGCTTCAAGACCCACCCGGCGATCCGCAAACACCTGGAAGGCGGCAAGCGCATCGCCTACGGCGCGCGCGCGATCACCGCCGGCGGCATCCTGTCGCTGCCGAAGACGGTGTTCCCGGGCGGTGCGCTGGTCGGCTGCGAGGCCGGCTACCTCAACGTCAGCCGCATCAAGGGCAGCCACGCCGCGATCAAGACCGGCATGCTGGCCGCCGAGGCGGCGTTCGAGGCGCTGGCGGCCGGGCGTTCGCGTGACGAGCTGGCCGCCTACCCGGAGGCGTTCGAGAACAGCTGGCTCAAGACCGAGCTGCTGCAGTCCAAGAACTTCAAGCAGTGGTTCAAGAAGGGCCGCACCCTGGCCACGCTGATGACCGGCATCGAGCAGTGGCTGCTGCCCAAACTGGGCGTGCGCAACGCGCCGTGGACGATCCACCGCACCAAGGCCGACCACGAATGCCTGGAGCCGGCGGCCAGGCACACGAAGATCGAGTACCCGAAGCCGGACAACGTGCTGACCTTCGACCGCCTGAGCTCGGTGTTCCTGTCCTCGACCAACCACGAGGAAGACCAGCCCAGCCACCTGACCCTGAAGGACCCGACGGTGCCGGTGCGCATCAACCTGGCCGAGTACGCCGGGCCGGAAGCGCGCTACTGCCCGGCGGGCGTGTACGAGTTCGTCGGCGAAGGCGCGGACACGCGCCTGCAGATCAACGCGCAGAACTGCGTGCACTGCAAGACCTGCGACATCAAGGACCCGACCCAGAACATCGTGTGGGTGACCCCGCAGGGCGGCGGCGGGCCCAACTACCCGGCGATGTGATGGCGCGACCGCGCGTGTTTGCCGGCAAGGGAATGGAAACGGCGCCGCTTTCTGCCGGGCAGGCCCGGCCGCTGCGGGAGCAGTGCCGGGGGAACGCCGTGCGGCGCTGCCTGTTGCTGCTCGGGGTGGCGGCAGCACTATGCGCCTGCGGCCAGCGCGACGTGTTCAACCATGCCAGCGACGCCACCCCGCACCAGCGCGAGCTGGAGCGGGCGTTCGCCATCTGCGCCGGCTGCCACGACACCCGCGCCGACCTGGGCCACCGCGTCGGCCCCAACCTGCACGGCGTGATCGGCCGCCGGGCCGGCACCGCGCCGGGCTATGCCTATTCCGAGGCGATGCGCGACAGCGGCATCGTCTGGGACGCGCGGACCCTGGACGCGTTCCTGGCCTGGCCGCAGAAGCAGGTGCCCGGCACCCGCATGCCCAACGCGACGTCCGACCCGCAGCGCCGCAGGGCGGTGATCGAGTACCTGTCGGCACCCCCGCGCTAGCCGGGCCGGCGCGGCCACGCCGGAGGCGGACGGCCGCGGTCGCGACCGCGCTCAGCTCCCGATGTGCTCGCGCAGGAACGCTTCCAGCGCGCGGTAGAACGCGATGCTGTTGTCGTCGTTGTAGAAGCCGTGGCCCTCGCCCGCGACTGCCATCCAGCGTGGCGCGTTGCCCGCCGCGACCAGCGCGGCACGCATGGCGTTGGCCTGCGCGATCGGCGTGCGCTCATCGCGTTCGCCATGCACCAGCAGCACCGGCGCCTTGATGCGGCCCGCCAGGTTCGCCGGCGAGTTCGCCAGCAGCTCGTCGTCGCTGCGGCCGATCACCCGCTCCAGGTAGTTGCGCCCATAGGCGCTGTCCTTGATGTCGCCCTTCCTGTACATCATCTTCAGGTCGTAGACGCCGGCCAGGCCCACCGCGCAACGGATCCGCTCCGGCGCGCGCGCGGCCAGCATCATCGCCGAGTAGGCGCCGAAGCTCGCGCCGTACGCGCAGACCCGCTGCGGATCGGCCAGCCCGGCGGCCACCGCGTGGTCCAGCCCGTCCAGCAGGTCCTGCTGGATGCGCGTGCCCCACTGCAGGTAACCCAGGCGCTCGAACGCGCGCCCGCGCCCACCGCTGCCGCGGTAGTTGACCTGGACCACCAGGTAGCCACGGTTGGCCAGGAACTGCGCGTCGGTGTCGTAGAACCAGTCGTCGCTGACCCCGTGCGGGCCGCCATGCGGCAGCACCACGACCGGATGACGGCGCCCGTCGCCGTCGCGCGGGATCGTGAGCACCGCTTCCAGTTCGACCCCGTCGCTGGCCTTGAAGCGCAGCGGGCGCCGCTCGGCCATCAGCGCCGGGTCGATCCCCTCGCGCGCGACGAGTACTTTCTCCAGCTTGTTGGTCGAGCGCTTCAACACATACCAGCTGCCGGGGTCGCGATCGCTGGCGATGTGCACCAGCACCACCTGGCCGTTGCGGCTGACATCGACGAAGCTGACGTGCTGCTGCGGCAGCAGGCCCGCCAGCGTCCGGTGCAGCTCGGCCTCCGGGCGGCCCGGGTCGAAGTAGACCAGCTGCGGGCGGCCGCCCTGCGGTGCCGCCGCGAACGGCACCGAGGGGTAGCCGGTCCACTGCGTCAGGCCGACGCTCGAAAAGCCGTCGCCGACCAGCACTTCGGCATTGCCGCCATCCAGGTCGCTCAACACCAGCTGCGATGGGCCTTCGGCCCGGCTGAGCGCGCCGTATACGTGGGTGTTGTCGGCCGAGAACGACAGCGGCGTCCACACGTTCCCGGCCTGCGGCGGCGGCAACGGCTGCCAGCGCCTGCCATCATCGGACCGGTACAGCAGATGGGCGTCGGCCTCGTCGCGCCCCCATGCGTAGCGCGCGACACCGTTGCGGTCGATCACGAACTCCAGCTGCGGCACGTTGATGTCGGCGATGAGCTTGAACGTCGGTCGCTGCGTGTCGACCACGTAGAGCATGGACGAAGTCGGATCGCGCTTGAGCTGGCGCATGTAGAAGCGGCCATCGTTGCTCTCGGCCACGCCTTCGATGTAGCCGAAGCCACGATCCAGGCCGGCCGCGGCGTTCTGCTGCTCGTAGCCGTAGATGTAGCGCTGGTTCTGGCCATCGAAATCGCTGGCGATGATCTCGCCAGTGGGCAGCGGCTTCTCCAGCGAGCCGTACTTGCGGCCCTTGGCCACGACCAGGCGCCCGTCGCCCACCCACACGATCTGGAACGGGCTCTCGTAACGCGGCAGGCGCAGTACCGCCATCCGCTTCATGTCCGACAGGCGCAGCACCTGCACGGCGTGGTTGCCCTGGCCGAAGTCGGTGGAAAGCGCCAGGTAGTCGCCGCCCGGCGACAGCCGCGGCATCGAGAACGGGCTGGCCTTGGCGAACGCCTCCACCGGCAATGCCTGGGCCTGTGTCGACGGCACCCCCGCCATGCCTGCCAACGTCCCTGCCAACAGCAACACGAGCCCGCGCCATCCCCTTCCCATGACAACACTCCAGAAGCCACGTAGTGCGCGCAGCGTAGGGTATCGACCGGTTCCCGGGAAGGGCATGCCGCCGCTCAGGGCGGCGGCATGTCGCCGGTGCCGTAGGTGGCCTGGCAACGGGCGCAGAAGAACGTGCGGCGCCGCGTCCTGCCCAGGTAGAGCTTGCTGACCGGTCCACCACAGGCCGGGCAGGTGCGGCGCGTATGTACCTGCCAGTGCTTCTTGAGCACGAACGCACGCTTCCAGGCCAGGAACTCGAAGCTGTACCCGCGTGCCTGCGCGATCAGCTGGCCCAGCTTGCGGGGTGGCAGGTCGCCGACGCGGGTGGCCGGATTCACGCGGATGCGGAACAGCACCTCGTTCTTGATGATGTTGCCCACGCCCGCGAAGATCTGCTGGTCCAGCAACGCATCACAGGCCAGCATGCCGGGCGAGGCCTTGAGCTTGCGGCGCGCCAGGGCCGGATCCCAGCAATCACTCATCACGTCCGCGCGCCAGTCGTACACCTGGTCCAGCGCCTGCTCGATGAACATCACCGAGCAGGCGTAGAAGTTGAGCTCGCCGTTGTCGAAGCGCAACGCCACCCGCGGGGTGGCCGGCTTGCGCTGGTCGATCAGCCAGCTGCCGAACATCATCAGGTGGATGCGCAGGCTGAAGTCGTCGAATTCCAGCAGGAAGTGCTTGCCCCAGCTGCGCACCGCCCGCACCTGGCGACCGTGCATGCGCGCCAGCGGCTGGCGGGAGTTGCCGCCGACTTCGCGCACGGTGCGGCCGGCGAAGCGCCCGGCCGCCTCGCGCAGCAGCACGATCGACGGCCCCTCAGGCATGGCACCCAGCGCGTGCGCCGGCCGCGGCGCCGGGCGCGGACGCGAAGCACCCGCGACGGTGGGACAGCAACTGACAGCGATGACGACACGGCGACATGGGCGCTCCCGATGCGGAGCGGCCACCGTCCCATCGCGTTCGTCATGCGCCGGTGAACCGGCGTAGGCGCGGGCGTGAAGCCGGCCACTCCGACCACGGCCAGCAGCGCCGGGGGCGTGGGCAGCGGATGCCGGCCGCGGGCCGGCGCGCGCCGCGCCGTGGGACTCAGCTGTGCTTGACCAGCCGGCGCCGGCCGGTGGCCGCCTGCGCCTTGGGGGTCAGCCGGGCCACGCCCGGGATCAGGAAGTCGGCCACGCTGCGGCCATGCTTCGTCTTCGCCGCAAGCCAGCGCGGCATGCGGCCACGACCGGTCCAGGTGTTGCGGCGGTTCTCCGGGTCGCGGTACTTCGGCTCGACCTTGCCGCGCTTGCGCCTGGCGCGTGCCTTGGGTTCCGGCGGCACCATGGCGGCGTCGGTCCCGAAGATTTCCTCGATCGTATAACCGGCAGTGCGTGCCTGGGCCGCCAGCAGGCGCCTGACCTGGGCCGCGGGCGGGCGCTCGGTGAGGGTAGTGTGCCGCGCGCGGGCAGCACGGATCAGCGCGTCCAGCTCGCGGACGCTCAGCGGGGTCAGGTCGATAAGCATGGCGTTAGCGTCAGTTCGCGCCATCGCGCTGTCAAGGAATGATTCCGGCGGCATGCAGGACTCCGCCGGGTTCGCGCACGCGGTGCCCCCTGCCGGGCCAGCATCGGCCCGGGCCGCGCCTCCCCGTGAGGCGATGCGCGCTGTGGATGCCTTGCCGCAATCCCTTCCGCCAGGCAGCGGACGCCCCCCCGGATGGCCAACGCCCGGCGGCGCGCGGCGGCAGGGGCGCGATCCACTCCCCGTGACCGCTGCCGGGGGCGCTTCGCGCCGGCAGCCGCGCGGCTTCAATCCAGGGTCTGCACGCCGCCGCCGTTGACGAACAGGATCTGCCCGCTGACCCAGCTGGAGATCGGCGCGGCGAAGTACAGCACCGCCCCGGCGATGTCGTCCGGCTCGCCCAGGCGCCTGATCGGCGTGTGCGAGAGCATCCGCTGCTCGATCTCCGGGGTCAGCACCGTGGCCAGCGCGGCGGTGCGCACCGCACCGGGGCCCACGGCGTTGATGCGGATGTTGTCCGGGCCGTAGTCATGGGCCAGGTTGGCGGTCATGTGGTTGATCGCGGCCTTGGACGCCGCATACGCGCTGATGGCCGGGCTCTTGTTGATCGAACTCATCGAGGACATGTTGATGATCGAGCCGTAGCCGCCCTTCTTCATGTGCGGGGCGCACAGCTGGGCCAGCCGCCACGCACTGAACACATTGATCTGGAACGGCCGCTCGAACTGCTGCACGGTGATCTCGAACGGGCTCTCGCGCCCGGCACCACCGCCGCCGGCGTTGTTGACCAGGATGTGGATGCCGCCCAGCTCGGCGGCGGTGCGCTCCACGGTGCGCACCAGGTGCTCGTCCTTGAGTACGTTGCATTCCAGCGCCAGCGCCCGGCCACCGTTGGCGGTGATCTCCGCGGCCACGGCGTCGGCATCGGCCAGCTTCAGGTCGGCGATCGCCACCGCCGCGCCGTGGGCGGCCAGCATCAACGCACTCGCGCGGCCGATGCCGTTGCCGCCGCCGGTGACGATGGCGACCTTTCCACTGAGATCGAAAAGCGGGTTCGGGTTCATGGGCGTCTCCTTCCGGGTGAGGGCACGCGCCCGGTCATGCCGGACACGCCCCGGTCGGCCGACGCGGTGCCCGGCCCGGGACGGTTGCCGGGCGTGAAGCCGCACTGTGCCGGTGGCGGAGGAAATCCGGGGTGAAAGCACCCCGGCAAGCGTGGGCGGGGCCATTGCCACCCGCCCCCGCCGCGCGCGGACGACCGCGCTGGCCCAGGGGAATCGGCAGGGTGACGCTGCGCCAGTCCGTTGCGGCGGCAACCGCGGCAGTGCCCGTCGGCAGCCCACGCGGAAGTTCCCGTGGACGCCACCTAATTTATGTACTGGTCAGTTTGATATTCAGGGGCGATTCCGCTGGCTAACGGATAATTCACACCTGTCGACCGGCAAGCCGCATCCGCCGGGTCGATCAAACCAAAATAAAAAAGGTAATCCGTAATGAAGACTTCCCTGATCGCTCTGGGCCTGCTGGCCGCCCTGCCGTTCGCTGCATCGGCGACCGATGGCCTGTCCTACAACTACGTGGAAGGTGGTTACGTGAACACCGATGCCAAGGGCGGCGACGCCGATGGCTGGAAGGTGAAGGGTTCGGTGGCGGTGCACCCGAACTTCCATGTCTTCGGCGACTACAGCGCCCAGGAGACCGACAAGAACAAGTTCGACGTCGACCAGTGGCGCGTCGGCGTGGGCTACAACTACGGCGTGGCCCCGAACACCGACCTGCTGGCCCGCGTGGCCTACCAGCGCTTCGACCGCCAGCACCTGCCGACCTACAACGGCTACAGCGCCGAAGTCGGCGTGCGTACCGCCTTCACCCCGATGATCGAAGGCTATGCCCTGGCCGGTTACGAGGACTACAGCAAGAAGGCCGGCTACAACCCGGACGGCGAGTTCTACGGCCGCGTCGGCGCCGCCGCCAAGTTCAACGCCAACTGGGGCGTGAGCGGCGAAGTGAAGCTGGGCAAGGGCGGCGACAAGGAGTGGTTCGTCGGCCCGCGCTTCACCTGGTAAGCGCTCGCTACCTCGTTTCAAAGGCGCGCGCTCTCTCTCCCCCGCGCCTCCGGAGCCCGGTCTTCCCCGACCGGGCTCTTTCTTTTGCGCCCGCGCCAGCCAGCGCGCCAACCCGGCGAGGCCCACGGCAACGCGGCCCGCGGCCGCCGCCGGGCCAGCGGACCGTCCGGTGCAGGGCAACAAAAAGCCCGGCATCGCCGGGCTTTTTGTCTCATCTTCGCCGAATACTACTTGAACAGCGTTTCTGGGTACTCCGGCTTCTGTTCGCGTGCCAGCAGCTGCTTGAGGCCCTCGGAAGGACTCAGTTCGCCGTGCAGCACCGACTGCACCGCCTTGGAAATCGGCAGGTCGATGCCGTGGCGGCCGGCCTGGCGCATGACCTCGTCGGCGGTCTGCACCGACTCGACCACCTGGCCGATCTCCTTCACCGCCTCGGCCAGGCTCTGCCCGCGGCCCAGCGCCAGTCCCAGCCGCCGGTTGCGCGACAGGTCGCCGGTGCTGGTCAGCACCAGGTCGCCCAGCCCGGCCAGGCCCATCAGGGTCTCGGGCTTGCCGCCGATGGCCGCGGCCAGCCGCAGCATCTCGTTCAGGCCACGGGTGATCAGGCCGGCGCGGGCATTCAGGCCCAGCTGCATGCCGTCGGCCACGCCGGTGGCCACCGCCAGCACGTTCTTCATGGCCCCGCCCAGTTCGGCGCCGACCATGTCCTCGCCGGTGTAGGCGCGGAATGCCGGGCCGTGCATGGCATCGGCCACCTGCTGGGTGAACCCGGCATCGTCGCCATGGACGGTGATCGCCGTGGGCAGGCCCAGGGTCACTTCCTTGGCGAAGGACGGGCCGGTGACCACCGCCAGCGGCACGTCCGGGCCCAGCACCTCGCGCGCGACCTCGTGCAGGAAACGGCCGGAACCGGGCTCGAAGCCCTTGGTCGCCCAGGCCACGCCGGCACCGGCGGGCAGCAGCGGCGCCAGCGCGCGCACGGTTTCGCCGAAGGCGTGCGACGGCACCACCACCAGGATCCAGCGGGCACCGGCGACGGTACCGGCCAGGTCAGTGCTGGCACGCAGGGAATCAGGCAGCGGAATCCCCGGCAGGTACCGGGGATTCTCGTGACGACGGTCGATCGCCTCGACCACGTTCGCGTCGCGTCCCCACAGCACGGTCGGGTGACCATGCCGTGCCAGCAGGCTGGCCAGCGCGGTGCCCCAGGAGCCCGCGCCGAGGACGGCGATCTTTTCCGCGTCGTTGGTACTCATCCGCAGGGATGGGCGCCGGTCAGGCGTTGCCGGCCGGCTCGGAGTCGGCCAGCGACGCGCCGTCGGCCTGCTGCTGGCGCTGGCGCAGGGTTTCGGCGTACAGGCCTTCGAAGTTGATCGGCTGCAGGTAGAACGGCGGGAAGCCGCCGGCCTGGATCAGGTCCGACACCATCGAGCGCACGTACGGGAACAGGATGTTCGGGCACTGGGTGCCGAGCAGCACGTCGATCGCCTGCGGCTCCAGGCCGATCAGGCCGAACACGCCGGCCTGCTCCACTTCGGCCACGTAGGCGGTCTTGTCGCCGGCCTTGCAGGTCAGGGTCACGCCCAGCACCACCTCGAAGGCGTTCTCGGACAGGCGCTGCACCTTCTGGTTCAGGTTCAGCTGCAGGTCCGGCTGCACGTTCTCGTTGAAGATGGTCGGCGAATTCGGGGATTCGAAGGAAACGTCCTTGACGTAGATCTTCTCGACGGTGAACGCCGGGCCGTTGTTGGCTTCGGCGGCGACGGCGTTGTTGTGCTCTTCGGACATTTCTCTAGGACTCCAGAACGGTTCGTTCGTTGAATGGGATTGTTACCAGACCTGCGATGGGGGCGCTGCGGCCCCCATACAAGGGCTTAACCTCAAATGAAGGCTCAGCCGCGGCCCTTGACCAGCGGCAGGTCCGCCGCCTGCCAGGCAGGCAGGCCGCCGTCGAGCACGAACACCTGCTCGAAACCGGCCTTCTTCAGCACCTTGGCGGCATTGGACGAGGCATTGCCGGTGCGGCACACCAGCACCACCGGCGACTGCCTGGCCGCGGCCAGCAGCTTGTGCGCGGGGGTCAGCTGGGCCGGCTGCACGTTGCGGCTGCCGGTGATGTGGCCCTTTTCGAAGTCGCTGCCCGCCGACAGATCAATGACCACCGCGTTGCCGGCGTTGATCAGGCGGGTCAGTTCGGCCGGCTTGATCGATTTGAAGCCGCGGAACAGCCGTGCGATCTCGGTGACGATGATGGCGATGGTCAGGCCGGCGAAGGCCAGCGACAGCATCGGGTTTCGGCCAGCGAAGGCCAGCAGCTCTTCGTAATTCACTCGGGTCACGGGTAGACAAGCGGGCGGCGATTGTCGCACAAGCCGGCCGCCGGACGGCCAGCCCCTATTGGCCCTGCCACAGGTCCGGCAGCCCCTGGACCTGCCACCAGCGCTTGGCTTCCGGGTCCCAGCGCCAGCGCTCGGTGACCATCAGCGTGCGTTCGGCCAGGGTGTTGCGGTTGATCACGCCCATCTCCACCCGGCGCTCGATGGCGCCGTCCGCTGCCACGCTGGTGGAGCGCTCCCGGTAATTGGAGACCTGCACCTGGCGGTAACGCTCGCGCTGCAGGTCGGTCAGCGGGTGCGCCTGCCAGTAGGCCGGGTCGATGAACCGCTCGGCGCCTTCGAAATCGCTCCAGCGCACCGCCGCGACATAGGCTTCCTGGGTCTGGGTGAGCTTGTTGCGCTGGCTGCGGCCGGGGCCGGCGGCCTGGGCGGTCACGGCCATGCCCAGCAGCGCGGCGATGGCGGTCAGGATCAGTCGTCGTTGCATGGCACCTCCCCGGGACCGGCCCATCCTACCCTTTGGCCAGGGCCACGAAGCGCCCCTCCAGCGCGGCCGCGCCGTCCTCGACCTGCGCGCAGACCGTGATGCGCGCCCGGCCGCGCTTGCCGAACAGGGCCAGGAAGCCGTCCCAGTCCTGGTCCGGGGCCGCGCATGCACTGGCGTCCAGGTCGGCGTACACCGGCGCGCGGTAGCGGATGCTGCTGTCGGCCACGTACACCTCGGCGTCGTGGCCGGCCTGCGACAGGCGCAGGCTCACCAGCGCCCAGCCGGCCAGGGTCATCACCGAGGCCAGGCTGCCGCCGAAGGCGTTGCCCTTGTCGTTGACGTTGGCGGCCAGCGGCGCGCGCAGGCGCAGGGTGCCATCGGCATAGCCGGCGATGCGGATGCCCATGGCCGCGACCGGCGGCATTGCATCGAGGGTGGCCTGCAGGCGGAGCAGCAGGGCGTCGCGGTCGGGGGTATCGGGCATGGGGCGTGCGGGAACGGGAAACGGAAAGCGCCCGCATAATGCATGGAATGAACAGCCGCGCCTATGTGCCGGCCGACACGGCCTGGTACCTGATCTCCCTGCGTCCTTCCGGGCAGCACGATGGGCTGCGCCGCGCCGCCGCGCGCCACGGCGCACGCACCGTGGCGGTGTCGCCGTGGCGGCTGCAGCCGCGCCACGACGCCAGCACCCGCGACCAGCTGCGGCAGGCGCAGGCCTGCGACCGGCTGGTGTTCACCAGCCCGGCGGCGGCCGCGGCCGCGGCGCGGTTGCTGCCGCTGGGGCAATTGAAGGCCGGCAGCCTGGTCGCGGTCGGCCAGGGCACCGCCCGCGCGCTGCGCCGCCATGGCGCCGGCGTCGTGGCGGCACCCACGCGCATGGACAGCGAAGGCCTGCTGGCGCTGCCGGCCATGGCCGACCTGGATGGCAAGCGGGTGGCGCTGGTCACCGCCCCCGGCGGCCGCGGCGTGATCGCCGCGCAGGTGCAGGCACGCGGCGCGCAGCTGCTGCGCGTGGATGTGTACGAACGCGTACCGCTGCAGGTCCCGGCCGCGCAGTGGGCGCGCCTGCAGGCGCTCGATGCCCCCGCGGTGCTGGTGGTCAGCAGCGGTGAGGCGCTGGAACGGGTGCTGCCGCAGGTGCCGCCGGGCCTGCGCCGCCGCTGGCAGGAACAGCCGCTGGTCGCCGCCAGCGCGCGGCTGGCGGCGCTGGCGACGACGCTCGGTTTCGCCCATGCAGGCGTGGCCGCGGGCCCGCTGCCGGGCCAGCTCGCCGCCGCCGCGCGCGACGCCCTGTTCCCGCCCGGCGCGCCCTGAACGCCTGCGCGGCTTGCAGCCGCGCTGCATCGCGGGTGATGCTTGAAGCGCACCGCCGCTGCCCGCCGGGCGGCCTGCCAAGGATGCCGTACCCCCATGAACGACGATTCCTCACCTTCTTCGCGGCGCCGGCTGGCGCGCTGGATCATCGCCCTCCTGCTGTTGCTCGCGCTGGCCGCGGCCGCCGGGTTCGGCTGGCGCAGCTGGCAGGCCGGCCAGCGCGCGGCCGCGCACGCACGGGCCGCCGCCGGCCAGCAGGTGGAGGCGCTGCAGCAGATGGTGGACGCACTGCGCCGCGACCAGCGCGCCAATGCGCGCGCCCTGCAGGACGTGGCCGCCACCAACCGCGTCCTGCGCGACGAAGTGCTCGGCCTGGGCCAGCGCAACGCGCTGCTGGAGGAGAACGTGGCACGCCTGGCCGACCATTCGCACCAGGGCGCGCAGGCCGCGCGCCGCGAGGACGCCGAACTGCTGCTCAGCCAGGCGCAGCAGCGGCTGGTGTACGCCGGCGACCTGGACGGCGCCCGCCGCCTGTATGCGCTGGCCGCCGGCATGCTGGAAAGCATGGACAGCCCGGGCTACCTGAACCTGCGCCAGGCACTGGTGCAGGAACGCGCTGCGGTCGATGCGCTCGGCCCGGGCGTGCGGGTGCGCGCCGCCGGCCAGCTCGCGCAGTGGACCACGGCCCTGGACGCGCTGCCGGAGCAGAGCGCGGAGGTGGCCGACGCCGAACCCGCATGGTGGCAGCAGATGCTCTCGCCGCTGGTGCAGATCCGCCCGGCCGACCCGCAGGTACTGATGGCACGCTCCGAGCGTGTGGCCGCCACCGACGCACTGCAGATCGAACTGAGCCTGGCGCGCGCGGCGCTGGAACGCGGCGACACCCAGGGCTGGCAGCTGGCGCTGCAGCGGGTTGACGGCTGGCTGCTGCGGCTGTGGCCGGATTCACCGCAACGGCGCAGCCAGCGCCACGCACTGGCCGAACTGCGCGGCATCGACCTGCGCATCGCGCTGCCCGAACTGGGCAGCACCCTGCAACAACTGCGCGCCATGCGCGAGGGGAAGGTGGCGCCATGAATGCATTCCGTTCGTTGTTGGTCCTGCTGCTGGTGGCCGCCATCGGCATCCTCGGCGCGCAATGGCTGGGGCAGGAATCGGTACGCGGGATCGGCGAAGTGATCGTGCGCGCCGGCGGCAACGATTACATCGCCACGCTGCCGCAGGCGCTGCTGGCGCTGCTGATCGCCGGCCTGCTGCTGTGGCTGCTGTGGACGCTGCTCAGTGCGCCGTTCCGCAGCTGGGCGCGCTACCGCCGCCGGCAGGGACGCGCACGCCTGATCGACGGCCTGCAGGCGCTGGACGGCGGTCAGTGGCAGCGCGCCGAGAAGCTGCTGGCCAGCGCCGCCAGCGAGAAGGAAGTGCGCGCGGTCGCGCTGGCGGCGGCGATGCGCGCGGCCGAGGCGCGCGGCGACAGCGCCAGCGCCGGCCAGTACCTGCAGCAGTTGGGCGTGCAGGACGCCACCCTGCACGCGCTGCACAGCGCCGAGCGCTGGCTGCAGCGCGACAACCCGCAGCAGGCCATCGAAGCGCTGGACCTGGCGGCGATCCAGCCGCTGCCGCCGCGCGGGCTGTGGCTGCGCACCGATGCGCTGGCGCGCGCCGGCCGTGCCGAGGAGGCCTACGGCCAGCTTGGCGCGCTACGCCAGCAGCAGGCGCTGCCCGCCGACGCGCTGGCCGCGCTGGAAACCCGCCTGGCCCTGCAGATGCTCGACGAAGCCGACAACGTCAACGCACTGGCCGCCCGCTGGGAAGTGCTGCCCAAGGCGCTGCGCGCCACCCCCGAGGCGGTGGCGCGCTACGCCCGGCGTGCGGTGGCGCTGAACTGGAACGACACCGCCCTGCACAGCATCGAACAGGCCCTGGACAACCACTGGGACGACGGCCTGATCCTGCTCTACGGCGAACTGCCGGTGGAAAAACTCGACTCGCGCCGCGCCAGTGCGCAACGCTGGCTGCAGTCGCATGCGGCGAGCCCGGCGCTGCTGCTGACCCTGGGGCGGCTGGCGCGCGGCCAGGGGCAATGGACCCAGGCCGAGGAGTTCCTGCACCGCGCCATCGCCCAGGGCGCCGGCGCCGACGCCTGGGAGGAACTGGGCGAAGGCTTCGCCGCCGCCGGCGATGACGTGCTGGCGCGGCAGTGCCTGCTCAATGCGGTGCACCACCGCCACGGCCGCGCGGCGCAGCCGCTGCAGCGGCGCGACCTGCGCCAGCGGATCCAGGACCAGGCCGTGGCCGAGGCCCGCGACGCGCACGGCTTCCCGCGGCTGCCGGACTGACACGGGTAGAATCCGCCGCCCGCCCCGCGCCGCCCGGTTGCAATGAACATTCCTGCCGATATCCACGCCCGCGTCGTGGAACTGACCGACCGCATCATCGACGCCGGCCAGTCCGGCGCGACCGACGCCGCCGAACTCGCCTACGCCGAACTGCGCGGTTACTGCGAATCGCTGGCCGCCGCCGGCCGCGACCATCCGTTCCTGTGGGAAACCCTGGGCGATTTCACCGGCGATGACCGCCTGGCCATCGCCCTGTACCTGCGCGCGCTGCCGCTGGCCACCGCCGCCGGGGCCGCCGGCTACGCCGCCTCGATCTGCCTGGCGCTGGCCGAACGCCATTCCAACCTAGACCAAGCGGATGCGGCGCGCGACCACGCGCTCCAGGCCGATGGCTTCGCCCGCACCACCGATGACCTGCCGCTGCGGCGGCAGATCAGCCAGTTCCTGCTCGACCACTCGCCGGCGGCGGACACGCCCTGAGCGGCCGCGACGGGCGCGTTCAGTCGCGCCGGTACGGGTAGCGCGGCAGCCGTGCCAGCAGCCGCGGCGAGACGCCGCCATAGACCGCCAGCTCGCGGGTGATCCGCCGCGGCTTGAGGAGGCGCATTCCGATCAGGCCCCAGAACAGCATCACGAAGAACGCCAGGCTGCCCAGCAGCACCGTGGTGCCGGTTTCCGGCACGAAGCCGGCGATCAGCGGCAGCGGCGACAGCCAGGCCATCAGCATGAAATGCCGGCGCTGGCGCTGGTGCGCGGCGCACAGCCCGACCTGGTGCTGGCCCTGCCTGCGCACGATCAACGCGACGATCAGGTAAATGATCATCTGCAGCAGGATCAGCAGGTACAGCCAGGGCGAATGCCAGTAGAAGCTGCGCTTGCGGTAATCCACGGCCGGCTCGCCGCATTTGACGCAGTAGCGTGGCAGGTCGGCCTGCGGCCGCGCCAGCAGGTCGGGTCCGTCACGCCAGCAGTCTTCCGTGCCGCCGCTGCGCTCCAGTGCTGGCGGCAGCACCGCGCTTTGCGGTGCCGCGTACGGATTGAACGCGTTCGTTTCAGGCATATCTCCTCTCTCCATGATGGATCAGGGCGCAGGCACGCCCCGCCCGAACGCTCAGCGATCGCCTTCCCCGGCGCGCGCATCGGCATCGGCCTCGCGGGCCGCTTCGGCGGCCGCGGCGGCCGCCATCGCCGCCACATCCGCAGTGGTTGCGGCCGCCATTTCCACCGACGCTGCGGAAGCATCGGCCGCCGAGGCCGCGTCTTCCACGGAGCAGGGCGCCGGGCCGGCCGCGGCAGCCGCCGGCGCATTGGCATCCACCGCCATCGTCGACCGGCTGTCGCCGGCGTCGATGAGCTGCAGCTGTTGCGCAATCTCGGCGGCGAACTGCCTGGCCACCCGCTCGCGGTCCGGCCCGGTCACCAGGGCTTGCACCTGCGGCAGCAGGCCGTTGAAGCGCGCCCGCGCCGGTTCGAACCGTGACAAGCGCCGCTCCCATTCGCCCAGCAGCATCTGGCAGTACAGCCACTGGCCATCGCGCGCGGCCTGGCCATCCGGGCATTGCCGGGCGAACGCGGCCGACGCGGCGGCCACGTAGCGCGGGTACTGCGCCGGTGAGGCCTGCCAGCTCGCCCGCTGCAGCGCACCGGCCTGCTCGGCGGCCGGCGCACCGATCACCCGCAGCAGCTGCGCCAGCCGCCAGTAACTGGTTTCCGTGCCGCGCAGGCGCTGGTAGTCGGCGCTCTGCACGTAGGCGCCCAGCGCCTCAAGCTCGGTCTTGTCGAAGGCCTCGCGGAACAGCAGGAAGCCGTTGCCCGGGCACTCCACCAGCGGCCACGGCGACTGGATGGCGCCATGCGCGCGCCCATCCAGGAAATGGCCGAACGAGGTGCCCGAGCCCATGGTGCTGGCGCTGAAGCGCTCGCCACCAATCGGGCAGACATAGTCCACCGTCATGAACGTCATCGCCGCCGCCGGCGCGGCCAGCGCCGCCAACAGCACGCCCAGCCCCATCGTGATGCGTTTCATGTCCCGTCCCTGGTCTCCGCCGAAGCGCCGACGATAGCAGTCGGTCAGGGAACCTGGCAGTGGGCGCGGATCAGCGGCGCGCGGCGGGGCGGCCGGACACGCTGGTGCGTCCCCGGCGAGGCGCGCATGGCCGCCACCGCCGGTCACGCGCTGGACTGGCGGCGCCCCGCTGCCCGGGAGTTGCCTGGCTCCCGGCGCACCCGGGCGACGACAACGCCATCGGCCGGCCGTGGCGGCCGGCGTGGAACGGATTGGTACAGGCCATGGCCGCGGCACGCAGCGCGCGGAAACCGGAGCGGTCGCCAGCGCGGCACGGGGGCTTCCCGGGCGAGCAGCGCTTCGGCCGCGTCGCCGTGGAGCGCCGGCGGCGGATCAGCGCTCGATGATCGCCACCACGCCCATGCCGCCGGCGGTGCAGATCGACACCAGCGCGCGGCCGCCGCCGCGTTCGGCCAGCTCCTTGGACACGGTGGCGACGATGCGCGCGCCGGTGGCGGCGAACGGGTGGCCGGTGGCCAGCGACGAACCCAGCGGATTGATCTTCTCCGGGTCGATGCGGCCCAGCGGCGCGTCCAGGCCCAGGCGGTTGCGGCAGTAGTCCTCGCTCTCCCACGCACGCAGCGTGCACAGCACCTGCGCGGCGAAGGCCTCGTGGATTTCGTAGATGTCGAAGTCCTGCAGGGTCAGGCCATTGCGGCGGAGCATCTCCGGCACGGCGATGGTCGGCGCCATCAGCAGGCCCTCGCCATGCACGAAATCCACCGCCGCCACCTGCGCGTCGCGCAGGTACGCCAGCGGTTCATGGCCGTGGGCGCGCGCCCATTCCTCGCTGGCCAGCAGCACCGCGGCGGCGCCGTCGGTCAGCGGCGTGGAGTTGGCCGCGGTCAGGGTGCCGCGGCCGGAAGTCTTGTCGAACGCCGGCTTCAGCGTGGCCAGTTTCTCCAGCGAGGTGTCCGGGCGCAGGATGTTGTCGCGCTCGACCCCACGGAACGGGGCGATCAGGTCGCTGAAGAAGCCGCGCTCGTAGGCGGCGGCGAGCTTGCGGTGCGAAGCCACCGCCCACTCGTCCTGCGAATCGCGCGAGATGTTCCACTCCTTGGCCATGTCCTCGCAGTGGTCGCCCATGCTCTTGCCGGTGCGCGGCTCGGCCACGCCGGGGAACTCGGGCTTGAGCTCGGACAGGCGGAACCCGGACAGCAGCGCCTTGACCTTGTCACCGGTGGTCTTGGCGCGGTTGGCGGCCAGCAGGCGCCCGCGCAGCTTCTTGCCGTAGACGATCGGCACGTCGGAGGTGGTGTCCGAACCGCCGCCGATGCCGGAGTCGATCTGGCCCAGGGCGATCTTGTTGGCCACGGTGATGATGCTGTCCAGCGAGGTGCCGCAGGCGCGCTGCAGGGTGATGCCCGGGGTCAGCGGCGACAGTCCGGAGGACAGCGCGGCCTCGCGGCCGAGGTTCCAGTCGCTGGGATGCTTGATCACCGCACCCATCGCCACTTCGCCCAGTTGCTGCCCGTGCAGGCCGAAGCGCTCGACCAGCGCGCCGAGGGTGCGCACCGACATGCCGAGATTGCCGACGTCCGCGTAGGCGGTGTTCTGGCGGCAGAACGGGATGCGGACACCACCGAGAATGGCGACGGGACGGGCGCTGGACATGCGGTTACCTGGGCTGGTGGGGGAAGGCGGCGCGGACCTGCCTGCGGCAGCAGGCATAATGGACATTGAGTGTAGCTTCGAGCCTGTGACGGGCCAACCGCGAACCATGAGCAATCCCAACCCCGACATGAACGCACTGGGCGTGATGGCGCTGGAGCTGGCCGGTGGCCAGCAGCCGCGGCTCGCCGCGCTGCCCTCCAGCCAGGCCGGCGAACTGGCCGCGCTGGTCGGCCGCGACCTGCAGAAGCTGGTGCCGCAGGCCAGCGGGCTGGACCTGGTGCTGGCCGCGGCGCATTTCGATCCGGCCGAGGTGCTGCGCCCGGGCTGGCCGGTGCACCGGCGCCTGGAGGAACTGCAGATGCGCGCGCCCGGGCGCAACCAGGGCCCGCGCCTGCTGGCGTTCGGCGCCGATGCGTCCGGCGACGTGCCGCTGCCGCTGCAGGCCGACCCGGCGCTGACCGGTGGCGGCCTGCGGGTACTGCCGTTCGTGCTGACCGGCAGCGACGCCATGCTGCTGGCCGAGACCCGCGATGCGCTGGAAGACGTGCTGCTGGCCAACGGCATGGCCCAGGCTGATACCGCCCTGCTCGCGCAGGACGCCTTCGGCGCGCAGATCGAGCACGCGCGCTATTTCACCGTCAACGACCTGGCCGCGATGATGGCCATGCAGTACGACAACCAGGGCCTGGCCGGATTGTGGCCGCTGCTGGAGACGGCGATGTTCTCGCCGCAACGGGAGCAGTGGCTGGACGCCGCGCCCGAGCCGCTGCTGCGTTATACCGGCAGCGAGGTACGCATGGCGCTGTTCGACCCGGCCGGCTGGTGCGCGCACTATGCGCAGGACAAGAACGACTGCGACCGCCTGCAGCGCATCTACGAGCAGTACCTGATGCGCCAGCGGCAGATGGCCGCGGTGCTGGAGGCGCACGGGCTGGACGTGCTGTACGTGCACGTCGAAGCCGGCCAGGACGCACGCGCGGTGATGGCGCACTGACGCCGGCAACCCATGGCCTGCAACGCAGAACGCCGGCATCCGCCGGCGTTCTGCATTCGTGCGGCCGGGGACGTTACTGGGCCTTGGCGATCACCGCGCAGGCCAGGCGTGCGCCGGCGTTGCCGGTGGGCTGGCTGTGGTAGTCGTCCGGGTCGGCATGGACGATCAGGCCGCGGCCGATGATGTCGAAGCCGTCGCCCTTGCCGGCGTTGACGTTGCTCGACACCGGGCCATCGACATGCGCATTGCCCTGCGCGTCGGCGACGATGTTGGGCATGTCGCCGCCATGGTGCGCCGGCGCGTCGATGCTGCCGTGTTCGGCATTGCCCGGGTTGAAGTGGCCGCCGGCGCTGCTGCCGTCCGGCGCACTGCAGTCGCCCTTCTCGTGGATGTGGAAGCCGTGCTCGCTGCCCGGCTTGAGCCCGCTGATGTCGCCGCTGGCGTGCAGCCTGCCGTCGACCACGGTGAAGCGGATGCTGCCCTTGACCGTGCTGTCCTTGGTCGGCTGCAGCTCGGCGGTGGCGACGGCCGCGGCGGCGGGCGCCATCGGCGGCGGCGCGGCCGGATCGGCGGCGGGCGCCGGCGCCGGGGTTGCGGTATCGGCCGGCGTGGCGGCCGGCTCGGCGTCCTGCTTGCAGGCGCTCAGCACCAGGGCGCTGGCAAGGAACAGGCTGGTGTGGATCAAACGCATCGTCGTACTCCCTTGAGTGAACTGGATCGGCCGGACCACCGCATTCAGCGGGTGACGCGGATCACGCCGCAGGCGACCCGGGCGCCGGCGTTGCCCGCCGGCTGGCTGTGGTAGTCGTCGGCGTTGGCATGGACCACCAGGGCACGGCCGGCGATGTCGTTGGCCGCGCCGCCACCAAGGGTAACCCCGCGCAGGCGTACGTCCACGTGTACGACGCCTTCGGCATTGGCCTGCAGGTTGTCCATGTCGCCGGCATGGTGCGCACCGCCACCGGCACGCCCGTGCGGCTGTGCCGCGGGATTGAAGTGGCCGCCGGCGCTGCTGGCATCGACCGCGCCGCAGTCGCCCTTTTCGTGCACGTGGAACCCGGCCTGGCCGCCACGCGGCAGGCCGCCGATCACGCCGCTGATGTGCACGCCACCGGGCTCGGGGACCAGCGCGACGCGGCCGCTGACCAGGCTGGCCGATGCCGGCGCGAGGTTGGCCTCGGCCAGCTGCGCGGTGCCCATGGCCGGCGGGGCCGGTGGCGCTTCCGGGCGCGCCGGCGGGCGCGTGCCGCAGGCGGCGAGCAGGGCGGTGGCGGTGATGGCGGGAAGACGAAGACGCATGTGTCACTCCTTGCAGGGTGCGGGCCGGGCGGCCTGCGCATGCCCGCGCAGGCATGGCGGCGTGGCCCGGGGTATGCAACGGGGCAAAGATGCCCGTTCGCCGCGCCCGGGTCGAGCGGGGCCGGCGCGGGCGGCGGTCACCGCGCGGCCGCTTCCGCCAGCGCGGCCGCCTCCACCTTGGCCAGGGTGTCGCGCACGTCGCGCAGCACCGCCTGGTTCTGATCGCCGTAGACCTTGCGCATGGCCCGCAGCGACTCGTTGGCATGGACGCGGGCGGCCTGGGTCCGGCCCTGCACCAGCTCCGCTTCGGCCAGCCCGCGCAGGATTTCCGCGGTGACGTGGTTGTCGCGCCCCAGGGTTCGCCCGGCGATCTCCAGCAGCGCGCGCTGTTCCCGTTCCGACGCCTCCGCCTGGCCGTCGGCCAGCAGCCAGTTGGCGTGGTTGTGGCGGGTGATCACCGCGGAAAAGGAATCGGTACCGTAGCGCGCGGCATTCCACTCCATGGTCGCGCGGTAGTAGGGGCCGGCCTCCCTCACCTTGCCCTGCTCGCGCAGGGCGCTGCCGAGCATGCCCAGGGTGCTGACGGTAAAGCCGTTGTCGGCGCCGTACAGGCGCTCGTAGATGGCGGCCAGCTGCCGCAGTTCCGGCTCGGCGCCGGCGAAATCGCGCTGCTGCAGGCGCGCGACCGCCAGGTCACGGCGTGCCGCCAGGGTCTGGGGGTGTTCGCGGCCATGGACCCGGGTCCGCTGCCGGATCACCTCATCCAGCAGCGCCATCGCGCGCGCGTAGTCACCGCTGGTGGACAGGATCTCGGCATAGCGCTTGGCGGCGTCGAGCCGCTGCGGGTCATCGGCCGGCCGCTGCCGCGAGAGTCCGTCGAACGCCTCGCGCGCCAGCCGCGTCGCCGCGTCCGCCTGGCCCTGCACGAACAGCACCCAGGCCCGGCGCGACTGCATGTCCAGCGCCAGCCATCGATGCGCGGCGGGGCCACGCTGGGCCCGGGCGATGCCCTCGACGAATGTCGCGTCCGCCTGCTTGAGCCGGTCCGACAACAGGTAGGCCTGGCCCAGCACCTGCATCGCGCGCAGGTCCTGGAACTGCAGCCGGCCGGGGTGGGCCGCGGCCAGCGAGCGGATCGACTGCAGGTGCGCGATGGCGCGGTCGTACTCTTCCAGGCCGACCTGGTTGACCGCGATGATCAGTTCCACGTCGGCCAGGATGTCCGGATAGGCCGCCAGCTCCCGCACCGCACGCTGCGAGGCGTCGTCGAGCACCCGCAGCATCAGCGTCTTGTCCATGTCCTGCGAAACCGCCGGATCGACGCTGTCCAGCACCGAGGCCAGGAACTCGGACGTCACCCTGGCCCGCGCCGCCTCCTGGCGCGCCTCGCGCAGCGACCAGGTGGTCGCGGCCAGGCCCGCGACCAGCGCCACCGCCACCGCGGCCGCGGCCGCCACCGCCAGCCGGTTGCGGCGCACGAAGGTACGCACGCCCAGCCATCGCGCCGGTCCTGCCGCATGTGGCGGATAGTGCGCCAGCCAGCGCCGCAGGTCGTCCAGCAGCGACGACACCGAGGCGTAGCGCGCGGCGCGCTCGGGCTGCAGGGCCTTGAGCGCGATCGCGTCGAGGCCGTCGCGCAGGGCGCGCCGCAGCCGGGCCGGGGTGCTGCCGCGCTGGGCCGCCAGCTCGGCGCGCCGGGCCGGCGGCTGCTCGCGCAGATACCGCGACGGCGGCACGGGAGACGCTTCCGGCGGCGCGCCGCAGGCCAGCTCGTACAGCAGCGCCCCCAGCGAGTAAACGTCGCTGCGGGCATCGGTGTCGTTGCCGGGGCGGGCCTGCTCCGGGCTCATGTAGCCGGGGGTGCCGCCCCCCGGGGCGTCGTCGGCAGCGGCGGCATCCATGGCGATGCCGAAATCGATGATCTTGGGCAGCGGCTGGCCGTCGACCGCGGCGACCAGGATGTTGCCCGGCTTCAGGTCGCGATGGATGACGCCCTTCTGGTGCGCGTGCTGCACGCCTTCGGCGGCCTTGGCCAGCAGCTCGACGCGCTGGCGCAGGTCGACCCGGTGCTGGTCGCACCAGGCGGAGATCGGCTGCCCGTGGATGTACTCCATCACCAGCCAGGCGCGGCCGTCGGCATCGATGCCGGCGTCGTGGATCTGCGCGATGGCCGGGTGCTGCATCTGCGCCAGCAGGCGGCACTCGTATTCGAAATGCCGGTGGCGGCGCTCGTCCAGCGCGGTGGCGCGCACCAGCTTGAGCGCAACCTGGCGCTCGTAGGCGCCATCGGCGCGCCGCGCCAGGTACACCCGGCCCATGCCACCGGCGCCGATCATCCGTTCCACCGCCCATGGCCCGAACCGCGTGCCCGGCATCACCTCGGCCTCGCTGGCCTGGGCCGCCACCTTGACCGCCTCGCGCAGCGGCGCGTGCAGGCGCGTGGGATCGGTATCGGCGGCCAGCAGCGCCAGCAGTTCGCGCTGCAGCTCCGGATCGTCACCGGTCTGCGCGTGGATGAAAGTGATCCGTTCGGCCTCGGGCAATTCGGTGGCGCGGTGGAACAGATCGGTCAGGCGCTGCCAGGCGTCGGTGTTCAACAGCGCCTCGCATGCCGGCGGCGGGCTGCCGTCGCTATCGCGGACGGCGCGCGACCCCGGCGTCGTGCCTGGGTGGCCGTGTCCTGACGTGGCGCCCGCATCTCCATGGGGGGCCGATGATACACGCCCACCCGGCGCCGATCCGCCGGGTCGCGGCGGGCGCGCCGCACGGGTTCTTCAGCGCTTGCGGCCCGGCCCCAGCTTGCGCGTCAGCGTGTTGCGGCCGACGCCAAGCCGCGCCGCGGCATCGCCGCGGTGGCCGTCGGTGGCGGCCAGCGCCGCGTCGAGCAGCACCGCCTCCATGCGCTCGCGCACTTCGGCGTGCAGGCCGCCGGCGCCCTCGGCCAGGCGTTGCCGCGCCCACTGCGCCAGCGCCTGGTCCCATTGCCCGGGCGCCGCCGCGGCCGCGCCGGGGCGGGCACGGCCGCCACGGGCCAGCGCCGCCTGCACGTCGGCCGCAGAAATGGTGTCGGCCACCGCCAGTGCCGCCAGCCGCCAGCACACGTTTTCCAGTTCGCGCACGTTGCCGGGCCAGTCGTGCTGGCGCAGGGCCTGCAGGGCGGCGGCGGACAGGCGCTTGGGCGGCATGTCCAGCCGCCGCGCGGCATTGCCCAGGAACGTCGCGGTGAGCGTGGCCACGTCGTCCAGGCGTTCACGCAGCGGCGGCAGCCACAGCCGCACCATGTCCAGCCGGTGCAGCAGGTCGGCGCGGAAGCGGCCCTGCTCGACCAGTGCCTCCAGGTCCTGGTGGGTGGCGGCGACCACGCGCACGTCGACATGGATCAGTTCGCGCCCGCCGACGCGGAAGAACTCGCCTTCGGCCAGTACCCGCAGCAGCCGCGTCTGCAGCGGCAGCGGCATGTCGCCGATCTCGTCCAGGAACAGGGTGCCGCCATGGGCCTGCTCGAAGCGGCCGATATGGCGCCTGGCCGCGCCGGTGAAGGCACCGGCCTCGTGGCCGAACAGTTCGCTCTCCAGCAACTCGGCGGGAATGGCGGCGGTGTTGAGCGCGACGAACGGGCCGCGCGCGCGCGGCGATTCACGGTGCAGCGCGTTGGCCACCAGCTCCTTGCCGGTGCCGGTCTCGCCGTTGATCAGCACCGACAGTGGCGCCTGCGCCAGCCGCCCGATGGCGCGGAACAGCGCGCGCATGGCCGGGGTGTCGCCGATCAGCTGCGGCGCGTCGTCGCCCGCCGCCGGCGCCGGCACCGGTGCCGCGTCCACGCGCGGCTCCGGTTCGGGCAGCGCGCGCCGCGCCAGCTCCACCGCGTCATCCAGGTCGAACGGCTTGGACAGGAACTCATGCGCGCCGCCACGGAACGCACCGGCGGTGCTGGCCACGTCGGTGTAGGCCGACATCACGATCACCGGCAGCTGCGGGTGCGCGGCCTTGAGCTTTTCCAGCAGCACCAGCCCGTCGTCGCCGGGCATGCGCACGTCGGTGAACAGCAGGTCGGGCGCCGGCTGCCGCGCCAGCGCGGCCAGTGCCGCGGCGGCGCTGTCGAAGCCCTCCACCGCGTAGCCGGCGTCGCGCAATGCGGTACTCAGGACGAAGCGCACCGCGCGGTCGTCGTCGACCACCCAGATCGTCGCCGCCGGGGGGGGCACGTCAGCCATCGGCCAGCTCCTTTTCCTCGCTGGCAACCGGTAACGGCAGCAGCAGGGTGAACACGGTGTGCCCGGGACGCGAGCGGAAGCTCAGGGTGCCGCGGTGCTCGCGCGCCACCTGCTGGGCCAGTGCCAGGCCGAGCCCGGTGCCTTCGGCGCGGCCGCTCACCAGCGGCAGGAACAGGTGTTCGGCCAGGTCCTCGGGCACGCCGCGCCCGTCGTCGGCCACTTCCAGCCGCAGCGCCAGCGGCGAGGCGTGTTCGGCGGTGCGCACGCCGTGTTCGACCCGGGTACGCAGCACGATGCGGGTGGCGCCGGCCTGGATCGCATTGCGCACCAGGTTGAGCAGGGCCTGGGTCAGGCGGTCGGCGTCGCCGGCGAACTCGGGAATGCTGGGGTCGTAATCGCGCTGCAGCTGCAGGGTCCAGCCGGCCTCGTTCTCGGCCAGGCGCAGCACCCGCTCGAGCGCGGCATGGATGTTGAGCGGCGCGTGCGGCCGCTGCGGTGCCGGTGAAAGCAGTTGTTCGAGCAGGGTGTTGAGGCGTTCGATCTCCGCGCCGATCAGTTCGATCAGCTCGCCCTCCGCCGCATCGCGGTTGCCGGCGCGGCGCGCCAGCAGCTGCGCCGCGCCCTTGAGCCCGGCCAGCGGGTTGCGCAGCTCGTGGGCCAGGCCCTTGAGCGCCGCGCTGAAGGCGCCGGGCAGCACCTGCGCCGGATCGGGCGCGGCGAACTCGTCCACCGGGTGCGCTTCCAGCAGCCAGCCGCCGGCGTCCAGCGCGGTCAGCCAGCCCTCGGCGAACCGCGAGCGCTCGCCCGGCAGGGCCAGCGCCAGCCGCGGCAGGCGCATGGCGTCGACGCCGTCCCAGCCCTGTGCCAGGCGCTCGGCGAGGTCGTCGCCCTGGCTCTCCAGCGATGCCAGCGGCTGCCCCAGCAGGCGCCGCACGCTGACCCCCAGCCAGCGGCAGAACGCCGGGTTCGCGCCGGCGATGCGGCCGTCCGCCGCGGTCCACACCAGCGGCGTGGCCAACAGCTCGGCGGGGGGCGGGAGGGCGGTGTCGTGCATTGCACCAATGTAGTGCAAAGGCGCCTGCCGTGCCGACTGCGACGGGGCCGGCGGCGTGCAGCCGTCTGGCCCGTCGCGCTCAGGCCTCGTAGGCCGATTCGCCATGGGTACTGATGTCCAGGCCGGTGCGCTCGGCTTCCTCGCTCACGCGCAGGCCGACCAGCGCGCGCACCACCAGCAGGACCGCCGCGGTGACCGCCGCGCTCCACAGCACGGTGAAGCCGACACTGACCGCCTGCACCCACAGCTGGTGGGCAATATCCAGGCCCGCCTTGGTGCCGCCCAGCGACTGCGCACTGAACACGCCGGTCAGCAGCGCGCCGACGATGCCGCCGACACCGTGCACGCCGAAGACGTCTGCGGTGTCGTCCGCCCGCAGCAGGCGCTTCAGGCCGGTGACGCCCCATACGCAGAGCATGCCGGTGACCAGGCCGATCACGATCGCGCCCAGCGGCCCCACCGTGCCGCAGGCCGGCGTCACCCCGACCAGGCCGGCGACTGCGCCCGAGGCCGCGCCCAGTGCCGAGGGGTGGCCCTTGGTCACCGCCTCCACCAGTGTCCAGCCCAGTACCGCGGCGGCGGTGGCCAGCAGGGTGTTGATGAACGCCAGCGACGCCACGCTGTCGGCCGCCGCCGCCGAGCCGGCGTTGAAGCCGAACCAGCCTACCCACAGCAGCATCGCGCCGAGCCAGGTCAGCGGCAGGTTGTGCGGCTTCAACGCCACGTGCCCATAACCCAGGCGCTTGCCGACGAACCACGCCGCCACCAGCCCGGCGACGCCGGCATTGATGTGGACCACGGTGCCGCCGGCGAAGTCGATGGCGCCCATCGCCCCCAGCCAGCCGCCCCCCCAGACGCTGTGCGCCATCGGCAGGTAGCCCAGGGTGAACCACAGCGCCGAGAACAGCAGCACCGCGCGGAAGCGGATGCGTTCGGCGAAGGCGCCGACGATCAGCGCGGTGGTGATGCCGGCGAAGGTGGACTGGAATGCCACGAACAGGTAATCCGGCAGGCCGGCGATGGGGGTGCGCCCCACCGAGTCCGGGGTGAAGCCGTGCAGGAAGGCGAACCGGGTGAACGAGCCGAACAGCGCGTTGCCCTCGCTGAACACCGCGCTGTAGCCGTAGCCGACCCACAGCAGCAGTACCAGCGAGAACACCACCAGCACCTGGCTCAGCACCGACAGCACGTTCTTGGCGCGCACCAGGCCGCCGTAGAACAGCGCCAGCCCGGGCACCACCATCATCAGCACCAGCAGCGTGGAGGTGAGCATCCAGGCCACGTCGCCGCGGTCGAACGCCGGCGCGGCCGGCTGCGCGCTGGCTGCGAGCGGAAGCAGCGCCAGGGCCAGGCCGGCGAGCGTGGGCGACGGGCACAGACCACCGAGCCGGGCCCTGGGCCCGGTGAAAAATTGCGTTCGCATTGTCGACTCCGGTTGTGGGGGAAGCAGCCGGCGACCGGGCCCGTGCTGGCGGCTGGCCGCCACGGAGCCGGGCGTCAGCGGGTCTTCAGAGCGCGTCGGCGCCTGTCTCGCCGGTGCGGATGCGCACCACCTGCTCGAGCGGGGTGACGAAGATCTTGCCGTCGCCGATCTTGCCGGTGCCGGCGGCCGCCTGCAGGGTTTCGATCACCGCCTCGACGTTGTCGTCGGTGACCGCGGTTTCGATGCGGATCTTGGGCAGGAAATCGACCACGTACTCGGCACCGCGGTACAGCTCGGTGTGGCCCTTCTGGCGGCCGAAGCCCTTGACCTCGGTGACGGTGATGCCGGACACGCCGGCCGCGCCGAGGGCCTCGCGGACCTCGTCGAGCTTGAACGGGCGGATGATGGCGGAGATCAGTTTCATGCGCAGGTCCCGATGTGGAGGAGACCGGCCGCCGCGGGCCGGCATCGTGTCATCCAGTGGCCATGCAACGGCCGCTGGCGGTGCGCCGGATGCGCCGCGCGGCGGTGACGCGGGGAGGAAGGCCTGGCCCGCGCGACGCGTTTCCGGGTTCTCTTGCCACTGCCTGGTAGTGCCGGGTTTGCCGCCGGGGGCGGCGATGGCGAAAGCGGGAGGGGAGGGACTTTGCCATCGCCGCCGTTGCCGGCGGCAAGGGGGTGCGGCGGCCGCGCGCAGGCGGCCGCCCGGCATCAGCTGGCGTAGTACAGCTGGTATTCCAGCGGATGGGTGGCGGCGCGGAACGCGGTCACTTCCTTCATCTTCAGCGCGATGTAGGCGTCGATGAAGTCGTCGCTCATCACCCCGCCGGCCTTGAGGAACTCGCGGTCCTTGTCCAGCGCTTCCAGCGCCTGGTCCAGCGAGGAGCAGACCTGCGGGATCAGCTTCTCTTCCTCCGGCGGCAGGTCGTACAGGTCCTTGTCCGAAGGAGCACCGGGGTCGATCTGGTTACGGATGCCGTCCAGGCCGGCCATCATCAGCGCGGTGAAGGTCAGGTAGCCGGACTGGATCGGGTCGGGGAAACGCATCTCGATGCGCCGCGCCTTCGGGTTGGACACCCACGGGATGCGGCACGATGCCGAGCGGTTGCGCGCCGAGTAGGCCAGCATCACCGGTGCCTCGAAGCCGGGCACCAGGCGCTTGTAGCTGTTGGTGCCCGAGTTGCTGAAGGCGTTGATGGCGCGGGCGTGCTTGAAGATGCCGCCGATGTACCACAGCGCCATCTGCGACAGGCCGCCGTAGCCGTCGCCGGAGAACAGGTTCTTGCCCTCCTTGGCCAGCGACTGGTGCACGTGCATGCCGCTGCCGTTGTCGCCGACCAGCGGCTTGGGCATGAAGGTCACGGTCTTGCCGTTGCGGTGCGCCACGTTCTTGATGACGTGCTTCATGCGCTGCAGTTCGTCGGCCTTGGTCACCAGGGTGTTGAACTTGGCACCGATCTCGCACTGGCCGGCGTTGGCCACTTCGTGGTGGTGCACCTCGACCTCGATGCCGACCTGCGTCAGCACCTTGCACATCTCGGCGCGGATGTCGTGCAGCGAATCGGTCGGCGGCACCGGGAAGTAACCGCCCTTGACGGTCGGACGGTAGCCGCTGTTGGCGCCGTCATAGTGCTTGCCGGTGTTCCAGGCGCCTTCCTCGGAGTTGATCTTGAAGAAGGTGTGGCCCATGTCGTTGGCGAACTGGACCGAGTCGAAGATGAAGAATTCCGGTTCCGGGCCGAAGAACGCCAGGTCGGCGATGCCCGAGGACTTCAGGTAGGCCTCGGCGCGCTTGGCGATGCCGCGCGGGCAACGGCCATAGCCCTGCATGGTGGCCGGGTCGAGCACGTCGCAGGTCAGCACCAGGGTCGGGTCGGCGTAGAACGGGTCGACGTAGGCGCTGGCCGGGTCCGGCATCAGCACCATGTCCGATTCGGCGATGCCCTTCCAGCCGGCGATCGAGCTGCCGTCGAACATCTTGCCTTCCTCGAACAGCGACGGCTCGACGATGGAGACCGGGAAGGTCACGTGCTGCTCGATGCCGCGCATGTCGACGAAACGCAGATCGACGAACTCGATCTGGTTGTCCTTGATGAGCTTCTCGATATTTTCCAGGGACATCGGGCAAAACCTCGGTGGAAGTGGCGTGCGCTGTCTACAGCAACTCGCGTGCCAACTTCCGCAGGCAGGCAACTCCTTGTTTTCAAAGCGTTGCGTTGGCCTGCGTCTGGCCGCAATGCACCAATATGGTGCATTGCGGCCAGTCACGCACCAGACAAGTGCATGGCCGGCGATGCTCTATCCTTTGCCGGTCATTCGCCCGTCCACGCTCATGTCCGACCCGATTTCCGCTCTGCTGCTTGGCATCCTCGAAGGCCTCACCGAATTCCTCCCCGTTTCCAGTACCGGCCACCTGCTGATCGCCGAGCGCTGGCTGGGCGCCCGCTCGGACTTCTTCAACATCGTCATCCAGGCCGGCGCCATCCTCTCCGTCGCCCTGGTGTTCCGGCAGCGGCTGTGGTCGCTGGCCACCGGCCTGGGCGACCCCGGCAACCGCGATTACGTGCTGAAGCTGGCCACCGCGTTCCTGGTGACCGCGCTGGTCGGCCTGCCGGTACGGCTGGCCGGCTGGCAGTTGCCGGAGACCGTCACCCCGGTGGCCTGGGCGCTGGTGTTCGGCGGCGTGTGGATGCTGCTGGCCGAAGGCTTCGCCGCGCGCCTGCCCGACCGCGACAGCGTCACCTGGAAGGTCGCCGTCGGCGTCGGCCTGGCGCAGGTGGTGGCCGGTGTATTCCCCGGCACCTCGCGCTCGGCCGCGGCGATCTTCCTGGCCATGCTGCTGGGCCTGAGCCGGCGCGCGGCCGCCGCCGAGTTCGTGTTCCTGGTCGGGATCCCGACCATGTTCGCCGCCAGCGGCTACGCGTTCTTCGAGCTGGCCCGCCATGGCCAGCTCGCGCACGAGGCGTGGAGCGACGTCGGCATCGCCTTCGCCGCCGCGGTGGTGACCGGTTTCGTCGTGGTGAAGTGGCTGCTGGGCTACATCAAGCACCATCGCTTCACGGGCTTCGCGGTATACAGGTTGGCCTTGGGCGCCGCATTGCTGCTGTTCCTGCCTGCTGGACACTGAATGCGGATAGCCGCCGATAACCCCGGCGGCCAGCGTCATGCGTTCTGCCCTCCGTCCTTTCCACCTGCTTCCCGAAGGAGTTCCCCATGAAGCGCATCCTGCTGCTGGCCCTGCCCGTCGCCCTGATGGCCGCCTGCAACAAACCCGCCTCCAGCGACGCCCCGGCCGCTGCCAACCCGCCCGCGGCCAGCACCGCAGCGGCCGCTGCCCCTGTCCCGGTGGACGGCAAGCAGCTGGGCGCCAACCACTGGGTGCTCGACACCGCCACTGACAGCGCCGGCAAGCGCATCGATGCCTTGTTCGCGCGCGCCGACAAGCCGGTCACCCTGGACTTCGCCGATGGCCGCCTGGCGGTGGACAACACCTGCAACCGCATGGGCGGGGGCTACACCCTGGCCGGCGACCAGCTCAGCGTCGCGCGCCTGGCATCGACGATGATGGCCTGCGCCGACCCGGCACTGATGGCGCTGGACCAGGCCGTGGGCAGCCGCCTGGAAGGCACGCTGAAGATCGGCCAGCCCGACGCCGCCACGCTGGTGCTGACCAACGCCGCCGGCGACGTGCTGCGCTTCCGCGGCGAACCGACCGCCGAGACCCGTTACGGCGGCCCCGGTGAAACCGTGTTCCTCGAAGTGGACGCGCACACCCAGCCGTGCCCGCACCCGTTGATCCGCGACAAGCAGTGCCTGCAGGTGCGCGAGGTGCAGTACGACGACAAGGGCCTGGAGCAGGGCAAGCGCGGCGCGTTCGCCAACTTCTACGACGGCATCGAGGGCTACAGCCACCAGGAGGGCGTGCGCAACGTGCTGCGGGTCAAGCGCTATGCGGTGAAGAACCCGCCGGCCGACGCGTCTTCGCAGGCCTACGTGCTGGACATGGTGGTCAGCTCGGAAACGGTGAAGAAGTAACCGCGCTGCGCCACACCGCGGAAACGACGAAGGGCGCCGCGCGGCGCCCTTCTTCTTGGTCCCGTGGGGTCACGCCAGGGCCGGGTTGAGCGTGTAGGTGCCATGCAGCGCCGCTTCGGCCAGCACGTGGCCGTGCATGGCGCGGTACACGTCGGCGGCGCTGAAATCGCCTTGCACCGGCAGCCGTTCCACGTCCAGCGCGAACAGGCGGAAGAAATAACGGTGCACGCGCTCGTCGTTGAACGGCGGGTACGGGCCGTCGTAGCCACGGTAGACCCCGGCCAGCTCCGGATTGCCGGCGAACCAGGCGGTGTAGTCGTTCACGCCCTGGCGCGCGCCTTCCGGCCCCGGTGGTGGCTGCTTGCCGCGCGCGCTGAAACCATCGCTGCAGCTGCCCGCCGCGATCTCGCGCAGCGAGGCGGGAATGTCCACCATCACCCAGTGGATGAAGTCGCCGCGCGGCTGCGCCAGCGGAATGCTCACGTCGTCGCGGCCGACCAGTTCCGGCACGGTCGGGACATCCGGATCCACGCATACCAGCGCGAACGAGCGCGTGCCTGCCGGCACCTCGCTCCACGCCAGCTGTGGGTTGCGGTTGCCGGCGAAGCCGCTGGCGTCGCCGGCGGCGAATGCGGCCGGGATCGGCCGGCCGTTGTCGAAACTCTGGCTGCTCAGTTTCATTGTCTTCTCCTCTGGGGTGGGGCGCCGGCCCAGCCGGCGCCTGCCGCTGCGGGGGAACCGGATGCTCAGGCCTCGGGGTAGCCCAGGCGCGCGGCGACCGGCGCCAGGTGCGCGAACTCGGCCGCCAGCACCTGCGCATACCGGCGCCAGTGGCCGGCCTCGATGGTGGCCGGGCCGAGGCTGCGCACCGGCGGGAAGCGCAGCCCGAAGGCCTGCTCCAGCAGTTCGCCCATCGCCGCCGGGTCGTTGACCGCGGCGTCGATGCGCAGGATCAGATGGGTATACAGGTCCTGTTCGTTGAGGTCGGCCACCTGTTCCAGCACCCGCGCCAGCCAGCGCGCGGCCTCGTCGGCCGAGGTCAGCGCCAGCGGCGCCGGCGCGCCCAGCGCCAGCCATTCGACCAGCATGTCGCGCGGGTCGCGCACCGCGATCACCAGGCGGCCCTCCGGCAGCTGCGGGCGCAGCGCCCACAGCAGGGCGTTGTCCCACCACAGCAGCCAGTCGATCACGTTGCCATCGGCAATGCCGCGCGCCGGCAGGGCGTCGCGCCACTGCTGCACGAACTGCGCCGGGCTCAGGGTGTCGTCGGCCAGGTGCTGCAGGGTATGGAAGTTCTGGAAGGCATCGTCCGGCGGGTTCGGGCCGAAGCGGTCGCTGCGCAGCACCTGGCTGCCGGCGGCCATCACCGACACCACGCGCTCCACGCCCGAGCCCGGGGCGCCCCACACGAACAGCGGGCGCAGCGGGTTGTCCTGGGCGACTTCGCCCAGCGCCGGCCATTGCGCCGGGGCCTTGGCCTGCGGCGGCAGCGGCAGGCGCGACGGCGCCAGTTCAGCGTGCAGGCGCAGCCAGGTGGCCAGCGCCGCGGCCGGCTCGTTGGCCCGGTCCTGCACCGCACCCAGCCAGACCCGCAGTTCCGGACGCGCGGCTTCCGGGGCGTTGTCGATCAACGCCTGGACGTGGGCGATGGCCGAGGCCGGCTCGCGCGCCAGCAACGCCTCGACGATGCGCTGTTCGCCGCTGACGCGGCCCGGCTCCAGCGCGACGATGCGCCGCGCCACGGCCTCGGCGGCGTCCGCTTCCCCGTTCATGTCGTGCAGGCGCATGCGCGCCTCCAGCGCCGGCAGGTGGTCGGGCATCGCCGCCAGCCAGCGTTCGACCACCTCCACCGCTTCCGGGCTGCCGACCGGTGCCACCGCCAGCCGCGCCAGCCACAGGTCGTGCAGCTGCGGGTGCACGTCCAGCGTCGCGTCCAGGTCGGCGCGCGCCTCGTCCTCACGGCCGAGCCGCTGCCAGGCAACCAGCAGCATCTGCAGGGTGGCGCGGTCGCCGGGCAGTTCCGCCAGCAGCGGGCGCAGGTACTCCAGCGCCTGCAGCGGCTGGCCGGAGGCCAGTTCCAGCTCGCCGGCCAGGCGGCGCATGCCCGGGCTGTCGCCTTCCGCGGTGGCCAGCACCTGGCGCATCACCTCGGCGGCACGGTCGGCATGGCCCTGGCGCAGCGCCAGCTGCACCAGCAGGCCGCGCAGGGCGTGGTTGGACGGGTTCAGCTCCAGCACGCGCCGGAACGCCTGCTCGGCGAAGGCCAGCAGGTCCTTGGCCAGATAGGCGAAGCCCAACGCGTAGAGCACGCGCGGGTCGTCGGGCAGGCGCTGGCTGGCGGCCGACAGGACCGCCAGCGCGCGGTCGGCGTCACCGCGGCGCAGCGCGACCATGCCTTCGATCGCGCCCAGCTCCGGGCTGTCCGGCTCGACCCGCGCGGCCATGCGGCCCAGGCGCTCGGCCTCGTCGATGTCCTCGCGCGCCAGCGCCAGGTGCGCCTGCATCAGGTAGGCGGAAAATTCGTTGGGATTGAGCGCGGTGGTGCGCTCCAGCGCCTGCCCGGCGTCATCGATGCGGCGCTGGGCCAGCAACAGGCCGGCATGCTGCAGGTGCAGGTCGGCATCGTCCGGCGCCAGGGCCAGGGCCTGCTCCAGGCTGGCCTGGGCGGCGTCGGCATCGCCGCGCTGCTGGAGGGCCAGCGCCAGCCAGCGGTGGGCCTGCGGTTGCTGCGGTTCGGCGGCGACCCATTCGCGGGCCGTGGCCACGGCTTCGTCGGTGGCGTTGCGGCGCAGGGCGTTGATGATCGTGTCTTGCATGGCGGTCCGGCGTAAGCGCAAAACGCCATTGTAGCCGGGCCGTGGCGCGCCCCCGCCGGCAGCGCCAGCGGCGGCTCAGGCGCCGAGCGCGGGCACCGCCCCCTGCGCTGCCGGGCGCACGCCCACCGCGGCGGCCAGCCGTTGCGCCACCCAGCGCTCGGAAAAGCCATCGCCGCGCAGGTTCTCTATGAAGCCGCAGTGGCCACCCCAGCGCGCGATCTCCAGCCGTGCGTGCGCCGGCAGGCGCCAGTGGCGGAAGGAGGTGAACGGAATCACCGGATCGTCGCGCGCCATCAGGATGTCGGCCGGCACCTCCAGCGCGGACAGGCGCGGGCCGGCGATGGAGTAGCCGTCGAAATAGTCCTGCAGCGTGGCGAAGCCGGTATGCCGCTCCACCAGCCAGCCGGTCAGCGCGCGGATCCCCAGCTTCAGCACCGCGTCGTCGCAGTCGGCCAGTTCCGGGAACAGTGCGCGCTTGCGCCGCAGCGAGCCGGTCCACTTGCGGCGGAAGTACCAGTCGTACATCGCCGGGCCGCGTTCGATGCTGTCCATGGTCTGCGCCGGGTCCAGCACCGGGCACACCGAGGCCACGTGGCGCAGCGGCACGCCGGCGGCGGGCGCGTGCAGGGCCAGGCGCAACGCGAAGTTGCCGCCCAGCGAGTACCCCGCCGCGACCAGCGGCAGGCCGGGAAAGCGGCCGGCCACGTCGCCGGCGGCATGCACCACCTCGCCGATGCGGCAGGAATGGAAGATCCCCGGGTTGAGATGGTGGGTGTTGCCGTGGTCGCGGAAGTTCAGCCGCACCACCTCGAAGCCCTGCTCGAGCATCCGCGCGGCGGTCATGCGCATGTAGCTGGACTCGGCGCTGCCCTCCCAGCCGTGCAGCAGCAGCGCCAGGCCGACCGGCGCCGCCCTGCCCGGCAGGCGGCTGTGCCAGGCCTGCAGGCGCACGCCGTCGCCGCCGTCGAGGATCAGTTCGCGGGTGAGCGCGCCACTGGCCGCCAGCAGCTGCTGGCCGCGGCGCAGGCGCACCCCGCTGGACGCCAGCATCGACTGCAGGTGCGGATTGCGCAGCCACGGCGGCGGTTGGTAGTGGGCGACGCTCAACATGGCGGCCATGCTGCGCCCGTGCGCCGGTAGAGCGCGTGAACCCGCGCCGGCGGCCGGCCGCCGCTCACGGCTGCCCGGCGCTGCGGGAGGCGTGCCACCGCAACACGTCGTTACGGGCCTTCCATCGCCGCGATGATGCGCGCGCGCGAGGTCTCGGCGATGCGCCGGCGCCCTTCCAGGTCATGGCTGGCGACCGGCTCCAGGAAGTGCACTTCGGCGCGGCGGGCCGGTTCGCCGAGCAGGCGCAGGAAGTTGCCGAAGAAACTCTCGCCCGGCGCGAACGCGACCCGGGTCTGGGCATCGCCGCGCACGCCGTAGCGCAGGGCCACCGGCTGCACCGGCACGCCGGTTTCCACCGCCGCCTGGAAGATGCGCGCATGGAACGGGCCGACCTCGTGGCCGCCGCGGGTGCGCCCTTCCGGGAACACCGCCACCGGCCGGCCCTCGCGCAGCCGCTTGGCCATTTCCTCCATCACCCCGCCCAGCGACTCGGTGTTGCCGCGCTGGTGGTAGATGGTGTGGCCGCGGCTGGCGAGCCAGCCCACCAGCGGCCAGCCGGCGATCTCGCGCTTGGCCACGAAACCGACCATTTTCTGGCTGTGGATCATGCTGATGTCGACCCAGCCGACGTGGTTGGCGACGAACAGCACCGCCCCCGGCAACGGCTGGCCGGTGCGCTGCAGGCGGAAGCCGAAGATCCACATCAGGCCGCCCGACCACCAGCGCACCACCTTGTGTTCCAGCGGATCGGTGGCCGCGCCGAGGCGACCGAACGGCGGCGCCATCAGCAGCAGGATCAGCGGCAGGAAGATCACGACGTGGACCAGCAGCAACGGCACGCGGTACAGATAGCGGAACGCACGCGCCACGCTGCCCGGGCGGGCGGGACGGGGGGAAGTCATCCGCGCAAGATACCGGATGCGGTCCGGCTTCCGCCAGCACATGGCGACCGCCTGCCCGGCTCCTCACCCCGGGGCCCGGGCAACGCGGTATAAATCCGCTCACGCCTACAGGGGAGCGTGGACATGGAGCGGTTATCGCGGTCGCTGGCCGGGGACATGCTGCCGCTGTTGTCGGCGGCGCTGGAGCAGGTCGACAGCGGCGTGATCGTGTTCGATGGCCAGAACCGCATCGTGTACTTCAACAAGGCCATGGAAGCCCTGTCCGGCTGGTCGCGCGACGAAGTGGCGGGACGCAACCTGGGTTTCCTGGCGCCGGCGGCCATGCGCGAGCGCTACGACAGCGACCTGCATCCGGGCGCGGCCAACCGCGTGCGCGAACTGGCCAGCCAGCCGCGCGACGTGCAGATGGTGCGCAAGGATGGCCAGACCCGCTGGATCAGCGTGTCGGTGGCCCGTACCCCCGCGGTCGAGGGCCAGATGCACATGGCGTTCGTCCGCGACGTGACCACGCGGCGCCAGCGCCAGGAGCGCGAGCGGCTGCTGTCGCTGGGGTTCGACGAGACCCAGAGCGCGGTGCTGATCACCGACGCCCGCGGCCGCGTGGTGCATCTGAACAAGGGCTTCTGCCGGCTGTTCGGGTTCGATGCCAGCCAGGTCCTGCGCCGCCACGTCGCCACGCTGCTGGTGCCCGACCGCGCCCGGCGCCGCACCACCCTGGCCCAGGCCGCGCGCCTGCTGGCCGGCGAGCCGGTGTGCTGCGACGAACGCGTGGCCTGCCGCGATGGCCGTCCGCTGTGGTGCGCGATCAGCATCAACCCGATCTTCGACGACTACGGCACCCTGGCCAACCTGGTCATCGTGCTGATGGACATCACCCACACCAAGGTGCACGAGGTGCTGCAGCACCGGATGCTGGACGCGCTGGTGCGCGAGGTTCCCACCAGCGAGGTGATGCAGATGATGTGCCGCGACGTCGAGCAGATCGCACCGCAGGTGCTGTGCTCGGTGCTGCGGGTGGAGGACGGGCGCCTGCGCACGCTGGCCGCGCCGAGCCTGCCCGAGGCCTACACCCGGCAGGTGGACGGCATCCCGGTCGGTCCGGGGGTCGGCTGCTGCGGTACCGCCGCGCATACCGGGCAGATGGTGGTGGCGCGCGACATCGCGCTGGACCCCAACTGGCAGGGCATCAGCCACATGGCGCTGGAGCACGGGCTGGCGGCCTGCTGGTCCACCCCCATCAAGGCCAGCGACGGCCGCGTGCTGGGTACGTTCGCCTTCTACTACCGCCGCCCGCACGACCCGGATGCCTTCCACCGGCGGCTGGTGGACGTCATCGTGCACCTGTGCGCGCTGGCGCTGGAGCGCGAGGAGGCGCGCAACCGCATCCGCCGGCTGGCGTTCTACGACGATCTCACCGGCCTGCCCAACCGCAACCTGCTGCATGCCCAGGCCGACCAGGCGATCGCCGCGGCGGCCGCCGCCGAGCAGGCGCTGGCGGTGCTGTTCATCGACCTGGACCGCTTCAAGCAGATCAACGACTCGTTCGGCCACCCCGGCGGCGACCAGCTGTTGCGCGTGGTCTCGCGCCGGCTGCAGGAAGAGGCCGGGCCGGGGGACATCGTCGGCCGCCTGTCCGGCGACGAGTTCGTGATGGTGCTCACCCTGTGCGACGCGCACTCCGCCGGCGAGCGCACCGAACGCATCCTGCGCCGGCTGTCGCTGCCGCTGCAGCTGGACGACGTGCAGATCCGGCCGTCGGCCAGCGTCGGCATCAGCATGTTCCCGCACGACGGCCACGACACCGAAACCCTGCTGCACCATGCCGACGTGGCCATGTACCAGGCCAAGAACAGCGGCCGCAACGGCGCGCGGTTCTACTCGCGCGAGATGGACCACAACGCGCAGGAGCGGCTGGCGCTGGAGACCGCGCTGCGCGAAGCGGTCGAGCAGCACCAGCTGCACCTGCATTACCAGCCGCAGGTGGGCATCGGCGACGGCCGCCTGCGCGGGGTGGAGGCGCTGGCGCGCTGGCGGCACCCGCGCCTGGGCGACGTGCCGCCGATGCAGTTCATCCCGCTGGCCGAGGAATGCGGGCTGATCGGCGACATCGGCCACTGGGTGCTGGAACAAGCCTGCGCGCAGCTGGCGCACTGGCGGCGCACCGGGCTGGAGGTGCCGTCGGTGGCGGTGAACCTGTCGCCGACCGACTTCCACGACCTGGACCTGCCGCTGCGGATCGAACAGGTGCTGCGGCGCGAAGGACTGCTGCCGGGCGACCTGAAGGTGGAGATCACCGAGGACGTGCTGCTGGATACCGACCCCAGCACCCTGCGCACGCTGCACGCGGTGCATGCACTGGGCGTGCGCCTGTCGATGGATGATTTCGGCACCGGCTATTCCAGCCTGAGCTACCTGCGCCTGCTGCCGATCAGCGAACTCAAGCTGGACCGCAGCTTCGTGCGCGGCATCGAGAACGACGAAGTGGCCAGCGCCCTGACCCGCGCCATCGCCCACATCGGCCAGAGCCTGCGGCTGACGGTGGTCGCTGAAGGCGTGGAAAGCGGCGAACAGCTGCGCCTGCTCGGTGAACAGGGCTACGGCATCGCCCAGGGCTACCACTTCACCCCGGCGCTGCCCGCGCACGAGCTGGACAGCTGGATCCGCGAGCATCTGCCGGCCGCCGCGTTCGCGCACGCTTGAGCCGGGGCGCGCCGGGGCCCGGCATGCCTGCGCTCAGGCCGGTACCACCGCCAGGGTCAGGCGCGAGACGCACACCGGCTTGCCGGCCTCGTTGTCGATGCGGATCTCCCAGACCTGGGTGGTGCGCCCGACATGCAGCGCGCGCGCGGTGCCGGTGACCACGCCACTGCGCGCCGCACGCAGGTGGTTGGCGTTGATCTCCAGCCCCACGCAGACCTGGCTGGCGGTATCCACGCACAGATTGCCGGCGCTGCTGCCCAGGGTTTCGGCCAGCACCACCGAGGCGCCGCCGTGCAGCAGTCCGTAGGGCTGGCGGGTGCGTTCGTCCACCGGCATGGTCGCCTGCAGCCAGTCGTCGCCGGCCGCGGTGAAGACGATGCCGAGGTGCTCGATCAGCGTGCCCCGGCTGAGGCGATTGAGTTCGTCCAGTGAAACGGGGGCGCGGAAAGCCATGGCGATGACCGGTGTGGGGGCAGGCCAGTTTACGGTGCCGCGCGCGGGCCGGGCTCAGGCGAACAGATCGTCCTGCGGCGGCGGATAGCGCAAGCGGCCATCGACCACGCGTGCGCTGGCGGTGAGCACGTGCGCTCGCGCCGGGCCGGCATCGAGGATGTGCCGCACCGGGATGCCGCGCACGCTGAGCAGATCGGCGATCAACCGGCGGTGGCAGCGCCACCACGGCGCTTCGGCGCACATCAGCGCGGTGCGGCGGCGCGCGGCCAGTTCCAGCAGCCGCGCCAGCCCGTCGGCGAACTCGGCGCTGTCCAGGTGGTCGGCGTAGCCCTGGAAGGCGGCGTTGCGCCAGGCCCCGTTGGGCGAGCCGGGCCGCGCGCGGCGACGCCCGCCCAGCTGCGGCAGCCACAGGTAATCGATCCCCACCGCCGGAAGCGCGTGCGCCAGCGTCCCGCCGGCAAACCAGGGATGGCGCCGCGAACCCGGGAAGCGGCGCACGTCGGCCACGGCCTGGATGCCGTGGCCGTCCAGCAGCGCGAGGAAATCCTCCCAGCTGCGGGTGGAATGGCCGATGGTCCAGAGCGTCACGGCGCCGTCCATGTCAGCCGATCTTCTCCGGTGTCGTGCCGCGGTGCGTGGCGCCGCGGTCGCTGCGGATCGCGGGCTGCGGGCGGTCGCCGCCGCAGCGGCGCCTGTCGCGCTGGTACAGCATGCCGCGGGCATGCGCCCGGACGACACGGCCGGCGACGCGGCCGGCTTCGGAGTTCCAGCGCACGGGGTCGTCGCGCTGGAAGGCGCTGCCCATCGGCATCCTCGGTGCAGGCAGGGGGACGGCCATTGCAACCGAGGCCACGTCCACGCCCCGTGTGCGCGCTACAGGATGGGTACCAGCCCCGCGCCGAACGCGGTCAGCATGCGCACCAGCAACCACTTGGGGCCGACGTCGACCTCGGGGAAGTCGCCCACCGGCACGTAGCAGCGGCGGAAATCCGGGTCGTGCCGCGACAGCGGCAGCGGGCACTCCGGCCCGGGCTGGAAGGCGTAGTTGGTGGCGTAGCGCCACGGCCACACGTCGAGCACGGGCAGTGCCTCGGAGGCCTTGCCCAGGCTGTAGTTCAGGCCCGACAGCACCGGCGCCTTCTCGCGCGGCGCCACCACCCAGGCATTGTCCGGCGCGATGTCGCGCAGGATGCTCTGCGCCAGCCGCTCGGCGAACACCGGGTCGTCGATGATCACCGCGCCTTCGGTGTTGTAGTTCTCGCTGCGCGGGTCGAAGTTGTGGGTACCGACCACGCCGATGCGGCGGTCCACCACCAGCGACTTGGCATGCAGGCCCATGCGCGCGCCGCGGCGGGTGACCGGCAGCGGGCGGTTGGCCGCCTTGCTGCCGAGGAACGAGGGCCGGGTCTCGGTGCGCAGCACCTCGCGCTCGACCTCGCTGCCGTCGGCGCCGGCGCGGCGCCCGGAACCGCTGCCGCGCACGTTGCTGCCGGCCGCGCTCGCCCCGATCAGGCGGTGCGGCGGCGGTGGCACCCCGGTCCCGTCCAGTGCCGAGGACAGCAGGTTGTCCGGGGCCACCGGCGGATCCAGCGGGAACGGCTTGTACTCGTAGATGTCGAAGCCCAGCACGCGCAGGTTGCGGCGCTTGTACTTGTAGGCCATCGCATAGACGATCGGGTTGTCGGTCGCTGCCAGGCTGTTGGTCGACACCACCACCCGCGGTGGTTGCGGGCGCGCGCGCAGGTCCTTGAAAAGCTGCTGCGCCGGTTCGGACAGCACCAGGTACGGCGTCTGCAGCAGGACTTCGGACCGGGCGCCGGAGATCAACGTGTCCAGTCGCGGTTCGCTGGGGTTGGGCAGCGGGTCGCGGCGGTGCTTGCGCGGCAGGTCGGCGACATAGGCCACCGCGCGCACCGGCAGCGCGGTATCGACGAACGCCTCGGTGACGAACGCCGGGTCGGCCGCCTCCGCCGCGGCGCGCGCCACCCGCTCCGGGCGCATGAAATGCGCCGCCGGCATGTCCGGCACGCCATGCCGCAGCAGGGTGCGGCCGACATCGTTCAGGCGCTCGGCCGGCACGCTGCGCGGCGCGTCCCAGAAGGACTGGAAGTTGGCGGCCATCTCGCGCGCCTCGGGCCCGGCCACCACCACGTCGCGGTCGCGGAAGTTGTACTCGCGGTCCCAGTCGTAATAGTCGTCCTGGTAGTTGCGGCCGCCGACCACGCCGACCACCCCGTCCACCACCAGCAGCTTGTTGTGCATGCGCTGGTTGAAGCGGCGGAAGCAGCACAGCACGCTGCCGGCGTAATCGAAGTAGTTGAGCTTGGCCTTGCCGAACGTGGGGTTGTAGATGCGCAGCTCGAAGTTGGCGTGCGCGCCGGACAGCGCGGCGAGCATCTGCACGTCCGATATCGCCGAGAGCTGGTCGATCAGCACCCGCACCCGGACCCCGCGGCGGGCGGCGTCCAGCAGCGCGTCGATGATCATGCGCGCGCTGTCGTCGGTATCGAAGATATAGGTCTGCAGGTCGATGCTGCGGGCGGCGCTGTGGATCAGGTTCAGCCGCGCCACCAACGACAGCTCGCCCTCGTCGAGGATCGTGGCGTAGTGCCGCGGCGCGCCGGCGGCGGCGGAGTCGGCCATGGCCTGGGCGCCAAGCGCGCGCAGCGGCGAATCCAGCGCGCAGCGATCGGCGCGGGCGCAGTCCAGCGCGGTGGGGCGGGCGGACACGGCGATGCCCTGCGCACGGTCGCGCTGCTGCGGCGACAGCGACGCGCAACCGCCGGCCAGCACGGCCGCGCCAAGCAGCACCAGTCGCAGCAGTAGGTTCACGGCCGGGAAGCGCCCAGCAGGCGCGTACGCAATATGAAGGTCACACGGTCACCGAGGGCGAACTGCCAGCTGTCCATGCCGTAACGACCGCGCTGCACGGTACCCCGGCTTACCAGGTCGCAATCATAGCCCGGGCGGGCGCATTCCGGCGCCTCCAGGCGCAGCACCTCGCGCCGGCTGATACCACGGATGGTCAGCCGCCCCTGCACGCTGCCGCCGCGCTCGACGATGTCCGGTTCGTAGGGATCGGACTCGAACTCGACCAGCGGGTGCCGCTGCGCGTCGAAGAATTCCTCGCCGCGCATCCAGCCGGTGTAGCGCGGCTTGCCGGGAATCTCGACGTACTGGGTGAACATGCGCAGGCGCACCTGGTGGCGGCCATCGGGCAGCACCGTGATCCAGCCATCGAAACGCGGGAACTGGCCCTCGATCCGCTGCCCGAAGCGGGTGCGGATCTCGAAGCCGAAGCGCGAGTGGTCGGTATCGAACTGCAGCGGCTGCGCCGCGGCCGCCGTGCCCGTCGCCGCCAGCCAGCTCAGCAGCAGTCCGCAACGCACCCACCGCATGTGTTCAGTCCCTGTCCACGGCCCCGGGCCAGCGGGCGGCCATGCACGCACGCCCAGCCGGCTTCCGGCCTGTGCCGCCGGGCACGCAGCGTGGCCAGGCGCGGGGGCTGCACCGGTACGGACGACGGAACCGGATCATCGGCTCACGGCCACCAGAATGCGGCCAGACGGGCGATGCCCGGCTCGATGGCCGCGGCCATCGGCAGCGACAGCACCGCCACCGACGCGGTGGGCATGCCGCGGTAGTCGCCGGACTGGCCGCTGTGCATCAGCGCCACCAGCCGCTCCAGGCCGGGGTTGTGGCCGACCAGCAGCAGGCGCTCGACCTCGCGGTGCTCGTCCACCAGCCCGGCCAGGGTGCCGGGGGTGGCGTCGTAGATCCGCTCCTCCAGGCGCTGCTCGACGTAGCCGGTCAGCGACAGCACCGCCTCCAGCGTCTCGCGCGCGCGCCGTGCCGGCGAGCACAGCACCCGGTCCGGCACCAGCCGCTGCTCCAGCAGCCAGCGACCGGCCGCCTCGGCCTCGGCCAGGCCATGCGGGGAAAGCGGGCGGTCGATATCGGCCAGGCCATTGTCGGCCGGCTCGGCATGGGCATGTCGCAGCAGGATCAGTTCACGCATGAGGGTTCATTAGCTCCGGGTCAGACCTTGTTCAACCATTGCAGAAGCGGCTCCCAGTCCTGCTGGTGCTCGCGGACCTGGGCGGAGTGATAGTCGAACAGGCTGCGGCCCAGGCCGACCATGACCACGTAGCTCTGGCTGTCACGCAGCTGCGCGACCACCTCGTAGGGCCACTGCGCCAGCATCTGCCGCGCCTGCTGCGAGGTCTGCGTCCACGGCTTGGTGCGGTTGAGCACCAGCCCCACCGGCAGCGCGCGCGAGTGCACGCGCTTGACCCTGGCCAGACTGTTCAGGAACCCGACGATGGCCTCGATGTCCAGCGCCGACGGCAACACCGGCACCACCACCGCGTCGGCCACGTCCAGGAAATGTTCGAGATCGTCCGCGAGCGCACCGGCCGGGGCATCGATGATCACCTCTTCGGCGCCATCGGGAATGTGTTTCTGCCAGCCCTTCCTGCGCTGGACGTCCACCGGCAGCACGGCACTGTCCAGGCCGGCGCGGCGCTCCGCCCAGCGCGTGCTGGAGCCCTGCGGGTCGGCATCGGCGATCACCGTCGCCCTGCCCTGCAGCGCCGCATGCGCGGCCAGGTGCGTGGCGATGGTGCTCTTGCCCACCCCGCCCTTGGAACCGGCCACCAGGATCGTCTTCATGCACGCCTCGTTTTGCGCGGGACTGCCCGCAGCGTACACCGGCGCGCGACGGCCGCGGTAGTCGGCGCGTGAGGACACCCCTGCCGGGACGGGAGGCTTTGCTATCGTGGCGGCCCACACCGGAGCCACCATGAGCGAACTGCAGGACCTGACCGCGCTGATCCGCGCCAATACCCCGCTGATCGTCATCGAGACCGCGGACGAGGCCCGCGTGGTGGACCTGTTCCGGCAGGCGCTGATGCACGTGTGGCGGGCGCTGTACCGCTGGTCGATCACCGAAGGCCTGCGCCGTATCGACATGGACCGCGAGGACGACGCCGTCGGGCCGCCCGACGCCAGCTCGGCGCTGCGGATGATCCAGGAGGCGGAGCAGCGCGGCATCTACCTGCTGCTCGATTTCCACCCGTACCTGGGCTACGCCAGCCACCAGCGCCTGCTGCGCGACATCGTGCAGCGCCGGCACAGCCAGCCGCACGTACTGGTGCTGGTCGGCACCAAGGTCGAACTGCCGGCCGAGCTTGAAGCGCTGGCCACCCGCTTCAATCCGCGCCTGCCCGACGCCAACGCACTGCTGAAGATGCTGCGCGAGGAAGCGGCCGCCTACGCCGGCGACAACGGCGGCCGCCGCGTGGAAGTGGACCAGGACGCGGTGCGTCAGATCCTGCGCAACCTGCAGGGGCTGAGCCTGCCTGACGCGCGCCGCATCGCCCGCCAGCTGATCTACGCCGACGGCGCACTGCGCGCCGACGACCTGCCGCAACTGGCCAGGCTGAAGTTCGAACTGCTCAACCGCAGCGGCCACCTGCACTACGAATACGACAGCGCGCGCTTCGGCGACGTGGCCGGCGCCACCCGGCTCAAGCGCTGGATCGAACAGCGCAGGGCGGTGTTCGTGGCCGGCGACGCGCCGCCCGGGCTGGACCCACCGCGCGGCATGCTGCTGCTGGGCGTGCAGGGCTGCGGCAAGTCGATGCTGGCCAAGGCCACCGCCGCCGGCTTCGGCGTGCCGCTGCTGCGGCTGGATTTCGCCACGCTGTACAACAAGTACCACGGCGAGACCGAGAAGAACCTGCGCGATGCGCTGGCCTCGGCCGAGCAGCTGGCGCCGTGCGTGCTGTGGATCGACGAAGTCGAGAAGGGCTTGGCCAGCAGCGGCGAGGACGGCGGCGTCTCGCGCCGGGTGCTCGGCTACCTGCTGACCTGGATGGCCGAGCGCAAGGCGCCGGTGTTCATCGTCGCCACCGCCAACCAGGTGCACGAGCTGCCGGCCGAACTGCTGCGCAAGGGCCGCTTCGACGAGATCTTCTTCGTCGACCTGCCCACGCCCGACACCCGGGTGGAGCTGCTGCGCCTGCACCTGGGCAAGCGCGGACTCGACGTCGGGAGCTTCGCCCTGCCCGCGCTGGCCGCCGCCGCCGAGGGCTTTTCCGGCGCCGAGATCGAACAGGCGGTGGTCGCCGGCCTGTATGCGGCGCATGCCGAACGCAGGCCGCTGGACACCGACCTGCTGATGGCCGAGATCAGCAGCACGCGGCCGCTGTCGGTACTGATGGCCGAGCAGGTGCAGGCGTTGCGCGACTGGGCACGCGGGCGCACGGTTCCAGCGGAGTAAAGGCGGCCGTGCTCAGCGCGGCGGCGACCAGGGCACCGATTGGGCCTGGTCCAGATACCTCACGCGCGTGGCGCGACCATGCTGCAGCAGCAACGCCTCGCGCGCCGACGGCAGCAGCACGCCGGTGGCGTGGGTGGTATTGGCGCGGTAGAGCCAGGCCACGCCACCGCGCACATCCAGCAGTTCGATCTTGCCCTCCATACGCGCGTTGCCACCGGCGACGCCGGCCAGTACCAGCCAGTCCTCGCCACAGGTGAAGCCGGCCTGGTGCACGCCGACCAGCGAACTGGAATAGACATGTTCGCGCTGCCAGCCGGCCAGGTTCCAGCGCACGGTCTCGTGCTGCAGGCCGCGGTACAGCGGCGGCACATCGTGCTGCAGCACCTTCGCCCGCGCGGGTGAGCGCTGCACCGTCACCAGCCGGGTGCCCTTGTCGAGCAGCATCACCGCCAGCATGTCGTTGCGTGGCCCCCGGCCGGAAGGGGCATGGCGATCCATGATCTCCAGCCGCGGGATGGCCGCGTCGCGCAGCAGGCGCAACCGCAGTACCACGCCCTTGTCGGTGCCGGCGACGATCAGGCCCGAGGCCTCGTCCCAGTCCAGGCAGGTCACGCCGCCGTCGCCCGGCAGCCGCAACGGCGCACCGGCCAGCGCGCGCCGGGCATGGTCATAGAGGTACAGCTCGTCGCCGCTGGCCAGCAGGTACAGGCCACGCAGCGGCGTGGCCGAGGCCGCGCCGGGCTTCCAGTGCCCTTCGCGGAAGGCATGCAGCAGTTCGCCGCTGCGGGCGTCCCAGACCTTCGGTCCGTTCTCGTGCTGGACAATGTCGCCGGCTTCGACGTTGCCGCTGCTGGAGCGGCTGATCACGATCCCGTCGGCAGGACCGAAAGTGATGTCCTGGGTACGCAGTTCATGGGCCTGCAGCGCGATGCGCGCATCCTTCCTGCGCGCGTCCCACAGTTCCAGCCGCCCCGACGCGCGGCCGACCGCCAACAGCCCCATCTGCGGCGAATACGCCGCCGACCATGCGTCATCGTCCAGCCCGCGGTTGGCGTCCACGAACGACTGGGTGAACTCCGGCCGGATGTCCGCCACATAGGCTGCCAGCAGGACCGGCAGGAACCACAACGCCATCGTGTATCTCATCGCCCCACTCCCTGGTCGATCCAACCACCCTCGCGCCGGCCCCTGGGCCTCCTGCAATGGCAGGGACGCCGGGCCATTCGAGGGACGGGGAACGGGGCGACATCGCGCCGGCGCCGCGTACCCTCACGGCCTGGCTCAGGGCCAGGCCGGCGGATTGGCGGCCCAGGCCTGCTGCACCTCGGCCAGGCGCGCCCGTTCCTCGTCCTTCCATGCCGGCAGCAGCTGCGCCAAGCGCGACGGGTCGTTCCACAGCTGCGGCTCGGTACGTACCGCCGCTGCATACCACTGCACGGCTTCGTCGCGGCGTCCCAGCGTCCACAGCGCCAGCGCCAGCGTCGGCGGCACCCAGGCACCGTTGCCGCGCGCGGCCTGGGCGGCGGCGCTCCACTGCTGCAGCGCCCCTTCGGCGTTGCCGTGGCGATACAGGCTCCAGCCCTGGTTCCAGCGGATCCCCCGGGCCTGCGAGGAGTTCTCCGAGACGGCGGCCAGGGCTTCCTGGTAGAGCTTGTCGCCCAGTTCCACGCGGCTCTCGGCGTAGGCGATGGCGGCCAGCTGCACCGTGGCTTCCACGCCCTTGCGGCCGCGCTCGCGCAGCTTCATCAGCTGCTCCACCAGGTCCGGCTGCTCCGGCGGCAGCGCCTGCACCGGCCGCGCGGCGGCGTCGTCATCGAAATAGAACTCGGCGATTTTCGGCATCCCCTGTGCCCACGCCGTCGAACAGAACAGGCCGGCCAGCAGCATCAGGCCACCGGCCACGCCCCTTATCACCTGCATGTTTCAATCCCCATCATTCATGTTCCAGCAAGGTCCGATCCTAACCGCTCGGCGGGCACTCCGCGACCCCGGGCCCCCGCCCCGGTGCGGCCGTGGACGCGCCGCCGGGTACGGCCCGGGTGCCCGGCAGGGCGCCAAAACCCGCGCTGTTACAATCGCCGGCCGCGTGCGCGCCGCCCTGGCGCGGCAGCCGACGCCAGCCGTTCCTGCAATGGGCCAGCCATGACCAGTACCGCCGAACTCACCTCCCCCGCCTCCGCCAACACGCCGCTGACCGGGGTGCGCGACCGCGATTACACGCTCGAGCACAAGTACACCCGCACCGACGGGCGCATCTACCTGAGCGGCGTGCAGGCGCTGGTGCGGCTGCCGCTGATGCAGCAGCAGCGCGACACCGCGGCGGGGCTGAACACCGGCGGCTTCGTCAGCGGCTACCGCGGCTCGCCGCTGGGCGGCTTCGACCTGGAGCTGTGGCGCGCGCGCCGGCACCTGGACGCGGCGAAGGTGAAGTTCGTACCCGGGCTCAACGAGGACCTGGGCGCCACCATGGTCTGGGGTACCCAGCAGGCCAATCTGTTTCCCGGCGCCAACGTCGATGGCGTGTTCGGCATGTGGTACGGCAAGGGGCCGGGCGTGGACCGCTGCGGCGACGTGTTCAAGCACGCCAACGCCGCCGGCACTTCCAGGCACGGCGGCGTGCTGGCGCTGGCCGCCGACGACCATGCCTGCCGCAGCTCGACCCTGCCGCACGGCAGCGAGGACGAATTCGTCAGCGCGATGATGCCGGTGCTCAACCCGGCCGGGGTGCAGGACATCCTCGACCTGGGCCTGGTCGGCTGGGCGATGAGCCGCTACACCGGGCGCTGGATCGGCTTCAAGACCATCGCCGAGACGGTGGAATCCTCGGCCTCGGTGGACGTCGACCCGTTCGCGCGCCGCATCGTGCTGCCGGAAGACTTCGAGATGCCGCCGGCCGGGCTCAACATCCGCTGGCCGGACCCGCCGCTGGAGCAGGAAATGCGCCTGCACCGCTACGCGGTGAAGGCCGCGCAGGCCTTCGCCCGCGCCAACGGCATCGACAGGGTGGTGATGGATTCGCCGCGCGCGCGGCTGGGCATCGTCACCACCGGCAAGAGCTACCTGGATGTGCTGCAGGCGCTGGAGTACCTGGGCCTGGACGAGAAGGCCTGCGCCGACATCGGCATCCGCGTCTACAAGGTCGGCATGACCTGGCCGCTGGAACCGCAGGGCATCGCCGCGTTCGCGCGCGGGCTCGAAGACATCGTCGTGGTGGAGGAGAAGAAGGCCTTCATCGAGCGGCAGATGAAGGAGTACTTCTACAACTGGCCCGCCGCCTGGGGTGCGCGCCCGTCCATCGTCGGCAAGTACGACGAACAGGGCGAGTGGATCCTGCCGTCCACCGGCGAACTCACCCCGGCGACCATCGCCGGTGTCATCGGCCGCCGCATCCAGCGTTTCTTCAACACCGAATCGATCGAACAGCGGCTGCGCTGGATGGACGAGAAGGAAGCGGAGATGGCGTTGCCGCGGGCGCAGTTCCCGCGCGTTCCGCACTACTGCTCCGGCTGTCCGCACAACACCTCCACCAACGTGCCGGAAGGCTCGCGTGCGATGGCCGGCATCGGCTGCCACTACATGGTGACGTGGATGGACCGCGACACCGACACCTTCACCCACATGGGCGGCGAAGGCGTCACCTGGGCCGGGCAGGCGGCGTTCACCGACACCCCGCACGTGTTCCAGAACCTGGGCGACGGCACCTATTTCCACAGCGGCTCGCTGGCGATCCGCCAGGCGATCGCCGCCGGCGTCAACATCACCTACAAGATCCTCTACAACGACGCGGTGGCGATGACCGGCGGGCAGCCGGTGGACGGCACCCTCAGCGTGCCGCAGATCGCCCAGCAGATGCGCGCCGAGGGCGTGCACACCATCGTGCTGCTGTCCGACGACATCGCCAAGTGGAAGCTGCGCCGGCACGAGTTCCCGCACGACGTCGAGTTCCATGACCGCGCCGAACTGGACGCGGTGCAGAAGCACCTGCGCACAGTGAAGGGCACCAGCATCCTGATCTACGAACAGACCTGCGCCACCGAGAAGCGCCGCCGCCGCAAGCGCGGCAAGCTGGTCGATCCGCCCAAGCGCACGATGATCAACTCGCTGGTCTGCGAGGGTTGCGGCGACTGCGGCGAAAAGAGCTTCTGCGTGTCGGTGCTGCCGAAGGAAACCGAGTTCGGGCGCAAGCGCGACATCGACCAGTCCAACTGCAACAAGGATTTCTCCTGCACCACCGGCTTCTGCCCGAGCTTCGTCACCATCCATGGCGGCCAGCTGCGCAAGGGCAGGAAGAGCGATGCGGCCAGCCTGCTCGACAACCTGCCCGAGCCGGTGTTCCGCAGCGACCTGTCGCAGCCGTGGAACATCCTGATCACCGGCGTCGGCGGCACCGGCGTGGTCACCATCGGCGCGCTGCTGGGCATGGCCGGGCACCTGGAGGGCAAGGGCGCGACCGTGCTCGACCAGACCGGGCTGGCGCAGAAGGGCGGCGCGGTCACCACCCACATCCGCATCGCGCGCGCGCCAGCGGACATCCACGCCGTGCGCATCGCCGCCGGCGAGGCCGACCTGGTGCTGGGCTGCGACATGGTGGTGGTCAACGACTACTGGGCGCTGTCCAAGGTGCGCGGCGAACGCTCGCAGGTGGTGCTCAACACCTACGAAGCGATGCCCGGCACCTTCACCACCCACCCGGACATGCAGTTCCCGGCCGCCGACATCATCGCCGGGGTGAAGGTGGCGCTGGGCGGACGCGACCCGATCCTGCTCGACGCCACCCAGCTGGCCACCGCGCTGCTGGGCGACGCCATCGCCTCGAACCTGTTCATCCTCGGCTTCGCTTGGCAGCAGGGGCTGGTGCCGCTGTCGCTGGAAGCGCTGATGCGCGCGATCGAACTCAACGGCGCCGCCATCGAGATGAACCAGCGCGCCTTCGCCTGGGGCCGCCTGGCCGCGATCGACCCGCAGGCGGTGCAGCAGGCCGCCGGGCTGGTACGCAACGCACCCACCGAAGCCGAGCGCACCCCGGGCACGCTGCGCGAGCTGCCGCCGGGCGAGTGGGAAGGCAGCGAGGCCGGCGCGCCGTCGGCGCCACGCAACCCGGGCAACGAGCCGGAAGTCCGCGGCCTGCCCGCCAGCGACCCGCACCCCGGCGATGCCCCGTTCGCGACCCTGGACGACACCCGCCTGTCGCGCTCGCTGGACGAACTGATCGCGCGCCGCAGCGGGTTCCTCGTCGATTACCAGGATGCGGCCTACGCCAACCGCTACCGCCAGCTGGTGGACGCGGTGCGCCAGGCCGAGCAGCGCGTGGCGCCGGGCAGCACCGCGCTGACCGAGGCGGTGGCGCGCTACTTCTTCAAGCTGATGGCCTACAAGGACGAATACGAGGTGGCCCGCCTGTACACCCGCGGCGATTTCCTCAAGCGCGTGGCACAGCAGTTCGAGGGCGACTACCAGGTGCGTTTCCACCTGGCACCGCCGCTGCTGGCCAAGCGCGACGAACACGGCCGCCTGCAGAAGAAGGAATACGGGCCGTGGATGTTCAGGGCCTTCGGCCTGCTGGCCAAGCTGAAATTCCTGCGCGGCGGCCGCTTCGACGTCTTCGGCCATACCGCCGAGCGCCGCGGCGAACGCCAGCTGATCGCCGATTACGAGCAGACCCTGCACGAACTGCTGGGTTCGCTGGACGCGCGCCGGCTGGCGCTGGCAGTGGAGATCGCCAGCATTCCCGAGCACATCCGCGGCTACGGCCACGTCAAGGAAGCGCACCTGCACGAAGCCAAGGCACGCGAAGCGGCGCTGCTGGCGACGTGGCGCAACCCGAAGGCGCTGCATATCGTGCAGGCGGCTTGACCGCGCAAGGCAACCCAAGCCTTGCGATTGCGTTATGCAATCTATGGGTTGCATAACGCAAATGAAACCTATCGCTTGCCTTCCTTGGAGGCAAGGCATATGTTGCCCCCACCGTTCGTCCCCGGGGGCGCCTGCCATGACCGACAAACGCCACGCCATCCGTGCCGCCCATCAGCTGGGCCCGTTGATGCGGGCATTCCGCAGGCAGGCCGGGCTCAGCCAGGCCCAGTTGGGCGAGCGCCTCGGTATTTCCCGGCAAGCCATCACCGCGCTGGAGCGCGAGCCCGAGGCGGCCACCTTCGAGCGGCTGATGCGGGTATGGGCCGAGCTCGGTGTGGAGGTCTCGCTGCAACCACGTGGGCAGGAAACGCCAGACACCGGCCTGGAGTGGTGAGCCATGGGCGAACTGCGGGTCTGGATGAACGGCCTGGAAGTCGCTTCGTGGCAGGAGGGCGCACGCACCGGGGCACGGCTCACCTATCTCCCCACGTGGCTGGAATCCGAACAGCCGCGCCCGTTGTCGCTGTCGTTGCCGCTGCTGCCGGCCGGTGAAAGCCACCACGGCCCGCGGGTCACGGACTACTTCGACAACCTGCTGCCCGACAACAGCGCCATCCGCAACCGCATCCGCGACCGCTTCGGCATCCGCACATCGGGCACGTTCGACCTGCTGCAGGAAATCGGCCGCGACTGCGTGGGCGCCGTGCAGCTGCTTCCTCCCGGCGTGGTGCCGGAAGACATCCACCGTATCGATTGCACGCCGTTGAGCGATGCCCAGGTGGCGGACCGTCTGCAGGCGGTCACCAGCGGCGTGCTGCCGGGCCGGCACGTGGATGACGAGTTCCGCATCTCCATTGCCGGCGCGCAGGAAAAGACCGCCTTCCTGCGCCATCACGACCGCTGGTGCGTTCCCACCGGCAGCACGCCCAGCACGCACATCTTCAAGTTACCGATGGGGCTGGTCGGCAACATGCGGGCCGACATGCACGCATCGGTGGAGAACGAGTGGCTGTGCATGCAGCTGCTGGCGGCGTTCGGCATGCCTGTCGCCACCACCTCGATCGGCCGGTTCGGCGACCAGCGCGCCTTGATCGTGGAGCGCTTCGACCGCCGGCTTGCCCGCAACGGCCGCGGGTGGCTGCGGTTGCCGCAGGAGGACATGTGCCAGGCCTTCGGCCTGCCCTCCTCGCGCAAGTACGAAAGCGACGGCGGCCCGGGCATCGTGCCGATCATGGAACTGCTGCGCCAATCGGAACAGCCGCAGGACCGTGCCACCTTCTTCAAGACCCAGCTGCTGTTCTGGATGCTGGCCGCCACCGACGGGCACGCCAAGAATTTCAGTCTCCACATCGAGGCGGCGGGACGCTTCCGGCTGACGCCGATCTACGACGTCATCTCGACGTATCCGATCTTCGGCAACGGGCCGAACCATCTTTCCCCGCACAAGGCGGCGCTGGCAATGGCGGTGAGTGGCCGGAACCGGCATCGCCAGCTCCTGCACATCCGTCGCAGGCACTGGAACCAGACCGCACGTGTCTGTGGTGTCGCCAACGGCGCCGAACCGTGGATCGGTGACCTGCTGGAGCGCGTCGAGCCGGCCATCCAGACGGTTGAGGCAACGCTGCCGGCCGACTTCCCGGATCGGGTCGCCACCCCGGTCTTCGAGGGCCTGCGCCACGCCGCCGCGCGCCTGGCGCAGATGGCGCCGGACGATTGACCGCGACGCGCAGCGCTTCGGCGCGCGCGCCGCGCAACCGGGCCAACGCCATCAGCGCCGCGGCGCAAGAATCTTCGTCAGCAGGTCGGTGCGGCCGGCGATGCGGCGCAGGTGCGGGTAGCGCAGGCCGTCGCGGTAGTCGATGCGCACCGTGCGGAAGCTGTCGGCCTGGCGCACGATCAGTTCGACCGGGGAGCCGCCCTTCGCATCACTCACCGCCTGCTTCAGGCGCGCGCCGGTGTAGGCCAGGCCGTTGACCGCCACCACGGTGGCGTCTTTCGCCAGCCCGGCCTTGAATGCCGGGCTGTCCCAGCCCACCCATTGCAGCACGCCGTCGCTGCCGGCCTTCAGCCCCAGCGAGTACTGCAGGTCAACCAGGCCACCGGCCTCGCCGTCGGCGATCACTGGGTTCGCGGTCTCGCTGTAGTACAGCTCCCAGCCCGCGGCTTCCAGGCCGTCCGGCGCGCTGCCGTCACGCGCCTCCAGGCGCTGGCCGATGAAGGCGTCCCACGCGCCGGGCTGCAGCGCTTCCAGCGCCTGCATCACGTCGCTGCGGTCGTACAGGCGGATCTCGCCCTGCGCACCGCCCTGGTGGAAGCGGCGGGCGAAGTCGTCCAGCGCCACCCTGCCCTTGGACAGGGTGCGCAACCGCGCGTCCACGCCCAGCCACAGCAGCGTGCTCTCGTTGTAGAACTCGAAGGCGCGCTGCCAGTCGGCCCATGCCTGCGGCCTGGAATTGAAATCGACGATGCCCTGGTGGACGGTGTCGTGCAGGTCGCGCCACTGCCGCCCGGGCTGGGTGGCGTAGTTGGCCTGCAACTGCGCCAGCATCGCCATGGCGTAGTCCGGCGCCCACAGGCCCGAACGCGCGGCCAGCACTACCGCCCAGTACTGGGTCTGGCCTTCGTACATCCACAGCTCGTCGTTGTGCATGGGCGCGTTGTAGTGCGGCACCCAAGTCGGGCGCGGCCGCCACGCCTTGCCGATCCACGCATGTGCGTATTCGTGCGGCAGCAGGTCGTTGTCGGTGTAGGGACGCTCGCCGCGCAGGTAGCCGTCGTGCATGCCGTTCTCGCTGGACTGCGCATGCTCCAGGCCGATGCCGCTGAACACGTCCGACACCGCCAGCAGGAAGTCGTAGCGCGTGTACGGGCGCGCGCCGAACACCTTGTCCGCTTCGTGCACCAGCGCGCGGTGCGCATCGAGCACCTTCGGCTCGGCCTGCAGGCCCTGCGGGTTCTCGGCGACCACGTCCAGCCACACCGGCCGGGCGGCCTTGTCGTCCAGCGCGAAGCGCCTGAACCAGCGCCCGGCGAATACCGGCGAATCGATCAGGGTCATCAGCGACACCGGCGCGTAATGCTCGACCGCGCCGTCGCGCCGGGTCACGTCCAGCGCAGTGCCGCTGCTCCAGCCCTCGGGCAGGCGCAGGGCCGGCTTGACCTGGATGCCGCGCGCATCGAAACCGGCCGGGTACAGCACCACGCGGTGCCACTGCAGGTCGAGCAGGTTGGGCGTCATCGCCACCCGGCCCTGGTCGGCGGCGGTGGGCGACAGGTACTGGAACTGGACGTCGAGCGCGTCCACGCCTTCCGGCACCTGCAGCCGGAAGGCGTACATGTCGCCGGAGTCGCGGGTCCACGGCAGCGGCTGGCCATTGCCGCGGATCACCAGCCCGGCCATCTGGTTGATCGGCCCGGTCGGCGCATGGTTGCCGGGTATCCACTGCGGGTACCACAGGGTCAACGGACCGGGCGACACCGGAATGCGCTGGCGCACGCGCTGGATGCGCCGTTCCAGGTCGCTGGCATCCACCTCCAGCTCGATCACGCCCGGGTAGCTTGCCTGCACCTGCATCGCCGCCTGCCGCGCCTGGCCGCCCTGCGCGTGCGCGCACGCCAGCGGCGCCAGCCCCAGCACCATCGCCAACCACCACTTGTGCGCGTACATCCGTTCCCCTGCCCCGTGTTGAAGTTTCCGCATCCTAGCCGTTCCGCAGCGGTGCCTGCTGCCACACCAGGGTGCGGTTGTTGGCCGGCATCGCCGCGTCCTCGAGCAGCTGCAGCCCGTGCGCGCGCGCCAGCGCGTCGACCGCTTCGAAATCGCGGATGCCCGAACGCGGGTCGCGCGCCTTCAGCCAGCCGTCGAAGACGCGGTTGCTGTCGCTGCTGAAGCCGCCACCGTAGTTGAACGGCCCATAGGCGATGAACCGCGCGCCGGGCGCCATCAGCGCGGGCAACCCGGCGAACAGTGCCTGCACCTGCTCCCAGCCCATGATGTGCAGCGTGTTGGCGGTGAACACCGCATCGAAACCGGCCACGCCGGCGGCCACCGGCAGCGCCGGTGCCGGCTGCAGCCCGGCGCCGGCCACCGCCTGCAGTTCCAGCGCGGCCGGGGTATTGGCCAGCGCGGCCTCGTCCAGCCACAGGCCGATGCCCGGCAGGTGGTCGCGGTGGTCGCTGGCCTGCCAGCGCAGCCACGGCATGGCCGCGGCGAAATACACCGCGTGCTGGCCGCTGCCGCTGCCGATCTCCAGCACGTTGCGGGCCTCGCCCAGGTGGCGGCGCAGCACCGCGAGGATCGGCTCGCGGTTGCGGTCGCAGGACGCGGCATGGGGTTTGGCGGTCATCGCGGCAGCGGCGGGCAGGGGACCCGGGCGATTGTGCCGGAGCGCGCATCGACGCCGCGCATGACCATGGTCACTTGTGCGCGCACCGTGTCGCGGCCGAGATTCGGTGGTTACGCGCGGTGCGCCCGCATCGCATCACCCAGGGAGTCCCGCATGCAACGCCGCCAGTTCCTCGCGCTTTCCGGCCTCGGCCTCGCCGGCATGATGTTGCCCAATGCGCGCCTGATCGCCGCCGAGGAACTGCTCGCGCCGGCCGACGTGGCGCGCAAGAAGGCACTGGCCGACAGCGTGCTGGCACTGGCGCGCAGGGGCGGCGCCAGCTATTGCGACGTGCGCATCGGCCGCTACCTCAACCAGGCCATCATCACCCGCGAGGACAAGGTCCAGAACGTCACCAACAGCGAGTCGGCGGGCGTCGGCATCCGGGTGATCGTCGACGGCGCCTGGGGCTTCGCCGCCAGCAACCAGTCCAGCGAACAGGGCGTGGCCGCGGCAGTGGCGCAGGCACTGGCGATCGCCCGTGCCAATGCGAAGATCCAGACCCGGCCGGTGCAGCTGGCGCCCACCCCCGGGGTGGGCGAGGTGCGCTGGCAGACGCCGATCCGCCGCAACGCGATGGCGGTGCCGGTCAAGGACAAGGTGGAGCTGCTGCTGGCGGTGAACGCCGCCGCGCTCAACGCCGGCGCCAGTTTCATCAACTCGCAGCTGTTCCTGGTCAACGAACAGAAGTACTTCGCTTCCAGCGACGGCTCGTGGATCGACCAGGACGTGCACCGCATCTGGCTGCCGTTCACCGCCACCGCGATCGACAAGGCCAGCGGCAAGTTCCGCACCCGCAATGGGCTGTCGGCGCCGGCCGGCATGGGCTGGGAGTTCCTCGACGGCGACGCCGCCGGCAAGTACCACCTGCCGGGTGGCGTGATCGGCTATGGCCACTCCTACGACCCGGTGGAGGACGCCATCGCCGCGGCCAGGCAGGCGCGCCAGAAGCTGACCGCGCCGTCGGTGAAGCCGGGCAAGTACGACCTGGTGCTGGACCCGTCCAACCTGTTCCTGACCATCCACGAGAACGTCGGCCACCCGCTGGAGCTGGACCGCGTGCTCGGCTACGAAGCCAACTACGCCGGCACCAGCTTCGCCACCCTGGACAAGCGCGAGGCCGGCTTCCGCTGGGGCAGCGACATCGTCAACTTCACCGCCGACAAGACCGAGCCCTACAGCCTGGGCGCGGTGGGCTACGACGACGAGGGCGTGAAGTGCCGGCGCTGGGACCTGGTGAAGGACGGCATCCTGGTCAACTACCAGGCCACCCGCGACGAGGTGCATATCCTTGGCGAGAACGCCTCGCACGGCTGCAGCTATGCCGATTCGTGGAAGAGCGTGCAGTTCCAGCGCATGGCCAATGTCTCACTGGCGCCGGGCAAGGTGCCGCTGACCCCGGCGCAGATGGTCAAGGACGTGGAGAACGGCATCTACATCCACGGCCGTGGCTCCTATTCCATCGACCAGCAGCGCTACAACGCGCAGTTCGGCGGCCAGCTCTGCTACCAGATCCGCAACGGCGAGATCACCGGCATGGTCGAGGATGCGGCCTACCAGATCCGCACGCCGGAGTTCTGGAACGCCTGCTCGGCGATCTGCGATGCGCGCGATTTCCGGCTCGGCGGCTCGTTCTTCGACGGCAAGGGCCAGCCGGGCCAGGTCTCGGCGGTATCGCACGGTTCGGCGACGACCCGCTTCGACGGCATCAACATCATCAATACCGCGCGCAGCCTGGGCTGAGCCCCGGCGCGCCAGGCCTGCGGGGGCCGGGGGCGGCGGCCACAGCGGTGAAGGCGGTACCGGTTCCTATGTCTAAAGTCACTACCGCGGCCAGCCGCGTCCCGCAAGAATCAAACGGTTCGCAGAGCACCGCGGAGCCACTGTCGTTCGTTGCCGTACCGCAACCGGAGAACTGCCTTGCAAAGACGTGACTTCCTCGCCCTGACCGGGCTTACCGCCGGCGGCCTGCTGGTGCCGTCGTTCTTCGGCAAGGCGATCGCCGCCGAACAACTGCTCACCGCGATCGACCCGGCGTTGAAGAAGCGCCTGGCCGACGATGCCATGAACGCGGCGCGCGCCGCCGGCGCCAGCTACTGCGACGTGCGCATCGGCCGCTACCTGCGCCAGTTCGTGATCACCCGCGAGGACAAGGTGCAGAACGTGGTCAACACCGAGTCCACCGGCGCCGGCATCCGCGTGATCGCCAACGGCGCCTGGGGCTTCGCCGCGACCAACGACCTGAGCCCGGCCGGCGTGGTCAAGGCCGCGCAGCAGGCCGCCGCCATCGCCAAGGCCAACGCCCGGGTGCAGACCGCGCCGGTGCAGTTCGCCAAGGCGCCGGGCTTCGGCGAGGTGAGCTGGCGCACGCCGATCCGCAAGAACGCGATGGAGGTGCCGATCAAGGACAAGGCCGACCTGCTGCTTGGGGTCAACGCCGCCGCGCTTGCCGCCGGCGCCAGCTTCGTCAACTCGATGCTGTTCCTGGTCAACGAGCAGAAGTACTTCGCGTCCACCGACGGCTCCTACATCGACCAGGACGTGCACCGCATCTGGGCGCCGATGTCGGTGACCGCCATCGACAAGTCCACCGGCAAGTTCCGCACCCGCGACGGCCTGTCCTCGCCGATGGGCATGGGCTTCGAGTACCTGGACGGCGACGCCGGCCAGAAGTTCGTGTCGCCCAACGGCGTGGTCAACTACGGGCTGTCCTACGACATGCGCGAAGACGCGGTCGCGGCCGCCCGCCAGGCGCAGGAGAAGCTCAAGGCGCCGTCGGTCAAGCCGGGCAAGTACGACCTGGTGCTGGACCCGTCGCACACCTGGCTGACCATCCACGAGTCGGTCGGCCACCCGCTGGAACTGGACCGCGTGCTCGGCTACGAGGCCAACTACGCCGGCACCAGCTTCGCCACCCTGGACAAGCGCGAACAGCATTTCCAGTACGGCAGCGACAAGGTCGACATCTTCGCCGACAAGACCCAGCCCGGCAGCCTCGGCGCGGTCGGTTACGACGACGAAGGGGTGAAGTGCAAGAAGTGGGACCTGATCCGCGAGGGCAAGCTGGTCGACTACCAGACCATCCGCGACCAGGCGCACATCCTCGGCAAGACCGAGTCCGACGGCTGCTGCTACGCCGATTCGTGGTCGAGCGTGCAGTTCCAGCGCATGGCCAACGTTTCGCTGGCGCCGGGCAAGACGCCGCTGAGCGTGGCCGACCTGATCAAGGACGTGGAGAACGGCATCTACATCATCGGCGACGGCTCGTTCTCGATCGACCAGCAGCGCTACAACGCGCAGTTCGGTGGCCAGCTGTTCTACGAGATCAAGAACGGCCAGATCACCCGCATGCTCGAGGACGTGGCCTACCAGATCCGCACGCCGGAGTTCTGGAACGCCTGCAGCGCGGTGGCCGACGAGCGCGACTACCGCCTGGGCGGTTCGTTCTTCGACGGCAAGGGCCAGCCGGGGCAGGTCTCGGCGGTGTCGCACGGCTCGTCCACCGCCCGTTTCGACGGCATCAACGTCATCAATACCGCGCGCAGCCTCGGCTGACCGTCCAAGGAGTTCCTGAGCAATGAGCATCTTCACCGAACAGCAGGCCAAGGCCATCCTGGACAAGGTCATCGCGCTGTCCAAGGCCGACGAATGCACCGCGACCCTGGCCGGCTCCATCGACGGCAACATCCGCTTCGCGCTGAACAACGTCTCCACCAGCGGCATGGTCACCAACGCCGAGCTGGCCGTGCAGGTGGCCTTCGGCAAGCGCGTGGGCACCGCTTCGATCAATGAGTTCGACGACGCCTCGCTGGAGCGCGTGGTGCGCCGCGCCGAGGATCTGGCGCGGCTGGCGCCGGAGAACCCGGAGTTCATGCCCATCATCGACAGGCAGGACTACAGGCCGAGCCCGACCTTCAGCGAGTCCACCGCCGCCATCGACCCGGAGTTCCGCGCCAAGGTCGCCGCTGATTCCATCGCGCCGTGCCGCGGCCACGGCCTGGTCGCCGCCGGCTTCCTCGAGGACAGCCGCGGCTTCGTCGCCATCGCCAACAGCAAGGGCAACTTCGGCTACCAGCGCACCACCTCGTTCGACTACACCTGCACGGTGCGCACCGAGGACGGCCGCGGCTCGGGCTGGGTCGGGCGCAACCTGAAGGACGCGGCCGACTTCCACGCCGACCAGGAGATCGAGATCGCCAAGCGCAAGGCGATCGAATCGGCTGAAGCCAAGGCGCTGGAACCGGGCAAGTACACGGTGATCCTGGAGCCGGCCGCGGCCGCCGGCCTGATCAGCTTCATGATGAACTTCTTCGACGCGCGTTCGGCCGACGAGGGCCGCAGCTTCCTGTCCAGGAAGGGCGGCGGCAACAAGCTCGGCGAGCAGGTCTACGACCCGCAGGTGAACATGTTCGCCGACCCGTGGCACCCGGACGCGCCGGTGCTGCCGTGGGACGGCGAAGGCATGCCGCGCGAGCGCATGGCGATCATCGAGAACGGCAAGGTCGCCAACCTGAACTACTCGCGCTACTGGGCGCAGAAGCAGGGCAAGACCGCCAATGCGCGGCCGGGCAACCTGCTGATGAGCGGCGGCAGCAAGTCGATCGCCGAGCTGGTCAAGGGCACGCAGAAGGGCATCCTGCTCACCCGCACCTGGTACATCCGCCTGGTCGACCCGCAGACCGTGCTGCTGACCGGCCTGACCCGCGACGGCACGTTCTACATCGAGAACGGCCAGATCAAGCACCCGGTGAAGAATTTCCGCTTCAACGAATCGCCGGTGATCATGCTCAACAACATCGACGAGCTGGGCAAGCCCGTGCGCGTGGCCGGCGACGAGTCCAGTTTCGTGATGATGATCCCGCCGATGCGGCTGCGCGATTTCACCTTCACCTCGCTGTCCGACGCGGTCTAGGCAGGCCTGCTTCGCGGGCCTTGCCCGCCCCCGGTCGCGCTGGCGCGAAACCGGGGGCCCCGCGCCCCGCTCCTGCCAGCGCCCCCGCGGCTGTCGCCGCGCCCCCCTTTACCCGGAGGGGGGCCCTGTCCCGAGATGTTCCCGCCTTTGTCACCGTCCCGGCTAACGCGTGCGCAATTCCTCCACCTGCTGCTCGGCGGCGCGGTGGCGGCCACGTTGCCCGGCAGGGCGCGCGCGCAGGCCAGCCGCTACGATTTCTGGTTCACGCGGCTCAAGTACGACTCCGGCGACTGGGACGTGGACGCGCGCATGCCTTCCAACCTGATCACCTCGCTGATCGACTACACCACGCTGCGCGTCGACCCTGTCGAGCATGTCATCGCGCTGTCCGACCCGAAGATGCTGCGCGCGCCGTTCTGCTACCTGGCCGGGCACAAGCTGGTCGAGTTCAATCCGGACGAGCGCCGCAACTTCGAGCGCTACGTGCGCAACGGCGGCTTCGTGCTGGTGGACGACTGCAACCACGACATCGACGGCCTGTTCGCCACTTCGTTCGAGGCGCAGATGCGCGCCATCTTCGGCGCCGGCGCGCTGGCCAAGCTGCCCAACACTCACCCGCTGTACCGCAGCTTCTTCCGCTTTCCCGACGGCCCGCCGGCGACCACGTTCGAACTGAACGGCTGGGGCGACGACCTGGTGCACGACTACCTGAAGGGCATCGAGATCGACGGCCGCCTGGGCGTGCTCTACAGCAACAAGGACTACGGCTGCGAATGGGACTACGACTGGCGCAACAAACGCTTCCTGGCCGAAGACAACACCAAGTTCGGCGTGAACATCGTGATGTACGCACTGACGCACTGACTCCATTGGTGACCGCATGAACACCCCCGTCCACGATCTCGACTCCCTGCTGCCCCGCCTGGGCGAACTGCGCGGCGCGCTGGCGCAGGCGGTGGTCGGCCAGCAGGAAGTGGTCGAGCAGCTGCTGATCGGCCTGCTCGCCGGCGGCCATTGCCTGCTCGAGGGCGCGCCCGGGCTGGGCAAGACGCTGCTGGTGCGCTCGCTCGGCCAGGCCCTGGAACTGCAGTTCCGGCGCGTGCAGTTCACCCCCGACCTGATGCCCAGCGACATCCTCGGCACCGAGCTGCTGGAGGAAGACCACGGCACCGGCAAGCGTGCATTCCGCTTCCAGCGCGGGCCGGTGTTCACCAACCTGCTGCTGGCCGACGAGCTCAACCGCACCCCGCCCAAGACCCAGGCCGCACTGCTGGAGGCGATGCAGGAGCACACCGTCAGTTACGCCGGCACCACCTACGCGTTGCCCGCGCCGTTCTTCGTGCTGGCCACCCAGAACCCGATCGAGCAGGCCGGCACCTATCCGCTGCCGGAAGCGCAGCTGGACCGCTTTCTGCTGCACGTGCGCGTGGATTACCCGAGCGAGGCCGAGGAGCGCGACATCCTGGCGCAGACCACCGGCCGCGGTGGCGGCGCGGTGCCCAAGGTGATGGATGCCGACGCGGTGCTGGCGCTGCAGTCGGCGGTGCGCGACGTGCATGTCGGCGCCGACCTGCTGACCTGGATCACCCGGCTGGTGCGCGCCAGCCGCCCGGGCGACGGCGCGCCGGCCGAAGTGAACAACTGGATCAAATGGGGCGCCGGCCCGCGCGCCGGGCAGTCGCTGGTGCTGGCGTCCAAGGCGCGCGCGCTGCTGCATGGGCGCTTCGCCGCCACCCGCGAGGACGTGCAGGCACTGGCCGCGCCGGTGATGCGCCACCGCCTGCTGCTGTCCTTCGCCGCCGAGGCCGAGCAGAAGAGCGCCGACGACGTGATCGCCGCGCTGCTGCGCGCGGTGCCGTTGTCCACCTGATCCAGACCGGCCCGAGCCCCGCCCGCACCCACCTTGGCCGCCACCGCGCCACCGCTGATTCCCGCCGACGTGCGCAGCCGCCTGCGCGGCCTGCGGCTGCTGCCGCAACGGGCCAGCGGCAGCCGCGGTATCGGAGTGCACGCCAGCCGCAGCCGCGGCGCCGGGCTCGAGTTCGCGCAGTACCGTGCCTACGAGCCCGGCGACGAGCCGCGCCAGATCGACTGGAAGCTCTACGCGCGCTCGGACCGCTTCTTCGTGCGCGAATCCGAACGCGAAAGCCCGCTCACGGTATGGCTGCTGCTCGATACCAGCGCCTCGATGGCGCAGGCCGACCAGGCGCGGCGCGACTGGACCCGCCTGCAGGCCGCCTGCGCCCTGGCCGCGTGCGTGGCGCAATTGGCGCTGCAGCAGGGCGACGCCTTCGGCCTGATCGCCATCGGCGGCGACGGCGTGCGCCTGGTCCCGGCCGGCCATGGCCTGCGCCAGCGCGACCGCGTGCATCTGCAGCTGCATGCCCTGCGCGCGCAGGGCCGGTGGCCGGCGCACGCAACGCTGGCGCCGGTATGGGAACGCATCGCCGGCAACGACCTGGTGGTGATGATCGGCGACGGCTTCGACGACACCGCCATCGCCCTGGCCGAACGCCTGGCCCGGGCCGGCCGCGATGTCGTGCACCTGCAGCTGCTGACCGCCGAGGAGCGCGACTTCCCGTTCCGCGACGGCCATCGTTTCCGCGACCCGGAAACCGGCGATGAACTGCTCGGCGACGGCGCCCTGCTGCGTGCCGGTTACCGGGCGCGCTTCGCCGAGGCGCGGCGCACGCTGGATGCACGGCTGCAGGCCGCGGGCATCCGCCATGACACCGGCTTCCTCGACGAGCCCATCGACGCCCCGCTGCAACGCCTGGCCGGTGGCCGCGGAGGCAGCGGCGCATGAGCCTGGTGTGGCTGTTCCCCGCGGGGCTGGCCGCGCTGGCGGCGCTGCTGCTGCCGTTGCTGATCCACCTGGCGCGGCGCGACGAGCAGCGGCTGATCGATTTCGCCGCGCTGCGCTGGCTGTCGGCCAGGCCACGCCCGCGCCGGCGCATCCGCTTCGACGACTGGCCGCTGCTGCTGGTGCGGCTGCTGCTGCTCGCGCTGCTGGCGGTGCTGCTGGCGCGGCCGGCGCTGCACGGCGTCGAGGACGATGCGCCGCGCGTCGCCGTGGCGCCCGGCGTGGACATCGCCGCCGCGCGCGGCGCGACGGGCAGCGGTGACGCGCGCTGGCTGTGGCTGGCGCCGGGCTTCCCCGCGGTCGATGCGGGCGCCGCGCCCCCGCCCGCGCAGCCGCTCGCCAGCCTGCTGCGCGAACTGGATGCGACGCTGCCGGCCGGCGCGCCGCTCACCGTGGTCGTGCCGTCGGTGCTGGACGGACTGGACGCGCAGCTGCCGCGGTTGTCACGCGCGGTACGCTGGCAGGTCGTCGCGGCCGCGCCGCCCGCCGCCGCTGCCACCGCCGCGCCGGCACCGCGCCTGCACATCCGCCATGACCCCGCCGGCGCCAGCGCCCTGCCGTGGCTGCGGGCCGTCGGCCAGGCATGGAACGCCGCCACGCCGGCGGACATCGGCGGCGACGACCAGCCCTTCACCGACGACGCGGGCGTGCGCGTCTGGCTGTCGGCCAGACCGGTTCCCGCCACCGTGCAGGCATGGGCGCGCGCGGGCGGCCGGTTGCTGGTCGATGCGCGCACGCCGCTGCCGGCCGACACCCAGCGCCTGCCGGTCTGGCACGACGACAGCGGCGCGCCGGTGATCGAACAGGTGGCCGGCGGCGGTGGACGCTGGCTGCGCTGGGCCGCGCCGCTGCAGCCGGCCACCCTGCCGGTGCTGCTGGACGCCGGGTTCCCGCAGCACCTGCGCGACGTGCTGCAGGCGCCGCCGGCACCGACGCGGGCGCTGGCCGCGGCCATGGCGCCGGGCCGCGGCGCGGCCGCCTGGCCGCAGCCGGCGTACGAACCCGTGCCGTGGCTGGCCGCCGCCATCGCCCTGCTGTTCCTGCTGGAACGCTGGCTCGCCAGCGCGCGCCGGCGCCGGGGGCCGCCATGAACCCGCAGGCCCTGCTGCGTGGCGCGCGGCGCCGGGTATTGCTGATCGTCCTGGCCGGCGGCGTGCCGCTGGCACTGGCGGCGGGCGCGCTCGCGATGCGCCTGGCCGGTTTCGACGCCGGCAGCGTGGCCCTCACCCTGGCGCTGCTCGCCGTCGCCACTGTCGCCACCTGGCGCGCACGGCGCCTGGACACCCGCTGGCTGATCGCGCGCCTGGACCAGCAACCGCGCCTGGAGGACAGCGCCGACCTGCTGTTCGCCGCGCCGGAAACGCTGAACCCGCTGCAGCAGCGCCAGCGCGCGCGCATCGAACAGCGCCTGCGCGCGGCGCCGCCCGACCTGCGCCCACGCTGGCCGTGGCCGCGCTTGGCCGCGTGCTTCGGCGCCGCACTGCTGGTCGCCGCCGCCGCACTGCTGTGGCCGCGCACTGCCGCGGTGGTCGCGGGCGGCCACGATGCCTCCGCGACTGCCGCTGCCCCATCCGCGCCGCCCGCGCTGCGCGGCACGCGGCTGCAGGTGACGCCGCCCGCCTATACCGGCCAGCCCACCAGCGCCGGCGCGAAGCTCGACGCGCGCGCCCTGCAGGGCAGCCGCCTGCACTGGCAACTGCGCTTCGCACCGCAGCCGCAACAGGCATGGCTGCAGTTCCACGATGGCCGCCGGCTGCCGCTGCAGCGCGACGGCGACCACTGGCAGACCCGCGAAACCCTGCAGCGCTCCGGCCTGTACCGCATCGCCACCGAACCGGCGCTGGCCGGGGCCGGGCGCGCGTGGCGGCTGGAGGTGGTGCCGGACCGGCCGCCGCAGGTGAAGGTGATCGAACCGGTGCAGACGCTGACCCGCGCCGCGCCGCGCCAGCGCCGCTGGCCGCTGCGGTTCGAAGCGCGCGACGATTTCGGCGTCGCCGCCGGCGCGGTGCTGGAGCTCACCACCGCCAAGGGCAGCGGCGAGAACATCGACTTCCAGCAGCGCCGCATCGAGCTGGCCGGCAGTGGCCCGGCCACCGCGCGCCGTTTCGCCTACGACGTCGACCTGGCGGCGCTGGGCGTCGGCCCCGGCGACGAGGTGGTGGCGCGCCTGGGCGTGCGCGACAACCGCGCGCCGCAGCCGCAGGAAGCGCGCAGCCCCAGCCTGATCCTGCGCCTGCCCAGCGCGCAGGAAGTGCAGACCAGCGACCTGGAAGGCGCAATCAAGAAAGTGATGCCGGCCTATTTCCGCAGCCAGCGCCAGATCATCATCGACGCCGAGGCATTGCTGAAGCAGCGCGGCGCGCTCGATGCCGACACCTTCACCCGGCGGGCCGATGCCATCGGCGTGGACCAGCGCATCCTGCGCCTGCGCTATGGCCAGTTCCTCGGCGAGGAGGCCGAGGGCGGCGCCAAACCGCCGCCAACCAGCGACAGCGCGCCCACCGGCGACACCGCGGCCAGTGAGCACGCGCACGACGATGGCCATGACCATGGCGAGGCCGGCGACGGCAGCGCAGCGGCGTTCGGCAGCGCCACCGACGTACTCGCCGAGTACGGCCATACCCACGACCACGCCGAGGCCGCCACCCTGCTGGATCCGCAGACCCGCGCCATCCTCAAGGCCGCGCTCGACCAGATGTGGCAGTCCGAAGGGCACCTGCGCCAGGGCCATCCCGACCAGGCGCTGCCCTACGCCTACAAGGCGCTGGGTTTCATCAAGCAGGTGCAGCAGGCCGAGCGCGTCTACCTGGCGCGGGTCGGCCCCGAGCTGCCGCCGATCGACCTGGCGCGGCGCATGGGCGGCAAGCGCGACGGGCTGGGCAACCGCGGCCTGCAGCTGCCGCCACGCAAGCCCGGCGACCGCACCCCGGTGGACGCATGGCGGGCGCTGGCGGCGGCGGACGCGGCGGTCGACCTGGACGCGCTCTCGCGCTGGCTCGATGCGCATCCGCAGACGGTGCCCGACCCGCTCGACATCGCCGCCGCCATCGACGCACTGCGCCAGCAACCGGATTGCCATGCCTGCCGCCAGCGCCTGCGCGACCAGCTGTGGCCGGCGCTGCCGCGCGCCCCCGGGCCGCCGGCGCGGCGCGATGCCGCCGACGCCATGGGCCGTCGCTACCTGGATGCCCTGGCCGCACCGCAGGAGACCGCGCGATGAGTGCCTGGCTGCCGTTGGGGGTCATCGCCCTGGCCGTACTGCTCGCCAGCCTGCGCCTGTGCCTGCCGCCACGACCGCCGCGCGCACGCCTGGCAGTGCAGCTGGTGCTGCAGCTGGCGGCGGCGCTGCTGCTCGGGCTGGCGCTGTTCCCGCCACGCCAGGCGGTGCCTGCCGATACGCTGCTGGTCGCCACCGCCGGCACGCGCGCGGCGGAGCTGGCGGCGGTTCGTGCCGCCATCCGGGTACGCCTGCCGGAAGCGCCGGCGCTGGCGGGGGTGGAGCGGGTACCCGACCTGGCCACCGCCCTGCGCCAGCACCCTGGCACCCGCGAACTGGTCATCGTCGGCCAGGGCCTGCCGGCGCGCGACCGCGATGCCACACTGCCGCCGCTGCGCTTCCTGCCCGGTGCCGCGCCGCAGGGCCTGGTCGAACTGCAGGCGCCGCCACCGCTCGCCGCGGGCGCGCGCTTCGAGGTGGGCGCACGCGTGCACGGCCTGCCGCAGGCGCGGGTGGAGCTGCTCGACCCGGCCGGGCATCGCGTCGCCCTCGCCGCCCCCGGTGACGGCGGTCGCGTCCGCCTGGCGGCCAGCGCGCGCGACGCCGGCGACGTCGAGTTCACCCTGCGCGTGCTCGACCGCGAGGGCAGGCGGCTCGACCAGGTACCGGTGCCGGTGCGCGTGCGCCCGCTGCCGGCGCCCACGCTGCGCCTGCTGGCCGGCGCCCCGGGGCCGGAACTGAAGTACCTGCAGCGCTGGGCCGCCGACAGCGGCGCCACCGTGCAGACCGGCATCCATGTCGGTGGCGGGGTGCAGCTGGGCGATGCACCGGCGGCGATCGAGCCGGCCAGCCTCGCCCGGCTCGACCTGCTGCTGCTCGACGAGCGCCGCCTGGCGGCGCTGTCCTCGGCGCAGCGCGCGGCCATCGCCGCGGCGATGCGCGACGGCCTCGGCGTGCTGGTGCGCATGGGCGGCGCGCTGGACGCCAATGCCAGGCGCACCCTGCGCGACTGGGGGCTGGAGGTGCGCGGTGGCGAACGGACCGCCACGCTGAAGCTGCGCGATGCCGATACGGGCGCGGATGCGGATGCAGATACTGACGGTGGGCGCGCGCCCGCGGCGCCGGCCATCGAGCGCTTCGACCTGGCGTTCGCCAATCCCGGCGTGGTGCCGCTGCTGCGCGCCGCCGACGGCAGCGCGATCGGCGGCTGGCGCGCCGTCGGCCGCGGCCGCATCGGCCTGTTGCCGGTCGCCGACAGCTACACCCTGGTGCTGGCCGGCCACGCCGACACCCATGCCGAACTGTGGAACCAGGTGCTGGCGGTGCTGGCGCGGCCGCTGCCGGCATCGCCGCTGGCACGGCTGCCCGCCTGGGCCTGGGCCGGTGAGCGCACCGCGCTGTGCGGGCTGCCCGACGGCACCCGGATCGAAGCCCCCGATGGCGGCACGACCCCCCTGCTGGCCGATCCACGCGCCGGCAACTGCAGCGGCTGGTGGCCGCGGCAGGCCGGCTGGCACCGCGTCGTCGCCGGCGATACCAGCGCCGGGATACGGGTCATCGCCCCGGCCGACGCACGCGCCCTGCACGCGCAGGCCACGCGCGAGGCCACTTCAGCCTTGCGCGGCAGCACCGGAATTACCGCAGCATCCGCGCTGCCGGTGCCCGGCCCCCGCTGGCCGTGGCTGCTGGGCTTCATTGGCGTGGCGGCACTGCTGTGGTGGCTGGAGCGGCGGCGCCCGGCTGTCATCCGCCGTGCCACAGGCGCGCCGTAGGCCGCGACCGGTGCTTCCGCGGGGTCTCCGGCGACGCCCTGCGGCGCCCTGCGATCGCTGGCCATGACCGCCCGGCGGCGTCACCGCGCGCGGGGAGCAGCAGCCAGCGGTACGGCGTCGTGCCCGGGTATTCCCCCGGCCGGAGCGCCATCCGGGCGATGCCCCGGGGGTCGCCAACTCCCGCAGCGGCGCGGCAGGGTGGCGTCGCTGTTGCGGTGGCGTGCTTTTGCCTCAGATTGGCGGACAGAGGCCCGCTTCCCCGCGCACCGCGTACCGGTCGGCGGGTCGGCGGGTCGGCGGGTCGGCGGGTCGGCGGGTCGATGATCCCGGCATCGGATGCAACCCGCAGCACGTTACTGTGCGCCGGCCTTCAGCTCACGGGTGCCGCACCCGCCGCCGGATCGCACCCGTCCGGCTTCCGGCCTGGCACCCGGCCCCCTCCCGCGACCACGACCCGTGCGAGCTGCCCGGGCGCGATGGGCCTGTCCTTGCCGGCCTGCGGCAAGCGGCTGACCGGCTCGATCCGGAGCGGGCATCGGGCAAAGCACCCTGCCGCCGGCGGCTGCCGGTGCCTGGCAGGCAGGCGCGCGCAGCGGCATGCCTGCCGTGACAGGCAACGGGGGCGGCGATCCGCGGCCGTCCGCTGGCCACTTCACCTCGTGGACAGGGCAGGCTGACCAGATGCCCGCCTGCCCCGTCCAATGTCCGCCCGTTGCCTTCCGCCGCTTTTACCTGCGCGCGCTGAAGATCGGCGTCAGGTAGTCGGGGGTGCCCTCGATGCGCTGCAGCGACGGGTAGCGCAGGCCGCCGCGGTAGTCGATGGCGAACGTGCGGTACACGTCCATGTCCTTGACCAGCAGGCGGATCGGCTGCTGGCCGTCCTTTGCCGCGCGCACCGCGTCCTCCAGCTCCCCGGCGCTGTACTGCAGGTCGTTGACCGCCAGCACCTGCATGCCGCTGCCGAGGCCGGCGTTGAACGCCGGGCTGTCCCAGCGCACCTCGCCGATGCGGCCATTGCCGTCCAGCGACAGCCCCAGCGAGTAGATGAAGCTGGCGCCGCGGCCCTTCATCGTCGCCGTGTAGTAGGCGCTGGACGTGTCGGTGTAGACCAGCTTCCAGCCGGACGCCTCGATGCCGCCGGTCAGGCCCACCCGGCGCTCGAGGCGGTCGCGCAGGAATCGCGCCCAGTCGCCGGTGGGCTGCACCTGTTCCAGGGTCGCGGCGACGTCCTCGAAGGTGTAGGTGTCCGGTCGTTGCCATTGGCCGTCGTTCTTTCCGAAGAAGGCGCGGGCGAAATCATCCAGGCTGCGCCTGCCGCTGCTGAGCCGGCGGATGCGCACGTCCGCTTCCAGCCACAGCATCTGCCCGCCCTGGTAGTAGTCCTCGCTCATCTGGTAACCGCGGTAGGGCTTGGGCTTGCGGCGCGCGATCACCGGGTCGTTGGTGGTGTCGCCCAGCGAGCGCCATTCCAGGCCGGGGCGGTTGTCGGCGTAGGTGGCCGCGACCAGCGCCAGCGCGTCGCGCGAGGCATCCAGCGGGCGGATGCCGGAACGCGCGGTCAACACGTTGCCCCAGTACTGGGTCTGGCCCTCGTAGACCCACAGCAGGCTGCCCTGCATCGGCACGTTGTAGTTTAGCGTCGCCAGGTCGGCCGGGCGCCGGTACTTGCCGTCCCACGAATGCGTGTACTCGTGGCCGAGCAGGTCGCTGCTGCCGACCTTGGGATTCCAGCCGCTGAAATAGTCGCGGTCCTCGCTGTTCTCGCTGGAGCGCTGGTGCTCCAGTCCAATGCCGCCGAGCTGGCTGGTCACCGCGAACAGGAAATCGTAGTGGTTGTAGTGCTCGGCGCCGAACAGCCGGCGCGCCTGGGTCACCAGCGCGCGGTGCTGGGCGATGTGCTCGGGCTTGGCCTCCAGGTCCTTGGCGCGGTCGGCGAACACGTTCAGGCGCACCGGCCGGGTGCCGGCCGGGGCCAGATCGAAGGTACGGTGGTAGCGGCCGGCGAACACCGGCGAATCGACCAGGATCTCCAGGTTGGTCGGCGCGTAATGCACGGTGTCGCCGTCGCGGCGCTCGACCTCCAGCGCACTGGCCGCTTCCCAGCCCTGCGGGTAGCGGGCGCTGGCGCGGTAGCTGATGGCGTGCGCGGCATGGCCGGCCGGGTACAGCACCATCGCGATCCACTGCAGGTTGAGCATGTTCGGGGTCATCACCGTGCGCCCCTGCGCGGCATCGGTGGGGCTGAGGAACTGGTAGTCCATGCGCAGCTCGGCCACGCCTTCGGGCACCTGCACGTTGAAGGTGAAGACGTCGAGCGGATCGCGGGTCCATTCCAGGCGCTGGCCGTTGCCGGTGACGACCAGCCCGGCCAGCTTCTCGATCGCGCCACTGGCGGCATGGTTGCCCGGCAGCCATGCCGGATAGTGGAACCGCTGCAGCCCGGGCCGCACCGGCACGGTCTGGCGCACCTTGAACACCCGCTGGCCGAGGTCGGTGGCATCCACCTCCAGCCGGATCGTGCCCGGATAGGCCGCCTCGCTGATGGCGACGCCGCGGGCGTCGGTGGCGGGCACGGCCGGGGTGGCGTGTGCCAGGCCCAGGGCGGCCATCAGTGCCAGTCCCAGCAGGGCGGGGCGGATCGGGTGCATCGGCAGGTCTCGCGTCGGTTCGGGACCGCGATGATCGCCGCAGCCGCTACCCGGCGCACGGGCCGTTAGCCATGCCCCGGCCTGCGAGAACCCGGCTCAGGTCCGCACGAAGATCTCCACGCGGCGGTTGAGCTGGCGGCCGCCGGGGTTGTCCCGCCCGTCGACGTCGTTGGGCGCCACCGGCTGCGCCTCGCCATAGCCACGCGCGCTGGCGTCCTGCGCCACGCCGCGCTGGCGCAACGCCGCCACCACCGCCTGCGCGCGCCGCTCGGACAGCGCCTGGTTGTAGTCGTCGCTGCCCTTGGCGTCGGTATGGCCGCGGACTTCGATGGCGCGCGAGGGCACCTTCTGCAGCGCGGTGGCCAGCGCGTCCAGCACCTTGCCGGCGTCGGCGCGCACCTGCGCCTTGTCGAAGTCGAACAGCACCTTGTCGTTGAGGGTGACGACGAAGCCGCATGGCGCGCCGGACGGCCTGAACTTGTCCAGCAGCGGGAAGCGCCCGGCCGGCGGCAGCGGCGGCAGCGGCGCCATGCGCACCTCGCGCGCGACCGCGCCCACGGTACCGGTGCCGTCGCCGCGGTTCTCGGCGATGCCTTCGGGCCCGCCGATCCAGCGCCCGGAGCCATCGGCGCGGACCTCGATGCTGCCTTCTTCGCCCACCCACAGGCCCGAGCCATCGCCATGGTTCTCGATGTTGCCGAAGTCGCCCACCCAGGTGCCGCCCCCCTTGCCGTCCAGCTCGATATGCCCATGCTCGCCGACATAGGTGCCGGAGCCGTCGGCCTTCACCTCGAAGGTGCCGGCACTGTTGACGATGCTGCCGCTGCCATCGGGATTGACCCGCACCACATCCTCGTCGGTCACCGCCAGGCCGCTGCCATCGGCGGCCACCTCGAACACGCCCTCGCCGGCAACGCGCTGCAGGTTGCCGGCGGCATCGAGATTGGTGAAGCCGCTCTCGTTGACCAGCGCGCCGTCGGTGGCGCAGTTCGCCGGGCGCACGCTGATGCCGGCCACCGGGTCGATCAGTGCCTGCATCGAGGCTTCCAGCTGCTTCTGCGCCGGGCCGCTGCCGACGAGGCTGGGCACCATGATCGGCGGGATCGCCGGGAACTCGAAAGCGGCATCGGCCGGCGTCGCATCCGCCTGTTCCTGCGTCGCCACGGCGGCCGCCTCCGCTTGCGTGGCGGCCGGCGGTGACGACGGGCTGCAGGCCGGCAGCAGCAGGGTCAGGCAGGCCAGCGACAGGGGGGTAAGGCGCATGCAGCAGCTCCTGGGTCGGGGAGCCGCACTGTCGGCGATGCCGCGTTCAGGCCCTGTGACCAGCCACCACCCGGGGCGTCGGCGGACACCGTGCAGCGCGGGCTGCCTGCCTGCACGATGGGCGCGGCCGCCCCGGGACGCGGCCATGCCGCCGGCCGGAGCCCATGGCGCTCAGTCGTAGCGCACCTTCAGGCCATCCAGCTTCACCACGCCGGCCTGTTCCAGGCCGGCCACGATCGCCCCCACGTCGTCGGCGCCGATCTGGTTCTGGAAGTGCGCGGCGACATGCTTCTTCAATGCGGCGAGGGTTCCCGGCCGCCCGGTTTTCGTCTTCGACAGTACGGTCTTCATCCGCGTCAGCCGCTGCATGGCCGTGGCGGGCGCCGCGGCGACCGGTGCATCGGGCAGCGGCCGCGGGGGCGCTTTGTCCACCACCACCGTCACCGCGTTCGCCTTGGGTTTCGGTTTCGGTTGCGCCGCGGGCACCGCGCTCACCTCGGTGGCCGCGGCCGATGCGAACAGCGGCATGCCGGCGATCGCCGTCGAGCGGCAGGCGAATATCTTCCTGCCCTTCAGGTGTTCCACCAGCGGATCGAAGCCGGTGTCACGGGAAATGATGTGGAAGAACCCACGCGGGTCGCTGGCGGACAACTGGCCGATGTAGAACGCGATATGGAAATCCAGCGCATTGGGGCCATTGCCCGAGATGCGCACGTAATCGGCACGCTCGCGCATGGCCTGCATCTGTATCGCCAGCTCGGCCGACAGCTTGGCCTGGCCGGCACCCACGAACACCCACAGGCGGATGTCCGCACGGTCCAGAAGCCGCAGGTCGGTGGGCTGCACGTTCTCGTGATCGATCAACACGTAGTTGATGCGGCCACTCCCCATGGACAGTTGTCCGACGGCCTCGCTCGGCATGCTGCACGCTCCCTGTTTCCCGGGCGCATCATGGCCCGACGGCAGCCGATGTTCCAATGGCGGCGGTTACCCCGCCGGCCACCCGGCCCGGCGCGCGGCGGCGTGGAAGGTCCAGGCGACGAACCGGCTCTGCTTGCTGCCCTGCGCCATCGCCACTTCACGCACCTCGAGCGCGCCGGCACGGGACAGTTGCCGGTGCAGGTCGGCCAGGTGCTCGCGCTTGGCGACCAGCGAGCTGAACCACAGCACCTGGGCCTGTACGGCCACGCTCTCGCGGATCATCCGCCGCAGGAACGAGGCCTCGCCGCCGGTGCACCACAGCTCGTTGGCCTGGCCGCCGAAGTTCAACAGCGGCGGCCTGCCGCGCGGCGCGGGCTTGCCGTCGCCAAGATTGCGCAGCTTGCGCTGGCTGCCCTGCGCCGCCTCCCTGGCCGAGGCGTGGAAGGGCGGGTTGCACAGGGTCAGGTGGAAGCGGTCCTGCGCCTGAACCACACCGGCGAACAGGCTGCCGCGCGCGTGCTGCAGGCGCAGTTCGATCAGCCGGTCGAGCCCGTTGCCCTGGACGTTGGCGGCGGCCGAGCGCAGGGCGACGGGATCGATGTCGCTGCCGACGAACGACCAGCTGTACTCGGCCTGGCCGAGCAGCGGATAGATGCAGTTGGCGCCCACGCCGATATCGAGCACGCGCACCCCGGGCCCGCGCGGGATCGTGCCACCGGCGTCGGCGGCCAGCAGGTCGGCCAGGCCGTGCAGGTAATCCGCGCGGCCCGGTACCGGCGGGCACAGGTAGCCGGCGGGGATATCCCAGTGGCCGATGCCGTAGTCGCTGGCCAGCAGCGCGCGGTTGAGTTCGCGTACCGCCAGCGGATCGCTGAAATCGATGCTCTGCCCGCCGTCCGGGGTGCGTCGCAGGTACGCGCGCAGCGCCGGGTTGGCCGCCAGCAGCCGTGCCATGTCGTAACGGCCCTGGTGGCGGTTGCGCGGATGCGGGCCCGCGGCCGCCGGCACGGGGCGCCGCTTCGCCGGGGGCGGAGGCGTCGGCATCGCGGAGGTGGGAGGTCAGTGGCCGGTGGCCGGCGCCGGGTCCTGCGCCTGGAAGCGCCGCAGCGGTCCGCCCTGCCCATCGGCGCGTGCGGCCAGCGCGGCGGCGATGGCCGCACGCGCGTCGCGCAGCACTTCGGCTTCGTTCTGGCTGGCGTCGATCACCTGCTTGCCGGGCAACTCCAGCTGCTGGAAGATCGCCCGGCAACGCTCCAGGTTCTGCGCCGTCTCGAAATGGTTGGGCACGTCGCCGCGGGCGTGGATGCGCGCCAGCCCGGTGGCCGGCGGCAGGTCCAGCAGCAGCAGCAGGTGCGGCCGCGGCGCGAAGGCGTTGAGCTGCAGCAGTTCGTCCACCGGCAGGCCGGCGGCGCCCTGGTAGGCCACCATCGATGGAAAGTAGCGGTCGAGGATCACCACCGCGCCGCGCGCCAGCGCCGGCGCCACCAGTGCTTCGACGTGCTGGCGGCGGTCGCGCAGCAGCAGGTCCACTTCTTCCTGCGGACTCAGCCGCCCGGTCGCCGCCGAGGCCCGCAGCTGCGTGCCCCACGGCCCGTTGGTCGGCTCCTTGCTCAGCACCACCTCGGCGCCGGCCCGCTCCAGCGCCTCGGCCAGCCCCCGCGCCAGCGTGGACTTGCCGGCACCGTCGATGCCCTCGATGGCGATCAACAGGCCGCCGGGAATGTGCTCTTTCGTCATCGCGGTACTGTAGCCGAAGCGGTCCGGCGCACCCACCCTTGACGTGCCGCCGCCGGCCACCCCGCCGCGGGCCAGTGACCATCGGCCCATGCCGCGCGCCGCGGCGGCCGCCACACTGCCGCGACCTGGGAAGGAGCCAGCCATGCCGCCAGCCGCGATGCGCTTTCTGCTACTGGGAATGCTGTGGGTCGCCGGCGGCGCCGGCGCGGCACCGCCGGACGCCGCCACCCTGCGGGCCATCGAGGCCACCGCCCACGACTACATGGACGGACAGCTGGAGGGCGACCCGGCGCGGGTGGCGCGTGCGCTGCACCCGGACCTGGCCAAGCGCAACCTCGTGGACAGGCCCGACGAAACCCTCGGGCTGGGCCGGATGAGCGCGGACGAACTGGTCCGCCTTACCCGCGAAGGCGCGTTGAAGACCCCGCGCGAACAGTGGCAGCGCACGGTGAGCGTGCTGCAGGTGGACGAGGACATCGCCACGGTGCGGCTGGAAAGCCCGTGGTTCATCGACCACCTGCAGATGGGCCGCTTCGACGGCCGCTGGGTGATCGTCAACGCGCTCTGGCACCGCAAGCCGCGACCGCGCAGCTGACCGCGCCGGCAATGCCCGCTATCGTGTCGCGTCCCGGCTTCCACCCGCGCTCCCGATGAACCCGACCCCAGACGACACCGCCGTTGCCGAGGTTCCCGCCGTCGTCCACGCGCACGGGCATGGGGCCTGCGCCAACTGCCGGGCGGCGCTGCAGGGCCATTACTGCCACCACTGCGGGCAGTCGGCGCACAACCCGCTCAAGCACGTGGGGCACGCGATCGAAGAGGTGTTCGAGTCGTTCTGGCACCTGGACGGGCGCATCTTCCGCACGCTGCGCGACCTGCTGGTGCCAGGCCGGGTCGCGCTCAACTACCTCCGCGGCCAGCGCGTGGGCTACGTGCAGCCGCTGCGGCTGTTCGTGATCCTGACCCTGTTCACGTTCTTCGTCGGCAAGCTGACCCTGCATGTCGACGACATGACCCTGAACGGCGGCGACAACACGCTGTTCGCCAACGCGCAGACCGTGCAGGAAGTGGAGGCGATACGCGCGGCGCAGCAGGCCGGGATCGAGCGCCAGCTGGCGGCTTCGCCCGCGGCCACGCCGGCATTCACGGTGGCCATGGCCGCGCTGAACACCGCCGCTGCACGGCGCACCTCCGAACTGCGCGGGCAGCCGGCGCCCGCGCCGGACACCGTGGCCTCGGCGATGACGCGCGCGGCGCAGGCGGCGGGCCAGGCCACCGGGCGCCAGCAGGCTACCGTGTTCGACTCCGACATCAACGGCAGACCCTGGGATCCGGAGACCAATCCGGTGGTGGTGCAGGGCATGCCGGCATTCTTCAACCACTGGCTCAACCAGCGCCTGGCCAACGGCAAGGCCAACGTGGAACGCATGGGCGGCAAGACCGACCTGTACGTGCAGGCCTTCCTCACCGCCCTGCCCGGCGCGCTGTTCTTCCTGATGCCGGTGTTTGCGCTGGTGCTGCGCGTGGCCTACCTGGGCCGCCGCATCGGCTACCTCGAACACCTGGTGGTGGCGCTGTACAGCCATGCCTGGCTGATGCTGGTGCTGCTGGCCACGTTCCTGACGATCGGCGTCACCGGCGCCATCGGCAACCGCGTGGTGAACGCCATCGGCGATGGCATCCACGTGGTGCTGTGGCTGTCGGTTCCCGTCTACCTGCTGTGGATGCAGCAGCGCGTGTACGGCGGCCGCGGGTGGGCGACGCTGGCGCGCTACGTGTTCATCGGCGGCATCTACTTCTGGCTGGTGATCCTGGGGGTGACGTACGCGGCGCTGGCCGGGGTGTCGTCCTGAGCGGCCGGACGCGGGCTCACACCCAGCCCTGGGCCACCAGCTCGCGCTTGACGTAGGCGTAGAACACCGGCGCGGCGACCAGCCCGGACAGGCCGAACGCCGCTTCCATCACCAGCATCGCCAGCAGCAGTTCCCAGGCATGGGCGCGGATCTCGCCGCCGACGATGCGGGCGTTGAGGAAGTACTCCAGCTTGTGGATCACCACCAGGAACAGCAGCGCGGCCACCGCGACGTAGAACGACACCGACAGCGCGACGATGGTGATCACGGTGTTGGAGATCACGTTGCCCACCACCGGCAGCAGGCCGGCGAGGAAGGTGATCAGCACCAGGGTCTTGGCCAGCGGCAGGTGCACGCCCAGCAGCGGCAGCACGCCCAGCAGGAAGATCGCGGTGAACAGGGTGTTGAGCAGCGAGATCTTGAGCTGGGCGAACACCACCTGGCGGAACGCGGTGGCCAGGTGGCTGGTACGGCCGACCAGTTCCCGCGCCAGCGGCCCCATGCGTGGCAGCGGCAATTCGTCGTACAGCGCGATCATCGCGCCCAGCACCATGCCGATCAGCACCCGCACGCCGATCTGCACCGCCGAGGTGCCGGCGACGCCGAGCTGGCGGCGGTGCTCGGCCACCCATTCGTTCACCCCGGCGCGCAGCGCCTGCATGTCCTCGGGGATATACGGCTGCAGCAGCGGCGGCACCTGGTGGCGCGAGGTATTGAGGATTTCCATCAGCTGCGCCAGCAGCGCGTCCGGCCCGCCGGTTTCGTTGCGGAAGAACGACACCACCGCGATGATCGCCAGGCCCAGCAGGCCGATCACCGCCACCGACAGCACGGCCACCGCCATCGCCCGCGCCCGGCCCGGCGGCAGCCGGCCCTCCACGGTCGAAGCCAGCACGTGGCTGAGGTGGAACACCAGCAGGCCGGACAGCAGGGTGACCACCAGGCCCAGTTCCAGCACCGCCCACATGCCCAGCAGCATCAGCACCCAGGCGGCGATGCGCGCCGGCGGCGTCGCTGGCTTCAGGGGGAGGAGGTCGGTCACTGCGGCAGGCCCGTCGAAGATGCGCCATGGTAGGCGATCACGCTGCCGGCCAACCGTGCCGATGCGGCGCTTCCCGGCAGGCGCGGGCGGGAAAGGCCGCGCCCGGGGCCGGCGCTCAGTCGCCGGGCGGGGCCTGGCAACCCTCCTGCTGCGCACAGAAGCGCAACGCGCGGCGGCGCTGGTCCTCGCTCAGCTCTGGCGGTGGGCGGGCGATGGCCGACTGGATCTGGTCGCGGCCGCCGGTCAGCTTGTGCAGGCCCTTGGCAGCGGCCATCAGGCCGTAGCTGATGCCCATCAGCAGGTAACCGCCGCTTTGGCTGACCTGCTCGGGCGTGGGCGGTTCGCTCCATGAACGGCTGAAGCGGTTGGGCTCGATCTTCACCGGGTTGCGGAAGCGGTACAGGTCCAGCGGCGTGTCGTCCTCGGGCTTGAGCGCGCGCACTTCCTCCAGCGTCCTCACCGCGTCCGTGGACGCCGCCGCAGGGTCGGCCGCGGGGTCCGCCGCGGGCACCGTATCCACGGCCGGTGGCGATGCCTGCTGCGCCTGCGCCGCGCCCACCAGCACCATCCCCGCCAACACCATTGCGTACCATCGAGGCCTTGCCACCGTTCCTGTCCCTGCCGGTTGCCGAAGCAGGCAGCATACGGGCGCCACCTTCAGATTGCGTTGGCGGCGCACCGGGCGTTCAGCCTGCATGGGTCTCACAGGCTGAGACGGCGCCGTGCTTCCATGCCGTCTTTGGATCGGCACTACCGGCATGGCGTTCTCCCTCGCTCCCCGCACCGAAGCCAGCGAACGGGCGCTGGCCACCACCGACGGCCTGCCCTCGCGCGACGGCGCGCTGCTTGGCCAGCGGCTGGCACGGCGCTATCGCGACCGCGTCACCGGCAGCTTCACGATCCCGGGCCGCGAAGGCAGCTACGCGCCGATCCCCGACGACGTCCCCGAGGCGCTGCAGGCCGCGCTCCGGGCGCGCGGCATCGAACAGCTGTACTCGCACCAGGCCGACGCCTGGAACGCCACCCAGCGCGGCGAGCACGTGGCCGTCGTCACCCCGACCGCGTCGGGCAAGTCGCTGTGCTACACGCTGCCGGTGGTGAGCGCGGCGATGCAGGGCAACGCCAAGGCGCTGTACCTGTTCCCGACCAAGGCGCTGGCCCAGGACCAGGTGGCCGAGCTGCTGGAGCTCAACCGCGCCGGCGACCTCGGCGTGAAGGCCTTCACCTTCGACGGCGACACGCCCGGCGACGCGCGCCAGGCGATCCGCCTGCACGGCGACATCGTGGTCAGCAACCCGGACATGCTGCACCAGGCGATCCTGCCGCACCACACCAAGTGGGCGCAGTTCTTCGAGAACCTGCGCTACGTGGTGATCGACGAGATCCACACCTACCGCGGCGTGTTCGGCAGCCACGTCACCAACGTGATCCGCCGGCTCAAGCGCATCTGCGCGTTCTACGGCGTGCGCCCGCAGTTCATCCTGTGCTCGGCCACCATCGGCAACCCGCATGCGCATGCCGAGGCGCTGGTGGAAGAACAGGTGCATGCGATCACCGAGAGTGGCGCGCCCAGCGGCCCCAAGCACGTGCTGCTGTGGAACCCGCCGGTGATCAACCCGGACCTGGGCCTGCGCGCCTCGGCGCGCTCGCAGGCCAACCGCATCGCCCGCATCGCGATCAAGAGCGGGCTCAAGACGCTGGTGTTCGCGCAGACCCGGCTGATGGTGGAGGTGCTGACCAAGTACCTGAAGGACATCTTCGACAACGACCCGCGCAAGCCGGCGCGGATCCGCGCCTACCGCGGCGGCTACCTGCCCACCGAGCGCCGCGAGGTGGAGCGGGCCATGCGCGCCGGCAGCATCGACGGCATCGTCAGCACCTCGGCGCTGGAGCTGGGCGTGGACATCGGCGCGCTCGACGTGGTGGTGCTCAACGGCTACCCCGGCAGCGTGGCGGCGACGTGGCAGCGCTTCGGCCGCGCCGGTCGCCGCCAGCAGGCCGCGCTCGGGGTGATGGTGGCCAGCAGCCAGCCGCTGGACCAGTACGTGGTGCGGCACCCGGACTTCTTCGCCAACGCCACCCCCGAGCACGCGCGCATCGCCCCGGACCAGCCGCTGATCCTGTTCGACCACATCCGCTGCGCGGCGTTCGAGTTGCCGTTCCTGAGCGGGGAGCCGTTCGGCCCGGTCGACCCGCTGGTGTTCCTGCAGGCGCTGGCCGAAACCGGCGTGGTGCACCAGGAAGGCGAGCGCTGGGAATGGATCGCCGACAGCTACCCGGCCAACGCGGTGAGCCTGCGCGCGGTGGCCGATGGCAACTTCGTGGTGGTGGACCGCAGCGACGGCAAGCAGCAGATCATCGCCGAGGTGGACTATTCCGCCGCCGCGCTGACCCTGTACGAAGGCGCCATCCACATGGTGCAGAGCACGCCCTACCAGGTCGAGCGGCTGGACTGGGACGGGCGCAAGGCCTACGTCACCCGTACCCACGTGGACTACTACACCGACAGCATCGACTTCACCAAGCTCAAGGTGCTGGACCGCTTCGACGGCAATGCCGCCGGACGCGGCGATTCGCACCACGGCGAGGTGCACGTGGTGCGGCGCGTGGCCGGCTACAAGAAGATCCGCTACTACACGCACGAGAACATCGGCTATGGCCCGGTCAACCTGCCCGACCAGGAGCTGCACACCACCGCGGTGTGGTGGCAGCTGCCGCAGGCCACCCTGCTGCGCAGCTTCGCGCAGAAGCAGGATGCGCTCGACGGCTTCCTCGGCGCGGCGTACGCGCTGCACATCGTCGCCACCGTGGCGGTGATGGCCGACGCGCGCGACCTGCAGAAGGCGGTGGGCAATGGCGACGGCGCGTGGTTCGCGGTGGCCGACCAGAGCGGCCGCGGCCAGCTGCGCGGCAACGAGGGCGGCGACGGCGCGGTGGAGCTGATGCAGAGCTTCGTGCCCACCGTTTACCTGTACGACAACTTCCCCGGCGGCGTGGGCCTGAGCGAGCCGCTGTGGCAGCGCCAGGCCGAACTGGTGCAGCGCGCGCTCGAGCTGGTGGAGCGCTGCGACTGCAGTGCCGGCTGCCCGGCCTGCGTCGGCCCGGTGCTGGCCGCGCAGGAACAGGGCCAGGGCGAAACACCGCGCTCGCTGGCGTTGAAGGTGCTGTCGCTGCTGTCGGCCGAGCGCTGCGCGCAGGTGCCGGCGGTCACGGCTGACGCGGTGGACGAGGCGCTCGACCTGCTGCCATGAGCGTCAGCCTGGACAAGCTCAAGGCGCTGCGCAGGCAGGCCGGGCATGCCGATGCCGCCGTTGCCGCCCACCCTGCGGCGGCGCTGCCGGGCCCCGCGCCATCGGCCACGGAACCGGCCCGGCCGCCGCCCCCGGCAATGCCTGCGCCTGCGCCGTGCGCCGCACCGGCGCCGGAAGCGCCCGCGGCGTCGCCGCAGGCGCCGCTTCCGCAACGCCATGACGCCGCGCCGAGGCCAGCATCGCCACCACGCGGTGACTCGGTGTTCGGGTGGGTCGAGCAGATCCGGCACAAGCCCGCGGCCGTGCCAGCGCGCACGCCCGACAGCGATGGCCTGCGCCGCCTGCTGGCCACGCGCGGGCGCGCGGTGGCCACGGCGCCGCGCCTGCCACGCAACGGCCCGGTCGACCGCGCGCTTCCGGGCACCGAGATCGCACCCGGCCTGCACCTGATCGAGGCCTTCCTGCCGCAGCCGGTTCCGGCGCAGCCGCTGTCACTGGCGTTCAGCAGGCGCCCGGACGACACCGTGCGGCCGCAGGACCTGCTGTTCTTCGACACCGAGACCACCGGCCTGGCCGGCGGCACCGGCACCCGCGCTTTCATGATCGGCGCCGCCGACTGGCATCGCGATGCGGCGCGCGGCGAAGGGCTGCGCGTGCGCCAGCTGCTGATGTCCACGATGGGCGCCGAGAGCGCGATGCTGGAGGTGTTCGCCAGCTGGCTGGCGCCGACCACGGTGCTGTCCAGCTACAACGGCCGCTGCTACGACGCGCCACTGCTGAAGACGCGCTACCGGCTGGCGCGGCGCGGCGACCCGCTTTCCGCGCTGGACCACGTCGACCTGCTGTTCCCGACCCGGCGCCGCTACCGCGGTACCTGGGAGAACTGCCGGCTGGCGACCATCGAGCGGCAGCTGCTGCGCATCCAGCGCGAGGACGACCTGCCCGGTTCCGAGGCACCGGCCGCCTGGCTGGACTATCTGCGCGGCGGCAGCGCGCGCAACCTGCGCCGCGTCGGCGAACACAACCACCAGGACGTGGTGACGCTGGCGCAGTTGTTCCTGCGCCTGGTGCAGGCCGAGGCCGACGAGCGGGCATCCTCGCTGGCCCCGTAGAGGCGGGGCTTGCCCCGCCTTCACGTTGCAATGCCGGCGCCGACCCGCGCCGGCGAGGACCCCTCACCCGCGGACCGGCTGCGCCAGGCCGTCGCGGATCGCCTGCTGGATCAGGCGCTCGGCCTCGCGCTGGGCACGCACGCTGGCGGCGGCCTGCTGGCGACCCAGCTCGGCCTGCTGCCTGCCCAGTTCCGCCTGCCGGCGCGCCAGTTCACGCATCTCCTCGCGCATGGCCGGGGTGTCGATCTGCGCGCGCAGTTTCTCGGCCTCGCGGCGGGCGGCTTCGGCCTGTTCGCGGCTCGTCGTGGCATCCCCGCCGTGCGCGGCCAACGCCAGTTCCGCCTGACGCGCGGCCAGCTCGCCGATGCTGGCGCCGATGTCACCCATGCGCCCGCCGATCTCGCCCTGGCGTTCGCCCAGCTTGCCCTGGCGCTCGCCGAGGCGGCCCTGCTGCTCGCCCAGCCGCGTGGTTTCGGCGAAGGCCTGCTCGAACCGCGACAGCACCCCGGCATCGCGCACCACGTAGGCGCGGCCATCGCGACGCAGCAGCAGCACGCCATTGCCGTCGTCCAGCCGGCGCGCCTGCTCCAGATCGGCCATCGAGCCGTTCATCACGCTGTGCTCGTCTTTCAACAGCACATAGCCGTTGCTGCTCGGGCTCTGCGAAAGATGGATCACGCCATGGGTCGACACCCGCGGCGCGGGCGGCGCGGGCGGCGCGGGCGGTGCCGGCGGGGCCGGCGGGGCCTTGGAGGCGGCCGGGGCTGCCGGCGGCGGCGGCGCGGGCAGCGCCGGCGCGGTGCCCTTGGCCCTGATCACGGTGTGCACCACCGAATGGTCGCCCTTGGGCACGGCAGGCGGGCTTGGCACGGCCGGTACCGCGGGGGCCGCGGGCACCGGCGGCGGGGACGGCGGGGACGGCGGTGCCGGCATGGCCACCAGGCGCATCGGCAGCACGCCGACCAGCGCCACCGCGGCGACGATCAGGCCCGCGCCCAGGCGCGGGAAGGACGAGGGGTTCTGCAGCATGAGCAGTCTCCGCTTGAGGCTCAGGTAGGTGGGCGAGGCGCTGGCGAGGCCGGCGCCGGGCCGGGGGCTGACGCCCAGCTGCAGCAGCAGGCGTCCGTAGTGCTGGCGGCAATGGCGGTTGCCGGCGACCACCGCGGCATCGACCGCCGCCTCGCGGGCGATGGCGTACTCGCGGGCCGCCAGGTGCACCAGCGGGTGGAAGAAGAACAGGTGCTGGGCCAGCGCCGGCACCAGGCCCAGCCACAGGTCGCGGCGCTGCAGGTGCACCAGTTCATGGGTCAGGGCCATGTCCAGGTCGTCGTCGCCCATGCGCGGCAGGCCACGCGCCGGCAGCAGCAGCACCGGCCGCCAGGGGCCGACCAGCTGCGGCGAATCGATGGCCGCGCTGAGCATCAGCCGCGGCGCGCGGCGCAGGCCGTGGGCTTCGGCCGCCAGCTGCAGCGCGGCATCCAGGCGACGGTCGTCGCTGGGCCGTGCCGTGCGCAGCAGGGCGCGGCTGGCGCGCCAGGCCGAGGCGGTGCGCAGCGCCATCACCAGTACCCCGGCCAGCCACAGCGCCATCACCACGTGCAACCACGACCAGCCGCTTTCCAGCGGCAGTGGCTGCATCACGATCAACGGTGCGGCGGTGGCCTGCGGCTGCGCGGCGGCGGCCTGCTGCACCACGTCGACGGTGGTGTCCATCGCCGGCAGCACCGGCAGCTGCAACGGCGCGCTCCAGACCAGGCCGACCAGCGCCTGCAGCGCCACCAGCCACCACAACCCGCACTGGGTTGCCGCCGGCAGTCGCCGCACGCAGCGGCACAACACCCACACCAGCGCGGTGAGCACGACGGTCTGCACGCTGGTGGCGAGCAGGCGATTTCCCAGCAGTTCGAACAGGCTGTCCATGATCAATCCTCCCGGCGCTGCGATTGCAGCCTGCTGACCAGCGCTTCGAGTTCGGCCAGTTCGTTGTCGCTGACCTCGGCCTTCTCCGACATCCACGCCACGAACGGCGAGATCGAGCCCTGCAGGGTCTTTTCGACGAAGCTGCCGACCGCGCTGCTCACCACCTCCTGCTGGTGCGCGGTGGAGCGGTAGCGGTACACACCCTGGTCCTGCGCGCGCTGCAGGTAGCCCTTGCCGCGCAGCCGCTCCATCATGGTCAGCACGGTGGAGCGGGCCAGGCCGCGCGCCTCGCCGAAGCCGGCGGCGACTTCGCCGACGCTGGCCGGTTCGTTTTCCCCGATGTACTGCAGCAGGGCCAGCTCCTGGTCCCCGATGGTCTTGCGGCGCATGGTCGACTCCGTGACTACATTTGTCGCCACGGTAGCCATGACTACAAATGTAGTCAATAGTCCGGAAGGCATACCGCCCGGTGTCGGGCTGAATGCTTCAGGTTGCGGTGCCCGCTCAGGACACCTGGCTGTCGATCTGCCAGCGGGCGAATTCGGCTTCGAACTCCGGCAGGTCCAGCAGGCCCAGGCACGCCTGCGCACCGACCGGCAGCGGTTCGCCACGCGCCAGGCGCCGCGCCAGCAGCACCGCGGCGAAGGTGGGAATCTCCGGCCCGTGCAGCATCGGTGCGGTGAGGTCCCAGTGCACCCGGTGGGCGACGCCGCCGCGCTGCCCGCGCAGGGTCACGCGCATGCCGCCCAGGTCGGTGCCGAAACGATCGAAGCAGCGCCCGGCGCGGGCGAACGCACCGGCCAGCGCCGCCATCGGCAGCGGCACGCCACGGTGCCGCAGCCAGGCCAGGGCCGCCAGGCAGCGCGACAGCAGCGGCAGTTCCAGCGCGGCACGGAAACGCACGGTCGACACGCCTGGATGGCGCTGCACCAGCAGGTCGTGGTCGGGCACGTCGCAGGGCGAGGCCAGCCGCGGTGCGATGCGCGCGAACGTGACCGGCTGCGGGTCGGCCCAGCCGACGACCGGCTGCCAGCGCCCGTCGATCCAGCAGCGGAACGACTGCCCGCAGTACGACAGCACCGCGCGCACCGTGGCCATGCCCAGCGGGGTGGCCTGCGCCGGCGCGATCACGATGTCGATGGACTGCAGTACGTCCAAGCGCCCGCGCAGCGCATCGACCACCGCGCCGGACAGGGCCGGCAGGGTACTGGCGCCGCTGATCGCGCTGCGTCCGTGCCGGCGCGCCACGGCATCGAGCTGCGCGGGAAAATCGCGGACGAAATCGCGGCCGTCGGCCAGGTCGATGTAATGCATGCCCGCCTCCAGGCACGCACGCGCGACGCCGTAGTCCTGCCCCTGGAACGGTCCGGCGGTGTGGATGACCAGGTCGGCGCCGGTCGCGCGCAGGTCATCGGCGAACGTCGCCGCGGCCGTATCCAGCCGCCGGCACTGCACCGGCGCCATCTCCATCCCGGGCAGGTTGGCCGCCGCGCGCTGCGGGTGGCGCCCGGCGGCGATGACGGTGATGCCCGGGGTCGCCGCCAGCGCGCGCACGATGCGCGCGCCGAAATGCCCGTACCCACCGAGCACCACGACCCGGCAGCCTTCCTGTTGCGACATCGATCCACTCCGCATGCGGCGATGCACGCATTATCGGCGGGCATCGCCGCGGCCGTCGCGGCTGGCTTTCATCGCCCGCACACGGCGGCGGCGGCAGGCTCGGCACACCGCCCCGCCATGGAGTCCGCCATGTACCGCAGCCTGATCCTCGCCGGCACCGTCGTGCTGTCCGCCGCCGCCTGCAGCAGCGCCCCGGTCGCCGGCATCCAGCCCATCGACGGAGTCATCTCCGGCCAATGCCACACCGACATGGTGCTCGGCGCGGCCGGGCTGGCCGCCTCGCCGGCCACGGTGGAACGCGCGCGGGTGGACAGCGACAGCCTGCAGGTGCAGACGGTGCGCGGTGGCACGCGACTGCCGGTGACCCCGGCCAGCGCCACGTCCGGGGGCGACCGCCTCACCATCGAGGTCGGTCGCGGCAACGCCATCACCGCGCTGCGCTGCGGTTGAACGCGGCGCCCGCGCATGCAGGCGGGATGACGCGCTGCGACGGTACAGGCCTGGAACCAGGCGATATGCTTCGGTGTCCTTCATCAGCACTGGAGTTCCGATGCGAATCCCGACGATGCCGCGCGCCGTGCGCCGCCCCACCGCCCTGATCGCCGCCCTGTCGCTCGTGCTCGCGCTGGGCGCGTGCAAGGGCCCGGCCCCGGAAGAACAGGAGCAGGCGCTGGACCAGGCCAAGCAGGCCGCCGATGCCGCCGCCACCCCGGACCAGGGCGTCGCCACCACGCCGCCGCCGGTGGGCAGCTGCGATGCCAGCCAGGTCGAAGGCCTGGTCGGGCAGGCTTACACCGAGGCGCTGGCCGAGCAGGCACGACAGGACGCCGGGGCCGCCAAGCTGCGCCTGCTCAAGCCCAACCAACCGGTCACCATGGAGTTCCTGGGCGAGCGCCTGAACATCGAAGTGGATGACAAGGACGTGGTCACCGGGGTCCGCTGCGGCTGACCCGGAACACGCCGCAAAGCCTTGCGGCGCAAGGGTTTGGTTGCTGCCGCAACCATGCGTTGCGGCACCGCAGCATCTGTGTTCTAGTCGAGCGCATCCGGTGGCCTCAACGCTGCGCTCCAGTGACGGGCATGCCGTGCACGCGACAGCAACATGGCCGTGCATGGGGTGCCGCGGTGGACGAGGGTGAGGTGTCGCCGCCCACCCGCGCACCACGAGGCCCAGATGACCCTCCGCACTCGCCAGGGGCTCTACGACCCGCAAGACGAACGCGACGCCTGTGGTTTCGGCATGGTCGCGCAGCTGGACGACCAGCCTTCCCGGCTCCTCGTCGACACCGCGATCGCCGCGCTCTCGCGCATGACCCACCGCGGCGGCGTCGCCGCCGATGGCCTCACCGGCGATGGCTGCGGCCTGCTGCTGCGCAAGCCCACCGTGTTCCTGCGGCGGCTGGCGGAGGAAGCCGGCATCGCGCTCGGGCCGAACTTCGCCGCCGGCGTGGTGTTCCTGCCGCATGACCCCGCGGCCGCGCAGCGCTGCCGCGGGGAGCTGGACGCGCAGCTGCGCGCGGCCGGCTGCCATCCGCGCGGCTGGCGCGAGGTACCCATTGATGCCAGCGTCTGTGGCGAGCTGGCGCGCGACACCCTGCCGGGAATCGAGCAGGTGTTCGTCGATGCCGATCCGGGGCAGGACGCCACGCAGTTCGCGCTGGCGCTGTTCCTGGCGCGACGCCGCAGCGAACAGGCCCTGCGCGATGTCGCCGATTACTACGTCACCACGCTCAGTGCCGACGCCATCAGCTACAAGGGCATGGTGCTGCCGGACAAGCTGAGCACGTTCTACCCGGACCTGCAGCGCCACGAACTGGCCGCCAGCGTGGTGGTGTTCCACCAGCGCTTTTCCACCAACACGATGCCGCGCTGGCCGCTGGCGCACCCGTTCCGCCTGCTCGCCCACAACGGCGAGATCAACACCATCGAGGGCAACCGCCACTGGGCGCAGGCGCGCAGCCGGGTATGGAAGACCCCCAGGTTCGACATCGCCGAGTTCGACCCGGTGATCTCGATGCACGGCTCGGATTCGCAGAGCATGGACAACATGCTCGAACTGCTGGTGGCCGGCGGCATGGAGCTGATCCAGGCGCTGCGCATCCTGGTGCCGCCGGCGACCCAGTCGCTGGAATTCAAGGACGCCGACCTCGCCGCGTTCTACGAGTTCTACGGCCTGAACAGCGAGCCATGGGACGGCCCGGCCGGGATCGTCGCCTGCGATGGACGCTACGCGGCGTGCACGCTGGACCGCAACGGCCTGCGCCCGGCGCGCTGGATGCTGACCGCCGACCGCCACTTCCTGGTGGCGTCCGAGGCCGGGGTGTGGGAAGTGCCCACCGAGCGCGTGGTGCGCAAGGGCAAGCTGGGGCCGGGGCAGATGATGGCCATCGACCTCAAGCGCGGCGACCTGCTCGACTCCGACGCCATCGACCGCATCAACCGCGCGCGCGCCCCGTACAAGCAATGGCTGCACCAGGGCGTGACCTACCTGCAGACCGAACTGATCGACCCCTCGCTCGCCGAAGAGCCGTTCGACGAAGCCACCCTGCGCAGCTACCACAAGCTGTTCCAGCTCACCGCCGAGGAAGTGGAGCAGGTGCTGCGGCCACTGGCCGAGACCGGGCAGGAAGCCACCGGCTCGATGGGCGACGACACCCCCATCGCCGTGCTCAGCCGCCACACCCGGCCGCTGTACGACTACTTCCGCCAGGCGTTCGCGCAGGTCACCAATCCGCCGATCGATCCGCTGCGCGAAGACTGCGCGATGTCGCTGACCACCCAGCTGGGCAGGGAGACCAACATCTTCCATGCCGGGCCGGAGACGGTGAACCACGTCATCCTCAACTCGCCGGTACTGAGCCAGCGCAAGCTGCGGCAGTTGCTGAAGATGGAGCAGTACGTCGAACGCAACCGCCTGATCGACCTGTCCTACAGCGTCGAGGAAGGCCTGGCCGCCGGCATCGCGCGCATCTGCGCGCAATGCGAGCAGGCCGCCCGCGACGGCGCGGTGATGCTGCTGCTGTCCGACCGCTACCCGGTGCCGGAACGGCCGATGGTGCATGCGCTGCTGGCCACCAGCGCGGTGCACCACCACCTGTCGCAGCGGGGCCTGCGCTGCGACATCAACCTGATCATCGAAACCGGCACCGCGCGCGACGCGCACCACATGGCCTGCCTGCTGGGCTTCGGTGCCACCGCCGTGTACCCGTACCTGGCCTACCAGACCCTGTTCGACATGGGCCGGCGCGGCATCCTGCTGCTGAAGAAGGGCGGCGAGGTCTCGCAGATCGGCCGCAGTTACCGCAAGGGCATCTACAAGGGCCTGAGCAAGATCATCTCCAAGATGGGCATCTGCACCGTGGCCAGCTACCGCGGCGCGCAGCTGTTCGAGATCGTCGGGCTGGACCCGGACGTGGTGCGGCTGTGTTTCCCCGATGCCACCGCGCGCATCGGCGGCGTCGGCCTGGCGCGGCTGGATGCCGAAGCCCGCGAACTCGCCGCGCGCGCCTGGAACGCGCTGGCCCCGGCCGAAGTCGGCGGGCTGCTCAAGTACGTGCACGACGGCGAGTACCACATGTACAACCCGGACGTGGTGCTGACCCTGCAGCGCGCCGCGCGCACCGGCAACGCCGAGGACTGGCGCCGCTACACCGAGGCGGTGCATTCGCGTCCGGTGTCGGCGCTGCGCGACCTGCTGCAGCTCAAGCCGGCGGCCACGCCGGTGCCGCTGGCCGAAGTGGAACCGGCCGAAGCACTGTTCAAGCGGTTCGACACCGCCGCCATCTCGCTCGGCGCGTTGTCGCCGGAGGCGCATGAGGCGCTGGCCATCGCCATGAACCGCCTCGGCGGCCGTTCCAACTCCGGCGAGGGCGGCGAAGACCCGGCGCGCTACGGCACCGAGAAGCGCTCCAAGATCAAGCAGGTGGCCTCCGGCCGCTTCGGCGTCACCGCCGAGTACCTGGTCAACGCCGAGGTGTTGCAGATCAAGGTGGCGCAGGGCGCCAAGCCCGGCGAGGGCGGCCAGCTGCCCGGCCACAAGGTCAACGAGCTGATCGCGCGGCTGCGGTATGCGAAGCCGGGCATCGGCCTGATCTCGCCGCCGCCGCACCACGACATCTATTCGATCGAGGACCTGGCGCAGCTGATCTACGACCTCAAGCAGGTCAACCCCGACGCGCTGGTATCGGTGAAGCTGGTATCGCATGCCGGGGTCGGCACCATCGCCGCCGGCGTGGTCAAGGCCGGCGCCGACCTGATCACCGTATCCGGCCACGATGGCGGCACCGGCGCCTCGCCGATCAGCTCGATCCGCTACGCCGGCGTGCCATGGGAACTGGGCGTGGCCGAGTCGCACCAGGCACTTGTGGGCAACGACCTGCGTGGCCGCACCCTGCTGCAGACCGACGGCGGCCTGAAGACCGGGCTGGACGTGGTCAAGGCCGCGCTGCTGGGCGCGGACAGCTTCGGCTTCGGCACCGGCCCGATGATCGTGCTGGGCTGCAAGTACCTGCGCATCTGCCACCTCAACAACTGCGCCACCGGCGTAGCCACCCAGGACGAGCGCCTGCGCGAGGGGCATTTCACCGGCCTGCCCGAACGGGTGGAGAACTTCTTCCGGCTGCTGGCCGAGGAAGTGCGGCAGTGGCTGTCGTACCTGGGCGCGCGCTCGCTGGATGAGATCGTCGGCCGCACCGACCTGCTGGAGCAGCTGGACGTGGCGCCGCGCGAAGGGGTCAAGGTGAACCTCTCGCGGCTGCTGGCGCCGGCCCGCTACGAAGGCTCGCACTGTGCGGCGCAGCGCCTGTACCAGTCGCCGGACAGCCTGGCCACGCAGATGGACGGGCTGCTGGCCGGGGCGATCGCGCACAAGCGCGGCGGCGAACACCGCTTCCTGATCCACAACACCGACCGTTCGGTGGGCACGCGCCTTGCCGGTGCCGTCGCCCGCGCGCACGGCAACCACGGCATGGAGGACGCGCCGCTGAACCTGCGCTTCCGCGGCACTGCCGGGCAGAGCTTTGGCGCGTTCAACGTCGGCGGGCTGAACCTGGAAGTCGAGGGCGAGGCCAACGACTACGTCGGCAAGGGCATGGCCGGCGGCCGGCTGGTGGTGCGGCCGCCGCGCGGCGCGCGCTTCGAGGCGCGCAATACCGCCATCGTCGGCAACACCTGCCTGTATGGCGCCACCGGCGGCGAGCTGTTCGCCGCCGGCCGGGCCGGCGAGCGCTTCGGCGTGCGCAACTCCGGTGCGCTGGCGGTGATCGAGGGTGCCGGCGACCACTGCTGCGAATACATGACCGATGGCATCGTCGTCGTGCTCGGCAAGGTCGGGCTGAACTTCGGTGCCGGGTTCACCGGCGGGCTGGCCTACGTGCTGGACGTGGACCGCGATTTCGTTGACCGCTACAACCACGAGCTGATCGACATCCACCGCATCTCGGCCGAAGGCTTCGAGAACTACCGCCAGCACCTGCACGCCCTGATCGGCCGCCACCGCGAGCTGACCGGCAGCATCTGGGCACAGCAGATCCTGGACGAGTTCCGCGACTACGTCGGCAAGTTCTGGCTGGTCAAACCCAAGGCCGCGAGCATCGAATCGCTGGCGGCCGCGCTACGCAACGCCGCATGACGCCAGGAGCCCCTTTCGCGCGCACGCAAAGGGACCGCGGCGGGGATGCCGCAACGGCATCCCCGCTCCGCCCCCGCCCCCTCTTCACGAGTTGCCCATGAGCCGCAAGCAAGCCTTCCAGTTCCTCGATCTCCCCCGCACCATGCCGCGGCGCATTCCGGTGGAACTGCGTACGTCCGGCGACTGGGGCGAGCTCTACGGCAGGTTCGACAAGGCCGATGCGCAGCACCAGGCCGGCCGTTGCCTGGACTGCGGCAACCCGTACTGCAGCTGGAAGTGCCCGGTGCACAACGCCATTCCGCAGTGGCTGCAGCTGGTGCAGGAAGACCGTATCCACGAGGCGGCGACGCTGTGCCATTCGACCAATCCGCTGCCCGAGGTGTGCGGCCGGGTGTGCCCGCAGGACCGCCTGTGCGAAGGCAGCTGCACGCTGGAGGAATTCGGCGCGGTGACCATCGGCGCGGTCGAGAAGTACATCGTGGATACCGCGCTGGCCAGCGGCTGGAAGCCGGACCTGCAGGCGGTGCAGCCCAGCGGCAGACGGGTCGCCATCGTCGGTGCCGGCCCGGCCGGGCTGGCCTGCGCCGATCGCCTGGCGCGCGCCGGCATCCAGGCCGTGGTATTCGACCGCTACGAACAGATCGGCGGCCTGCTGCAGTTCGGCATTCCCAGTTTCAAGCTCGAGAAGCGCGTGATCGCGCACCGTCGCGAGATCCTCGAGGGCATGGGCGTACAGTTCCGGCTGGGCGTGGAGATCGGCCGCGACACCACCATCGAACAGTTGCAGGCGGACTACGACGCGGTGTTCCTGGGTACCGGCGCCTACCGCTATACCGACGGCGGACTGGTGGGCCAGGACCTGAAGAACGTGCTGCCGGCGTTGCCGTTCCTCGTGCAGAACGGGCGCATCGTCGGCGGCGGCGATCCGCAGGGGCGCCCGATCGCCGGCTGGGAAGACCAGATCACGCTGCCGGACCTCAACGGCAAGCGGGTGGTGGTGCTTGGCGGCGGCGACACCGGCATGGACTGCGTGCGCAGCGCGGTCCGCCTGGGTGCGGCGCGGGTGACCTGCGCCTATCGCCGCGACGAGGCCAACATGCCCGGCTCCGCGCGCGAGGTGGCCAATGCCCGCGAAGAGGGCGTGCGCTTCCTGTTCAACCGCCAGCCGCTGGCCATCGAGGCCGGCGCCGACGACGAAGTGATCGGCGTGACCGTGGTGGAAACGCGGCTGGGCGAGCCCGATGCCAACGGCCGCCGCAATGCCGAACCGATCGAAGGCAGCGAATCACTGCTCGAAGCCGACGTGGTGATCATCGCCTTCGGTTTCTCCGCCACCCTGCCCGGCTGGCTGGCATCGCAGGGGGTGGAGGCGACCGGCAGCGGCCGCATCGTCACCGGCGGTGCCGGCCGGCTGCCCTACCAGACCCACAATCCACGCCTGTTCGCCGGCGGCGATGCGGTCCGCGGCGCCGACCTGGTGGTGACGGCCGTCGCCGAAGGGCGCGATGCCGCGGCCAGCATCATCCGGCTGCTGCTGCACTGAGTCGTGCGTTGCACGGCCGCAGGTCCGGATGCCACGACGTTGTACGTTCGTGCGGGCCCAATCGGGAAGGACGGCGCGCGCATTGCGCGCGGCGTGGACCGGGTGCCTCGCGGGTACCGGAACGCACCCGGTGGTCACCTGGGCCGACGGTGCACGCGCCGGCGCGCATCCACCGGTGCGCAGGCACGCGTGCGCGTGCATCACCGAACCGCGGCGGCATACAGCGGACGACTGCGGCCGCGCGCCCCTGCCGCGGGTCCGGCCCTCTCCAGCACGTAAACTCAGTGCGTTCCCACTCCAGCGAGATCTCCATGCGCATCGGCCTGGCCGCCAACCGCCTGCACCACGAACGCGCCGACGCCGCCCTGTTCCGCTGGCTCCGGGCCAGCGCCGGCGGCATCCGCGAGCTCGGCGTCGAACTGCATGCCGTCGGCCGCACCCATGACGCCATCGCCGGTGCCCTGCCCCCCGGCAGCCTGCCCGGCCTGGCACGCTACCCGAACGGCCGCGACGGCGGACTGATGAGGCTGGTCGCCGAGATCGTGGGCATGGGCACGCCCACACGCACCCTGGACGGCGCGATCTATCTGATCGATCCGGTGGATCCGTCATCGGTGTTCCCCGAGGCCATCGCGCTGAAGCGACAGTGCGTCATCCACGGCAAGCCCTTCATCTCCACGGTGGCCAGCGCCCGCGACTGGGTCGAGATGGAGCGTATCCATGCAGGCCTGCCCCCCGACCCCGGCGCCGACGATCTCCACGACCTGGGCAACCAGACCCTGGCACTGATCGCGCACGACGCCCGCAAGCCGCAGATGCTGGCGTTCGCCGCCGAGCACTTCGACGTGCTGTCGCGGTTCGGCCAGCGCATCGGTACCGGCACCACCGGGCAACGCCTGAACGAGCTGGCCTGGAGCCGCGGCTGGCCCCGCGACCAGGCGTGGATCCAGCGTTTCCAGAGCGGTCCCCTGGGAGGGGATGCGCAGATCGCCGACCGTGTGCTGGAGGGCCGCTGCCAACGCGCGATCTTCTTCGAGGACCCGCATGTAGCGCGCCAGCACGAGGCTGACATCCAGTTGCTGGAGCGGGCGGTGACGACGGTGACGGACAGGGCGGTGTGCATCACCGCGCCCAACATCGCCGCGCGCTGGGCGGTGGCCGCACGGCAACGCGGCGGCATACGCGCTGCACCACTAACCAGCCATAGTGAAGCATCCGGCGGCGCCGTATAGGCATCGGATACACCGACCTGCATCGGAGTTGCGGCGTCCCGCTGGCGCGACGGCTTCAGATCCGGCGCAGCGACCCTCACCACGCTGGATCCGCGCGCGGAGGGCTTCCCGATTCTGCGTTCGACGCAGGAAGCGCGATTGGAGAGGGTGATGTCGAACAGCTTCGGCTTCGGCGGTACGAACGCGACGCTGGTATTCGGCCGGGTGTGATCTTCGCGTTCTGGCGGTAGTGATGGAAGCAACGGCGCCTTTTGGCGCCGTTGTCGTATGTCGGTGGGCGACGATCAGCTTGAGGCTGCACCTG
>NZ_JAKUKB010000012.1:0-155612 GCF_022436665.1 Stenotrophomonas sp. Y6
ATGACCCGATCCAAGCTCGCCCAGCTGCGTGAACTGTCCGTCGTGGTCGCCGATACCGGCGACTACGACGCCATCAAGCGCCTGCGCCCGGTCGACTGCACCACCAACCCGACGCTGGTGCGCAAGGCGCTGGACCTGCCGGTGTACGCCGGGCTGATCGAACGCGAACTAGAATGGGGCCGCGCCCAGCCCGGCGACCGCGCCGAGGTCGCCAGGGCCGTGGTCGACCGCCTGACCATCGGCGTGGGCACGATGCTGGCCGCGCTGGTGCCGGGCCGCGTTTCCACCGAGGTCGATGCCGACCAGGCCCACGACACCGACGCGACCATCGCCAAGGCGCGCCAGTTCATCGCCATGTACGCAGCGGCCGGCGTGCCGCGCGACAAGGTGCTGATCAAGATCGCCGCCACCTGGGCCGGGGTGGAAGCCACCCGCGTGCTGCAGACCGAGGGCATCGACTGCAACCTGACGCTGATCTTCAACCCGACCCAGGCGCTGGCCTGTTCGGAAGCCGGCGCGTTCCTGATCTCGCCGTTCGTGGGCCGCATCCTGGACTGGTACGTGGCCCATGGCCAGGCGCCGGCCAGCATCGACGAGGACCCGGGCGTGCGGTTCGTGCGCGGGGTGTACGCCGAGTTCAAGCGCCGCGGTTCGCCGACGGTGGTGATGGGCGCCTCGTTCCGCTCGACCGCGCAGATCGAGGCGCTGGCCGGCTGCGACCGCCTGACCATCTCGCCGGACCTGCTGGAAAAGCTCGACGCCGACCTGGGCGAGCTGCCGCGCAAGCTGGTGCCGGGCGCCGCCGAAGCGGTGGACGTCGCGCCGATCGACCAGGCGAAGTTCGACGCGGACATGGCCGCCGACCCGATGGCCACCGAGAAGCTGGCCACCGGCATCGACGCCTTCGCCAAGGACCTGCAGGCGCTGCGCCAGCGCATTGCCGACGAACTGGCCCGCTGAACGTCCGCGGGAGCGCACCCGGGTGCGCTTCTGCGGGCAACCGGGCAACGCTCCGGGTGTGTCAATGCACATGCGGGGCAGGCCCCGCATCTACGGTACCGGGTGGCTGCAGAGGATCCCGGGCACCCGCCCTGCCGGCGGCGCATCGCCGCCGCGCTGAACCGCCGCCCCTCGCAGACGCGCGCCTTCGTGGGCGCTGGGGCTTTGCCGGCAAGGCCGGCCGCGCCCCCGGGTGCGTGCCTGCAGACGCCCGGGCCATGCCCGAAGAATGCCCGGCCGCGAAGGTGCATGCGGGCAAGCCCCGCATCCAGGCTCAGAAGATTCCCAGTTCCAGCCCCGCCGCGAGCAGCGCGCCGAGTTCGCGGCCGCGCGCCAGGTCGGCCTGCGGCAGCACCTTGGGCGCGGCGATCGCCTCCGGCGTCTGCGCATGGGTGCGCACCAGCAGCGGTTCGGCCACTTCGCGCAGGCGCAGGCCGGTGGCGATGCGCCGCAGCTGGGCGATGGTCGGCTGCCCGTCCGAACCGGCACAGACCACCAGCGCGTACGGCTTGCCGTCGCAGCGGCCCAGCAGCGGGTAGTAACTGCGGTCGAAGAAATCCTTCATCGCGCCACTGATCGAGGCCAGTGTTTCCGGGGTGGCGAACACCACCGCATCGGCGCCCAGCACGTCGTCGGCCGCGGCGTCGGCCGCGCGCAGCAGGCGCACGTCCAGCGCGTCGCGGCCCCCCTCGCGCGCCGCCTCGGCGACCGCGCCGGCCATGGCCCGGGTGGCGCCGGTGAAGCCGTGCCACACCACCAGCAACCGGCGTGGCGCGGCCTCCGCCACCTCAGGCGTCCAGCCCGATCGGGCAACTCACGCCGGTGCCGCCGATTCCGCAGTAGCCGTTCGGATTCTTGGCCAGGTACTGCTGGTGGTAGTCCTCGGCGTAGTAGAACGGCGGCGCCGGGTACACGATCTCGGTGGTGATGTCGGCGTAGCCGGCGGCGCCCAGGCGCTGCTGGTAGGCATCGCGGCTGGCGATGGCGGCATCGAACTGCGCCTGCGTGTGGCAGTACAGCGCCGAGCGGTACTGGGTGCCGGTGTCGTTGCCCTGGCGCATGCCCTGGGTGGGGTCGTGGTTTTCCCAGAAGGTGCGCAGCACGGTGTCCAGCGCGACCCGCGCCGGGTCGAACACCACCCGCACCACCTCGGTGTGGCCGGTCAGCCCGGAACAGACTTCCTCGTAGGTGGGGTTGGGGGTGGTGCCGCCCTGGTAGCCGACCGCGGTGGTCACCACGCCCGGCAGCTGCCAGAACTTGCGTTCGGCGCCCCAGAAGCAGCCCAGGCCCACGTCCAGCACGGCCAGCCCGGCGAAATCGCCGCGCAGCGGCTGGCCGTTGACGTAGTGCACGTTGTGCAGCGGCAGCGGCGCCTCGCGCCCCGGCAACGCTTCTTCCGGTCGCGGCAGGCGCTGCTTGAACGCGCCGATGCCCAACCGCCCGTGTCCGATACCCAGCATGGTCCGCTCCTCAGGCCGGCAGGATTCCCGGCGCTTGCTCATCGTCACAGATGGGGCCGGCCGCGGCGTCGTCCAAGCCCAGCGCGGCGACGATGTCGTCGGCCTCGGGTTTGGCCGCGTCCGGCACGCAGACCCGCAGCAGCCCGAACAGCGGCAGCTCGCCGCCGGCGCCCAGCAGCGATTCACCGAACACGAAGGCCGGGATGCCCGCGTCCTCCAGCGCGTGCTTGACCAGATGGGCGTCGAACAGGTTGTTTGTCTGGTAGACCAGTTGCATGGGGTTGTCTCCGGGAAGGGCGGGCTCAGCCCGGGCGGCACAGGGCGTCGATGGCGGCCACGCGCGCGCTTTCCTGTTCGGCCGCCTGGCGCCACTGCTGCAGTGCCGGCAGCGCGGACAGCGCCTGCAGGTAGGCCGCGGCGGTGTCGTCCAGCGCCACGCCATAGCCGTCGAAGCGGATCGCCACCGGCGCGAACATGGCATCGACGATGCCGAAGCCGCCGAACAGGAAATCGCCGCCGGCACCGTGTTCGCGGCGCAGCGTACGCCACAGCGCCTGCACCCGGTCGATGTCGCGCTGGGCGGCGGCGTCCCAGCGGTAGCCGTCGGGCCGGCGCCGGCTGTTCATCGGCAACTGGGTGCGCAGCGCGGCGAAACCCGAGTGCATTTCGGCCGCGGCGGCACGGGCCAGCGCGCGCCGCTGCAGTTCGGCGGGCCAGCCGCAGCCACCCAGCCAGCGCTCGTTGGCGTACTCGCAGATCGCCAGCGAATCCCAGAGCACCAGCTCGCCATCGCGCAGCGCCGGCACCTTGCCGGTGGGCGAGTGGTGCAGGGCCTGGGCGGCGAACTCCGGCGTGTCCAGCGCCAGCACCACCTCGTCGAATTCGACGCCGAACTGGCGCAGCAGCAGCCAGGGGCGCAGCGACCAGGAGGAGTAGTTGCGGTTGCCGATCACCAGGACGGGGCGGGGCATGGGCGCTACCTGCGGGCGGGACGCCCAGCATAGCGCCGGTCCGGCAGCCGGCGCCCGGCTCGGCTAAACTTGCGTTCTATTTCAATACCCTGCGCCCCCATGTCCGAGAACACGCCTGCCGCTGCTGCCACGCCGGAGACGGCTCCCGCCGAGAAGCGGGACTTCATCCGCCAGATCGTCCGCGAGGACCTGGCCAGCGGCAAGCACACCGCGATCAAGACCCGCTTCCCGCCCGAGCCCAACGGCTACCTGCACATCGGCCATGCCAAGTCGATCTGCCTGAACTTCGGCATCGCCGGCGAGTTCGGCGGGGTGTGCAACCTGCGCTTCGACGACACCAACCCGGCGCGCGAAGATCCCGAGTACGTGGCCGCGATCCAGGACGACGTGCGCTGGCTGGGCTTCGAGTGGAACGAGCTGCGCCACGCCTCGGATTACTTCGAGGCCTACTACCTGGGCGCGCAGAAGCTGATCCGCGACGGCAAGGCCTATGTCTGCGACCTGTCGGCCGAGGAAGTGCGCGCCTACCGCGGCACCCTGACCGAGCCGGGCCGCCCCTCGCCCTACCGCGAGCGCAGCGTCGAGGAGAACCTGGACCTGTTCGCGCGCATGCGCGCCGGCGAGTTCGCCGACGGCACCCGCACCCTGCGCGCCAAGATCGACATGGCCAGCGGCAACATCAACCTGCGCGACCCGGCGATCTACCGGATCAAGCACGTCGAGCACCAGAACACCGGCAACGCTTGGCCGATCTACCCGATGTACGACTACGCGCACGCGCTGGGCGACGCGCTGGAAGGCATCACCCATTCGCTGTGCACGCTGGAGTTCGAGGACCACCGCCCGCTGTACGACTGGTGCGTGGACAACGTCGATTTCGCCCACGACCCGGCACTGACCCAGCCGCTGGTGGACAAGGGCCTGCCGCGCGAAGCGGCCAAGCCGCGCCAGATCGAGTTCTCGCGGCTGAACATCAACTACACGGTGATGAGCAAGCGCAAGCTGATGGCGCTGGTCACCGAGCAACTGGTGGATGGCTGGGACGACCCGCGCATGCCGACCCTGCAGGGCCTGCGCCGGCGCGGTTACACGCCGGCGGCGATGCGCCTGTTCGCCGAGCGCGTGGGCATTTCCAAGCAGAACTCGCTGATCGATTTCAGCGTGCTGGAAGGCGCGCTGCGCGAGGACCTGGACAGCGCCGCGCCGCGCCGCATGGCGGTGATCGAGCCGCTGAAGCTGGTGCTCGGCAACCTGCCCGAAGGCCACGAGGAAATGCTGACCTTCAGCAACCACCCTAAGGACGCAGCGTTCGGCGAGCGCCAGGTGCCGTTCTCGCGCGAGCTGTGGATCGAGCGCGAGGACTTCGCCGAAGTCCCGCCCAAGGGCTGGAAGCGGCTGGTGCCGGGCGGCGAAGTGCGCCTGCGCGGCGCCGGCATCGCCCGCGTCGACGAGGTGGTGAAGAACGACGCGGGCGAGATCGTCGAGCTGCGCGGCTGGCTGGACCCGGAATCGCGCCCGGGCATGGAAGGCGCCAACCGCAAGGTCAAGGGCACCATCCACTGGGTCAGCGCGCGGCACGCGGTGGAAGCGGAAATCCGGCTGTACGACCGCCTGTTCTCGGTGCCGGACCCGGACAACGAAGCCGACGGCAAGAGCTACCGCGACTACCTGAACCCGGAATCGCGCCGGGTGGTTACCGGCTACGTCGAGCCGGCCGCGGCCAGCGCGGTGCCGGAGCAGTCGTTCCAGTTCGAGCGTACCGGCTACTTCGTCGCCGACCGCCGCGACCACACGGCGGACAAGCCCGTGTTCAACCGCAGCGTGACCCTGCGCGACACCTGGGCCGGCTGATGGGCACGAGTGAGTGAAGAGGAGTGAGGAGTGGGAAGAAGCGGATCCTGCCGCGTTTTCAGCTCCTCATCCTCGCCTTGCTCCCCCGCCTTCTCTCTCTCCTCACTCCTCTTCATTTACTCCTCGCCCAATGCTCTACGCCCAAGTCCACCTGACCCTCCCGGCCTGGATCCACGAAGTCGTCGACACCAGCCGCGTGTATCCGGGCGACGACGCCAAGGTCGCGCTGGCGGTCGAGCTGTCGCGGCTGAACGTGGATGCGGAAACCGGTGGCCCGTTCGGCGCGGTGGTGTTCGGCCCGGACGACCGCGTCATCGCCGCGGCGGTGAACCGCGTGGTACCGCACTGCACCTCGCTGGCGCACGCCGAGAACATGGCCTACATGCTGGCGCAGCAGCGGCTGCAGAGCCCGCGGCTGAACGACGTGCTGTCGCCGGTGACCCTGGCCACGTCCTCGCAGCCGTGCTGCCAGTGCTACGGCGCGACCATCTGGGCCGGCATCGACCGCCTGCTGATCGGCGCCAGCGCCGCCGACGTCGAGGAACTGACCGCATTCGACGAGGGCCCGCTGCCGGCCGACTGGGTCGGCGAACTGAACCGGCGCGGGATCGAGGTGGTGCAGGGCCTGCACCGCGATGCGGCGCGCGCGGTGCTGCGCCACTACGGCCACAGCGACGGCGCGCGCTATTGAGGCGCACGGCCGCGCCCACCGTCCGCGGTGGGTGGGCAGCCCCCTTCCGTTCGGCGGCCGATGACCGCGCCTGCACGCTGACGGCGCAGCGCGGTCGCGACACGCGGGCACAGGCGATACCCGCTTGATGCCGGCGGCGCTTGCGCCCGGTTCCGCGGACCACGCAGCGCGCCCGGCCGCCCCGGCATCCGCTCATGTGCGAGCCTATGGCGCGCTCTTCCCCACCCTGCTCCGCCCCACCTCCAAGGAATCCCGATGACCGGCCTGCTGTGCTACTGCCGCCAAGGCTTCGAGCCGGAACTGGCCGCCGAACTGACCGAACGCGCGGCCCACGCCAGCATCGCCGGCTATGCGCGCACGCGGCGCAACGACGGCTACGTGGTCTTTGCCAGCGATGACGCCGACGCGCTCGACCGCGCGCTGCCGTGGCGCGGGCTGATCTTCGCGCGGCAGAAGCTGCGCCTACTGGCCGAACTGCCGCAGCTGGACCCGGCCGACCGCATCAGCCCGATCATCGCCGCACTGCAGGGCCAGCCGCGCTTCGGCGAGCTGTGGGTGGAACACCCCGACTCGGACGCCGGCAAGCCGCTGGCCGGGCTGGCGCGCAGTTTCGGCAATGCGCTGCGCCCGGCGTTGCGCAAGGCCGGGCTGCTCACCGACAAGGACAACACCCGGCTGCCGCGGCTGCACGTGGTGTTCGTCGATGGCACCCATGCCTTCATCGGCGTCGCCGACACCCGCGACAGCGCGCCGTGGGCGCTGGGCATCCCGCGGCTGAAGCTGCTGCCCGAAGCGCCCTCGCGCTCGGCGCTGAAGCTGGACGAGGCGCTGCTGACCCTGCTCACGCCCGAGGAACGCGAAGCGCTGGTCAAGCCGGGCATGCGCGCGGCCGACCTGGGCGCCGCGCCCGGTGGCTGGACCTGGGTGCTGACCCGCCAGCACCTGCACGTCACCAGCATCGACAACGGCCCGCTGCGCCAGCACGTGCTCGATACCGGCCTGGCCGACCACCTGCGCGCCGACGGCTTCCACTGGCAGCCGGAAACGCCGCTGGACTGGATGGTCTGCGACATGGTCGAGCAGCCGCGACGGGTGGCCGAGCGCATGGCCACCTGGCTGCGCGAAGGCTGGTGCCGGCACGCGATTTTCAACCTGAAACTGCCGATGAAGAAGCGCTGGGACGAGACCCGCCTTTGCCTGGACCTGTTCGCCGCGCAGGCCGGGCGGCCGCTGACGGTGCGTGCCAAGCAGCTGTACCACGACCGCGAGGAGATCACCGTGCTGGCGATCCCGGCGCGCGGCTGATCGCAGGTGCGGGGCTCGCCCCGCACGGCGCATTGCCGGGAAGGGCGCGTGCGGGGCAAGCCCCGCACCTGCGGCGGTACGTCGTTGCTTTCGCAACCAGCGGCCATTCCCATGGCGCGGCTCTGGCACACTGCGAGCCTTCCCCGCATGGAGAGCGCCGCCATCGTCCGCCACGTCCTGTTGCGCCCTGTCGTCGCGCTGTGCCTGGCGGTGTGCGGCAACGTCGCCGCCGCGCCCGATTTCGTCGCCCGCGACCATGTCGGCGACGGTGTGTTCAGCGCCGGCATCGAAGGCCCGGCCAGCGGCCCGGACGGCGCGCTGTACGTGGTCAATTTCGGCCGCGACGGCACCATCGGCCGGGTCGATGCGGACGGCAGCGCCGAACTGTTCCTCACCCTGCCCGACGGCAGCGTCGGCAACGGCATCCGCTTCGCCGCCGACGGCACGATGTGGGTGGCCGACTACACCGGCCACGCCGTGCTGCGCGTCGATCCAGGCACCCGCGCGGTGTCGGTGTTCGCGCGCCTGCACGGCGCGCACCAGCCCAACGACATCGCGCTGGCGCCGGACGGCACGCTGTATGCGAGCGACCCGGACTGGGCCAACCCGGACAACGGCCAGCTGTGGCGCATCGACCGCGACGGCCGCGCACAGCGGCTCGAATCCGGCATGGGCACCACCAACGGCATCGAGGTCAGCCCCGACGGCCGCCGCCTGTACGTCAACGAAAGCGTGCAGCGCAATGTCTGGGTGTACGACCGCGATGCCGCCGGCGCGCTGTCGAACAAGCGCCTGCTGCTGCGCTTCGACGACCACGGCCTGGACGGCATGCGCTGCGACGCCGACGGCAACCTGTACATCGCCCGCTACGGCGCCGGGGTCATCGCCATCGTATCGCCCGACGGCCAGCTGCTGCGCGAGGTGCCGCTCAAGGGCCGCAAGCCGACCAACCTGGCCTTCGGCGGCAGCGACGGCCGGCAGGTGTACGTGACCCTGCAGGACCGCGGCGGCATCGAGACCTTCCGCGCCGACCGCCCGGGGCGTGAATACGGGCGCTGAGCCGGAAACGGCGACCGCCGCGCGGCGTCTCATTCCACGCAACCGCGATCGGGCATGCTGTCACCCCTGGGAGGACACGCATGCATGCCATCGAACTGAAGGACTCGGCCGGCTTCGGCAATGAATTCCTGCGCCTGACCCTGCTGCAGGGGTTCCAGTCGCTGACCAAGCGCGACCTGGAGCTGTTGATCTTCGTGCTGCTCGAACGCGACGGCGCGATCGACCGCGGTGATTCCAACGCCAGCGTGGCGCTGCAGCTGCGGGTGACGCCGGCCAAGGTCAAGGGCCTGCGCCGCGACGGCTACGCGCGCTGGCGCGCGCTGGTGCCCGAGGACGCCGACGCCGCGCTGCAGCGCATCGCCGCGACCGTGCTGACCGAGGCCAACCTGCGCGCCGGGGCCAAGCACGTGAGCGAGCGCAGCCGCAAGGACGGCTTCCTGGCGGTGCGCATCGAGCACCCCGACGACGCCCAGCGCTTCGAACAGGCCATCCTCGAGGTCGGCGCGCTGCCGGTCTACGAGCGCAACCGCGAGGTGGTGGCGGTGCGCTTCGACACGCTGCTGAAGATCGCCGAGCGCTGGGGCTACCTGCAGCCCGACCCACAGGCGACGGTGGCGGCGCTGAAGAAGCTGGCCCCCACCTCGGAGGAAGTGGCCGACCTGCTGAAGAAGGACGTGGCGCAGCTGCGCTGGGACGACGTGCGGCGGGCGCTGAACAGCCTGGGCGCCAAGGCGGTCAGCTCCACCGTCGAAGGCGGCTTGAAGGGCCTGCTGAAGCTGGCGTTCCCGTTCATTCCCAGCTGAGGCGGCCGGCGCTGAACCGGCGGCAACATTCAGCCGGCCTGCATGGGTTCTTGCGGCCGGTTTAACGGGGGCGGGCCAAGCATCGGGGGCGTGTTTTCCCTCACAGGAGTGCGCTCATGAACATTTTCCGCCCGCTGCTTCCCGCGCTGCTGCTGTGCGCGGCCAGCGCGCCGGCACTGGCCCAGGAAACCGGCAGGACCACCTTCACCGACAAGGGCACGCCGGTCACGGTGACCTCGGAGGAACCGGATTCGGTCCGCGGCGACTACCATATCGACTTCGCCACGCTGGACCGCGACCACGACGGCTACATCAGCCGCCAGGAAGCCCAGGCCAACCCCACGCTCGCGCGCGAGTTCGATGCGCTCGACAGCCACCGCAGCGGCCGCCTGAGCAGGGCGCAGCTGGAGGGGTGGATGAAGAAGTGAGGCCGCGCGGGCCACAGGCGAATCCCGTCGTCCGTATGCGAGGTCTGCCGTGCTCCGTCCCTGCCTGCCCCCCGTTGTCCTGCTGTTGGCCGCAATCGCCGCCGCGCCCGCGTCGGCACAGACCGCGCCACGCGACGGTGCCGTCACCGCGCCATTGCCGGTGGCCCCGGCGCCGGTGCGCGCGCAGCCACTGGCCAGCGGCGCGGTCACCCACGAGGTGCGGCTGCCGGGCGAACCCGGCCAGGCCACGGTCATCGTGCGTTCGATCCAGCCGGACAGCGTAGCCGGCAACTACCGCATCGATTTCGACGCGCTGGACGTGGACGGCGATGGCTTCATCAGCCGCGAGGAGGCGCAGGCCAACCCGGCACTGGCCGACGAGTTCACGGCGCTGGACAGCGCCCGGCGCGGGAAACTGGCGCGCGAACAGCTGGCCGGCTGGCTGCTGGATTGACACGCAACCCGTAGGTGCGGGGCTTGCCCCGCACGGGGCTTTCCGGGGACGACCCCATCGCCCACTGCAGTGCGTTCCTGCAAGTGCGCTCCTGCAGGCAAGCGCGCCGTCACAGCCCCGAGGCGCGCTTCCAGAACAGCGACAGCAGCGGCGGCATGCGCCCGGCCAGGCCGAGCAGCGCGCCGCGCGCCAGGGTTAGGTGCATCTCGTCGTTGGAGAACACCCGGTTGATCGCGTCGAAGCCATGCGCGGCGACAGTGTTGTCGCTGCGCCGGATCCGCGCCCAGCGCCGCAGCCGGTGCGGCGCGGTCCAGTCGGCGCGGCGCTGGTGCGCGTCGTGCACCAGGGCGCGCAGCGCGGCCACGTCGCGCAGGCCGAGGTTGACGCCCTGCCCGGCCAGCGGGTGCACCACATGCGCGGCGTCGCCCAGCACCAGCACGCGGCCGGCGACATAGTCGCTGGCCAGCTGCCGGCGCAGCGGGAAGGCCGCGCGCGGCGAGACCGGGCGCATCGGCCCCAGGCGGCCGGCGAAGGCGTTGGTCAGTTCGCGGCCGAAGGCGTCGTCGTCCAGCGCCAGCACCCGCTCGGCCTCGGCATCGGGCAGGGTCCAGACGATGGAACTGCGGTGCGTGTCCACCGGCAGCACCGCCAGCGGACCGGTATCGAGGAAGCGCTGCCAGGCGGTGGCTTCGTTGCCGCGCGCGCTGTCCACGTAGCCGACCACGCCGCGCTGGCCGTAGTCGTGGCGCGATACCTCCAGCCCGGCCAGCGCGCGCAGGGTGGATTCGCCGCCATCGGCGGCGATGGCCACCGCCGCATCGACCCGGCGGCCGTCGTCCAGGCGCAGGCGCACGCCACGTTCGTCCTGTTCCATCGCCTCGACCCGCGCCGGGCAATGCAGCTGCACGCCGGCACCGGGCAGTGCCGCCCACAGCCGGTCCACCAGCAGCCCATTCTCGACGATCCAGCCCAGCTCGCGGCGGCCCAGGGTGTCGGCATCGAAGGCCAGTTCACCGCCACCGGCCGCGTCCCACACCCGCATGCGCAGGTAGGGATGCGCCCGCGCCTGCGCCACCTGCGGCCATACCCCGAGCGATTCCAGCAGTGCCGCGTTGTCGTGGGCGAAGGCGAACACGCGCAGGTCCGGCCGCTGCGCCGACCACGGCGCCGGCGCACGCCCTTCCACCAGCGCCACCTGCAGGCCTTCGCGCGCCAGCGCCAGCGCGCAGGTGCTGCCGACCACGCCCGCACCGACCACCACCGCATCCAATCCACCACGCCGGCTCATTGCACCTGGCTCCTGCACAGTGCGGGCACCTGCCCGCGGAAGCCCATCGCGCCACCGACCAGGAACGACTGCAGCGGCGCGGCCTGCGCGGCGGCCACCAGCCCCAGGCTGCGCAGCGGCCGCAGCAGCGGCGCCGGGTTGCCGGTCAGCCGCGCCAGCCCGTCGGAAAAGGCCAGGGTCTGCTCGCGGTCGGGCGCGCGGCGCTGCACGTAGGCCCGCAGCAGGGCGTCGGCGCCCGGGTCGCACGCGGCATCGCCGATCAGCTCGGCCAGGGTCAGCGCGTCGCGCAGGCCCAGGTTGAAGCCCTGCGCACCCAGCGGATGGATGGTCTGCGCGGCGTTGCCCAGCAGCAGCGCGCGTTCGCCGACCAGTTGCCGGGCCAGCACCTGGACCAGCGGGTAGGCGCTGCGCGGGCCGCTTTCCAGCAGCCGCCCGGCGCGCCAGCCCAGTACCGCCTGCACGCGCGCCAGCCAGGCGGCATCGTCCAGCGCCATCACCGCTTCGGCCTCCGCGCGGGCCACCCCATGGACCAGGCCGTAATGGCGGTCGCCACGCGGCAGCAGCGCGGTCGGGCCGGTGTCGGTGAAGCGCTCCCAGGCGGTGCCGTCCGGTGCCCGGGCGGCGCGCACCCGCGCCACCAGCAGGGTCTGCAGGTAATCGTGTTCGCTGGCGTCGATGCCCAGCGCCTGGCGCACCGCGCTGCGGGTGCCGTCGGCGCCGACCACCAGCCGCGCGCGCAGGCTGCGCTCGCCCGCGGCGTCGGCGATGCGCACCTGGCGGCGGCCATCGACGCAGTCGCCCAGGCCGACGAACGTGGCCGGGCGGTAGCGGACCAGCCGCTGCAGGTCGCCCAGGCGCGCCTCCAGCGCGTGGCCGAAATCGCGCGCCACCACCACCTGGCCGAAGGCGTCGCGGCCGTAGTCGCCGGCATCCAGCAGCACGCGGCCGAAATCGCCGGCGCGGCTGACGTGGATGCGGCGGATCGGGCCGGGCGGGCCCTGCAGGCGCTGCATCACCCCCAGCGCGGTGAGCGCGTTGACCGTGGCCGCGGCGAAGCTGAGGTTGCGCTGGTCGAACACCGCCGGCAGCGCCCCGGCCGGGGTCGCTTCCACCAGCGCCACGTCCAGCCCCAGCCGGTCCAGGGCGATGGCCAGGCTGGCACCGACCAGTCCGCCACCGACGATCACCACATCATGAAGGTCGCTCATGCCGCCATGATAATGGCTCGGCCAGCGCGAACGCCGCCGCGTTGCCGCGCCGCACCCGCGGCCGTGGCGCGACTGCGGCTAGAATGGCGGCCTGATTCCGCCAGATCCCTCATCACCATGACCGCCAACGTCCAACGCACCTTCGTCCTGACCCTGCTTGTGCTGCTGATGGTCGGCACCCGCATCAACCATTTCGCGCCGGTCCCGGACGCGTCCTGGGCGGTGTTCTTCATCGGCGGCTTCTACCTGCGCGGCTGGACCCGCTGGGCGTTCCCGCTGCTGATGGCGCTGGCGGTGGCGATCGACTGGGCGGTGATCAGCGGCCAGGGCATGGATTTCTGGGCGCACTACTGCGTGTCGGCCGGCTACTGGGCGCTGGTCCCGGCCTATTTCGCGATGTGGGCCGGCGGCATGCTGCTGCGCCACGCCTACACCGGCGCCAGCTGGCGTGCGCTGGGCCTGTTCGCCGCCAGCCTGGTCGGCGCAGTGGTGGTGTGCCACCTGTTCGCGCAGGGCGGCTTCTACTGGACCAGCGAAGTCGTCGCCGAGCCGACCGTGGCCGGCTGGTTCAAGAACTACACCGACTGGCTGCTGCCGTACATGCGTACCGCGGCCCTGTACACCGGCATGGCCGCGCTGGCCCAGGTTGCCGCCGAGGCGTTCGCGCGCCAGGCGGCCGCCGATCGCGTCGCGCACTGAGCGGCCGCGCACCATGGGCAACCGGCTCTCCAAAATCTATACCCGCACCGGCGACGACGGCACGACCGGGCTGGGCGACGGCAGCCGCACCGGCAAGGACTCGCTGCGGGTCAATGCCTACGGCACCGTGGACGAGGCCAACTCGGCCATCGGCGTGCTGCTGGCGGTCACGCTGCCGGACGACGTGCGCGCGCTGTTAACCACCATCCAGCACCAGCTGTTCGACCTCGGCGGTGAACTGTGCATTCCCGGCCATGCCGCCATCCAGGGCGCCGACATCGACGCGCTGGAACGGCACCTGGACCGCTACAACGACGACCTGCCGCCGCTGAAGGATTTCATCCTGCCGGCCGGCGGCGAGGCGGCCGCGCGCTGCCACCTGGCCCGCACCATCGTGCGCCGCGCCGAGCGCGAGGCGGTGGCCCTGGGCCGGGTCGAGGCGGTGCGTGGCGAGGCGGTGCGTTACCTGAACCGCTTGTCCGACCTGCTGTTCGTGCTGGCGCGGGTGCTGGCACGGGCCGACGGCCACGGCGAAGTGCTGTGGAACCACGAGCGCCGGCGCGCCTGATTCCCCCCGGAGGCCGCGCACGCCCAGGCGCGGCCGGTTACAGTGCCGGGCATGCTCGTATTCACCCACACGGCCTGCCTGGGCCATGACCCCGGCCCCGACCATCCCGAATCGCCGGAACGGCTGCGCGCGGTGCTCGACGCGCTGCGCCGGGCGTTCCCGGAGCAGCTGGACTGGCGCCAGGCGCCGCCGGCCAAGCTCGGCGAACTGGCGCGGGTCCACACCCGCGAGCTGATCGACGACATGCTGCAGGCGCAGACCGCGCCGCTGCGGCGGATCGACCTGGACACCTTCACCTCGCCGGGCTCGGCCAGCGCCGCGCTGCATGCCGCCGGCGCCGGCGTGGCCGCGGTCGACGCGGTGATGCGCGGGCCCGGGCGGCGCGCGTTCTGCGCGGTGCGCCCGCCCGGGCACCACGCCACCGCCGACACCGCGATGGGCTTCTGCCTGTTCAACAACATCGCCGTGGCCGCGGCCTACGCCCGCGACGTGCACGGGCTGGAACGGGTCGCCATCGTCGATTTCGACGTCCACCACGGCAACGGCACCCAGGCCATCTTCGAGACCGACCCGCGGGTGGCCTACTACAGCAGCCACGAGTCCGGCCTGTTCCCGTACTCCGGCAACATGCGCGAGCGCGGCGTGGGCAATGTCTGCAACATCCTGCTGCCGCCGGGCAGCGGCGGGTTCCGTTTCCGCAATACCTGGGCCGACGAACTGCTGCCGCTGGTGGATGCCTTCCGCCCGCAGCTGCTGTTCGTGTCGGCCGGTTTCGACGCCCACCTGCACGACCCGCAGGCCGACCTGATGGTCGAGACCGAGGACTTCGGCTGGCTGACCGCCGAGCTGGCGGCGCTGGCCGACCGCCATGCCGACGGCCGCCTGGTCTCCATGCTCGAGGGCGGCTACGACCTGCAGGCCCTGGCCGAATGCAGCGTGGCCCATGTCGGCGCCCTGCTCCCCCGGTGACGGACGCATGAACCCCGTCCGGCGGCCAGGGCCGGTCTTCATTGCCCCCATGCAGGCGATGCGGCAAGCTAGCGGCCGTTTTCACTGAATCCGATCCGCGTGCGCCCAGCCCTCCGCCTGCTTCCCCTGCCCCTGAGCGTCGCCTTCGCACTGTCGGCGATGGCCAGCGAGAAGCCGGTGAACTGGAACCTGTGCCCGGCCACCGACGTGCTGCCGGCGTTCGACGAGGCGCCCAAGGCCGACCCGGCCGCGGCCGCCACCCGCGACCAGCTGCCCACCGACATCGAGGGCGACCAGCTCTCCGGCACCAGCGTCATCCCCCAGTACCAGGGCAACGTCGCGCTCAAGCGCGGCGACCAGTTCATGGGCACCGACAACCTGCGCTTCGACACCGAGACCGGCAACTACATCGCCGACGGCAACGTGCGCTATTCGGACTCGTCGATCCGCCTGACCGCCAAGCGCGCCGAGGGCAACCAGGAAACCGACAGCCACAAGATCAGCGACATCAGGTACCAGCTGGTCTCACGCCGCGGCAACGGCAGCGCCGACTCCATCGACCTGCAGGGCTCGGTGGGGCAGATGCACCGCTCCACCTACACCACCTGCGATCCGTCGCAGCCGGTGTGGAAACTGGCCGCGCCGCAGATCGAGGTGGACAACGACGAAGGCTTCGGCACCGCCCGCAACGCGGTGCTGCGCGTCGGCAAGGTGCCGGTGATGTACATGCCGTGGTTCAAGTTCCCGATCGACGACCGGCGCCTGACCGGGCTGCTCTATCCCAAGCTGAGCCTGTCCGGGCGCAACGGCTTCGACTACGCGCAGCCGATCTATTTCAACCTGGCGCCGAACTACGACGACACCCTGACCCCCCGCTGGATGAGCCGGCGCGGGCTGATGCTGGACAACGAGTTCCGCTACCTCTACGGCGGTGGCCGCGGCCAGCTGGACACCGAATGGATGCCGCATGATTCGCTGCGCGACCGGGAGCGCGGCAAGATCGCCTACAACGGCTACCACAACGTGGACCGGCACTGGCAGGCGCGCGCCAACCTGGCCTGGGTCAGCGACGAGCGCTACATGGAGGATTTCGCCAACCGCCTGCTCGGGGTGACCGCCTCCAACCTGCAGAGCACCGCCGGCCTGTACGGCACCGGGCGCACCTGGACCGCCGGGCTGATGGCCGACCACTGGCAGCTGACCGACTACACCCTGACCGAGGCCGCCCTGCCCTACAGCCGCCAGCCGCGCCTGTTCGGCACCTGGGACGACAGCTTCGGCCGCTGGCTGGAAACCGGCGTCTACGCCGAGGCGGTGCGTTTCACCCACGACGACATCCGCGGCAAGGCCATCGTCGACGGCGAGTACGTGCGCGACGGCAGCCTGACCCGGGTGGACGGCGGCTCGCGCCTGGACATCAAGCCCTACGTGTCGATGCCGCTGGCCGGTGCGGCGTGGTACATCACCCCGACCCTGGCCTGGCGCTACACCGCCTACGACCTGGACCGCGGCCTGGCCGACAGCATCCGCCGCAACCAGCTGGTGGCCGACGGCATCGACCCGGCCACCGCCACGCCGGAGCAGCTGCGCGGCAATACCACCCCGCACCGCAGCCTGCCCATCGCCAGCCTGGACATGGGCCTGTTCTTCGACCGCGAGACCGAGATCGGCGGCAAGTCCTACCTGCATACGCTGGAGCCGCGGCTGTTCTACCTGAACACCCCGTACCGCGACCAGCGCGACCTGCCGCTGTTCGACACCCGCGCCTTCACCTTCAGCTGGGGCCAGCTGTTCCGCGATTCGCGCTTTACCGGCGCCGACCGCCAGAACGACGCCAACCAGCTGACCACGGCCCTGACCACGCGCCTGATCCGCCAGGCCGACGGCCGCGAGAAGCTGTCGGCCAGCATCGGCCAGATCTCCTACTTCGATGACTCCAGGACCACCCTCGGCAGCGGCGATGCCATCGTCCAGCAGGGCAATTCGGCCTGGGTCGCCGACGTCAACTGGGCGATCAACGACCGCTGGACCCTGGGCAGCACCTACCAGTGGAACCCGAAGTACCGCAAGGAAGACCTGGCCAGCGTCCGCGCCCGCTACCTGATGCCCGGCGACGGCGTGGTCAACCTGACCTACCGCTACCGCCGCAACCCCAGCACCAACGTCGACCAGCTCAAGCAGGCCGACCTGTCGTTCCTGTACCCGATCAACCCGCGCTGGAGCATCGTCGGCCGCTATTACTACTCGATGCTCGACAACAAGCCGCTGGAAATCATCGGTGGCGTGCAGTGGGACAGCTGCTGCCTGGCGGTGCGCGCGCTGGCCCGCCGCTACGTGCGCAACCGCGAGGGCGACATGAACAATTCCCTGCAGGTCGAGTTCGTGCTCAAGGGCCTGAGCTCGGTCGGGCAGGACACGGACCGCACCTTGCGCCGTGCTATTCTCGGCTATAACCGAGACGACCTGTACCTCGTTCCGCCCAGCAACATCGAGGCGAACGACGACGACTACGATCCGAACCTGATTCCATGACCAAGACCCTATCCGCAGTCCTCGCCACCCTGCTGGCGCTTGCCGGCGTGTCCGCACCGGCCGCCGCGCAGCAGACGCAGCCGCTGGACCGCATCGCCGCCGTCGTCGACGAGGACGTGATCCTGCAGAGCGAACTGCAGCGTGCGATCAACAACATCAAGGCGCAGTACGCCGGCCGCGAGCACCAGCTGCCGCCGCAGGGCGTGCTTGAACGCCAGGTGCTCGAGCGCCTGGTGCTGGTCAAGCTGCAGGTGGCCCGCGCCGAGAGCAGCGGCATCCGGGTCAGCGGCGAGGAACTGAACCAGGCCATCGCCAGCATCGCCCAGCAGAACGGCACCAACGTGGACGGCCTGCGCCAGCGCCTGGCCCAGGACGGCATCGGCTTCGACGACTTCCGCAGTTCGGTACGCGAGGAAATCATCACCCAGCGCCTGCGCCAGAGCTTCGCACAGAGCCGCATCAGCGTCAGCGAGGGCGAGGTGGACGCGGCCCTGGCGCAGCAGAACGCCGGCGGCATGCAGTACCACCTGGCGCACATCCTGGTGGCGCTGCCCGACGGCGCCAGCGCCGAGCAGATCGCCACCGGCCAGAGCAAGATCGACGGCATCAAGAACCTGATCGGCAAGGGCGAACTGGACTTCGCCGCCGCCGCGGTGCGCTATTCCGACAGCCCCAACGCGCTGGAAGGCGGCGACCTGGGCTGGCGCAGCCTGGACGAGATCCCCAACGCGTTCTCCGCGCAGATCAAGGCGATGAAGGCCGGCGACGTGATCGGCCCGATCCGCGGCCCCAGCGGCTTCCAGCTGCTGAAGCTGGTGGAAGTGCGCGACAGCGACAACGCCGCCGGCACCCATACCGTCACCGAGTACCACGCCCGCCACATCCTGGTGCGCGTGACCGACCAGGTGGACGACGCCGCGGCCAAGGCGAAGATCGAGACCCTGCGCGCGCGCATCGCCGGCGGCGCCGACTTCCAGGCCGTGGCCAAGGAATCGTCCGACGACGCCAACAGCCGCGGCCAGGGCGGCGACCTGGGCTGGTTCCCGGCCGATGCGTTCGGCCCGGACTTCGGCCGCCAGGTCGAGAGCGTGCAGGACGGTGGCGTCACCGCGCCGTTCCGCACCGATGCCGGCTGGCACATCGTGCAGCGCGTGGCCACCCGCCAGACCGACGTGACCGACGACAACAAGCGCGCGCAGATCCGCGACCAGATCGGCCGCCGCAAGCTGGACGACGAGTACAACCGTTTCCTGCAGGAGCTGCGTGGCGACGCCTACGTCAGCTTCCGCACCGGCGACCGCGCCGAGGGCACCGCCGGGCCGGACGCCGGCGCGTCCGAACCGGCCAAGCCCTGATCCCATGGTTCCCCAGCTCGCTCTGGTCCCGGGCGAGCCTTCCGGGGTCGGCCCGGAACTCTGCGTCCGCCTGGCGCAGCAGCCGCGCGTTGATTGCCGGCTGCTGGCATTTGCCGACCCGGACACGCTGCGCGGCGCCGCCGCCGCGCTCGACCTGCCGCTGAACCTGCTGCCCGAGGACGCCACCGCTACGGCGCCGGGCGACCTGCGCCTGCGCGCGGTGCGCAACGCCGCGCCGTCGCGCTTCGGCCAGCCCGACCCGGCCAACGCCCGTGCGGTGATCGACGCCCTGCTGGGCGCCGGCCAGGCCTGCCTGGCGGGCGAACTCGACGGCGTGGTCACCGGCCCGGTGCACAAGGCGGCGATCAACGACGGCGGCATCGCCTACAGTGGCACCACCGAACTGCTGGCCCACCAGGCCGGGGTGGAGGTGGTGATGATGCTGGCCAACGCGCACATGCGCGTGGCCCTGGCCACCACCCACCTGCCGCTGCGCGAGGTAGCCGATGCCATCACCGCCGAGCGCCTGCGCGCGGTGATCGCCACCACCCACGCCGCGCTGCGCCGCGACTTCGGCCTGGCGCGGCCGCGCATCGCCGTGCTCGGGCTGAATCCGCACGCCGGCGAGGATGGCCACCTTGGCCGCGAGGAACTGGACGTGGTCATCCCGCTGCTGCAACGGCTGCGCGGCGACGGCCTGGACCTGGCCGGGCCGCTGCCCGCCGACACCGCGTTCCTGCCGGCCAGGCTGCGCGGCTTCGACGCGGTGCTGGCGATGTACCACGACCAGGGCCTGCCGGTGCTCAAGTACAGCGGCTTCGAGCAGGCGGTGAACATCACCCTGGGGCTGCCCTACCCGCGCGTGGCCGTCGACCATGGCACCGCGCTCGACCTGGCGGGCAAGGGCACGGCCGATCCCTCCAGCCTGCAGGCCGCCACCGCGCTGTGCGCGCGGCTGGCCGCACACCGTAAAATCACCCGATGAATTCCTCCCACGCCCCGCGCGCCGGCGCCGGTTTCACCGCGCCGGCGAAGAAGCAGCTCGGCCAGCACTTCCTGGCCGACGCGCATTACGTCGAGAAGATCGTGCTGGCGGTCAACCCGCGGCCCGGCGACCGGCTGGTCGAGATCGGCCCCGGCCAGGGCGCCATCACCTTCCCGCTGCTGCGCCGGCATCCGCAGCTGACGGTGATCGAGTTCGACCGCGACCTGATCGCGCCGCTCACCGCCGCGGCCGCGCCGCTGGGCGAGCTGACCATCGTCCACCGCGACGTGCTGCAGGTCGATTTCACCGAGCTGGCCGGCGGCGCGCCGATCCGGCTGGTCGGCAACCTGCCCTACAACATCTCCTCGCCGATCCTGTTCCATGCCCTGGAACACGCCGCGGCGATCAGCGACATGACCTTCATGCTGCAGAAGGAAGTGGTGGACCGCATGGCCGCCGCGCCGGGCAGCAAGGTCTATGGCCGCCTGAGCGTGATGCTGCAGGCCTGGTGCCAGGTGACCTCGCTGTTCGTGGTGCCGCCGGGCGCGTTCCGGCCGCCGCCGAAGGTGGACTCGGCGGTGGTGCGGCTGGTGCCGCGCGATCCGGCCACGGTCGGCATCACCGATCCGGCGCACTTCGCGCGGCTGGTCAAGGCCGCCTTCGGCCAGCGCCGCAAGACCCTGCGCAACGCGCTGCACGGCCTCGTCGACGAGGCCGGTTTCGCTGCCGCCGGGGTGCGCAGCGACGCGCGCGCCGAGCAGCTGGACGTGGCCGAGTTCATCGCCCTGGCCAACGCCACCGCTGCCTGACGTCCGCTTACACCGCTTTTGCTTACACTTGCCCGCATGGATGATTCCCGCCAGTACGCGATCGAGATCGAGGTGTCGCCTCGCTTCATCGACGAGCAGTCGGCGCCCGAGGACGGGCGCTATGCGTTCGCCTATACGATCCGCATCCACAACCGCGGCAGCGTGCCGGCGCGGCTGATCAGCCGCCACTGGCGCATCACCGACGGCAACGGCCGCACCGAGCACGTGGATGGCGACGGCGTGGTCGGCGAGCAGCCGCGGCTGCGCCCGGGCGAGGAATTCCGCTACACCTCCGGGGTCATGCTCGGCACCGAGCGCGGCACCATGCAGGGCCACTACGACATGCTGGCCGACGATGGCACCGAGTTCGCCGCGCCGGTCGCGCCGTTCGTGCTGTCCATTCCCAGGACCCTGCACTGATGGCGACCTGGGCGATCGGCGACCTGCAGGGCTGCTACGACGTCACCCAGCGGCTGCTGGAGAAGATCAACTTCGACCCGGCCGCCGACCGGCTGTGGTTCTGCGGCGACCTGGTCAACCGCGGCGGCCAGTCGCTGGAGACCCTGCGCCTGGTGCATTCGCTGCGCGAGCACAGCGTAGTGGTGCTGGGCAACCACGACCTGTCGCTGCTGGCCGTGGGCGCGCGCAGCGCCGAGGAGCAGCGCAAGGTCAACCCCGACCTGCAGCGCGTGGTGCTGGCCGAGGACCGCGACGTGCTGCTGGACTGGCTGCGCCAGCAGAAGCTGGTGCACGTGGACCGCCGCCTGGGCTGGATGATGTTCCATGCCGGGCTGGCGCCGAAGTGGACGGTGGCGATGGCCGAGCGGCATGCGCGCGAGGTCGAGCAGCAGCTGCACGGCAACGGCTACCGCAAGCTGCTGCGCAACATGTACGGCGACGGCCCCAGCTGGGCGCCGAACCTCACCGGCTACGACCGTTCGCGCGCGATCATCAACATCTTCACCCGCATGCGCTACTGCACGCCGCGCGCGCGCATCGGCATGGAAGACAAGGGCACGCCGGGCACCCAGCAGCTGGGCATGTACCCGTGGTTCGAAGTCCCGGGCCGGGTCGAGCGCGAACTGAAGATGGTCTGTGGCCACTGGTCGGCGCTGGGCCTGACCATCACCCAGGGCGTGCACGCCATCGACACCGGTGCGGTGTGGGGCGGCAAGCTCACCGCGCTGCAGCTGGACAGCGAGGAACTGCGCGTGGTCCAGGTCCCCGGCCGCGATGTGCCGGCGCCGGTACCCGGCGCGCATCCGCCACGGCGGCCACCGGCCGAGCGCCGGCCCGACCCCGGCGCCGAGGCGCAGGGCGAACGCCGCGAACGGCGCCGGGCACGCCGGCACCGGCCGCACGGCGGCGGCAACAATGGCAACAATGGCAACAATGGCAACAACGGCGGCAACAACAACAGCAGCAACGGCAACCCGACGGGCACGCCGGGCAACCACGGCGGCGCCACGCCCACGCCGTAAGCGCTCAGGCGCCGGGCTGCAGCACCTGGCAGGCCTCCAGGCAGTTGCCGTCGGCATCGTGGAAGCGGAAATACACCACGCCATCGCCGCGCTCCAGTTCGCCGACACGCACGCCACGGCGTTTCAACGTCGCGCAGGCCGCCGCCGCATCGCGCGTGGCGAAGATCGGAAACGCCCCCTGCGCGCGCGGATCCGGTGCCGGCCCGCCGGCCTGGCGCTGCCACAGGGTCAGGCTCGCGCCCTGCGCCAACGGCAGCACCGCCAGGCCTGCGCCCGCATCCACGTACGTCGCCTGCAGGCCGAGCTTGGCGGCGTACCAGTCAGCGGCGGCCTGGTAATCGGCCACCGGCAGGACGAAGGTGTCGATCCGGTCGAACAGTGCGGTCATGCCCGTCTCCTGGGGTTGGAAGGTAGCTGCATCGGCTCGGCGGAACGGCATCGCTGGCACAACGGCGCAACCGACCGGGGTACCACTACCGGGAAACCCTGGAGCGGGGCTGGCCCCGCTGGGCTTGTCCGGGGATGCCCCCTGCGGGGCACGCCGCGCCGCTAAGGGGAACGCCGCAGGTAATGGGCGAAACGGAAGGCGAACGCATGCCGCGCATCGGCCGGATGCGGCTGGCTGTCCACTTCCCGCCACACGGCAGGGTCGACCTCGGGAAAATGGGTGTCGGCCGCGACCTCGGCGTCCACCCAGGTCAGGTGCAGGTCGGTGGCCTGGTCGATCAGCAGCCGGTAGATCTCGCCGCCGCCGATCACGCACAGTTCGTCGGCAGCCTCCCCGGCGGCCATCTCACGAGCCTGCTCCACCGACGCCACCGCGCGCATCCCCGCGAACGGCACCTGCCCGCCACGGGTCAGCACCAGGTTGGTCCGGCCCGGCAGCGCGCGCCCGAGCGACTGCGCGGTCTTGCGCCCCATCAGGATCGGCTTGCCGAGGGTCAGCGCCTTGAAGTGCTTGAAGTCGTCGGGCAGGTGCCAGGGCATGGCGTTGTCGCGGCCGATCCCACGGTTGCGGTCCAGCGCGGCGATGAGCGACAGCTTCATCACACCGCCACCGGCGCCTTGATCGGCGGATGCGGGTCGTAGCCGTCGATGCGGATGTCGTCGTAGCTGAAGCCGAACAGGTCGGTCACTTCGGGGTTCAGCCACAGCGTCGGCAGCGCGCGGGGCGCGCGCGCGAGCTGTTCGCGGGCCTGTTCGAAATGGTTCGAGTACAGGTGCGCGTCGCCCAGCGTGTGCACGAAATCGCCCACGCCCAGCCCGGTGGCCTGGGCCACCATGTGGGTCAGCAGCGCATAGCTGGCGATGTTGAACGGCACGCCCAGGAAGATGTCGCCGCTGCGCTGGTACAGCTGGCAGCTGAGTTTGCCGTCGGCCACGTAGAACTGGAACAGGGTGTGGCAGGGCATCAGCGCCATCTGCGGCAGCTCGCCCACGTTCCAGGCGCTGACCACCAGCCGCCGCGAGTCCGGGTTGCGCCGGATCTCGTCCAGCAACCACTGCATCTGGTCGATCTGGCGGCCGTCGGCGGCGGCCCAGCTGCGCCACTGCCTGCCGTAGACCGGGCCGAGGTCGCCGTTGGCGTCGGCCCATTCGTCCCAGATGCCGACCTTGTTGTCCTTCAGGTAGGCGATGTTGGTGTCGCCCTTCAGGAACCACAGCAGCTCGTGGATGATCGAGCGCAGGTGCAGCTTCTTGGTGGTGACCAGCGGAAAGCCTTCGTCGAGGTTGAAGCGCATCTGCCAGCCGAACACGCTGCGGGTGCCGGTGCCGGTGCGGTCGGCCTTGTCGGTGCCGTGGTCGAGCACGTGCCGCAGCAGATCCAGGTACTGCTTCATTCTTTGCCTCCGGCTAGTGACTTCATTCTTCGCCTCCGGCGAAAGGCTTCATTTCCCACCTCCGGCGCAGCGCTTCATGCCTTGTCCCCGGCCGGTACCGCCGGCTGCAGCGCAGGCGCACGCCGCGACATGGCCAGCAGCACCAGTCCGAGCACGATCAGCGGCAGGCTCAGCAGCTGGCCGCGGGTGAACCAGCCGAAGGCCAGGTAGACGCCGTTGTCGGGCATGCGCACGAACTCGACCAGGAAGCGGAAGCTGCCGTACATCAGCGCGAACAGGCCGGACACGGCATAGCGCGGGCGCGGCTTCATCGAATACGTCCACAGCACCACGAACATCACCAGCCCTTCCAGCAGCGCTTCGTACAGCTGCGAGGGATGGCGCGCGTACTGGGTCAGCAGGCCGGCCGCGTAGTCCTGGCGGATCTGCGCGGCCGACATCAGCTGCTCCATGGTCGGCAGGCCGGCCGGCACGTCCTTGAGCGGCGCGTGCGGGAACACCACGCCCCAGCCGGCGTGGGTGAACTTGCCCCACAACTCGCCGCCGACGAAGTTGCCCAGCCGGCCGAAGCCCAGCCCCAGCGGCACCAGCGGCGCGACGAAATCGATGGTGTCGAAGTAATGCAGCGCGTGTTTGCGGGTCCACCACCAGCCGGCGGCCATGACCCCGAGCAGGCCGCCGTGGAAGCTCATCCCGCCCTCCCAGACGCGCAGCAGCAGCAGCGGGTTGTGCAGGAAATCGGCGGTGGCATAGAACAGCATGTAGCCGATGCGCCCGCCCAGTACCACGCCGAGCATGGCGTAGAACAGCAGGTCGGAAAACGCGTTCATGTCCACGCCCGGCAGGCGCCCGGCGCGGATGCGGATACGCCCCAGCCACCACGCGGCGGCGAAACCGAGCAGGTACATGATGCCGTACCAGTGCACCTTGATCGGCCCCAGGGAGAAGGCGATGGGGTCTATGTCGTGGAGATAGAGCATGCAGGCGGGTCCGGCGGACGAGTCCCTATTCTCGGGGCAGCGCCCGCGGGGCTCAACCGCCGCGTCACCCGAGCAGCTGCGGGCGGTCAGGCAACTCGTTGTCGCGCGGCGCGTCTGGATCGGCCGGAAAATGCTCGGCCAGCATTTCCGAGAGGGTTGCGATGCCCGCCAGTACCGCGGCCTCCAGGTCGCCCTCGCGCTGGCGGCGGCCGAAATCCTCGCAGACCAGGCGCCACTGCGCCGCGTCGATGCGCCCGTGCAGGCCACGGTCGGCCACGATCTCGACGGCGTGGTCGGCCAGCAGCAGGTAGAGCAGCACGCCATTGTTGTCGCGGGTGTCCCAGGTCCGCAGCAGCGCGAAGGCATGTTCGGCGCGTTCGCGCGGCGAGACCCCGCGCCACAATGCCGCCAGCGGCAGGTCGGACTCGACCGCGAACATCAGCTGGGCGCCGTGGCGGCGCTCGCCCTCGGCAATGGCGCGGGCGATGCGGTCCAGGCTGGCGGCGGGAAACCGCGCATGCGCCGACGGCGAAAAGACATGGCGCAACCAGCGCATCACCAGCTCCCCGAGGCGCCACCGCCTCCCGAACGCCCGCCGCCGCCGGACCAGCCGCCACCGCCGAATCCGCCGCCGCCAAAGCCGCCACTGCCAAAGCCGCCACCGCGGGCGAAGCCCCCGGGCGAGAGCCCACCCAGCGACAGGAAGAACGCCACCGCCGCGGCGACGCCGCCGCCGGCCAGCGACAGCAGCAGCCAGCCGGCACCCCCGGCCAGCAGCGCGGCCAGCAGGCCTTTGGCCGGCCGCGAGCGGCGCGCGAACAGCAGCCGCGCCAGCATCGAGGCGATGCCGCCGATGAACAGCGCGACGAAGAAGGTGGCGTCGCTGCCGCCGGGCTCACGGTTGCTGGCCACCGGCGCCGGCAGCGGCTCGCCGTCGATCAGCCGCACCAGCACCGCGGTGGCCTCGGCGATGCCGCCGGCATAGTCGCCGTTGCGGAAGCGCGGCACCAGGTATTCCTGGATCACCCGGTTGGCGATGGCGTCGGGAATCGCGCCCTCCAGGCCATAGCCGGGCTCGATGCGCACGCGGCGGTCGTCCCGGGCCACCACCAGCAGCACGCCGTCGTCCACGCCCTTGCGGCCGATGCCCCACTGCTCGAACACGCGGGTGGTGTACTGGGCGATGTCCTCCGGCCGGGTGCTGGGCACGATCAGGATCTGCAACTGGCTGCCCTTGCGCTGCTGCAGGGCCAGCGCCTGCTCCACCAGCGCCTGGCGCTGCGCCGCGTCCAGGGTGCCGGTGGTGTCGACCACCGGCGAGTCCAGCGGCGGGATCGGCGCCAGTTGCTGCGCCATGGCCGTGCCCGGCCCGGCCAGGCCGAGCAGGAAAGCCAGCAGCAACAGGCGCAGCAGGCGGTTCATCGGCTCACTGCGCCGGCGCGGGTGCCGGCGGCGGGGTCTGCGGCTGCGGTTGCGGCCGGGTGCCGAAATCCACCGCCGGCGGCTGTGCGATCTGCGCTTCGTTGTCCACGCTGAAGTTCGGCTTGGCCTGGTAGCCGAACAGCTTGGCGGTGATCACCTGCGGGAACGAGCGGATGTAGGTGTTGTAGTCCTGCACCAGCTGGATGTAGCGCCCGCGCGCCACGGTGATGCGGTTCTCGGTGCCTTCCAGCTGCGCCTGCAGGTCGCGGAAGTTCTGGTCGGACTTCAGCGTCGGGTAGTTCTCGCTGACCACCAGCAGCCGCGACAGCGCGCTGCCCAGTTCGCCCTGCGCCTGCTGGAACTGCTGCAGCGAGGCGGCATCGTCGGCGTTGACCTGGATCTGCCCGACCCGGGCGCGCGCATTGGTGACCTCGGTCAGCACCTGCCGCTCCTGCTGGGCATAGCCCTGCACGGTGTTGACCAGGTTGGGGATCAGGTCGGCGCGGCGCTTGTACTGGTTGAGCACCTCGGACCAGCCGGCCTTGACCGCCTCGTCCTTCTGCTGGATGGCGTTGTAACCGCAGCCGGAGATCGAGCCTGCCACGAGGGCAAGCAACACGAGGCGGAGGAAGGGGCGCATGGGCGGGTCCTGGTTGGCCGGAACCGCAAGCATGCCACCACTGCCGTGCAGCGTGTGCATACGACAGGGGCCGGCACGTGCCGGCCCCTTTGGGTAGCGCGCCACCGGCACCCGGCCGGCGGCGGGCAACGGCTTACCAGTTGTCCGCGCCGGGGATGTGGTGCTGCCTGGCGTTGCGCCGCATCAGCAGGTTCAGCCACTCCACCATCACCGAGAAGCCCATCGCGGCATAGATGTAGGGCTTGGGCACGTGCAGGTCCAGGCCGTCGAGCACCAGCACCGCGCCGACCAGCAGGATGAACGCCAGCGCCAGCAGCTTGACGGTCGGGTTGGCGTCGATGAAACGGCCCAGCGGGTTGGCCGCCAGCAGCATCACCGCCACCGACAGCAGCACCGCGCAGACCATCACCGGGACGTGGTCGGCGATGCCGACGGCGGTGATCACCGAATCCAGCGAGAACACGATATCGATGATCGCGATCTGCGCGATCACCGTGCCGAACGCGGCCGATGCCTTGGTGGTGGTCGGGTCCTGGTCCTCGCCGCCGCTGACCAGTTCGCGCACTTCCTTGATGCCCTTGTAGAGCAGGAACAGGCCGCCGACGATCAGCACCAGGTCGCGGATCGAGATGCCCATGCCGGCCACGGTGAACAGGTTGCTCTCCATGTGCGCCAGGTAGGCCAGCGACACCAGCAGCATGATGCGGGTGATGCAGGCCACGGCGATGCCGACCCGGCGTGCCAGCGGCCGGCGGTGCTCGGGCAGCCGGCCCACGGCGATGGAGATGAACACCAGGTTATCGATGCCCAGCACGATTTCCAGCGCACTGAGCATGAACAGGGTGACCCATACGTTCGGGTCGGCAAGGAACTCAAAAGACATGCAGGCAATCCTTCAACAAAGACAATCCGCCGCGGTCGCGCGCGGCGGCGAGGTTCAGAAAATCCGGGGCACCAGGATCAGCCCCCAGCACAGCAGCACATTCATCATCATCACGAACACCGCTGCCGAGCCCATGTCCTTGGCGCGGCCGGCCAGCACGTGGAACTCCGGGCCGTAGCGCTCGATCACCGCCTCGATGGCCGAATTGGCCAGCTCCATGGCCAGCACCAGCAGCAACGAGCCGACCAGCAGCACGCGCTCCACCGGGGTCTGCCCCAGCCACACCGCCACCGGGGCGAGCAGCACGAACAGGTACACCTCCAGCCGGAACGAGGATTCGTGCCGCCAGGCCGCGGTCAAACCCTGCCAGGACCAGACCGCCGCCTTGAGCACGCGCGCCGGGCCACGCGGCAGGTTGCCCATTTCGTCAGCCATGCGCGCGGCCCTCGGTCGAGCCGGCGCGGGTGGCCGGGACGGGGCGGGAACGGGAAATATCCATGCAGGCGGCCGTGGCGATGAACAGCGCAGGATTCTGCCACACGCGCCCTGCCGGCGCCCTGTCGCCCGCTCGCACAGGCTCGCGGAGGCAGCCGTGCGCCGTCGCGCCAGGGCGCCGGGCCCGCCACCGGCAGCGGTCGGGTCAGGGGGAGGCGGTGCCGTCCACGCCCTGCTCGGGCTGCGCGGCGTCGCGCGCGAAACGCACCGTCACCGTGGTACCCCGCCCGGGCTCGCTCTGCAGCTCGATGCGCCAGCCGAAACGCTCGCACAGGCGATGCACGATCGGCATGCCCAGGCCGTGGCCCTGGCGCCGCTCCGGCTCGACCCGGAAGAACGGCTCGAAAATCCGCGCCAGCGCCTCGGGCGACATGCCGATGCCGGTGTCGCGCACCACCACCCGGTCGGCCTCCACGTAGGCATCGACGCGGCCGCGGTCGGTGTAGTTGCAGGCATTGCGCAGCAGGTTGCCGACCACCACGTGCAGGACCTGCGGCGGCACCCGCAGCGGGCTGGCGGCGGCGACATGGACTTCCAGTTCCACCGGCCGCCCGGCCAGGCTGCCGCGGGCATTGGCCGCCTCGTAGCGGACCACGTCGGCCACCTCGACCCACTCGGCCTGCGGCTCGATGTTGGCCTCGCGCGCCAGGATCAGCAGCGCGTCGATCAGCGCCTCCATGTCGCGGCCGGCGCGCTGGATGCGCTGCAGGCTGCGCTGCAGCCCGGGGCTCAGCTCCTGCGCGCCCAGCGCCATGTCGCTGGCCATGCGGATCACGGTCAGCGGCGTGCGCAGCTCGTGGCTGGCATCGCGGGTGAAATTGCGCTCGCGCGCGACATGGTCGCCGATGCGCCCGGCCATGGTATGCAGGGCACCGGCCAGCTGCCGTACCTCGCCCTGCACGTCGGCCGGCAACCGCTCCGGCGCCAGTTCGCTCGCGTCCGGGTACAGCGGGTCCCACTGTGACACCCGCCGCGCCAGCCAGGTCACCGGCGACACCACCCGGTGCGAGACGTGGTAGGTCAACCACGATGCGCCATATACCGCCAGCAGGATCAGCAGCACCGGCACCACCCCGAACCAGAACGCCAGGTGCTGCGCCTGCGAGCGCAGGAACACCAGGTACAGGCGCCCGGCGGGCTTGTCGTCCACCAGCACCAGTTCGTCGGCGTCGCCGACCTCGTGGAAGCCCGGCGCCAGCCCGCGCAGGTCGGCGGGCAGGCTCAGCGGCGACTGCCCGGTCTCCAGCAGGTAACCGCGGACATTGCTGGTGTTGGGCGGCGGCTGCACCGGCGAGGCCTGGTACAGCTCCCAGTAGTGCGCGGCCTCCTGCCTGAGCAGCGCGTTGACCAGGCCGAACTTGACCACCAGCAGCACCAGGTAGCCGCCCAGCAGCACCGCAAGGCCGGCCAGCAGTGCCTGCAGCATGAAAGCGGTCCTGATCTTGCGCGGCAACCCGTGCAGCATTGCGGTCCCGTGGTGGTCCAGTGCGGTTAGGGGAAGAGCACGCCGGCGCGGGCCGTGGTACGGCCCGCCCGGTCGCGACGGATCACGCTTCCCCGCATGCCTCAGCCCATCGGCTGGGCGATATCGGCAATACGGTAGCCCGCGCTCTGCACGGTATGCAGCAACGGCCGGTCGAACGGCTTGTCGATGATCTTGCGCAGGTTGTACAGGTGGCTGCGCAGGGTATCCGAGTCCGGCAGGCCGTTGCCCCAGATCTCGCGCTCGATTTCCTGGCGGGTCACCACCCGCGGCGATTCGCGCATCAGGATGGTCAGCAGGCGCAGGCCGATCGGCGACAACTGCAGCTCGGTGCCGGCGCGGGTGGCGCGCATGCTGACCGGGTCCAGCACCAGGTCGGCGACCTTGAGCACCTCGGCGCCCACCTGGCGGCGTTCACGGCGGATCAGCGCGCGCAGGCGCGCTTCCAGTTCCTGGATGGCGAAGGGTTTGGTCAGGTAGTCGTCGGCGCCGAACCCCAGCCCGGTCAGCTTGTCGTCCAGGGTGTCGCGCGCGGTGAGCATCAGCACCGGGGTGGACTTGCGCGCCTCGTTGCGCAGGCGGCGGCACACCTCGATGCCGTCCAGCCGCGGCAGCATCAGGTCCAGCACCACCACGTCGTAGCTGTTTTCCGCCGCCAGCCGGTAGCCGTCCAGGCCATCGCAGGCATAGTCCACCTCGAATCCCTTGCTTTCCAGGTATTCGCCGATCATCTCGGAAATGTTGCGGTTGTCCTCGATGACAAGCACCAGTCCGGACGATTCCTTGGTCTGTCGCATGGAGCCTCCTCGTTCTTCAGCTTTGTGAAAGATGCCGTACCCCGAGTGGATCCCATGTGAAGAAACTACGCCCTGTCGCGCGTGGTTCGCCGGACCGGTGCTGCACCTATGCTATGCGCGCCTTCCCACGGACCCGGACATGCCCGCCCCGCCCTTCACCGCCTATCTGTACCCGGTACTACTGCTGGTCGCCAGCAACGTTTTCATGACCATCGCCTGGTACGGCCACCTGAAGTACCGTTCGGCGCCGCTGCTGACGGTGATCCTGGTCAGCTGGGGCATCGCCTTCTTCGAGTATTGCCTGCAGGTGCCGGGCAACCGCCTGGGCGCGGCGGTCTATTCCGCGCCGCAGCTCAAGGGCATGCAGGAAGTGATCACCCTGGTGGTGTTCGCGGTGTTCTCCGCGGTCTACCTGGGGCAGCCGCTGAAATGGAACCATTGGGCGGCGTTCGCGCTGATCGTGGTCGCCGCGCTGCTGATGTTCAAGGAATGAGCCCGCGCGGCGGCGCCATGCCGCCGCACGGATGCCGCCGCCCCGGCGCTCAGTCCGCGGCCGGTGCCTTTTCAACCCAGGCCGCGAACACCTCGCCGATCCGGCGTTCGTCGACCGCCCGCCCCGCCTGCACGGCTTCGGCCTGGGTGAACAGCGGCACGATCATCGCCATGCCGTCGACCGGCGTCTTCAGCCGCACGCCCGGCGCCTGGCCGAGGAAGCCGTCCCAGTGCCGGCGCACCCGCGCCCAGTAGCCGGCGGTGGCGTTCCAGTAGGCGCGGGCCGGGCTGAAATCCACGTCCGTGGTGCGCACGTAGTCGTTGAAACCGAACTCGCGCGCGATTTCGTGCTGCCCGCCATCGGCGTCGCGGCGTACCTTGGTGTTGAACTGTTCGTGGGTCCAGCCGTTGGGGGTCAAAGTGTGGCGGTTGACCATGGCCAGCGCGTTGTAGTCGCTGCGCCGGGTGTACTCGCGGCGTGGCAGCGGGCGCCAGCCCGGGTCGCTGGTCCAGCTGGGCACGCCGTTGTCGTAGCGCCAGCGGCCGGTGCCGCAGTAGCGCGGCGCGTCGCTGACCTCGTAGACGCATTGGGTCCAGGCGCCGCGGGTGAGGTCGGCGGGAAGCGCGCGCACCCGCCAGGTCTGGTCGGTGCTGAACTCGAAGCGCACCGGCGCTTCATAGGTCCAGTCCTGGCGCCAGTGCTTGGTGACGTGGCCGCTGGCCGGATCCACCAGCAGGTGCTGCAGCACGATGCGGGTGGGGGTGTCCTCGACCACGACCACCAGTTCGTTGCCGCCGCTGCGCATTGCCGGGGCGCGTGCGTAACCGGGCTGCAGCAGCACGGTTTCGTCGAAGGCGAAATCCACGGTGTACTCGCCCTGCATGCGCACGATGGTGTCGTGGTCGCGGGCGGGGTCGGCGGGCGCGGCGACCGCGCCGGCACTGGCGGCGCAGGCCAGCAGCAGGCTGGCGCAATGCGGTTTCTTCATGGGTTCCTCGGGGGCGGTGGGAAGGCCGTCCATGGCCGGGTGACGCTCCATCGGGGGAGGGAAGCAGCGGTTGGCGCCGCTCACCAGGCCAGTGACAGGCTGGCCGATACGGTGCGACCGGGGTTGCTGAAGCGGTCGCTCACGCGGCTGGAAGCGGCCAGGGTGCCGGCCAGGCTGGACCATTCGATGTAGCGGCGGTCGGCCAGGTTGAACACGCCGACCTGGGCGGTGGCGCCCGGCGCGAAGCGCCAGTGCGCCATCAGGTCGAGCACGCCGTAGCCGGCGGGACGGAACGCCTCGGCGCTGGCGACCCGGCCCTTGCGGCGGGCGAAGCTGCCGGCCAGCTCCATGCCCCAGTCGTCGCGGTCGTAGGCCAGCCCGAGGCTGCCGCGCAGCGGGTCCACCGTGTCCAGCGGCACGCCTTCGCTGAGGTTGCGCCCGCGCGACCAGGCCGCCGCGCCGCGCAGCGACCAGCCGGCCAGCCGCGCATCCAGCGCGCCCAGCTCCAGCCCCGCCTTCAGTTCGGCGCCATGGATGCGCGCGTCGGCGATGTTCTGCGACTGGAACACCATCAGCCCCTGCGCGTTGGTGCCGACGTAGCGCTGCGATTCGATGAAGTCGCGGTAGTCGTTGCGGTAGCCGCCGAGGCTGGCCCACAGCGCCGGCCCCACGTAGCGCACGCCCAGTTCCAGGCCATGGCTGGTTTCCGGTTTCAGGTCCGGGTTGGGAATGGCGGTGTAACCGAACAGGACGTTGGTGAAGCCCAGGTTGACGTCGTTGTACGGCGGCGAGCGGAAGCCGCGCGCGTAGCCGGCGAACAGCGACCAGCGCGGATCCAGGCGCCAGACCATGCCCAGCTTCGGCGACACGCTGGTCTTGCGCAGCGACGCCAGTGCCACGCCGGGGTTGTCGCCGCTGAAGATCGCGTCGGCCTGCGGCTCGAGCCGGTAGTGGTCCACGCGCACGCCGGGCACCAGCGACAGGCGGCCGCCGGCCAGCCGCACCTCGTCCTGCAGGTACAGGCCCAGCTCGGTGGTGCGGGTGACCGGGAAGTCGCGCACCGGGAACGCGTCGGGCAGGATCGTGCTGCTGGTGCTGCCATTGGCCAGCACCTGGTAGCCGTCGCGCTTCTGCCGGATCCGGCTCCAGGTGCCGTCCAGGCCCCAGGTCAGCGCATGTTCGGCCGCGCCGGTGACCAGGCGCTTGTCGAACTGCGCCTGCGCGCCATGCACCCGCTGGTCGAAGTCGAACACGCGGTGGCGGCGGCTGCGGTTGGCGCGGTCCTCGTCGGTGACCTGGGTGGTCTCGCTGTCCTGGCGGTACAGCTGCCAGCGCAGGCTGTCGGCGAAGGCCGCGTCCAGCGCGTCCATTTCATGCGCCAGCGACACCCGCGCGCGGGTCTGCCTGTCGTGCGCCTTCATGCCGATGGTGGTGACGTGGTCGATGGCCGACAGCACGTCGGTGTCGGTGACGTCCTCGTTGCCCTCCACGGTCAGGCGCAGGCGCTGGCCGTCATCGGGCGCATAGACCAGCTTGGACAGCACGCTGCGGCCGTCGCGCTGCTGCGGATTGGGTGCGGTGCGGGTGTTGTCGGCACTGCGCACCCGGCCCTTGTTGCCGGTTTCCTGGCCCTGGCGGTGGTTGACGTTGACCATGCCGCTCCAGCGCGCGCCGCCGAAGGCGGTGGTCACCCCGCCGAGCAGGCCCTGCCAGTCGCCGTCGTAGCCCAGCTTCAGGCCGACGTAGGCGCCCTTGCCGTCGCCCAGGTAATCGGCCGGGTCCTTGGTGACGAAGGCGACCACGCCACCCAGCGCGTCGGAGCCGTACAGCGAACTGGCCGGGCCGCGCACGATTTCCACCCGCTTGAGCGTTTCCAGGTCGGTGAAGTCGCGGTTGGCGCTGGCGAAGCTGCCGATGGCGAAGCTGCGCGGCATGGCGATGCCGTCGGTCTGGATCAGCACGCGGTTGCCGTCCAGCCCGCGGATGCGGAAGCCGCCCAGGCCGAAGCGGGCCACGCTGCGGGTCACCGAGATGCCCGGTTCGTAGCGGACCAGGTCGGCGATGTCGTGGACGAGCTGCCGGTCCAGTTGTTCGCGTTCGATCACGTCGACCGTGGCGGCGACGTCGGCGACCGCGCGGCCGGTGCGGGTGGCGGTGACCTGGACGCGTTCCAGGTCGTGGGCATCGGCCGGCGCGGCTGTGGCCGGGGCGGCATGGGCGGGAAACAGCGTCGCCCACAGGGCGGCGCTCAAGGCGGCGGGACGGATCATGGGTACCTTGAATCGAACGGTTGACCCCCGGCGCAGCGGCCGGCCGCCGTGGCGGCCCGGCCGTGGCCGAGGGGGAGAGAAGATGCGATTCAGGCGGGCATGACGCGCAGCGGCGCGCCGGCTGGCGGCGAATGCGGCCGGGGTTACTTGGTGAGGATCAGCTTGTCGTTGCTGGTATGGCGCAGGCGGTAAACGCGGTCGCCATGGCGGATCAGGATCTCGCGCTGGCCCTTCAGCAGCGCGCCGCTGTCGATCGCGTCATCGACGGCCAGCGGTCGCGGGGCGGGGCGCTGCGGCAGGTGCAGGGTACGGGGACGGAGCAGGACAGGTTGGGCGAACATCGCGGCGGTTCCGTGGCGGGGACGGAATTGATGATAATGATTCTCATCCGCGATGCAAGAGGGCGCGCCTTCCGCGCCCGGCCGCATTCCTCCCACGCCGGGCAGGCGCCACGGCCCGCCCGGCGCGCGTCGCCCGGGTCAAGCGAAGGCGGCTTCCACCCTGCTCCACGCGTCGTCGCCGACACGCTCGAGCAGCTCCAGCGCGCGCAGGTTCTCCTCCAGCTGCGACACCCGGCTGGCGCCCAGGATCACGCTGGATACACGCGGGTTGCGCAGGCACCAGGCGATGGCCAGCTGCGCCGGCGATTCGCCCAGCTCCGCGGCCACCGCGGTGAAGCGCCGCACCTTGTCCAGCCGCGCATCGGCCGGTTCGCCCAGCACCGCCGACTGCAGCCAGCCCAGCGACGGCTGCGCCAGCCGCGAACCGGCGGCGATGCCGTCGTTGTACTTGCCGGTCAGCAGGCCCGAGGCCAGCGGCGACCAGATGGTGGTGCCGAGCCCGGCGTCGGCGTACAGCGGCGCGTACTCCTGTTCCACCCGGGCGCGGTGCAGCAGGTTGTACTGCGGCTGTTCCATGGTCGGCGCGTGCAGGCCGTTGCCGCGGGCGAACGCCACCGCCTCGGCGATCTGCGCCGCCGACCACTCCGAGGTGCCCCAGTACAGCACCTTGCCCTGGCGGATCAGCACGTCCATCGCCTGCACCGTCTCGGCGATCGGCGCCTCCGGGTCGGGGCGGTGGCAGTAGTACAGGTCCAGGTAGTCCACCCGCAGCCGCTTGAGCGCGGCATGGCAGGCATCGTGCACGTGCTTGCGCGACAGCCCGCGCTGCAGCGGGTTGGGCGCCTCGACCGCGCCGAAGAACACCTTGCTGGACACGCAGTAACCGTCGCGCGGCAGGCGCAGGTCGGCGATCACGTCGCCCATCACCTGCTCGGCCCGGCCCTGCGCGTAAACCTCGGCGTTGTCGAAGAAGTTGACCCCGTTGTCCCAGGCCGCGGCGATCAGGTTGCGGGCCTCGCCCCGGGCGATCTGGCTGCCGAAGGTGACCCAGGCCCCGAAGGACAGGGCGGAAAGCTGCAGGCCGGACGACCCGAGGCGGCGGTATTGCATGGCTGGCTCCTGGAACGCGGTGCGCGCCGGCGGCGCGGACAGCCGCCAGTGTAACCCCCGCCACCGTACTGATAGCGCCCCGGACCTTGCCGATGCCGGCCTGATCGCCGCCGTTGCCCCCGGCAGGCACCGGGATTGTTGCCCGCCACTGGCCGCTGCTCTAGGCTTGCCGCTTTTGCGGGCTCGCCCGGGGAATACTCATGGTCGAAGGTTTGGGCAGGATCGGCTTCGGCCTGTTCGGTCTGGCGGTGCTGATCGGCATCACCTGGCTGTTTTCCAACAACAAGAAGGCAGTGGACTGGAAGCTGGTCGCCACCGGCATCAGCCTGCAGATCGCCTTCGCCGCGCTGGTGCTGCTGGTACCGGGCGGGCGCGACGTGTTCGACTGGCTGGGCCAGGGCTTCGTCAAGATCCTCAGTTACGTCAACGAAGGCTCCAGCTTCATTTTCGGCAGCCTGATGGACGTGCCCAAGTACGGCTTCATCTTCGCCTTCCAGGTGCTGCCGACCATCATTTTCTTCTCGGCGCTGATGGGCGTGCTCTACCACGTCGGGGTGATGCAGGCGGTGGTCAAGGTCATGGCCTGGGCGATCACCAAGGTGATGCGGGTGTCCGGCGCGGAAACCACCAGCGTCTGCGCCAGCGTGTTCATCGGCCAGACCGAGGCGCCGCTGACCGTGCGCCCCTACATCCCCAAGATGACCCAGTCCGAGCTGATCACGATGATGATCGGCGGCATGGCGCACATCGCCGGTGGCGTGCTGGCCGCCTACGTGGGCATGCTCGGCGGCGGCGACCCGGTGGCGCAGGCGTTCTACGCCAAGCACCTGCTGGCGGCCTCGATCATGGCCGCGCCGGCCACGCTGGTGATCGCCAAGCTGCTGGTGCCCGAGACCGGCACCCCGCTGACCCGCGGCACGGTGAAGATGGAAGTGGAGAAGACCTCGTCCAACATCATCGACGCGGCGGCTGCCGGCGCCGGCGACGGCCTCAAGCTGGCGCTGAACATCGGCGCCATGCTGCTGGCCTTCATCGCCCTGATCGCGCTGCTCAACGCGCCGCTGACCTGGCTGGGCGAAGTGACCGGGCTGGCCCAGGCCATCGGCAAGCCGACCAACCTGGCCACCATCTTCGGCTACGTGCTGGCGCCGATCGCCTGGGTGATCGGCACGCCGTGGGCCGATGCCACCACCGTGGGTTCGCTGATCGGCCAGAAGGTGGTGATCAACGAATTCGTGGCCTACCTGCAGCTGTCGGAGATCATCAAGGGCAATGTCGCCGGGGTCACCCTCAGCGACGAAGGCCGCCTGATCGCCACCTACGCGCTGTGCGGCTTCGCCAACTTCAGTTCGATCGCCATCCAGATCGGCGGCATCGGCGGGCTGGCCCCGGACCGTCGCCACGACCTGGCCAAGTTCGGCCTGCGCGCGGTGCTGGGCGGCACCATCGCCACGCTGATGACGGCCACCATCGCCGGCGTGCTCAGCCACTTCGGCTGAGCCCGCGCGCTCCCCCTTCGGCTCCCCCCCAAAGCCACCTGAAGAGAAATTGATTCCATGAAGTCTGTTGTTGTTGCCGGTTCCTTCAATGTCGACCACGTCTGGCGCTGCGATACCCTGCCCGCGCCGGGGGCGACCATTGCCGGGCGCTACAGCACCGGTCCCGGCGGCAAGGGCTTCAACCAGGCGGTGGCCGCGCGCCGCGCCGGTGCCGACATCACCTTCGTCTGCGCGCTGGGCGACGACGCCGGTGGCGCGCTGGCCCGGCAGCTGGCCGCGGCCGACGGCATCGTGCTGGCCGCCGAGGCCAGCGGCGAGCCCACCGGCACCGCCGGCATCTACGTGGACAGCCGCGGCCGCAACTCGATCGTCATCGGCCCCGGCGCCAATGCCTCGCTGAGCACCGGCTTCATGGCCGCCAACGCCGGTCTGATCGGCGCGGCCGGGGTGCTGCTGGCGCAGCTGGAGTCGCCGGTGGAGTCGATCGAGGCGGCGCTGGGCATCGCCCGCGAGGCCGGCGTGCTGACCGTGCTCAACGCCGCCCCGGCCAACGCGCCGTCGAGCATCGGCCTGCTCAAGCTGGCCGACGTGCTGACCCCGAACGAAACCGAGTTCGCCGCCCTGCTCGGCCGCCATGTCGGCGAGCGGGTGGAGGCCGACGACGTGGCGGCGCTGGATGGCGCCAGCCTGCACTCGCTGTGCCGCAAGCTGTCCGGCAACACCGTGGTGGTCACCCTCGGCGCGGTCGGCGTGTTCGTCTCGCACGACGAGGAGCGCCTGCGCGGCGACAGCCAGCCCTACTACCGGGTGGCTGCCGAGCCGGCGCAGGTGGTCGATACCACCGGTGCCGGCGACGCCTTCAACGGCGCCCTGGCGGCCTCGCTGGCACAGGCCCCGGACGCGGCCTTCATCAAACACGTGCGCTTCGCCAACCAGTACGCCGCCCGCTCCACCGAGAGCGAAGGCGCCGCCGCGGCGATGCCGCGGATGACCCCGGCCGACGCCGCCTGAGCCCGGGTACCGGCGCTGCGCTGGCCGCCACCGCTGGGCGGCCAGCGGCCGCCCGCGGCGGCACGGCGGGGGCGGTGCGCCACCGGCAAACCGGATGAGCGCTGAAGCCATGCCCGCGCGAGGGGCCGGCGCCGGCATCGGCGCCGCGCCGGGCACTACAATGCGCCGCATGCAGATCGGCCCCTACACCATCGCACCCAACGTGGTGCTCGCGCCCATGGCCGGCGTCACCGACAAACCGTTCCGGCAGCTGTGCAAGCGGCTGGGCGCGGGCCTGGCCGCCTCGGAGATGACCATCTCCGACCCGCGCTTCTGGAATACCCGCAAGTCCATCCACCGCATGGACCATGCCGGCGAGCCGGCGCCGATCAGCGTGCAGATCGCCGGCACCGAGCCGCGGCAGCTGGCCGAGGCGGCGCGCTACAACGTCGACCACGGCGCGCAGATCATCGACATCAACATGGGCTGCCCGGCCAAGAAGGTGTGCAATGCCTGGGCCGGCTCGGCGCTGATGCGCGACGAGGCGCTGGTGGCGCGCATCCTGGAGGCGGTGGTGGGTGCGGTGGACGTGCCGGTCACGCTGAAGATCCGCACCGGCTGGTGCGCGCAGGTGCGCAACGCGCCGGCCATCGCCCGCATCGCCCAGGACAGCGGCATCGCCGCGCTGGCGGTGCACGGCCGCACCCGCGACCAGCACTACACCGGCACCGCCGAGTACGACACCATCGCCGCGATCAAGACCATGCTGGACATCCCGGTGCTGGCCAACGGCGACGTCGATTCACCGCGCAAGGCCGCGCAGGTGCTGGCCCATACCGGCGCCGACGCGGTGATGGTCGGCCGCGCCGCGCAGGGCCGGCCGTGGATCTTCCGCGAGATTGCCCACTACCTGGCCACCGGCGAGGAGTTGCCGCCGCCGTCGCTGGAAGAGGTGCGCGACATCCTGCTCGGGCACTTGGCCGACCTGCATGCGTTCTACGGCGAACCGCAGGGCGTGCGCATCGCCCGCAAGCACCTGGGCTGGTACGCGAAGGACCGGCCCGAACACACCGATGAACAGCGCGCGGCGTTCCGCGCCGTGGTCAACGCCGCCGAGAGCGCCGACGCGCAGCTGCGGCTGACCCGCGACTACTTCGACGGGCTGATCGCCGCGCAGCCGCTGGCCGCGGCCTGACGGGCAATCCCCGCATGCAACCAATCCCGTAGATGCGGGGCTTGCCCCGCATGCGGCCGTTCCCGCGAGGCTTCCGTGCGCGGCAAGCCCCGCACCGGCGGCGTCGATCCCTGGCCTGTGCCCGGCACGGCCGCCAACCCGCGGGGCCGCGTTCCGGCAGGCCAAGCCGGAAAGGAGCGCGACCACCGGGCACAACAGAAAGGCCCGCCAGCAGAGCCGGCGGGCCTGGATCGGCGCGGGGGGAGGAGCGCGCCGGAAGGCTCAGGCGAAGACCTTGAAGCGGGCCTCGTCCTCCATATAGCTCTTCTCGCCGATGGCGGCTTCGTGGGAGCCGAACGGCATCTGCGCGCGCAGCTGCCAGTTGCCGGCAATGCCCCATTCGCGGTGCACGGCCTCGTCCACCACCGGGTTGTAATGCTGCAGGCTGGCGCCGATGCCGGCCTCGGCCAGCGCCGTCCACACCGCGAACTGGGCGATGCCGTTGGCGTGCTCGGCCCACACCGGGAAGTTGTCGGCGTACAGCGGGAACTGGTCCTGCAGGCCGCGGGTCACGTCCACGTCATTGAAGAACAGCACGGTGCCGGCGCCGGCGGCGAAGCTGTCCAGCTTGCCCTCGGTGGCGGCGAACGCGGCGGCCGGCACGATCGGGCGCAGCGCGTCCTTGACCAGCTCCCAGAACTTCACGCTCTGCGCCCCGTGCAGGATCAGCGCGCGGGTCGGCTGCGAATTGAAGGCCGACGGCGCCTCACGCACGGCGTGCTTGATCAGGTCGGTGACCTGGTCCTGGCCGATGGGCAGGGTGCGGCCGAGCGCGTACTGGGAACGGCGCTGCTTGTACAGGGCGATGGCTTGGCTGTTCATGGTGACTCCGGAAGGAAGGAAAGCCGGCAAGGCGGCCATTCGTGGAATGGGCGCCAGTGTAATTGCCAACAAATTCAGAACAAACACTATAAAAATCACTATTTGTTCTAAATTTGAAAATAAAGCCCGCTTCCGGAATCTCCCGCCTAACCGCCCGTCACCTCCGCCGCCGGCATCACGCCCTCATCGTTCCATATACGGTGCCAGACCTGCGCCAGCCGCTGCTCCAGCACCGCGCGCCCACCGGCATCGCGATACACGGGCCGCAGCTGCCGCGGCGGGATCGGCGCCCAGCGCCCCCCCTGCTCGCGGGCCACGGCGAAACTGAAGTTGTAGTCCGGCTCAAGGCCCATGCGCAGGTCGCTGAGCACCAGTTCGCCATCGCGCACCTGCGCGCGCATGAAACCGCGGTTGAACCACTGCAGCCGCGCCACCGCCGGGATCGACTGCGCCTGGCGCAGCGCCTGCACATTGGACGGGTAACCGCTGAAGCGCATGGGCCCGTGGTCGGCCCACAGCGAGCGGTCGCCGACCACGTAGCCCTGCGGGGTCATCGCCACCACCCGCCACAGCAGCGTGTTGAACGGCATCGGTACCGAGAACCGCGGCGCGCCGGCCAGCCCCATCGCCGCCAGCGCGCGGTCGGCGTCGCGCTCGACCCGATGCTTGGCCAGCAGCGACCAGCCCAGGTACCCGCAGCTGAGCACCAGCCCGGCGACCAGCGCGCGCTGCGCCAGCGGCCGTGCCCGCGCGAACCACGCCACCACGCAGGCCAGCGCCAGCCACACGGTATACAGCGGGTCGATGATGAACACGCTCGACCACATCGTCGGGTGCGGCATCAGCGGCCACCACAGCTGCGTGCCGTAGACGGTGAACGCGTCCAGCAGCGGATGGGTGACCAGCGCCAGCACCATCGCCCACCACCAGCGCGCGGGCGCCTGCGCCACCCGGCCGTGGCCGAAGCGCCGGTACAGCCACCAGATCAGCGTGCCCAGCAGCGGCAGCACGAACAGCGAATGGCTGAAACTGCGGTGCACCGTCATCAGGCTCACCGGGTCGCGGGTGAAGGCGATGATCAGCAGCCCGTCGAGATCGGGCAGCGTGCCCAGCGCGGCACCGGCGAGCAGCGCCGCGCGGCGGTGGCCGGCCGGGGCGATGGCGGCGGCGACGGCGCCGCCGAGGACGATCTGGCTGAGGGAATCCATCGCCGCATTATGCCGGGCCCTGCCGTGGATGCAGGGCTTGCCCTGCAGGGCGCATCCGCGGCCGCCCCCGGTGCCGGGCGGACCCGGCAGCTACCCCGGAGGGTGGCGTGGCGGCCGCGCGCGCAGCCGCCACGCCGCCAGCGCAGCGTACAGCAGCGCCAGCAACAGCAGGTTGAGCAGTTCGCCGCCGATCTCGGGCACCCGCGCGCCCATCTGCTGGGTGCGCACGATGGCGTTGATGCCCGCGGTGGTCGGCAACAGCTTGGCCAGCGCCACCAGTGCCGCTGGCGACGCCACCGCCGGCCACGACAGGTTGGACAGGAAGAACAGCGGGATCGAAACCCCGGTGACGTACTGGAACGCGCGCTCGCGGGTACGGAAGAAGCTGCCGACGAACAGACCGAACGCCACCGACGCCAGCGCGAACAGCAGCACCGCCAGCAGCAGGCCGGGCACGTTGCCGCCACGCGGGTAGTCCTGCACCCAGGCGTTGAAGCCGGCGTAGTAGAGCAGCCCGGCCACCGCCACCAGGGTGAAGGCCGCGGCCATGCCCAGCAGCGCCGGTGTCGCCACCTGCAGGCGCTGCCCCGACTGCGCGCGACGGGTACCCAGCAGCACGCCGATGCCCAGCAGCAGGGTCTGGTGCACGATCAGCTCGGCCACGCCCGGCACCACGCTGCTGCCGTAGCCCTCGCGGGTGTTGTACAGCGGCCGCTGCACCAGTTCGAGCGGTGCCGCCAGCGGCGGCCCCATGAAGCCGGCCTGGCGCACCGCCTGGTCGCGGCCGAAGGCGCCGATGCCCTCGGCCAGCCCGCCCAGGATGGCGCTGGCGCGGCCCAGGTAGGCGCCATTGCCCAGCAACACCAGCTGGCCGCTGCCACCGCGCAGGATGTCGCGCTCCAGCCGCGCCGGGATCAGCACGATGCCATCGACCTGGCCGGCTTCCAGCTGCGCGCGCGCCTGCGCCAGGTCGCGCGGCTGGGTCGCCACCCGCACCGCGCGCAGCGCGTCGACATGCCGGACCAGCGCGCGGCTGGTGGCGCTGCGGTCGGCGTCGACCACCGCCAGCGGCAGGTCGCTGGCGACCTGGTGACGGTAGGCCGCCGGGTAGAAGAACGAATACAACAGCACCGCGCCGATCATCACCGTGCGCGCGGCCGAGTCGGCGAACACCGCCTGCAGCGTCGCGCGGAAGCTGGCGGCGACCCGGCTCATGCCGGCACCGGCACCGGCGGCGCGGCGCGGCGCGCGGCCCGGGCCAGCAGCAGCGCACCACCGGCACCGGCCACCCCCGCCATCAGCGCCAGCACGCCCAGCGGACGCAGCGACACCGTCCACGGCGAGCCCATGAACAGCTGCTGCATCTGCAGCTGGACATACGCGGTGAGCGGCAGCAGCGCATTCCACACGCGGGTGAACAGCGGCGCCGCCACCACCGGGAAGGTGGCGCCGGAGAACGCCAGCGCGGTGCCGATGCTCAGCCCGACCAGCGACAGCCCGGTGCACATGTCGCGGGTGAGGGCGATGAACAGCAGCGCGAAGCAGCAGCACGCCAGGTAGAACAGCGGCTGGGCCAGCAACAGCAGCCACACGCTGCCGGCCACGCCGTCGCCACGCACATAGGCCACATACAGCACGCCGAAAGCGCCGTACAGCGAGAACACCGCCACGTAGGGCAGCAGCTTGCCGGCGATGGCGGCCCAGGGCCGCCGCCCCAGCCAGGTGGCCAGCAGGCCGTCGCGGCGCTCGCGGCCGAAGGCGCCGCCGGCCGCCAGTGCCGCCAGCAGCGACAGCACCGCCGGGAAGATCAGCGGCAGCAGGAACAGTTCGTAGCTGCGCGCCGGGTTGTACAGCACCGTGGCCTGCACCGTCACCGGCGCGGCGCGCAGGCGCGCCGGCCCGGCCTGCAGGCCGATCCGTTCCTTCAGCATGCGCGCGTTGTACGCGGCCACCGCGTCGGCGATGTCGCGCGCGGCCGATTGCCCGGTGGCCAGGTAGGTGGCGTTGTAGAACGCGTAGACCGGTGCCGGTTCGCCGCGCAGCGCGCGCCGGCTCATGTCGCGCGGCAGCAGCACGATGGCGAACACCTCCAGCGCGCGCAGCTGCGCCTGTGCCTGTTGCAGTGACGCCGGCTGGGCGACCAGCGCCACCCCGGGGCTGGCATCGATGGCGCGCGCCAGCGCGCGGCTGTCGGCGCTGCCGTCCAGGTCCACCAGCGCCACCGGCAGCTGGCGCAGCACCGCGCCGGAGAACAGCGCCATCATCAGCAGCATGAGCAGCAGCGGCACCAGCGTGACCAGTGCCAGTTCCCAGCGGTCCTCGCGCCAGTGGCGCAGTTCGCGCCGCAGCGACGCGGCGAACGCGGCGCCGCTGCCCGGCGTCAGCCCTGCGGCCATGCGAACAGCACGCTCATGCCCGGGCGGAACCCGTCGACCGGCTGCCGCGGACGCACCCGCACCTCGAAGCTGCGCACGTCGTAGCCGGATGACTGCCGGGTGCTGCGCCAGGTGGCGTAGTCGCCGGCCGGGCTGATGAAGTAGACCTCGAACGCGGCGCTGCGCCCGCCCAGGGCCGGGATCGTGCCGTGCAGCACCGCCCCCAGCCTGAGCCCGTACAGCTGGTCCTCGCGCAGGGTCAGCGCCACCCACATGTGGTCGATGTCGACCAGGGTAAACACCGGGTAGCCGGCCGGCACCAGTTCGCCGATGTCGGCCATGCGCTTGCTCACCTCGCCGGCCAGCGGCGCGTGGCCGCGGGTTTCCTGGCGCGCGGCATCGACTTCGGCCTTGGCGCCTTCGGCCTGCCGTACCTGCGCCAGCGCGGCGGCCTTGTCCTGGCGGCGCGCGCCGGCCAGCGCCTGGTCGTACTGCGCCCGCGCCGCCCGCGCCAGCTCCTCCGCGCTGCGCGCCTGCGCCTGCGCCTCGTCGCGCTTCTGCCGGGTGACCACGCCCTCGTTGAACAGGGTGTCCAGCCGCCGGAACGTGGCCGTGGCCAGTTCGGCACCGGCCCGGGCACGCTGCCAGTTGGCCTCGGCGGCACGGATGTCCTCGCTGCGCGCGCCCTCCTCGGCCTTGTCCGCCATCGCCTGTGCGGCCGCGACCACCGCCGCGGCCTGGCGCTCCTTGGCCGCGACTTCCGGGCTGTCCAGCTCGAACAGCAGCTGCCCGGCCGCGACCCGCTGGCCCTCGCGCACGTGCAGCGCGTGCAGCCGCGCGGTCACCTTGGCGGCGACGTTGACGCTGTCGGCGTCGGCCATGCCCTGCACCTGGTCGGCCGGGGTACGCAGGCCAAGCCACAGCCCCAGCGCCACCAACGCCAGCAACAACACGCCGGCGATGGCAAAAACGCGGCGCCGCCGCGGTCCCGTGTCGTGTCCCGCCGTCTGGCTCATTCCAGCACCTTGTCCGCCCGCCGGCGGTAGTCGTCGAACCGTTGCATCTGCCCGCTCACTTCCAGCAGCTGCGCCAGCGCCACATCGAACTGGTAGGCCGCCTGCGCCCGCTCCACCCGCGCCGCGCCCAGCGCCAGGCGCGCGTCGATCACATCCAGCGAGGTCGCCTGCCCTTCGCGGAAGGACAGCTCCTGCAGGCGCAGGTTCTCCTCGGCCTGGGCGATGCTGCTGTCCAGCAGCCGGAACTGGCTGCGCGCGGTGTCCAGTTCGTTCCAGGCCTTGCCCACGCCCAGCCGCACCTGGTTCTCCGCCTCGCCCAGCCCGGCGCGCGCCTGTTCCAGCTGCGCGCGCGCGGCGCTGACCTGCAGCGGCCGCGCGCTCGGCGACAGGAAGGTGTAGCGCAGGCCGATGCCGAACGCCCAGTCGGCATCGGTGAGCAGGGCGTCGCGGCGGTGCAGGTCGTACTGGCCGAACAGGTAGACCTGTGGCTTGAGTCTGGCCTGCTGCACGCGCACGCCCTGTTCGGCCTGCTGGCCCAGCGCGCGCAGGCGCTGGAGCTGCGGATGGCGCTGCAGCGCGCTGCGCTCGAACGCCTCGCGGGGCTCCAGCGGCGCGTCGATCACGAACAGCGGCGAGGTGGTGCCGACGTTGCCGCCGCTGCGCAGCAGCGTGGCCAGCGCCTGCTGCAGGGTGGCCAGGTCGTTGCGCGCCTTCTGGTACTCACGCTCGGCCTTGTCGCGGGCGACACTGGCCTGCAGGCGCTGGGCGCGGCTGGCGAAGCCTTCGCGTTCGAGCTTGAGCGCGTCGTCCAGGTGCCGCTGCAGGCCATCGCGGACCTCGCGCCGCACCTGCACCGCGCGTTCGGCCAGCTGCTGGCCGAAATAGGCCTGCACCAGCTGCAGCGCCAGCGACTGGCGCTGCGCCTCGCGCTCGGCCTCGGCCTGGGCGGTGGCTGCCTGCGCCGCCTGCTGCGCCGCCGGGATCAGCCCGCCGCTGTACAGCGGCACGCTGGCGGTGACGATCGGGCGGGTGCGCCAGTCGCGCTCGGCGAAACGCAGCGGCGATTCGATGCCGAACGCCTCGGCCACCGGTGCCAGCGAACCCAGTGGCAGCTCCAGCGATTTCTGGAACTGCATGCGGCGTATGTCGCCGGTGATTTCCGGCAGCCGCAGGTAGCGGGTGGCGTCCTGCAGGTCCTGCTTGCCGCGCACCCCGGCGTCGGCCGCGGCCAGCGCGTCGGAGACCTGTTCCAGGCGCGCGCGCGCCTGCTCGAAGCTCAACGCCGGCGGCGCGTCGACGCTGGCGGCAGCGGTGCCGGTGGCGGCCAGCAGAAGCCAGGCCGCGAACAACACCGCCCTTGCCCGGGTCGTCGACTGCGTGTGTGCCACCGCGGATGCTCCTTTCCCCAGCCCGCGGCGAGCATAGCGCCGCCACCGTGAGGACGCAGCATGCAGGCCAGCTCAGGCGGCCCGCGCCTGTGGCGCGCGTGGCGGCAGCCACGCCAGGCTGCGCCCGGCAGGGTCGAGCAGGCGCAGGCTGCCGTCGTGATCCTCGGCCAGGGCGGTGAGGCTTTCGACCCAGTCGCCGTCGTTGGCATAGACCAGGCCATCGCGCTCGACCAGCGCGGCCCGGTGGATGTGGCCGCAGACGATGCCGTCCAGGCCACGGCGGCGCGCGTCGTCCAGCCCGGCCTGCACGAAACGCTCGATGTAGCGCTCGGCCGCGGCGCTGCGCCGCTTGAGGAACTCGGCCAGCGACCAGTAGCGCAGCCCGACCCGCTGGCGCAGCACGTTGAGCAGGCGGTTGCCGGTGAGGATGCGGTAGTAGAGCCAGTCGCCCACGCCGTACTGCAGATGGGTGAGAACCCGACGCCCGCGGCCTTGGGTCGAGGGGGCGATCGCATCGCCGGCATCGGGCGATGCGATGGGGGAAGTCGCCGCGCGCGTCGGCATCGGCAGGTGCCAGCGCGTCGCGCCGTCGTAGTCGTCGCCGTGCACCACCAGCAGGCGGCGGCCATCGGCGGTGACGTGGATGGCACGCCGCCGCACCTGCATCGCCGGCAGCATCAGCCCGCAGGTCCGGCGCAGCGGGGCGTCGTGGTTGCCGGGGATGTAGATGATCGCGGTGCCGGCGCGGCGCAGCCCGTGCAGCGCCTCGACCACCGCGTTGTGCGCCGCGTTCCAGCTGGCGCGCCGCTGCGCCAGCCACCACAGGTCGACGATGTCGCCGACCAGGTACAGGCGTTCGCAGCGCAGCGTGGACAGGAACCGCGCCAGCTCGGCCGCATGGCAATGGCGCGCGCCCAGGTGGGTGTCGGAGATGAACACCGCGCGCCGGTACGGCAGCAGCGGGGTCGGCGCGCTCATGCCGGCACCCCGGCGTCGCGCAGGTAACGCCGGCGCTTGTGCGGGCGGATCGCCTGCAGGTCCACTTCGATCAGGCCGTCGATGGAATCGCTGAAATCCGGGTCCACGCCGAACGCCAGGAAGCGCGCGCCGCCCGGCTCGCACAGGTCGGTGTACTGGCGGTAGAGCGTGGGCACGCTGGTGCCCAGCGCGGCCAGGTTGGCCTTGAGCACCTCGAACGCGGCATCGGCATCCATGTCGCCGAAGCATGGCGGCGCGGCGAAGTACTGGAACGGCCGGGTCGACTCGACCAGGCCGTGGCCGCCGCCGTAGTAGCGCTGGTAGTACGCGACCAGCTGTTCGCGCGCCTCGCGCGGCAACGCCGCGCTGATCGATACCGCGCCGAACAGGTAGCGCACGCCCGGCTGGCTGCGCAGGTAGGCGCCGATGCCCTGCCACAGGTAATCCAGGCTGCGGCTGCCCCAGTAGTCGGGCACCACGAAGCTGCGGCCCAGCTCCATGCCCTCGGCGATGCGCGGGATGGCATCGTCGGCATAGCGGAACAGCGCCGCGGTATAGAGCCCGGCAAGGCCGCTGCGCGCCAGCGCCTGGGCGCCGCGCATGATGCGGTAGGCGCCGGCGATGCGCTGCTGCGCCGCATCCCAGACCACGATGTGCTGGTACAGCAGGTCGAAGTCGTCCAGGTCGCGGCTGCGCCCGGTGCCCTCGCCGACCCGGCGGAAGGTCAGCTCGCGCAACCGCCCCAGTTCCAGCAGTAGCGGCGAGCCGGCGGCGCAGCGTGCCAGCCGGATCTGCTTGCCGTCGCCGGTCTGGCCGAGCAGGTCGGCGGCCTCGATCTCCGCCGCGACCCGCTCGGCGGCGATCGCCGCGGCCAGCGGTTCGGGCCCGTCGACGGCGGCGCCCGCCGGCGCGTCGTCGGCACCGAGCGCGTACAGCGCGCGCCGTACCGCCTGCAGCTGCAGCGCCGGGTCCAGCGCGGGGTCCAGGTGCAGGGCCTGCCCCACCCACAGCCGCAGCGGGCGCCCGCGGCGGGCGAACATCTCGCGCGCCAGCAGCGCGGTGCCGGCCGGCTTGAACAGCGCCGAGGCGCCGTAGAACAACGCCGAGTTGCGCGCCTGCACCCGCACCGGCAGCACCGGCGTGCCGGTGGCGTTGGCGAAGCGCACGAAGCCGCGGTTCCAGCGGCCGTCGCGGATGCCGCGCAGCGACAGCCGCGACACTTCGCCGGCCGGGAACACGATCACGCACTGCTCGGCCGCCAGCGCCTGCTCCACCGCGCGCAGGCTGTCGCGACGCGCGCGGCCGCCCAGGATCCGTACCGGCAGCAGCAGCTCGCGCAGCGGCTCCAGGTCGGCCAGCAGGTCGTTGGCGATGATGCGCACGTCGCGCCGCACCTGGCCCACCGCGTCCAGCAGCGCCAGCGCGTCGAGCGCGCCGGAGGGGTGGTTGGCGACCACCAGCAGCCGCCCGCGGGCGGGGATCCGCGCCAGCGCGCCACGGTCCAGCTGGTAGCGGCTGCCCAGGAAGTCCAGCGCGGCCTGGACAAAGGCGAGGCCGCGGCGCTCGCCGTTGTGGCGCAGGAACGCCTGCACCTGGTCCAGCCGCGACCAGCGCCCCACGCTGCGCAGCAGCGGCCGCGCCAGGCGCCCGCGCGGGCCATGGAACCACTCGGGATAGCGCTGCTGCAGGCGTTGCTCGATCTGGTGCATGGCGGTGGTCCGACGGCCCGGTTGGCCGGCAGCCTGCGCCCGCCAGGCGGCAGCGCGGTTGCGGTTTTGCGGCAGTTCGGTGACGCCCGGCCGCGGGCGGCGGGCTGGGTGAACCGGTTTATTAACCGGATGGCAACAACCGGCCCTGCACTATTCCCGGGGTGCCCCGGCCGTGTATCATGCGCGGCTATCTTTTCATCCGCATACAGGGATACAAGCTCATGTCCAGCTATCTCTTCACTTCCGAGTCGGTCTCCGAAGGCCATCCGGACAAGATCGCCGACCAGATTTCCGATGCGGTGCTGGACGCGATCCTCACCCAAGACAAGCGCGCCCGCGTCGCCTGCGAAACCCTGGTCAAGACCGGTGCGGCGATCGTCGCCGGCGAGGTCACCACCTCGGCCTGGGTCGACATCGAAGAGCTGACCCGCAACGTCATCAACGCGATCGGCTACGACAACTCCAACGTCGGCTTCGACGGCCACACCTGCGCCATCATCAACATGCTGGGCAAGCAGTCGCCGGACATCGCCGCCGGCGTCGACGGCACCGACAAGAAGGCCAAGAAGCCGGAAGAACAGGGCGCGGGCGACCAGGGCCTGATGTTCGGCTATGCCTGCAACGAAGCCCCGGAATTCATGCCGGCGCCGATCTACTACTCGCACCGCCTGGTCGAGCAGCAGGCCAAGGTCCGCAAGAAGAAGAACTCGCCGCTGCCGTGGCTGCGCCCGGACGCCAAGAGCCAGGTCACCCTGCGCTACGGCCAGGATGGCAGGATCGAGGGCCTGGACGCGGTGGTGCTGTCGACCCAGCATGACCCGGGCGTGAAGCAGAAGGACCTGATCGAGGCCGTGCGCGAGCACATCCTCAAGCCGGTCCTGCCGAAGGCGTGGCTGGACGCGCTGCCGAAGAACAAGGTGCACATCAACCCGACCGGCATCTTCGTGATCGGCGGCCCGGTGGGCGACTGCGGCCTGACCGGCCGCAAGATCATCGTCGACACCTACGGCGGCATGGCCCGCCACGGTGGCGGCGCGTTCTCCGGCAAGGATCCGTCCAAGGTCGACCGCTCGGCCGCCTACGCCGCCCGCTACGTGGCCAAGAACGTGGTCGCCGCCGGCCTGGCCGACAAGTGCGAAGTGCAGGTTTCCTACGCCATCGGCGTGGCCGAGCCGACCTCGATCTCGGTCACCACCTTCGGCACCGGCAAGATCGCCGACGCGCAGATCGAGAAGCTGATCCGCGCGCACTTCGACCTGCGCCCGTACGGCATCATCAAGATGCTCGACCTGATCCACCCGATGTACCAGCAGACCGCCGCCTACGGCCACTTCGGCCGCAAGCCGAAGGAATTCTCGTACGTCGACGGCGACGGCAAGACCCAGAACGCCACCGCGTTCTCCTGGGAGAAGACCGACCGCGCCGAAGCGCTGCGCAAGGCCGCCAAGCTCAAGTAAGCCCGGCCCGGCAGGCGTTGACCGGAAAGGCCGCCCGCACGGGCGGCCTTTCTGTTTGCGGGCAGCGGCCGGGGGTGCATCCGGCCACCGCGCCGGGTTAGCCTGCGGTTCCCCCCTTCGCGCCAATGCCCATGTCCGAGCCCACGTCCCACCAGTTGTCGATGACCGTGCTGATGACCCCGGACATGGCCAATTTCTCCGGCAAGGTGCATGGCGGCGCGGTACTGCGCCTGCTCGACCAGGTGGCCTATGCCTGCGCCAGCCGCTACGCCGGCAATTACGTGGTCACCCTGTCGGTGGACCAGGTGATGTTCCGCCAGCCGATCGCGGTGGGCGAGCTGGTCACCTTCCTCGCGTCGGTGAACTACACCGGCACCTCGTCGATGGAAGTGGGCATCAAGGTGGTGGCCGAGGACATCCGCCAGGGCAGCGTGCGCCACGCCAACAGCTGCTTTTTCACCATGGTCGCGGTGGACGACGACGGCAGGCCCACGCCGGTGCCGCCGCTGCAGCCGGCGACCGGCGACGAGAAGCGCCGCCATGCCGCCGCGCAGATCCGCCGCCAGCTGCGCCAGGACATGGAGCAGCGCCACCGCGAGCTGCTCGGCAGCAGCGCCACGGCCACGGCGCCCTAGCACCGCGGCGCCCGCGCCCGCGGGCGTGCCCCACCAACCGGAGCGCGGCGTGGCGTCTCGCGCCTGCCGCTTCGCGTCAGCGGCCGCCGGCCGCGGCGATCACCTCGCGTGCCTGCTCGCGGACCGAACGCATCCCGGCATCCAGCTGCGCGGGGTCACGCTTCAGCAACGGGTCCAGGTAGCGGGTGCGCAGCGCGGTCGCATCGTCCACGCGTTGCATGCGCTGCAGCAGCCGACACAGGCGCGCGGCGGTTTCGATCGTGGGCGACGCCTCGGCGCCGAGTTTGCGCGCGCGCAGCTCCAAGGCCGTCGCGTAGGCCGCGCGCGCCGGCTCCAGCCGGCCCAGGGCCAACAGGATGTCGGCATTCAGGCTCCAGGTGCCGGCGATGATCGGGTGGTCCGGCGCGAGCGTGCGGCGCTGGCCCTCGAGGCAGCGCTGCGCATGCGGCAGCGCCTGCGCATGGCGCCCCTGCCGGTGCAGCAGGCTCGCCAGGCTGCCCTGCGCCAGCAGGGTATTGGGATGGTCCGGACCGCGGTGGCGCAGGTGCGAATCCAGCACCGCCTGCTGCACCCGCAGCGCCTGCGCCATGAATTCGGCGCGCGCGGCCGGGTCGTCGGCCAGCATGGCACGCTTGTTCAGCACGCCGACCAGGCCGGTCATCGGCGAGACGGCCTGGGCGCTGTCTTCGCCCTGTTGCTGGCGCCGGTAGTCGATGACCCGTTCGATCTCGGCCTGGACCCGGGCCAGCGCCGCGTCGTCGCCGGCCAGCGCGAAGCCATTGATCGCCACCAGGTAGCGCGCCGACACCGTGTCCGGATGGTCTTCGCCGTAACGCTGCGCCAGCACGTCGGCGGCGTTGCGAGCCAGGGCCTGCGACTGTTCGAACTGCTTCTGCTCGCGCAGCAGCTTGGCCTGCACCAATGCCACGTACAAGGTATCGCGATGCGTCGCCCCGAGCGCACGCTGGTACAGCGGCAACAGCGCTTCGGCCTCCGGCCCGGCCTCGGCGCGCCGGCCGGCCTGGATCAACGCATCGATGCGGTAACGACGCAGGCGCAGCAGGCGCTCGTCGCTTTCCGGCAGGGCGCTGCCGACACCCGCGCGGATCGCGTCGTAGGCGGCGATGGCATCGTCGAAGCGGCCCTGGATGATCATCAGGATGGCGCGCCCCAGTTCGGCCTCCAGCCGCTGCGGATCGCTCATCGGCCGTGCCGCGGTGGCGGCGTGCACCTGCGTATACAGGCGCTGCGCCTCGTCCGCGCGCCCAAGGGTGACCAGCACCCCCGCCAGCGCCAGTTCCGTTGACAGCCGCTCCGGGCTGTCCGCTGCCAGCGCCTGCCGCTGCTCCAGCACCTGCCGCAACTGTGCCTCGGCGCTGACGTTGCTGCCGATGGCGTGCAGCACGCCGGCCAGCGATTGCCGCAACTCCGCCGCCAGCGCGGCGTCGTCACTCACCTCGTTGCCGATCCGGTCCAGCGCGTGCGCCACCACGTAGGTCTCCAGCGCATCGCGGGCCAGATCGGTGGCGCCACGCGCGGCCGCGGCATCCACCAGCTGCAGCACCTGCGGCGAGGCCAGTTGCCCACCGGCGGCGGCGTCGGCCTTGAGCAGCATGTCCTTCTGCGCGGCGGCCAGCGAGCGCCCCATTGCCTGGATGTCGACGCTTTCCAGGCTGCTGCGCTGGAAATCGACGATCCGCTGCAGCTCCCGCCCGCGGCGTTCGGCCAGCGCCTGCTGCGCTTTGGCCTCGCGCAGGGCCAGCACCGAGGCCAGCAGCCCGCCCAGCACCGACAACAGCACCAGCGCCGCGGCGGCCAGCGGCCAGGCATTGCGCCGCAGCAGGCGCCGCATGCGATACCCGCGTTCGCCGGCGCGGGCGCTGACCGGGCGGTGCTCCAGGTACCGGCGTAGGTCCTCGGCCAGCGCCGCGACCGAGGGGTAACGGCGGTCAGGCTCCTTGCGCAGCGCCTTGAGCACGATGGCGTCGATGTCGGCCGGCACCGCGCGCCCGCGCCGCCGTGGCGCACCGTCGGCGCGCAGCCGCCGGCTTGGCGGCGGCACGTCGGTATTGGCGATGGCGTTGTACAGGCCGGCCGGATTGTCGATGTCGGAGAACGGCAGCTGGCCGCAGACCAGCTGGTACAGCACCGCGCCCAGCGAGTAGACGTCGGTGGCGGTGGTCAGCGGCTGGCAGGCGAGCTGCTCGGGGCTGGCGTAGGCCAGGGTGAGGGCATGCTGGCCGGTACGCGTATCGCCGGCCGCCGCGCTGTCCTCGTCGATCAGGCGGGCGATGCCGAAGTCCAGCAACCGCGGCTGGCCGCGCGCGTCGACCAGGATGTTGGCCGGCTTGAGATCACGGTGGATGACCAGGCAGCGGTGCGCCTCGGCCACCGCTTCGCAGATCCTGACGAACAGCGCGATGCGCTCGTCCAGCGGCAGCCGCGCGGCGTGGACGTCCACGCGCTCGCCCTCGACGTATTCCATGGCCAGGAACGGGCGGCCATCGGCGAGAATGCCGCCGTCGAGCAGGCGCGCGATGCCCGGGTGGTCCAGCCGCGCCAGCAGTTCACGCTCGCGGGCGAAGCGCGCGCGCAGTTCCTGCGACGCCTCGGCCACCGGGTTGAGCAGCTTCAGCGCGACCTTCTGCACGAAGCCGCCGTGGCTGCGTTCGGCCAGGTACACCACGCCCATGCCGCCGGCGCCCAGGCGCTGCAGCAGGCGGTATTCGCGGCTGGCGTCGGCCGATGCCTCCTGGCCGCTGAGGTCCTGCCCCGGGTCGGGCGGCGGCAGCCCCGGCGAACGGCACGACACCACCAGCGTCTGGTCGGCCTCCATGCCGGCGAGCAGCGCCCGCGCCTCCTCGGCCAGCGCTGCATCGCCGGCCGCCTCGCGTTCGATCAGCGCCTCGCGGGCGCTGCCCTGCAGGTCCAGCGCCTGCAGCACGATCTGCTTGACCCGGTGGTAACGCGTCGCGTCGCCACTGCTCCCCTCGCCTTCGCGCATCGTCCCCATTCCCCGTTCACCTCCCCGTGCGGCGGATCCCCTCAGCCGGTATTCTGCACCCCCTGCGATACCCCGTTCACGCAGGCCACCAGCGCGCGCAGCAGCGCGTCGTCCTCGCGGCCACTGTGACGCCAACGCTGCAGCAGGTCCACCTGCAGGGTGCTGATCGGGTCGATGTAGGGGTTGCGCAGGCGGATGGACAACGCCAGCCGCGGATCGTGCGCCAGCAGTTCCTGCTGCCCGCCCAGGCGCTTGACCCAATGCGCGGTCAGCGCCAGTTCTTCGCGGATCACCGGGAAGAAGCGGTCATGCAGCGGCCCGGCCAGGCGCGAGAACTGCTCGGCGATGTGGATGTCGCCCTTGCTCAGCACCATCGCCATGTCGTCGAGGAAGGTGGCGAAGAACGGCCAGTCGTGCGCCATCTCGCGCAGCCGCTCCTCGTGCCCGGCGTCGGCGGCCGCCTGCAGGCCGCTGCCGACGCCGAACCAGCCGGGAATCACCGCCCGCGCCTGGCTCCAGGCGAACACCCACGGGATCGCGCGCAGGTTGGACAGCGCCGCGTCCTGGCCGAGCCGGCGCGACGGCCGCGAACCCAGGGTCATGCGCTCGATCACGTCGATCGGGGTGGCGGTGCGGAAGTACGCCATGAACTGCGCATCGCCGACCAGGTCGCGGTAGCGGCGCGCACTCGCGGCCGCGACGGTGTCCATCACCGGCGTCCACTGCGCCTCGCGCGGTTCGGCCGGGCGTGGCCGCAGGCTGGCGCGCAGCACCGCGCCGGCCGCCTGCTCCAGCGAGCGCAGCGCCAGCGCACGGATACCGTACTTGCGGTGGATCACCTCGCCCTGCTCGGTCACCCGCAGGCGGCCGTCGATGCTGCCCGGCGGCGAGGCGTCGACCGCGTGCGTGGTCTTGGTGCCGCCGCGGCTGATCGAACCGCCGCGGCCGTGGAAGAAGGTCAGGCGCACGCCATGCGCGGCCGCCACCGCCAACAGCTCCACCTGCGCCTGCTGCAGGCCCCAGCGCGAGGCGGCGATGCCACCGTCCTTGCCGCTGTCCGAGTAGCCGAGCATCACCATCTGCACGTCGCCGCGCGCGGCCAGGTGCGCGCGGTACACCGGGTCGCCCAGCAGGTCGCCCAGGGTCGCGGTGCCATGGCGCAGATCGTCGACCGTCTCGAACAGCGGCGCGATGTCCAGCGGCACCGCGCCGCGTTCGTCGACCAGGCCGCCGCGGCGCGCCAGCGCCAGCACCGCGAGCACGTCGCCGCGGTCGTGGGCCATGGAGATGATGTAGCTGCCCAGCGCGTCGGCGCCGTGCCGGGCGCGCGCGTCGGCCAGCGCCGCGAACACCTTGTCCAGCCGCTGCCCGGCCTCGTCGTCGCCGCGCGGCAACACCGCCTCGCCGGCGGCATAGGGCGACAGCAGCCGCGCCCGCGCCGCGGCGTCCAGTGCCTCGAATGCCGCCTGCCCGCCCAGCACCTCGGCCAGCGCGCGCGCGTGCACGCTCGATTCCTGGCGCACGTCCAGCCGCGCCAGGTGGAAGCCGAAGGTGCGCACCCGCCACAGCAGGCGCCGCACCGAGAACCAGCCGGCGTGGCGGCCCTTGTTCGCGTCCAGGCTGTCGAGGATCAACTGGATGTCGTCCACCAGCTCATCCGGGGAGCGGTACGCGCCCTCGGCATCGTCGAGCGTGGCCTGCAGGCGGGCGCGCATGCGGTCGTTGAGCAGGCGGTAGGGCATGTCGGCGTGGCGCGGGCGCGACTGCACCTGCGGCAGCAGCGCGCGGTACGCGTCCACCCGCGCACGCACCGCCTCGCTCACCCCGACCAGCTCGGTGGACTGGCTGAGCAGGCTGGCGAGCTTGAGCAGATCCTTCTGGTAGAGCTCCAGGACCGCGGCGCGCTGCGCATCCAGGGTGGCGGCGATGGTGGTCGCGTCGACGTTGGGATTGCCGTCCATGTCGCCGCCTACCCAGGTACCGAAGCGCACCAGCCGCGGCAGTGGCAGGGTGCGGCCCCAGGTGGCGAGCAGCGCCTGTTCCAGCGATTCGTAGAACACCGGCATCACCCGGTACAGCACCCGGGTGAGGTAGAAGCCGACGTGCTCGCGTTCGTCCTCCACGCTGGGCCGCACCGGCGAGGAATCGGCGGTCTGCCACGAGGCGGTCAGCGCCATGCGCAGGCGCGCGGTGTCGGCGGCCTGTTCGCCCGGGGTGCGCTGGCCGTCGAGGTTGTCCACCAGGCTGGCCACCATCAGCTGCTCTTTTTCCAGCAGCGCGCGGCGCACCGCTTCGGTGGGGTGGGCGGTGAACACCGGTTCGATGTCGATGCGCGGCAACCACTGCGCCAGCTCTTCCAGGGTCACGCCCTGCGCCTTGAGCTGCTGCAGGGCGTCCTGCAGGCCTTCGGGCTGCGGACGCTTGGTGCCGGCGCGCTGGTAATCGCGGCGGCGGCGGATGCGGTGCACGCGCTCGGCGATGTTCACCACCTGGAAATAGGTGCTGAAGGCGCGTACCAGTGCCTCGGCCTGGCGCGGCGTGCGCCCGGCCAGCTGCGCGCTGAGCGTGGCCAGCGGTGCCTGGCTCTCGCGGCGCGCGATCGCGGCGGTGCGCACGTCCTCCACCTCATCGAGGAACGCGGGCGAGACCTGTTCGGAAAGGAGGTCGCCGACCATCGCGCCGAGGCGACGGACGTCGTCGCGCAGGGGCAGGTCGGGGGTGGCGAAGACGACGCTGCTGCGGTACTCGTTCATCCAGGAACCGGAACCTCGGAAGCGGGAACGGTCCCAAGCCTAACTGAAAAAACCCACGCTTTTTGCAGTGCATCAATGGCGAAAATGGTTGCATCTGCATGTTGTCCAGCGGCTGTCGCTGCGGACATCCAGCGGGCGCCGCGAGCGTCCGGCAAGGGACAGCCGATGACGTGCGCCACGACCCAGCCGCAAGCAGGAGCGTGCCGCTGCAGGCGCCACCGTCGGCGGAAGAGTGCCGCGCGCCAGCGGCGCGGGCGCGGCGCAGGGCAAGCCGGAAGCAGGCCCATGCAGCACGTTGCGGGACATGCGGCGACCCCGCGCATCGCGGGCGGGTACCGGCCAGCCGCCGGCACGCCGCGGGGGGACCGCGGAAACCGCACCCGGGCAAGGGGTGCGCGAAGGCACGGGATACGGCGGGGCGCACATGCCCCACGGCCCGGACCGCGGCCGTGGGGCATGTGCGCCAGGCGCTGGCGCGTGCCGGCCTGCGCCCGCGCTTAGCGCTTGCCGCCCTTGGCCGGGGCCGCCAGCCAGCGGTCCAGCCAGTCCTCGCTCTCGGCCAGCATGGTCATGATCGACTCACGCGCACGGTAGGCATGCGATTCGTTGGGCAGCATCACCAGCCGCGCGTTGCCGCCCAGGCCCTTGACCGCGGCGAACATGCGTTCGCTCTGCATCGGGAAGGTGCCGGAGTTGTTGTCGTCCACGCCATGGATGAACAGGATCGCGTCCTTGATGTCGCCGGCGTAATTGAACGGCGACATCTTCAGGTAGGTGTCCTGCGCCTGCCAGTAGTTGCGCTCCTCGGCCTGGAAACCGAACGGGGTCAGCGTGCGGTTGTAGGCGCCCGAGCGGGCGATGCCGGCCTTGAACAGGCGCGTGTGCGCCAGCAGGTTGGCGGTCATGAACGCGCCATAGGAGTGGCCGCCGACGGCGATCCGGTCGCGGTCGGCCACGCCGCGGCGCACCACCTCGTCCACCGCCGCCTGCGCGCTGGCCACCAGCTGCTGCACGTAGGTGTCGTTGGGCTCGGCATCGCCCTCGCCGACGATCGGCATGGTCGGGTTGTTGAGCACCACGTAGCCCTTGGCCAGGAACGCCTGCGGGCCCCAGTAGCTGATCGCGTTGAACCGGTGCGGGGAACCGGTGACCTGGCTGGCGTCGCCAGCGGATTTGAACTCGGCCGGGTAGGCCCACATCAGCAGCGGGCGCGGGCCGTCCTTCTTCGGGTCGTAGCCGGGCGGCAGCAGCAGGTCGGCGGTGAGCGCGACGCCGTCGTTGCGGGTGTAGCGGATCTGCTCCTTCTTCACCCCGCGCAGCTGCGGCAGCGGGTGCGCGTTGCGGGTCAGCGCGACCGGCGCGGCATCGCTGCCGAGGGCGCGGCTGTACAGGTTGGACGGTTCGTCGTTGGACTCGCGGCTGAACAGCACCCGCGGCGCATCGCCGTCTATCACCGCCACCGGCGCCTCGTAGTACGGCGCCTGCGAATGGAACAGGCGTTCGGCCTTGCCGCTGTCCAGGTCGATGCGGTCCAGGAACGGGCGGTCGCCCTGCGCCGAGGCACCGTCGCCGACGCGATAGTAGCCGCGGCCATCGGCGGTGAACTGCAGGCGCGCGCGGCCGCTGTCGTCGGGCTGCAGCAGCGGCTCGCCCGGGTCGGCATAGCGGTCGTCGCCGGAGCGTTCGGACAGCAGCTGCGGCGCCTGTTGCGGCTGGTCCGGGGCGATCTTCCACTCGCGGACCTGGCGCGTCTTCCACCAGTACTCGCTGAGCAGGGCGACGTCGCCACGCCCCCAGGTGATGCCGGCATAGCGCGCGGCCAGCCGCGCCAGCGTCACCGGCGGCCGGTCGAACGGCGCGGCCTGCACCAGCACCGCGTCGCGGATCGCCGCGTCGCGCGCCGGGTCGCCGCCGTCCTGCGCCTCGGCCCAGACCAGGGTGGCCGGTGCGTCGGCGCGCCAGGCGATCGAGCGCACCCCGGTCGGCACCGCGTCGTTGCCGGTCGGCAGGCCTTCGACCAGCGGCAGCTTCGCCACCGTGTGCGCGACCCGGCCCTGCGCGTCCAGCACCTCGATGCGCCGCGGGAAACTGCCGACCGGCACCGCATAGGAGAACGGCCGCTCCACCCGCTGGCTGAGCAGGTAGTTGCCGTCGGGCGACGACGACAGCCCCAGGTACAGCCCCGGCATGCCCAGCGGGCGGCTTTCGCCATTGATCGCCACCCGCACCGGCTGCGCCTGCAGGTAGTACTCGAACAGGCGCGCGTCGTGTTCGTTCTTCAACAGGTCCTGGTAGGTGCGCACCGAGCGCACGCCCCGGCCCGCCTCGGTCTGTTGCACCGCCGGTCCGCTCGGGATGCCGTCGCCCACCGGCGCGGCGCCCTGCCCGGCCGGGCGCTGCATCACCAGCAGCGCGTCACCGCCCGGCAGCCACGCATAGCCGTTGCCAACCACCGAGTTCAGCCGCTCGGCCACGCGCCGCGCGCTGCCCGCGGCCACGTCCACCAGCCACAGCTCGTTGCTGCCGCTGGCCGGGTCCACCTGGTTGAAGGCCAGGTACTTCTGGTCCGGCGACCAGGCCAGCGAGGCCACCGACAGCGGCTGCGGCAGGCCGCTGATCTGGCGCTCCTTGCCATCCACGGTGGAAATCAGCCACAGCCGGCTGCCGAACGAGAAGCGGCTGTCGGAAAAGGTCTTCGGGTTGATCCGCAGGCCGGCCAGCTTCAGCTCCGGCTGCGCCACCTGGGCGATGGACGGCAGCGGCGGGGTCTGCAGCATGGCCGCCAGGTCGCGGCGCGGCGACAGCCGCAGGCTCGGCGCACGCGGGGCGTCCACCACCGCCTGCAGCGCCGCCGACGGCAGGCGGTAGCCGGTGGCGTCACTGGCGGCGGTGCTGGCGGCCGGGGCGGCCGCCAGCAGCGGCGGCACGGCCAGCAGCAGGCCGGCGCACAGCACCAGCGCCGCGGACGCGCGGCGGGTGCGGCGGGAAGCGAACATCGTCATGGCAATCCTCTCTGGGCGGTTTCAACCGCACACGTTAACAATCCCCGGCCGCCGGCTCCCCTGCCTTTGGTTGGTCAGGGCCCCCGCGCGATATAATCGGCGCCCCCGTCCGAGGGGCGCTGCGACCGCCGTGTGGAGTCCCCCGCAAGGGCCGGACCGGCACGGCGGCCAGGCTCGGACGGCATGGCATGCAACAACGGCGCCCGGCGAACGCGAGCCTGCTCGCACCACACCGGAGCCTTACATGAACGCTGTTGCAAAGACCTTCTCCCAGGAAGGCGACTACAAGGTCGCCGACATCTCGCTGGCCGACTGGGGCCGCAAGGAAATCGACATCGCCGAGCACGAGATGCCCGGGCTGATGGCGATCCGCCGCAAGCATGCCGCCGCGCAGCCGCTCAAGGGCGTGCGCGTGACCGGCTCGCTGCACATGACCATCCAGACCGCGGTGCTGATCGAAACGCTGAAGGACATCGGCGGCGACGTGCGCTGGGCCTCGTGCAACATCTTCTCCACCCAGGACCAGGCCGCCGCGGCCATCGCCGCCACCGGCACCCCGGTGTTCGCGTGGAAGGGCGAGACCCTGGAGGAATACTGGGACTGCACCCTGGAAGCGCTGACCTTCAAGGCAGCCGACGGCACCCTGCTGGGGCCGGAGCTGGTGGTCGACGATGGCGGCGACGTCACCCTGCTGATCCACAAGGGCTACGAGCTGGAGAACGGCAGCGACTGGGTGAACACCCCGTCCGGCTCGCACGAGGAACAGGTCATCAAGAACCTGCTCAAGCGCGTGCACGCCGAGCGCCCGGGCTACTGGACCCGCGTGGTCAAGGACTGGAAGGGCGTCTCCGAGGAGACCACCACCGGCGTGCACCGCCTGTACCAGCTGGCCGAAGCCGGCACCCTGCTCGTCCCGGCGATCAACGTCAACGACTCGGTCACCAAGAGCAAGTTCGACAACCTGTACGGCTGCCGCGAGTCGCTGGCCGACGGCCTGAAGCGCGCGATGGACGTGATGCTGGCCGGCAAGGTCGCGGTGGTCTGCGGCTATGGCGACGTCGGCAAGGGCTCGGCGCACTCGCTGCGTGCCTACGGCGCGCGCGTGATCGTCACCGAGATCGATCCGATCTGCGCGCTGCAGGCGGCGATGGAGGGCTTCGAGGTCAACACCCTGGAGTCCACCCTGGGCCGCGCCGACATCTACGTGACCACCACCGGCAACAAGGACATCATCCGCATCGAACACCTGAGCGCGATGAAGGACCAGGCCATCGTCTGCAACATCGGCCACTTCGACAACGAGATCCAGGTCGACGCGCTGAACGGCTACGCCGGGGTGAAGAAGATCAACATCAAGCCGCAGGTGGACAAGTACGTGTTCCCGAACGGCAACGCGATCTTCCTGCTGGCCGAGGGCCGCCTGGTGAACCTGGGCTGCGCCACCGGCCACCCGAGCTTCGTGATGTCCAACAGCTTCGCCAACCAGACCCTGGCGCAGATCGACCTGTGGGCCAACAGGGACAGCTACAAGGCCGACGTCTACCGCCTGCCGAAGAAGCTGGACGAGGAGGTCGCGCGCCTGCACCTGGAGAAGATCGGCGTCAAGCTGACCACCCTGACCCAGGAACAGGCCGACTACCTGGGCGTGCCGGTCGACGGCCCGTTCAAGCCGGAGCACTACCGCTACTGACCGGCGCGCCGGTCATTGCGGGGAACACCACGACGGGCGCCGCGAGGCGCCCGTCTGCTGTTCCACCCTGCAGCACGCTGCACTTCACGGACACGGAGCAGGTGGCGATACTTGCGTCCCCGGGGGGCATGCAGACGGCCCGCCCATCCTTCATCGGCACGGAGCCACGGCATGCCCATCCTGTCCATCGATCTCGCCTGCCGCCATCATCGGGACATCGGCATTGCCTTGCTTGATCGAGACACGCAGTGCGCACGGGCCCGTTTCCTTGACGCCGCTCTTCCCGGAACGCCCGATCCGGACGTCCTTGCCGAGTACATATCCAACCTAGCAGGCGAGCTTGGCGCGACGTTGCTGCTGATCGACGGCCCACAGGGCTGGAAGAGCCCCGGCAACGAGCTGCCACATTCGCGGGTATGCGAGAGGCGGTTGAATACGCCGGCCAAAACCGGCCTGCCCGGCAACGTAAAACCCGCTGCCTACGGCACCTTCGTACAGTTCTCGGTAGCGTTCTTCGATGGACTCGAACGCCGGGGTTGGCCACGCCTGCGAGAGCCGGGGAGAACGTCCGGCGTCGCGATCGAAACATTTCCCCATGCCGCTTGGCGCTCACTCGGCCTGCAATCGCTTCCGGCGAAATCGAAAACGACTCCCTCGATCCTGCAGGATCGCCGGAATGCCCTTCTCTCCGTTTTCCCCACGTGGTTGGAAGCCGAGCCGAACCACGACCAACTGCAGGCGCTGGTCGCCGGCTATGCGGGCCTGGCTATGGCTCGGGGCGACACGCAGGGTTTCGCCCTGGCCGGGGAGGCCCCATTCCTGCTCGATGGCGCCTTTCGCGAGGGATTCATCGCGACGCCCCTGCGCGGGCGCATGGCCATCAATCCGCAGGCCGGACATGCCGCCGACCCGAAGGACGAAACAATCCCAGCGATCCACGAAATACCGTCCGCCGATGCGCCGCTGGCGCTGCTCCTGCTGGCCGACCCCTCGGAACGCAAGGTACGCGGCTACCTGCCGGGCGCACGCTGCTTCGCCGCCCGCATGGACGGCGCCATCGCCGGCATCTGCGCGGTCGTGCCGCTCGCGCAGGGCAGCCACGAGCTGATGAACATCGCCGTCGATCCGGCACGCCAGCAGCGCGGCATCGGCGCGCGGCTGCTGGCCCACGTGATCGACACGTATCGGCGCGAAGGTGCGCAGCGGCTTGAAGTCGGTACCGGCACCTTCGGCTACCCGCTCGCGTTCTACCAGCGGCAAGGCTTCCGCGTGTTCCAGGTGGACCGCGACTTCTTCCTGCGCAACTACGACGAAGCGATCGTCGAGGACGGCATCCAGCATCGCGACATGCTGCGCCTGGCGCTCGACTACCGGCAGGAACGCTGAGCCCTACCGCCAGTTCGCGTTCGCCTCCCAGAACGCGACCGCACGCCGGTACGCATCGCGGTCGATGGGCACGCCCGAGCCGCCCTCTTCCACGCCCAGCGCATTGCGCATCATGGTGATCGGCGCCATCGGGATTTCCGCCGGCTCGGCGGTGTACAGGCAGCCGACCACGCCCCAGTCGGCGTCGATCGGCGCGCCTTCCTTGGCCAGCTGTTCGCGGCTGTAGAGGATGACGACCAGGTACTCGGCCACCGGCGGCTCCACGCCCTCGAACCAGCGCACCAGCACCGGCAGTTCCTCGCGCGTGCGCGCCTCGTAGGCCGAGCGCAGCAGGTGGCGGTTGGCGTCGGTGACCGGCACCGTCAGGCAGCGGGTGGAGGTCCAGTTGCGGTGCACGTGCAGCTTGCAGAACGGCGCGTAACCGTCGAGCACCTGCAGCGGCGGATGCGTGTTGAGATGGCGCTCGAACTGCTCGGGGGTGCAGTCGCGGATCGTGTTCGGGCGCGGCGTGCGCGGGAACAGGCGGGTACGGGCGAAGGGGGTGAGGAAGATCGACATGGCCGGGACGTTCGGAAAACCCGGCCATTGTCGGCCATCGCGCCACGGCCGCGCACGCCGGCGCAGGCGCGGGTGCGGGTGCGGGATGCGCGGGCTGATCGACGCAGGGCGCACGCACCCGCGAGCGCAGAGGCCATCCCGATCAGGCCCACGCGCGCCCGGGTTGCGACGGAGGGCGGCGGACGCCGTGGTGGGCACTGGCGCCCGGCATGCCGGCGATCGGTGGGAGCCAGAGGACGCCGCGTTCCACCGTCCGCACGGGCGATGGCAGGCAGCAACGTGGACCGAGCTGTGCGGGCGGGGTCCCCGGCACGGCCCGCTCTTTGCCTGGCTGGGGTTGCCGGCCGCGCCAGGCGGCACATTGGCGCACCGCGCGCGCCGGCCCCGTCGGTGCCGTCCGCGATGACGGCGGGGCCGCCCGCGCCGCCGATGACCGCGGCAATCCAGCCGGCTGCGCGTCGCCGCACGGCAGGAAGGAGCTTCCGACAGGCCTCCGACTCCGGCCCGCGCATCGTCGCATTGCCGCCTTCACACCGGACCACCGCCATGCACAGCCACGCCGCTCCGGGCGACAGCAAGGTTCCCGAGGTCACCCTCGCCTTCTGGGTCACCAAGATCCTCGCCACCACGCTGGGCGAGGTGGGCGGCGACGCGGTCACGATGTCGATGGGCCTGGGCTACCTGGCCGGCACCGTGCTGTTCGCCACGGTGTTCGCCATCGCCGTGGCCGTGCAGATCCGCGCCAGCGGCTTCCGTCCCTGGCTGTACTGGGCGGCGATCATCGCCAGCACCACGGTCGGCACCACCCTGGCCGACTATGTGGACCGCTCGCTCGGCATCGGTTACAGCGGCGGCAGCAGCGTGCTGCTGGCATTGCTGCTGGGCACCCTGTTCTGCTGGCAGCGCAGTACCGGCAGCGTCTCGGTGGCCGACATCGGCTCGCGCCGCAGCGAGTTGTTCTACTGGCTGACCATCACTTTCTCGCAGACCCTGGGCACCGCGCTGGGCGACTGGGCGGCCGATACCCAGGGCCTGGGCTATGCCGGCGGCATGCTCCTGTTCGGTGGCCTGCTGGCGCTGGTCGCGGCGCTGCACCTGGCGACCCGCCTGCCCAAGACCCTGCTGTTCTGGGCCGCCTTCATCCTCACCCGGCCACTGGGCGCGGTGGTCGGCGACTTCCTCGACAAACCGCTCGATCACGGCGGGCTCGCGCTGAGCCGCTATGCCGCTTCGCTGGTGCTGCTGGCGGCAATCGTGGCCTGCATCGCGCTGCTGCCGCAGCGCGCCGCGCGCCGGGCCCACTGAACCGCGCGCACGAGCGCCCGGTGACAACAGAAACAATTGCACATCCATCTTGATAGAGAGATATAATCCCGACCAAGCCCACTCACCGCCCCGCCATGACCGCGCTCAGCTTCGAGTTCTATCCGCCCAAGACCGATGACCAGCGCGCGCAGCTGGACCGCACCGCGAGCAGGCTCAAGGCGCATGCCCCCGAGTACGTGTCCTGCACCTTCGGCGCCGGCGGCTCGACCCTGAGCTATACCTCCGAGACGGTGCGCCACCTCAACCAGCACCATGGCCTGCAGGCGGCGCCGCACCTGTCCTGCGTGGGCGGCACCCGCGAGGAGATCCGCGAGCTGCTCAAGCTGTACCGCGCCATCGGCGTGCGCCGCATCGTCGCCCTGCGCGGCGACCTGCCCTCGGGCATGGGCTTTCCCGGCGACCTGCGCTACGCCTCGGAACTGATCGCGTTCATCCGCGCCGAGCACGGCGACGCGTTCCGCATCGAGGTCGGCGCCTATCCGGAAACCCACCCGCAGGCCAGCGACGCGCTGGCCGACCTGCGCCATTTCAAGGCCAAGATCGACGCCGGCGCCGATGCCGCCATCACCCAGTACTTCTACAACGCCGACGCGTACTTCCAGTTCGTCGATGCCACCCGCAGGCTGGGCGTGGACGTGCCGATCATTCCCGGGGTGATGCCGATCTCCAACTTCAGCCAGCTGCGGCGTTTCTCCGAGCAGTGCGGTGCGGAGATCCCGCGCTGGATCGCCAAGCGCATGCAGGCCTACGGCGACGATGTCGATTCGGTGCGCGCGTTCGGCGCCGACGTGGTGGCGGCGCTGTGCGAACGGCTGATCGCCGGCGGCGCGCCGGCGCTGCACTTCTACACGCTCAACCTGGCCAGGCCGACCAACGCGGTGCTGCAGCGGCTCGGCCGCGGCTGACCCGCCAGCGGCTGCACATCCCGTCACGCGTGGCCGGGTTAGGCTTGGCCAATGCGCGCGCTGCCACTCCTGCTGCTCCCTGCCGCCCTGTGGGCGGGTGCCGCGCAGGCGCAGCAGGTCAACCGCTGCACCGACCCGCAGGGGCGCACGGTGTACGGCGACAGGCCGTGCGAGGCGATGGGCGCGCGCGCGCGGCTGCTGCCCGAGGCGCGGCCCGCCGGCGCCAGCGGCCTGTACCGCGACAGCTGCGCACGCCGGCTCAGCGAGGTGGTGGCGCAGATCCGCGCGGCGATGGACGCGCGCGACCCGAACCGCCTGTCCGGCATCTATGCCTGGGGCGGGCTGTCCAGCGCCGAGGCCACGCGGGTGATGGACCGCCTGGACGGCATCGTGCAGCGTCCGCTGGTCGACATCGCACCGGTGTTCCCGCGGGACCCGGAGCTGCTGCCGGAAGGCGAAGGCGGCGCGGCCGCCGCCGACGCCCCGCCCATGTTCGCCGAGGTGCCGGCGCGGCGCCCGCGCCCGGTCGCGCTGCGCCTGGAACAGACCCTCGCCGGCGGCACCACGCCTTCGCGCACGCTGCTGAAACTGCGCCGGCAGTACAACTGCTTCTGGATCAGCCTGTAACCGGCTGCGGCCACAGCGCGCGGATCGCGGCCACGCCCTGTGCGCCATGCCGGCGCGCGGTGCCGATGTCCGCGGCGGCCAGGCCGCCGATGGCGTAGATCGGCAGCGACACCTGCTCGCGCAGCTGTTCGAATGCCGCCCACCCCAACGGGGCCGCCCCCGGGTGGCTGGCGGTGGCCTGCACCGGGCCGAGCACGGCGAAGTCGCAGCCCAGGCGCTGCGCGGCCTGCAGCTGCGCCAGGTCGTGGCAGGAGGCCCCGACCAGCAGGCTTTCCGGCAACGGCCGTTGCTGCAGCTGCTGCAGCTGTTCGCTGCCCAGGTGCACGCCCACGCCCAGCTCCCGGGCCAGCGCGATGTCGCGGTTGAGCAGCAGCTCGGCGTGGCGGCCGACGCGGTCCACCGCGTCGCGGGCCAGTGCCACGCGGTCGCCGGCCTGCGGTGTGCGCAGCTGCAGCCGGCGGATGCCGGCGTCCACCGCGGCCTGCACGCCCTGCAGCCAGGCATCGCCGCCGGCCGAGGGCTCCGGCGTGACCAGGTAACGATCGGCCTGGCGCAGCGCGGCCACCACCGGCAGGTCCGCCGGCGGCATCGAGTAGCGCCCGAGCCGGTCGGGCGCCACCCAGGTGATGGCCTGCCCCTCGCGCCCGCGGGCGTTGCCCTTCCAGCGCTGCACCTGCCGCACTTCCAGGCGCAGGCGCTTGTCCGGGTAGAGCTGCGGCACGTCCATCAGCCAGTCGCCGACCTCGGCCTCGATGCCCAGCTCCTCGTGCAGTTCGCGCGCCAACGCCTGCTCGGAGGTCTCGCCCGGCTCGCGCTTGCCGCCCGGGAATTCCCACAGCCCGGCCATGTCGCTGGTGCCGTTGCGGCGGTTGAGCAGGATGCGGCCACGCGCGTCGGTGATGACGGCGGCCACGACATGGATCGAGCGCAGGGAGGAAGTCATGCGCCGAGCATGCCGAAAACCCCGAGCCGGGCGCAATCGCCTGCCTGCGTGCAGTTCCGGCCTGGGCGCCCGTCGGGAAGGCCCCGTGCGGGGCGAGCCCCGCACCAGCGTTCCAGAGGTGTACGCCCCTATCGATTGACTGCCGGCGCCCATCGGGATCGCGCCTGCAGGCGGCTCCCTGGGTCGGCGACGCTACCGCGCGAAGCGCGACCGGCGACGCCGGCCCGAAAAGCGGGCCGCATGCGGGGACGGGTCAAGGTGCGAGGGAGAGCGTGGCCTGCCTATTCGGCACCGCAATGCAGGCCAGCCGGACGCCTGGTGCGCCGCCCTGATCCGGAGAAGAAGAAAAGAACGGGGCCATGCCTTGCGGCGCAACATGGAGCAACCGCGCGCAGCGATGGTGTGTCGCGGCCAATGGCCGGCATTGCGGGTATCCACCCGATGAGGAGCCCCCCTTGGTAAGGGGGGCGCGCCGAAGGCGCGGGGGATCGGGGATAAGGACCGTGTACCCATGATCCGTGCAACGGATCATGGGTGTGTAGCCCGCTGCGCGGGCTACACCACGGTCAACTCAACTTTCAGTTGAGCTGACCGTGGCAGTGCTTGTACTTCTTGCCGCTGCCGCAGGGGCACGGATCGTTGCGCCCGACCTTGGGCTCGGCGAGCGCGGCCTGCACGTCGGCCGCTTCCTCGTCGGCGCTGTAGCCGCCGTTGTCCTGGTGCTGGAACTGCGACATCTGCAGGCGCGCTTCGGCCTGCTGGCGCTCCAGCGCCTCCATCGCCGCCACTTCCTCCTCGCTGCGGATGCGCACGCGCGAGAGCAGCTGGATCACCTCGCGCTTGACGTTCTCCAGCATCTCGGAGAACAGCTCGAAGGCTTCCTTCTTGTATTCCTGCTTGGGCTGCTTCTGCGCGTAACCGCGCAGGTAGATGCCCTGGCGCAGGTAGTCCATGCGCGCCAGGTGCTCCTTCCAGCTCTGGTCGAGCACGGTCAGCATCACGTGCTTCTCCAGCGCGCGCATGGTTTCGGCGCCGACCGCCGCTTCCTTCTGTTCGAAGTGCTGCTCGATGTGGGCGGCCACGGCCTGGGCGATGCCCTCGGCGTCCAGTTCCTCGTGCTGCCTGAACAGCCCCACCAGGTCCATCTGCACGCCCAGGTCCGACTCCAGCGTGGCCTGCAGGCCCGGCAGGTCCCACTGCTCGTCCACCGAATTCGGCGGCACGAAGCGGGCCACCAGGTCATAGATCACGTCGCCGCGGATGCCGTCGATGTTGTCCTTGACCGACTCGGCGTCGAGCAGCTCGTCGCGCTGGGCGTAGATCACCTTGCGCTGGTCGTTGTTGACGTCGTCGAAGTCCAGCAGGTTCTTGCGGATGTCGAAGTTGTGCGCCTCGACCTTGCGCTGCGCCTTCTCGATCTGGCGGCTGACCAGGCGGTCCTCGATGACGTCGTCTTCCTTCATGCCCATCAGGCGCATGGCCTTCTGCACCCAGTCGGACGCGAAGATGCGCATCAGGTTGTCTTCCAGCGACAGGTAGAAGCGCGAGGAACCCGGGTCGCCCTGGCGGCCGGAGCGGCCACGCAGCTGGTTGTCGATGCGGCGCGATTCATGCCGCTCGGTGCCGACGATGTGCAGGCCGCCGGCGGCCTTGACCGCGTCGTGGCGTTCCTGCCAAGCGGCCTTGACCGCGGCCTTCTGCTCGGCGCTGGCGTCTTCGCCCAGCTCCTGCAGCTCGGTCTCCAGCGAACCGCCAAGCACGATGTCGGTGCCGCGGCCGGCCATGTTGGTGGCGATGGTCACCGAGCCCGGGCGGCCGGCGTTGGCGACGATGGTCGCTTCGCGGTCGTGCTGCTTGGCGTTGAGCACTTCGTGCTTCACGCCCGCCTTGCGCAGGTGCTCGGACAGCATCTCCGAGGTTTCGATCGAGGTGGTGCCGACCAGCACCGGCTGGCCGCGCTTGGCGCATTCCTCGATGTCGGCCAGCACCGCGTTGAACTTGCCCTTGCGGTTGAGGAACACCTGGTCCGGGTGGTCCTTGCGGATGGTCGGCTTGTTGGTCGGAATCACCACCACTTCCAGGCCGTAGATGCTCTGGAATTCGTAGGCTTCGGTGTCGGCCGTACCGGTCATGCCGGACAGCTTCTTGTACATGCGGAACAGGTTCTGGAAGGTGATGCTGGCCAGCGTCTGGTTCTCGCGCTGTACCGGCACCCCTTCCTTGGCTTCCACCGCCTGGTGCAGGCCGTCGGACCAGCGGCGGCCGGCCAGGGTACGGCCGGTGAATTCGTCGACGATCACCACTTCGCCGTCGCGCACGATGTAGTCCACGTCGCGCTGGTAGATCGCATGCGCGCGCAGCGCGGCATTGAGGTGGTGGACCACCGTCAGGTTCTGCGCGGCGTACAGGCCGCCGTCGTTGTCGGCGTCGATGATGCCGGCCTGCCGCAGCAGTTCCTCGGCATGCTCCATGCCCGCTTCGGACAGGTGCACCTGCTTGCCCTTCTCGTCGACCCAGTAGTCGCCCTCGCCCTCTTCGGTCTCCTGCTTGACCAGCTGCGGCACCACGCGGTTGACGCGGATGTACAGCTCCGGCGAATCATCGGCCGGGCCGGAGATGATCAGCGGGGTGCGGGCTTCGTCGATCAGGATCGAGTCGACTTCGTCGACGATCGCGTAGTGCAGGCCGCGCTGGTAGCGGTCGGCGCGGGTCAGCGCCATGTTGTCGCGCAGGTAGTCGAAGCCGAACTCGTTGTTGGTGCCGTAGGTGATGTCGGCGGCGTAGGCCTCGCGCTTGTCGCCATGCGGCATGCCCGGGTAGACCACGCCCACGCTCAGCCCCAGCCAGTTGTACAGCCTGCCCATCTGCGCGGCGTCGCGGCGGGCCAGGTAGTCGTTGACGGTGACCACGTGCACGCCCTTGCCTTCCAGGGCGTTGAGGTAGACCGGCAGGGTGGCGACCAGGGTCTTGCCTTCACCGGTGCGCATTTCGGCGATCTTGCCCAGGTGAAGCACCATGCCGCCGATCAGCTGCACGTCGTAATGGCGCATGCCCAGCACCCGCAGCGAGGCCTCACGGCAGACCGCGAAGGCTTCCGGCAGCACCTTGTCCAGCGCTTCGCCGGCGGCAATGCGCTCGCGGAACTCGGGGGTCTTGGCCTTCAGCTGGTCGTCGGAAAGCTTCTGGATTTCCGGCTCCAAGGCATTGATCTTGGCGACGATACGGTTGAGCTGGCGGAGCTGGCGCTCGTTGCGGCTGCCAAAAACGCGGGTAAGCAGGCTGTTGATCATTGAAGGAACCGGTTTGAATGGAATGCCGTGCGCGGACCCCACCCCAAGCGGGACCAGCCGGGCACAAACGAAACAGGGCGCAATGCGCCCTGTCGATGGCAACACCTATTGTAGCTTGGGGCGGGCGCCTGGCGATTCAAGCGCCCGCAGGCGCCCCTCAGCCACGCCGGACGCGGCCCACCGGGGTGGTGCTGCCGTCGCCCAGGAACTTGCGCGGGTTGACCACGCGCCCGTCCTGCCACACCTCGAAGTGCACGTGCGCGCCGGTGGAACGCCCGGTGGAGCCGGCCTTGGCCACTTCCTGCCCGACCCGGACCAGATCGCCCTCGCGCACGCTCAGCCGCGAATTGTGCGCGTACAGGGTCTTGTAGCCATTGCCGTGGTCGACCTCGACCACGTTGCCGTAGCCGCCCTTGACCCCGGAGAAGCTGACCACGCCCTCGGCCACCGCGGTCACCGGGTCGCCGACGCGGGCGTGGAAGTCCATGCCCTTGTGGGTGGCGGCACCGCGGCCGAACGGATCGGCACGGGTGCCGAAGCCGGAGGTCACGTAGCTGTTGCGGATCGGCATGCGCGAAGGCACCGCGTTCTGCTCCAGCTGGTGGTCGAACAACAGCGATTCGAGCACCGACAACTGCCTGCCTGAAGCAGCAAAGCGCTGCTCCAGCACCTGTAAGTCGCTGTTGACCGCGCTCAGCGGGATATCCTGCGCCGGGCCGGCATCGCCGTCACCCAGGCCGGGCGTCTCGTTGAAATCGAACTCACCGTCCTCGAGCTTGCCCATCTGGGTCAGGCGCTCGCCCAGCGCGTTCAGGCGCGTGGCCTGGGCCTGCAGCTCGCCCAGCCGCGCCGCCAGCGCGTTGACCTGGGTCTGCGCGTCGGCCTGCACCTTGGCAAGTTCGCGCTCCTGGCGTTCGACCTGCGCGCGCAACGCCGCGTCACCGGCCGCGCCGACGCCCAGGGTAAGGCCCACGCCGACCAGGCAACCCAGGCCCATCACGCTGCCCAGCAGGGCCTTTGGCCTATCCTCGAAAAACACCTGCAGGCGCGCCAACGGCGTTTTTGCCTGCTGCCCCCGTGTTTTGATTACGATCTTTTTGAATGCCATCGAAGAATTCTTATGTCTGAGCCGAAATCCAGCGTTCGTTCCCGCAGCGCGCCCAAGCAGGCGCTGGAAGCGGTGATGGCGGACAAAACCGGGAACCCGTTGCGGCGAGCCCTGTGGCTCGATGCGCTGGACCGGCAGTTGCGCCCCCATCTGCCGCCTGCGCTGGGCAACCGTTGCCGGCTGGCCAATGTGGACGGCGAACACCTCGTTTTTCTCGTCGAATCGCCGGTCTGGCACGCCAAGGTGAGGCTTGCCGAAAACCAGTTGCTCGACGCGGCCCGATCCATCGGGCTGAAGGCCACCCGGGTGACCGTCAAGACTGCCACCGCGCCTGCACCCTCCCCGGTGCGAAACGACCAGCGCAGTACTCACGCAGTAACGGCCGCCACGCACAAAGGCCTGCGCGACGCCCTGGCTTGTCTGGCGGATGTGAAGGGCACCCGTTCCTGAATGCGGGTGGCGTTCCTCCACCGCAGGCGGGCATCCCGAAGAACCCCCGCACCAAGCCGGCAGGAATCCTAGCCGCGACTTGCAGTGGAGGCGTTAGTGTTTTGTTAATTAATGGTTAAATTCAGGCCGAAACGGCGCCTGGATTCACATTTTGTCCACGCCTGTCGGCGTGCCACCCATTCAGGCGTAGGCCAACGCCTCGTACACGATCGGGTCGGCGGCGGCCGGCGAATCGAAGCACGCCCACTCCCACGCACTGGCATCGGCCAGCAGGGCACGGACCAGCTTGTTGTTGAGCGCGTGGCCGGATTTGTAGCCTTCGTAGGCGCCCAGCACCGGCCCCCCGGCCAGGTACAGGTCACCGACCGCATCGAGGATCTTGTGGCGCACGAACTCGTCGGCATAGCGCAGGCCGTCGTCGTTGAGCACGCGGAACTCGTCCAGCACGATGGCGTTGTCCATCGAGCCGCCCAGCCCCAGGTTGCGCTCGCGCATGTACTCCAGGTCGCGCATGAAGCCGAAGGTGCGCGCGCGGGAGATTTCCTTGATGTAGGCGGCGGTGGAGAAGTCGATCTCCACCCGCGACTGCCGTGCCGGGATCATCGGGTGGTCGAACTGGATGGTGAAGCCCAGCCGGTAGCCCTCGTGCGGTTCGAAGCGGGCGATCTTGTCGCCGTCGCGCACTTCCACGGTCTTGAGGATGCGCAGGAAGCGCTTGGGCGCCGCCTGCTCGACGATGCCGGCCGACTGCAGCAGGAACACGAACGGGCCCGAGGAACCGTCCATGATCGGCAGCTCGGCCGAGGACAGCTCGACGATGGCATTGTCCACGCCCAGCCCGGCCATGGCCGACATCAGGTGCTCGACGGTCTGGATCTTGGCGCCTTCGCAGGTCAGGCCGGTGCACAGGGTCACTTCGGTGACCAGGTCCGCGCGCGCCGGCACTTCCACCACCGGGTCCAGGTCCACGCGGCGGAACACGATGCCATGGTCGACCGGTGCCGGACGCAGGGTCATGTAGACCTTGTCGCCGCTGTGCAGGCCGACGCCGGTGGCGCGGATCGTGTTCTTGAGGGTGCGCTGCTGGATCATCGGGGTACGTTCTGGAGGGACCGCCCGGAGCGCGGCCATAACCAAACAAGAATAACACGCATCAACATCCGTCCCTGGCGCGTGGCCGGCACGCCTCCTCCGGGGAGGCGAAGCTGCCGCCGGGCCGATCCTGGCCCGGCAGCAACGGACATGGATGCTGCCACCGGGGAGGACAACCCCGGCGTCCACGACAACTCACCGCCTGCCGGTCATGCCGCCCGCCGCAGGCGTCCCATCGGGGACGCCCGGCGCTGGCGACCGGCCGGTCAGTCGGCCTGGCGGCGGAGGAACGCCGGGATGTCCAGGTAGTCGCTCGGCAGTTCCGCCGCGGCCGGTGCGGCCGCCGGGGCCGACGCGGCCACGGTGTCCGAACTCGGGCGGCGCAGGCCCATGCCCAGCGAGCTGCCCACGGCCTTGGCCACGGCATCGGCCGGGCTTTCGTAGTCGCCGCCGAACTCGGCCTGGCCGGTGGTGGCATTGCGCACCAGCTTGATCGGCGCACGCTCGCCCGGGCGCTGCGCGCTCTTGGCCACGGCGCGGTTCAGGCCGGTGGCGACCACGGTCACCCGCACTTCGTCCTGCATGTCCGGGTCGAGCACGGTGCCGACCACCACGGTGGCGTCTTCCGAGGCGAAGCCGTCGATGGTGCGGCCGATCTCGTCGAACTCGCTCATGGTGAAGTCCGGGCCGGCGGTGATGTTGACCAGGATGCCGTTGGCGCCGGCCAGGTTCACGTCGTCCAGCAACGGGTTCTGGATGGCGGCCTCGGCGGCGGCCTGGGCGCGGTCGTCGCCGCGGGCGGTGCCGGTGCCCATCATCGCCAGGCCCATTTCCGACATCACGGTGCGCACGTCGGCGAAGTCGACGTTGATCAGGCCCGGGCGCACGATCAGGTCGGCGATGCCCTGCACCGCGCCCTGCAGCACGTCGTTGGCGGCGCGGAAGGCCTGCACCATGGTGGCGTTGCGGCCGAGCACGGTGATCAGCTTCTCGTTGGGGATGGTGATCAGCGAATCGACGTGCTGGCTCAGTTCCTCGATGCCCTTGAGCGCGACCTGCATGCGGCGGCGGCCCTCGAACGGGAACGGCTTGGTGACCACGGCCACGGTCAGAATGCCCATCTCCTTGGCCAGCTGCGCCACCACCGGCGCGGCGCCGGTGCCGGTGCCGCCGCCCATGCCGGCGGTGATGAACACCATGTCCGCGCCCTGCAGCGCGTCCATGATGCGCTCGCGGTCTTCCAGCGCGGCCTGGCGGCCGACTTCCGGATTGGCGCCGGCGCCAAGACCCTTGGTGACGTTGGTGCCGAGCTGCAGCTGCAGCTTGGCGCCGCAGTTCTTGATCGCCTGCGAATCGGTGTTGGCGGTGATGAACTCGACGCCGTCCACGCTGGAGTTGACCATGTGCGCCACGGCGTTGCCGCCGCCACCGCCCACGCCCACCACCTTGATCACCGCATTGGGTGCCATCTTCTCGATCAGTTCGAAATGTGCCATGTCCATGTCCTCGTTATAACCGCTTCCGTTGGCGTGGCCCCGCAGGCGTCCTGCCCTTGGTCACCGCGCCGCCATTGCGGCAGTTGTCGTTGGAATCCCGCGTGGCCTGCGCCACTACGGGGTACCGCCCTGCTTCAATCACCGGCCAGCGGCCGGCGTTACCGCCCGTTCCGCGTCAGAACTCGCCGCGGAACCAGTTCTTCAATTTGTTGAACAGCGTGCCGGCGCGCCCGGTGGGCAGCGACGGACGCCGCGGGTGTTCGATCTGGCTGCCCATCAGCAGCAGGCCCACGCCGGTGGCGTGCACCGGGTTGCCGACCACCTCGCCCAGCCCGGTGACGTGCTGCGGGATGCCCACGCGCACCGGCATCTGCAGCATTTCCTCGGCCAGTTCGACCACCCCTTCCATCTTCGAGGCGCCGCCGGTGAGCACCATGCCGGCGCGCACCATTTCCTCGAAGCCCGAGCGGCGCAGTTCGGCCTGCACCATCTCGAAGATCTCCTCGTAACGGCCCTGCACCGCCTGCGCCAGCGAGGCGCGCGGCATGCGCCGCGGCGGGCGGTCGCCGACCGACGGCACCTGGATGCTCTCCTCGGCGGTGGCCAGCTGCGCCAGCGCGCAGGCGTAGCGCACCTTGATCTGCTCGGCTTCCGGGGTCGGCGTGCGCAGCATGTGCGCGATGTCGTTGGTGACGTGGTCGCCGGCGATCGGCAGCGAGGCGGTGTGGCAGATCGCGCCCTGCACGAACACCGCGATGTCGGTGGTGCCGGCGCCGATGTCCACCATCACCACGCCGAGCTCGCGCTCGTCGGCGGTCAGCACCGCCACGCTGGAGGCCAGCGAGGACAGCACCAGGTCGTCCACCTGCAGGCCGCAGCGCTGCACGCACTTGCTGATGTTGGCCGCGGCCGACTGCGCGCAGACCACCAGGTGCGCGTGCACCTCCAGGCGCACGCCGGTCATGCCGACCGGGTTGCGGATGCCTTCCTGCGAGTCGTCCAGCACGTATTCGCGCGGGATCGCATGCAGGATCTTCTGGTCGGCCGGGATCGCCACCGCCTTGGCCGCCTCCAGCACCCGGTCCAGGTCGCCCCAGGTCACCTCGCCCTCGCGGATCGGGGTGATGCCCTGCGAATTGCGGCACTGCACGTGGTTGCCGGAGATCGACGCGTAGACCGAGCGGATCTCGCAGCCGGCCATCAGTTCGGCCTCCTCGATCGCGCGCTGGATCGACTGCACCGTCGATTCGATGTCGACCACCACGCCGCGCTTGAGCCCGCGCGATTCATGCGAACCGATGCCGATCACCTCGATCGGGCTGCCCGGCGAATACTCGCCCACCAGCGCCACCACCTTGGAGGTGCCGATGTCGAGGCCGACGATCAGTGATTTGTCACCCTTGCGATTCATGTCCTGTCCTGCGTCTGCTTTGCTGCCGGCGGCGGAGTTCCCCAGCTCAGCGTGAAACCGTTGGTGTAGCGGAGGTCGGCGCGCACGATCGGCACCTGGGTGCGGGTGAACTGGGGCAGCACGCGCACGAAGCGGCCCAGCCGCGAGCGCGCATCGTCGCGGCCGACGATGACTTCGGTGCCGTTGTCCAGCGCCAGCGACCAGCTGCCGCGCGCGTCCATCGCCACCCGCCGCACGTCGATGCCCACCGGTGCGAACAGCGCGCGCGAGTCGTTGTAGAGCTCGACCACCTCGGCGGTCTTGCTGTCCGGGCCATCGAGCTCGGGCAACGGCGCGTTTTCCAGCCCGTGCGGGGTGGCGAACAGCCGCCCCTGTTCGGACAGCAGCCGGTCCTTGCCCCAGCGCGCGAACGGCTTGTGTTCGACCACGCTCACCTCGAGCACGTCGGGCCACTGCTTGCGCACCTGCGCGCTCTCCACCCAGGGCAGCCGCTCCACCGCGTGCTGCGCATCCTGCAGCTTGACCGCGAAGTAGCCGGCGCGGGCATACGGCAGCAGCGCCTTGCGCAGCTCCTCGCCGGGCACGCGCTTGAACTCGCCGTGCACGCGCAGCCGGGTCAACGGCCAGCGCTCGGCGCCGACCCAGCCGTTGAGCACCGCGACCACCGGCAACGCCACCAGGGCGATGGCCAGCAGCCAGGCGAGGATGCGCAGCAACGCGCTCATGCGCGCCCCCCGCCGGTCCTGGCGGTTCCGCGCGACGGCACCGCGCCGCGGCCGTTGCCGGCCACGAGCGGGGTGCGCATCAGCGGAAGCAGGCAGGGCTTCATTCGTCCCGCGCCTCCTGGAAACCGCCGCTGGCGATCTGCTGGGCGACGTGGCCGATGTCGCCGGCGCCCATCATCAGCAGCAGGTCGCCGTCGCGCAGCACGTCCGGCAGCACCGACACCAGGTCGTGCGCATGCCCGACCACCACCGGCTCGCTGCGGCCGCGGGCGCGGATGGCGCGGGCCAGCGACTTCGAATCGGCACCCGGGATCGGCGCCTCGCCGGCCGGGTAGACCTCGCTCAGCACCAGCGCATCGACTTCCGACAGCACCGCGGCGAACGCGTCGAACTGGTCGCGGGTACGGCTGTAGCGGTGCGGCTGGAACGCCACCACCAGCCGCTGCGCGGGCCAGCCACCACGGGCGGCGGCGAACACCGCGGCCAGCTCGCGCGGGTGGTGGCCGTAGTCGTCGATCAACCGCACCCGGGCGCCCTTGGCGGTGGTGACCACGCCCAGGTCGTTGAAGCGGCGGCCCACGCCCTCGAACTTCTCCAGCGCGGCGGCGATCGTTTCCGGCGCCACGCCCAGCTGCCAGCCGATGGCGGCGGCGGCCAGCGCGTTGAGCACGTTGTGGCGGCCCGGCAATGCCAGCGTCACCGGCACGCTGCTGCCTTCGGGCAGGCGCAGGGTGAAGCGCATGCGCGCGCCATCCTGCTCCACGTCCTCGGCGCGCACGTCGGCGTTGCCGCTCATGCCGTAGGTCATGACGTGGCGCGGGGTCTGCGTGGCCAGCGCGGCCACTTCCGGATCGTCGATGCACAGCACCGCCAGCCCGTAGAACGGCAGCCGCTGCAGGAACTCGGCGAACGCCGCCTGCACCCGGGCGAAGTCGTTGCCGTAGTTCTCCAGGTGGTCGGCGTCGATGTTGGTGATCACCGCCACCAGCGGATTCAGCCGCAGGAAGCTGCCGTCGCTCTCGTCGGCTTCGGCCACCAGCCATTGCCCGCCGCCGAGCTTGGCGTTGGCGCCGGCGGCCAGCAGCTGCCCGCCGATCACGAAGGTCGGGTCCAGCCCGCCTTCACTGAGCACCGCGGCGGTCAGCGAGGTGGTGGTGGTCTTGCCGTGGGTGCCGGCCACGGCGATGCCGCGGCGGAAGCGCATCAGCTCGGCCAGCATCGCCGCGCGCGGCATGATCGGGATGCGCTGGCTGCGCGCCTCCATCAGTTCCGGGTTGTCTTCGCGGATGGCACTGGAGACCACCACGCAGTCGGTGCCGAGCACGTTGGCGGCGGAGTGTCCGCGCATCACCCGCGCGCCCAGCCGTGCCAGGCGGCGGGTGGCGGCGTTGTCGGCATTGTCCGAGCCGGAGACTTCATAGCCCAGGGTCAGCATCACCTCGGCGATGCCGCTCATGCCGGTGCCGCCGATGCCGACGAAATGCACCCGCGGGAACGCCCGGACCAGGTCGGTGGTGTCGTGGAGGCGGCGGATCATGCGCGGCCTCCGGCGAGGCGGGCGCGGGTGCGCGGTGCCGTGTTCATGCTGCTTCCTCGAGGATGATGTCGGCGATGCGTTCGGCCGCATCGGCCTTGGCCAGCGCGCGCGCGGCCTGGGCCATCTGCATGCGTCGGGCGGGAGTGGCGGCGAGCGCGCGCAGCACGCCCTCCAGGTGGGTGGCCAGCGCGTCGTCCTGCTTCAGCAGTTCGGCGGCGCCGCGCTCGACCAGGTATTCGGCGTTGCGGGTCTGGTGGTCGTCGACCGCCGCGGCGAACGGCACCAGCACGCTGCCGACGCCCACCGCGCACAGTTCGGCCAGGGTCGACGCGCCGGAACGGCACACCACCAGGTCGGCCCAGGCATAGGCCGCGGCCATGTCCTGGATGAAGGCATCGACGCGGCCGTCGACGCCGGCATCGCGGTAGGACCGGCGCGCCTCGTCGAGCAGCTTTTCGCCGCACTGGTGCCAGACCTCGATGGCGACGCTGCCGGCCAACGCGGCCAGCGCTTTGGGCACCGCGTTGTTGAGCGCGCGCGCCCCCTGGCTGCCGCCCAGCACCAGCACCCGCATCGGGCCGCTGCGGCCGGCCAGGCGCTGCTCCGGCGCCGGCAGCGCGGCGATCTCGGCGCGCACCGGGTTGCCGACGACCTCTTCGCCGCTGGCGAAGCTGCCGGGGAAGCCGGTCAGCAGGCGCCGCGCGAAGCGCGACAGGATGCGGTTGGTCATGCCCGGCGCGCGGTTCTGTTCGTGCACCAGCAACGGCAGCCCGTGCAGGCGCGCCGCCATGCCGCCGGGCCCGGAGGCGAAGCCGCCGAACGCCACCACCGCGCGCGGGTTGCGCTCGCGCAGGATGAAGCCGGCGGCGCGGATCGCGCGCAGCACCCGCAGCGGCGCCGCCAGCAGCGCCAGCTTGCCCTTGCCGCGCAGGCCGGAGATCGCCAGCGTGTCGATGGCGATGCCGTGCTGCGGCACCAGCCGGGTTTCCATCGCGCCCTCGGCGCCGAGCCAGGTCACCGGGATGCCACGCCCGCGCAGCACCCGCGCCACGGCCAGCCCCGGGAAGATGTGCCCGCCGGTGCCACCGGCCATGATCAGCACCGGCCGCGGGGTGCCTTGCGCTGGCGTCGCCGCCTGCGGCTGCGAAGGATGCTGCGAGGGTTGCGTCATCACGCGATCCTCCCGAAGGTCGGTTCGACCCGCTGCTGCATGCGGCTGGTGCCGCGCGCGGCACCGGCCTGCATGGCCGCGGCGATCGCGCTGGCAGTGGCCGGCTCGGCCGGCTGCGCGGCGGCGTCCGCCGGCACGTCGGCCACGTCGGCGTCATCGCGCACTTCCTGGCGGCGCACCGCGCGGTTGTATTCCCACGACACGCGCAGCAGCACGCCGACCGCCACGCAGGTCATCATCACGCTGGAACCGCCGGAGGAGATCAGCGGCAGGGTCAGGCCCTTGGTCGGCAGCATGCCCAGGTTCACGCCGATCGACACGAAGGTCTGCAGGCCGATCCACAGGCCCACGCCGAAGGCGATGTAGCCGGAGAAGTGGCGGCGCATCTCGATGCAGCGCATGCCCAGCCAGAACGCACGGCCGACCAGCAGCGCGTACAGCGCGATGATCGTGCACACGCCGGCGAAGCCCAGCTCCTCGGCGATCACCGAGAAGATGAAGTCGGTATGCGACTCGGGCAGGTAGTTGAGCTTCTGGATGGACGCGCCCAGGCCCACCCCGGTCCATTCGCCGCGGCCGATCGCCATCAGCGCGTTGGACAGCTGGTAGCCCGAACCCAGCTGGTCTTCCCACGGGTCCATGAACGAGGTCACGCGGCGCATGCGGTACGGCTCGAAGATCACCAGCAGCACCAGCGCCGGCAGCATCAGCAGCACCGGCAGCACGATGCGCTTGAGCTGCGCGCCGCCCAGCACCAGCATGCAGGTGGTGATGCCCAGCAGCAGCATCGACGAACCGAAGTCCGGCTGCAGCAACAGCAGCACCACCAGCACGCCGACCACGCCCACCGGCTTGAGCATCGCCTGCCAGGTGGCGTTGACCTCGTCGCGGAAGCGCACCAGGTAGCTGGACAGCCAGATGATGTACAGCACCTTGACCGCCTCGACCGTCTGGAACTTGGACACGCCCAGGTTGATCCAGCGGCGCGCGCCGTTGACGGTGCTGCCCAGGCCGGGCACGAACACCACCACCAGCAGCGCGAAGCAGCCCAGCAGCAGCAGGTGGTTGTACTTCTCGACGTCGCGCAGCTCGACCCGCATCGCCACCGCCGCCAGCGCCACGCCGATGCCGATGAACACCAGGTGCCGGGTCAGGTAGTAGAACGGGCTCTGGGTGAGCGCGATGGAGCTGGAGGCGACCATCACGATGCCCAGCGACGCCAGCGCCACGGCCGCGCCCAGCAGCCACTTGTCGTAGTGGCCGCCGATCGCTTCGAGCCGGGTTGCCTGGCGCGCGGTATCGTCCATCAGCGCACCTTCAGCGTCGCCAGGCCGATCAGCACCAGCACCACCGAGATGATCCAGAAGCGCACGATCACCCGCGGCTCGGGCCAGCCCTTGAGTTCGAAGTGGTGGTGGATCGGCGCCATCCGGAACACGCGCTTGCCGGTCAGCTTGAAGCTGGCCACCTGGATCATCACCGACAGCGTCTCGATCACGAACACGCCACCCATCACCACCAGCACCAGCTCCTGGCGCACGATCACCGCGATGGTGCCCAGCACCGCGCCCAGCGCCAGCGCGCCGACGTCACCCATGAACACCATGGCCGGGTAGGTGTTGAACCACAGGAAACCGAGCCCGGCGCCGGCGATCGCCGCGCAGATGATGACCAGCTCGCCCGCCCCGGGGATCTGCGGGATCTGCAGGTAGCTGGAGAACACCGCGTTGCCCGAGGCGTAGGCGAACACGCCCAGCGCGCAGGCGACCAGCACGGTCGGCATGATCGCCAGCCCGTCCAGGCCGTCGGTCAGGTTGACCGCGTTGGAGAAGCCGACGATCCAGAAGTAGGCGATGGCGACGAAGCTGATACCGGCCAGCGGCAGCGCGATGGCCTTGAACATCGGGATGTACAGGGTCAGCGCCGCCGGCACGTCGGCGGTATGGAACAGGAACAGGCCGGCGCCGAGGCCGAAGATCGACTGCAGCAGGTATTTCCAGCGCGACTTCAGGCCGTTGGGGTCGCGCCTGGCGATCTTGATCCAGTCGTCGTACCAGCCGATGGCGCCGAAACACAGCATCACCGCCATCACCAGCCACACGTAGCGGTTGCGCAGGTCGCCCCACAGCAGCACCGACAGCAGCACCGACAGCAGGATCAGGCCGCCGCCCATGGTCGGGGTACCGGCCTTGGAGAAGTGCGACTGCGGGCCGTCCTTGCGGATCGGCTGCCCGCCCTTGAGCTGCGCCAGGCGGCGGATCGCCGCCGGCCCCAGCCACAGCGACAGGCCGAGCGCGGTCAGCGCGGCGAGGATGCCGCGGAAGGTGAGGTAGTTGAACAACCGGAACAGGTCGTCCAGCTGCTGCAGCCAACGGGCCAGTTCAAGCAACATGCGGTGTGTCCTCGCCACGCTTGAGCAGCGCGGTCACGATCTTGTCCATGGCGCTGCCGCGCGAGCCCTTGACCAGGCACCGCACGCCAGCATGAAGGTCGGTTTCCAGCGCCGCGGCGAGCGCGGCGTGGCTGTCGAAATGGCGCCCGCCCTCGCCGAACGCGGCGGCGGCGGCGGCGCTCAGCGGCCCCAGCGCATACAGCCGCTTGAGCCCGGCTTCGCGCGCGCGGCGGCCGGCCTGCGCATGCAGCGCCTCGGCATCGGGGCCGAGCTCGCGCATGTCGCCCAGCACCAGCCAGGCGTCTTCCTTGCCGGCGGCCAGCGCGGCGATCGCCGCGGCCAGCGAGCCCGGGTTGGCGTTGTAGCTGTCGTCGACCAGCACCGCGCCGCCGGGCAGCACATGCGCGACCTGGCGGCCAGCCACCGGGCGCGCCTGCGCCAGGCCCTCGGCCACCCGCGGCAGGGCGATGCCGGCGGCCAGCGCCAGCGATGCGGCGGCCAGCGCATTGAGCACGTTGTGCCGGCCCGGCAGCTGCAGCGCCACCTCGGCCTCGCCCTGCGGCGCGTGCAGGCGGAAACGCGAACCGGCTTCGGCCAGCACGATGGCGCTGGCGGTGACGTCGGCGCTGGCCTCCAGGCCGAAGCGGAGCACGCGATGGGCGCCGGCACGCTCGGCGAAGAACGGTGCGAACGCGTCGTCGGCGTTGACCACGGCCACCCCGCCTTCGCGCAGGTCGTCGTAGACCGCCGCCTTGGTGTTGGCGATCTCCAGCAGGCTGCCCATGCGCTCCAGGTGCGCGGGCGCGACGTTGTTGACCAGTGCCACGTCCGGCGCGGCGATAGCGGTCAGGTAGGCGATGTCGCCCGGCTTGCCGGTGCCCATCTCGTAGATCGCGAAATCGGCGTCTTCCGGCGCGTCGATCACCGCCAGCGGCATGCCGATCTCGTTGTTGCGGTTGCCCGGGGTGGCGTAGACCTGGCGGCCCTCGACCATCGCCACGTGCTGCAGGATGGCCAGCAGCAGGGTCTTGACGCTGGTCTTGCCGTTGCTGCCGGTGATGGCGAACACGCGGGTGCCGCGGTCGCGCTGCATCGCGGTGGCGATCCGGGCCAGCGCGCGTTCGGCGTCGGCGACCACCACCTGCGGCACGTCCAGCGGCAGCAGGCGCTCGACCAGCAGTGCGCTGGCGCCGTTGTCCACGGCGCTGGCGGCGAAATCATGGCCGTCGAAGCGCTCGCCGCGCAGGGCCAGGTACAGGCTGCCCGGCGCCAGCGTGCGGCTGTCGTTGCCGATGGCGTCGATGCTCGCATCCTCGCCATGCAGTTCGCCGCCGGCCCAGTGCGCGATCAGCGACAACGGGGTGCGCTTCATCGGGCACCTCCCGCGGTCTGGCCGTCGTTGGAGCCGTGCGTGGCGCGCACGCCCTGGCGGCGGTTGGCCAGCGCGCGCGAGGCGACGTCGGTGTCGTCGAATGGATGCTTGATGCCTGCGATCTCCTGGTAGGGCTCGTGCCCCTTGCCGGCGACCAGCACGATGTCGCCGGGGCCGGCCTGGGCGATGGCCGCGCCGATGGCGCGCGCACGGTCGCGCTGTACGTGTATTTCGGTGGGCCGGCGCGCCGCTTCGGCGTGCGCGGCGAAGCCGGCCATGATGTCGGCGACGATGCCGTCGCCATCCTCGCCGCGCGGGTTGTCGTCGGTGACGAACACCACGTCGGCATGGGCCTGGGCGATGGCCGCCATTTGCGGACGCTTGCCGGTATCGCGCTCGCCACCGCAGCCGAACACGCACAGCAGGCGGCCGTCGAGGTGGCCGTGCAGGCTGCGCAGCGCCTGCTCCAGCGCATCTGGGGTGTGCGCGTAATCGATGACCACGGTCGGCTCGCCCTGCCCGCCGAGGCGGTTCATGCGGCCGCGGATCGGCTGCAGCCGGCCGAGCACGCCGGCGATGGTCGCCGCCGGCTGGCCCAGCGCGTGCAGCGCGCCGGCCACCGCCAGCAGGTTGTCGACGTTGAAGCGGCCCAGCAGCGGCGAGCGCAGCGGGTGGCGCTCGCCGCCGATCACCAGGTCGAAGCCGATGCCCTGCCCGTCCAGCACCAGGGCCTCGGCACGGACCGTGGCGCCGGCCTGCCCGGTCGAGCTCACGCCGATGGCGCGCACGCCACTGGCGAGCGTGCCGACCAGTTCGCGGCCGAACGCGTCATCCAGGTTGATGACCGCCGCCTTCAGCCCGTCGCGGTGGAACAGCCGCGCCTTGGCCGCGCCGTAGCTGGCCATGTCGCCGTGGTAGTCCAGATGGTCGCGGGTGAGATTGGTGAACACCGCCACGTCGTAATGCACGGCATCGACGCGGCCCTGGTCCAGCGCATGCGAGCTGACTTCCATCGCCACCGCCTGCGCGCCCTGGTCGCGCAGCCGCGCCAGTACTTCATGCATCTGCAGCACCAGCGGCGTGGTGAAGCCAGTCGGCACCACGTCGCCGTACAGGCCGACGCCGAGCGTGCCGATGCTGCCGCTGCGGATGCCCAGCAGGTGCCAGGCCTGCGACAGCAGCTGCACGGTCGAGGTCTTGCCGTTGGTGCCGGTCACGCCGACCATGGTCATCGCGCGCGACGGGTGGCCGTGGAACTGGTCGGCCATCGCGCCCATGCGCCGGCGCAGGCCGGGCACGGCGATGGCATCGGCCGGTGCCGGCAGTTCCGCCGGCGCCGGCGGGTCGAACAGGATGGCGCTGGCGCCGGCGGCCCGGGCCTGCTCGACGAAGCCCAGCCCATGCGCGCCGAAACCGGCGATGGCGACGAAGGCATCGCCGGGGCGCACCTGGCGCGAGTCCAGCACCAGCCCGCCGATCTGCGGATCACGGGCCAGGGCCAGGTCGGGCAGCAGCTGCGAAAGCGGCATCGTGCGGCTCACTGGCGCACCTCCGGCGTGGCCGGCTGCGGCGCGGTGGCGGTGGGAATGGCGGCGTTGAACTCGGCGTCGATGTTGGGCTCGGCCGGGTCCTGCGGCACCGGCAGCATCGCCGGGTTGTGGAGCGGGTTGCCACCGACCTTGCCCGCGGCCTGTGCCGCCAGCCACGACTGGATGTCGTCCGGCGGCACGTCCATCAGCCGCAGGGTGCCCTCCATCACGTGGTGGAACACCGGCGCGGACACCAGGCCGCCGTACTGCAGCCTGCCGCGCGGGTCGTTGACCACGATCACCGCGGCGAAGCGCGGGTTGGTGGCCGGCACCACGCCGGCGAACAGCAGGTTGTAGTGGCCGCGTTCGTAGCCGTTGGGGCCGTTCTTGCGCGCGGTACCGGTCTTGCCGGCAACGTGGTAACCCAGGATCGCCGCCTGCTTAGCACCGCCCTGGGTCACCACCGTCTCCATCATCCGCACCACTTCCTGCGCGACCGCCGGTTCGATCACCTGGCGCGCTTCGTTGTGCTGGCCCTTGACGAAGGTCGGCTGGATCACGCGGCCGCCGTTGGCCAGCGCCGAGTAGGCCTGCGCGATCTGCAGCGGCGTCACCGACAGGCCGTAGCCGTAGGACATGGTGGTCTTGGTGGTGCCGTACCAGCCCGGGCTGCCCGGCGACGGCACCACGCCGGCCGATTCGCCCGGGAAGCCGCTGTGCGGCGCCACGCCGTAACCGAAGGCGCGCACCGCGTCGTAGAAGGTCTGGTCCGGCAGCCGCGCCACGATCTTGGCCGCGCCGATGTTGGAGCTGCGGGTGATCACCCCGGTGACGTTGAGCACGCCGTTGTTGCGCGGCACGTCGCGGATCGTATAGCGCCCCAGCGACAGGTAGCCGGGGTTGGTGTCGATGATGGTGTCCGGGGTGACCACGCGGTGCTGCAGCGCGGTGGCGATGGTCAGCGGCTTCATCGTCGAACCCGGCTCGACCAGATCGGTCACGGCGCGGTTGCGGCGCGCATCCGGGGTCGCCCCGCTGACCGAGTTCGGGTTGTAGGTCGGCAGGTTGGCCATGGCCAGGATCTCGCCGGTGGCCACGTCCATGATCACGATGGAACCGCCGGCGGCTTCATTGGCGGTGACCGCGTTGCGCAGCTCGCGCATGGCCAGGAACTGGATGCGCCGGTCGATGCTGAGGGTCAGGTCCTTGCCGGGCTCGGCGGCGCGCACCAGGTCGATGCTCTCCACGATCGCGCCCTTGCGGTCGCGGATCACCTTCTTGGCGCCGGGCTTGCCGCGCAGCCATTCGTCGAACGCCAGCTCCAGCCCTTCCTGGCCGTGGTCGTCGATGTTGGTGAAGCCCAGCACGTGGGCCATCGCCTCGCCCTGCGGGTAATAGCGGCGGAACTCGCGCTGCGCGAACACGCCGGGAATCTTCAGCGCGACGATCTGCTCGGCCACGTCCGGGTTCATGCGCCGGCGCAGGTACATGAACTCCTTGTCGGCCTTCTGCGTGAGCTTGGCGGTCAGCTCGTCCACCGGCAGCGACAGCGCCTGCGCCAGCTCGGGGATGCGCCCGGGCGCGCGCAGCAGCTCCTGCGGGTTGACCCAGATCGAGGCGACCGGGGTGGACACCGCCACCGGCTCGCCATTTCGGTCGGTGATCATGCCGCGCGAGGTGGCGATGGGCACTTCGCGCAGGTAACGCGCTTCGCCCTGGCGCTGGTAGAAATCGCTGTTGACCAGCTGCACGTAAGCGGCGCGGCCGACCAGGGTCACCGCACACAGGCCCAGGCCCGCGCCGACCATCAGCATGCGGCTGCGCAGGTTGAACTGGCTGCGGTTGCGGTTGCGGCGGGGGGCGTTCATCGCGCACCCCTGGCCGCCATGGATGGCGGGAATGCCGGTTTTGCAGGGGCACAAACCAGCCCCGCGCCACCCTGCGGGCGGCGTCGCCATGCGCAACGGGTGTCCTGGCGCGTGCTCATGGCCGCACCACCACGATGTCACCGGCTTCCGGGAACTTCATGCCCAGGCGCCCGCGCGCCTCCTGGTCCACGCGGGTGGCCTGGGCCAGGGTGGCCTGCTCCAGCTGCAGGCGGCCGAATTCGATATTGAGTTCGTCGCGCGCGTGCTCCAGCCGCGACAGCTCCACGAACAGCTGGCGATGGCGGTGGCGCATGAACACCACGCCGATCGCCGAGGCGATCGTGCAGGCCAGCAGCACCACCAGCAGCAGCCGGCTCATGCGGTGCCTCCGGCGGTGGCCGGCGCGCGCTTTTCCGCCACCCGCAGCACCGCGCTGCGCGCGCGCGGATTGGCCGCCAGCTCGTCGTCCGCGGCCTTGATGGCGCCACCGACCAGGTCCAGGGTCGGCACGAACGCCTGCACTTCCGGCAGCCGGCGGTTGCTCGGCGGCGCCTTGGCGTGGCGGTTCATGAACTGCTTGACGATGCGGTCTTCCAGCGAATGGAAGCTGATCACCGCCAGCCGGCCACCGGGCTTGAGCCGCGCCAGCGCCGCGTCCAGCCCGGCCTCCAGGTCGGCCAGCTCGCGGTTGATGTGGATGCGGATGGCCTGGAAGCTGCGCGTGGCCGGGTGGATCTTGTCCTTGCCGCGCGGCATCACCGACGCGATCAGCTCGGCCAGTTCGGCGGTGCGCGCGAACGGCTGCCTGGCGCTGCGGTACTGGACGATGGCGCGGGCGATGCGGCGGCTCTGCCGCTCCTCGCCATAGGTCCACAGCACGTCGGCGATCTCGCGCTCCTCGGCGCGGTTGAGCCACTGCGCCGCGCTTTCGCCCGCGTCCGGGTCCATGCGCATGTCCAGCGGACCGTCCTTGCCGAAACTGAAACCGCGCTCGGCCACGTCCAGCTGCGGCGAGGACACGCCCAGGTCGAACAGCACGCCATCTAGGCCGGCAGCGGTCTCGCTCCAGCCCAGCAGGTCGGCGAAGCTGCCGCGATGGATCGCCACGCGCGGGTCCGGCGCGAAATCGCGCTCGGCCACGGCGATGGCTTCCGGATCCTTGTCCATCACCAGCAGGCGGCCATGCGCGCCGAGCTGGCGCAGCACGCCGCCGGCGTGGCCGCCACGGCCGAACGTGCCGTCCAGATAGGTACCGTCCTCGATCACCCTCAGGCCCTGCAGGACCTGGGTGTACAGCACCGGCAGGTGAGCCGCCGGCGGCTGCGACACCGGAGGGTGACCGGCCTGCGCTTGACCGCGCACCCGGGCACCCCGGCTCACAACTTCAGATCGAGCAGCCCATCGCCCAGATCCTCGTCAGACAACGTCTGCTGGATCAGTGCGCGATGCGCTTGCTCGCTCCATAGTTCGAACTTGTCGCCCATGCCCATCAGCACCGCCTTCTTCTCGATGCCGACCGCGTTGCGGTGGCTCGACGGCAGGCTGATGCGGCCATTGCCATCCAGTTCCAGATGGGCGGCCGAGCCGACAAGTTTCTGCTGCAGGGTGCGCACCACGCGCTGGGTGTTGGGCTTGGCCATCACGTCGTCGCGCACCCGCTCCCACTCCTGCTCGGCGTACAGCCACAGGCACCCGGCTTCGAACGGGTTGTAGGTCAGCACCAGGCGGTTGCCGCTGGCACGCGCGACCAGGTCGCGGTAGGCGGTGGGCACCGCCATGCGTCCCTTGTCGTCAACCGTGATGGCCGTCTCGCCTTGAAACACGCCGTCTCTACCTTCAGTGCCTGATGTCGCCTGGGCGGTCATTGAACCACGGAAAACCACAAAAAACCCGGTTTTCCCTCGGATGACCACCTTAGCAGCGGGCGAAGGCTTGTCAACAACTTTTAGCGGGCAAAATCGTCATTCGCATCAAGGGCTTGCGCCGATCTTTAGAGACTTGTTCAAACTTTATCCACAAGTTGCTGTTTCGTCTCAAATTTTGAGATTTCAAGGAAATTCAGTCGTGTGGAAGCCGCGTGAAAACGCCGCCCGGGCAGCCCCACCATTCAGCGCGCCGTGGCCGCGACCCGCGCAGGCAGGCACACTGGCGCCATGTGCCTGGTCGCGCTCGCCTGGAATTCCCACCCCCGCTGGCGCCTGTTCATGGCAGGCAACCGCGACGAGTTCCACACCCGCCCAAGCGCGGCACTGGCGCGCTGGCCGGCGCCGCACGAGGACGTGGTCGCCGGCCGCGACCTGCGCTCGGGCGGCACCTGGATGGGCATCGGCGGCAACGGCCGCGTTGCGGTGATCACCAATGTGCGCGACCCCGGCGCCGCCAGCGGCGGACCATCGCGCGGCGCCCTGGTGGCCGACTATCTGGCCGGCGCCGGCCCCTCCGCGGCCGGGCAGGTCGAGCGGCTGGCGGCCCAGGCCGGCGACTACGCGCCGTTCAACCTGCTGCTGGCCGACGCCGACGGCTGCCACTACCTGGGCAACCACCCGCCGGCACGGCAGACCCTGGCACCGGGCGTGCACGGCATGTCCAACGGCGCGCTCGACGCGCCGTGGCCGAAAACCCGGCGCCTGGCGGCCGCGCTGGGGGACTGGCTGGGACGGGACGACCCGCCGCTGGACGACCTGTGGGCCGCGCTCGCCGACGAATGGCGCCCGGACGACGCCGAACTGCCGGCGACCGGCATCGCCCTGCCGCTGGAGCGCCAGCTGTCGGCCGCCTTCATCCGCGGCCAGGACTACGGCACCCGCGCCAGCACCGTGATCGCGATCGACCACGACGGCCACGGCTACATCGCCGAACGCCGCTTCGGCCCGCAAGGCGTGTTCCTGGGCCACAGCCGGCTGGATATCACGCCCTGACCACACCGCCGCACGCGTATCGCCCCACGCACCCGCCCCGCTGCGACGCGGGCAAGCCATGCCTTCGAAGCAACGCCCCCATCATGACCAGCGCAAGAATCAGGCCGCTTCAACACCTGCCCGACGCCACGCGAAGCGAGCGAAGCCATGCCACCGGAGCAGCAGCTCCACACCACGACCAGCGCAAGGACCAGCCCGCTTCTACACCTGCCAGACGCGACGCGAAGCGAGCAAAGCCATGCCACCGGCGCAGCGACTCCAGACCACGACCAGCGCAAGGACCAGCCCGCCCCTACGCCTGCCCGACGCGACGCGAAGCGAGCAAAGCCATGCCACCGGAGCAGCAGCTCCAGACCACGACCAGCACAAGGATCAGCCCGCTTCTACGCCGGCCGAACGCGATGCGAAGCGAGCAAAGCCATGCAACCGCAGCAGCGGCTCCACACCACGACCAGCGCAAGGATCAGACCGCTCCTACGCCTGCCAGACGCGATGCGAAGCGAGCAAAGCCATGCAACCGGAGCCACAGCCCCCTTTAGTAAAGGGGGCGCGCCGACAGGCGCGGGGTTGTGGAGGGCAAAGGGCCCGGGGCCCACAGTTTTGTACCGCCTCCGCGGTACAAAACTGTGGGGCTTTTCCCGCCAGCAGGCGGGAAAAGCGGCGGAGCCGGCCTGTAAGCCGGGTTCTGTCGTGGACAGTCATTCTTCTAGGCGCCACGTCACCGTGACGCTCGAGCAACCTACCCGGACCCGACGCGGGCCACGCCATTAGGTCCCTATTTGGTCTTGCTCCAGGTGGGGTTTGCCGTGCCGGTCCGTTACCGGACTCGCGGTGCGCTCTTACCGCACCATTTCACCCTTACCGGCCTCCCGAAGGAGACGTAGGCGGTATCTTTCTGTTGCACTTTCCGTCGGCTCGCGCCGCCCAGGCGTTACCTGGCACCTTGCCCTGTGGAGCCCGGACTTTCCTCGGCGTTCCCGAAGGAACGACGCGACTGTCCGGCCGACTCCGCCGCGCGCATTGTACGTGCTGGCGGCAGCGCTGCGGGCATTACCGCGAAAGTCCGCCGGACAGACTTCAGGTCCCGGCATGCGCGGCCTGTCGCCGCGGCGACTGCCCCGGCCCCGGGCAGCAGGCGGCGCCCCACCCGCGCCCGGCCATGTCCGCGCCCGTGCCAGGGCGCGGCATCAACCGCCGTACAGCAGCTTGCGCGGCGCGCCGCTCAGTTCGGCGGCGAGCTTGGCCGCGGTGGACGGCGGCAGGTGTTCCTTGAGCCGGGCATGCAGCCGGCGGCCTTCGGCGATCTTCGCCGCTTCGTCGTCGGCCGCGCCCTGCACCATCACCACGAACTCGCCCTTGCGCTGGTTGTCGTCGGCGTCGACCGCCGCGCGCAGCTGCGCCAGGGTGCCGTCGAGCACGGTTTCGAACAGCTTGGTCAGTTCGCGCGCGACCACCGCCGGGCGTTCATCGCCGAACGCGGCGGCCATGTCGGCCAGCGATTCGGCGATGCGGTGCGAGGATTCGTAGAACACCAGGGTGCCGGTTTCACCGGCCAGGCGCTGCAGGCGTTCGCGCCGGGCCGCGGCCTTGGCCGGCAGGAAGCCCTCGAACACGAACCGGTCGCTGGGCAGGCCGGCCACGCTCAAGGCGGCGATCGCCGCGCAGGCGCCGGGCACCGGGCTGACCTTCACCCCGGCCGCACGCGCCGCGCGCACCAGGCGGAAGCCGGGGTCGCTGACCAGCGGGGTACCGGCGTCGCTCACCACCGCCATCGATTCACCGCCGAGCAGGCGCGCCACCACGCGCTCGGCCATCGCCTCCTCGTTGTGGTCGTGCAGCGCCACCAGCGGCCGGCTGATGCCGAAGTGCGAGAGCAGCTGACCGGTATGGCGCGTGTCCTCGGCGCAGATCGCGGCCACCGACCGCAGTACCTCCTGCGCGCGCGGACTCAGGTCGGCAAGGTTGCCGATCGGGGTGGCGACAACGTACAGGGTGGCGGGGGCGGCGGGCATCATCGGCTTTTCCATGGGCAAGGGTAGAATCCTACCGTGTCACCCACCCGGCGCCGCCGCGTGCCGTTGAACGGACCCCGAATGAACAAGCCCGCCGCACGGATCACCGCCCTGTCCCTGTCGCTGCTGCTGTTGGCCGCTTGCGCCACCACCGGCCCGGCACCGACCACCTCGCCGGGGCAGCAGGCCGCCATCGCCCTGCTCGAACAGGGCAAACCGCGCGAAGCCGCGCAGCAGCTGGAAGCCGAAGCCGCGCTGGTCCGCGGCGCCGCAAAGGCACAGTTGCTGGCCGATGCCGCCTTCGCCTGGCACGAGGCCAACGACGATGCGCGCGCGCGCATGCTGCTGCCGCAGGTGCAGGCGCGCCAGCTGAGCGGCGCCAGCCGCCAGCGCCATGCCCTGCTGGGGGCGGAACTGGCGTTGGCCGACAAGCAGCCGGCCGCCGCACTGCAGGCGCTGGGCACGCAGCAGCCCGACCTGTTGCCGGCGGCGCAGCAGGCGCGCTGGCACCTGGCCCGCGGCCAGGCACTGGAAGCCAATGGCGACGCCTTCGCCGCGGCCGCTGCCCGCGCCCGTGCCGGCGTGCTGCTGGCCGGTGCCGCGCGTACCGACAACCAGCGCGCCATCACCCGCCTGCTGGCGGGGCTGGACGACGCCACCCTGGCCAGCCGCAGCGCCGCGCTGGCGGCCGGCGACCCGCTCTACAACCATGCAGGGCGCGCGCTGATCGGCCGCGGCCTGCCGCTGCCGCGTCCGTTCGAGCGCGATGCCGCGTGGCAGCTGGATACCAGCAAGCGCCCGCCGGCCGACGCCGACGGCTATCGCCCGCCGTTGAAGATGGCGGTGCTGCTGCCGCTGTCCGGCACCCTGGCCACGGCCGCCGCGCCAGTGCGCGATGGCCTGCTGGCCGGTTACTACGGCGAGTACCGGCGCCGCCCGCAGGTCGATTTCATCGACACCCGCGGCACGCCGGCCGGCGCCATCGCCGCCTACGACAAGGCGGTGGCCGGCGGCGCCGATTTCGTGGTCGGCCCGCTCGGCCGCGACGAGGTCGACGCGCTGTTCGGCCGCGAGCCGCTGCAGGTGCCGCTGCTGGCGCTCAACCGTGGCAAGGACAGCCCGCCCGCGGGCAGCGCCGGTTTTTCGCTGGCACCGGAGGACGACGGCATCATGGCCGCCGAATACCTGTTGGCGCGCGAGCGCGGCAAGGTGCTGGTGATCGGCAGCAACGACGACAACGGCCGCCGCGCCACCGCCGCCTTCGGCGAGCGCTTTGCCGAGCGCGGCGGCAAGGTTGTCGCCAGCCTCACCGTCGGCGACGCCCCCGGCGACATCGGCGCGCGCCTGCGCCAGGCCGGCGCGGTGGACGCGGTGTTCCTGGCGGTCAAGGGCCCGCAGGCACGGGCGCTGGCACCGCAGCTGGCGCTGGCCGGCATCGGTGGCGCCACCCGCGTGGGCACCTCGCAGCTGGTGTCGGGCACCGGCAAGGCCGAGGAGGACATGGCGCTGGACGGCATCGCGTTCCCGAGCGAGGCATGGACGGTGCGTGGCGCGGCGGGCCTGCCCGCGGCCAGCGAGCTGGCCGCCACCCTGCCGACCGCGCGTGGTGCCGCCGCGCGCCTGTTCGCTTTCGGTTTCGACGCCTGGAAGATCTCCGCCTACCTGGAAAAGCTGGCCAACAGCACCCAGGGCGGCCTGGCCGGCGCCACCGGCACCCTGCACCTGGACGGCTTCGGCAACGTGCTGCGCACCCCGGCGTGGTCCACCTTCAGCGCCGGCCAGCCGGTGCCGATCGGTGATGGCCGCTGACCAGGCCGCACGCGGCGCCGCGGTGGAAGCCGCCGCGCGCCGCCACCTGGAGCAGGCCGGCCTGCGCTGGCTCGCCGGCAACGTCCGCTACCGCGGTGGCGAACTCGACCTGGTGATGGCGGACCCGGCCACCGGCGGCATCGTCTTCGTGGAAGTGCGCTACCGCCGCAGCCGCGCGTTCGGCGGCGGCGCCGCCTCGGTGGATGCCGGCAAGCGCCGGCGCCTGCTGCTGGCCGCACAGCTGTACCTGGGCGCGCACCCCGCCCACGCGCAGGCACCGTGCCGCTTCGACGTGGTCGAAGCCAGTGGCGAGCCGCCGCAGCTGCACTGGCTGCGCGACGCCTTCCGCGCCGACGACAGCTGATGCCCAGCGTGTTCACCCATGCCGCCGTGCCGCTGGCCCTGTACTGCGCCAGCCGGCGCGGCCACATCTCCGCGCGGCTGCTCTGCGTCGGCATCGCCGCCGCGGTGCTGCCCGACGCCGACGTGCTGGCGTTTGCCCTGCATATCCCTTATGCCGATGCCTTCGGCCATCGTGGCGCCAGCCATTCGGTGTTGTTCTGCGCGGTGCTGGCGGCTCTGGCGCTGGCCCTGCACCGGCCGCTGCGCGCGGGGCCGGCGCAGGCGGCGGGCTTCGTCTTCGCCTGCGCGCTGTCGCACCCGCTGCTCGACGCGCTCACTTCCGGCGGCCTCGGCGTCGCGCTGGGGTGGCCGTGGAACGACGAGCGGCTGTTCGCCCCGTGGCGGCCGATCCGCGTTTCGCCCTTCGCCAATGGCTTCTTCAGCGCACGCGGCCTGCAGACCGTGCTGTCCGAACTGCGCTGGGTGTGGCTGCCGCTGGCGCTGGCGGTACTCGGCTGGCGCCTGATCCACTCCCGTTCCCCTGCCGGTTCCCGCGCCCCATGACCGCCCTGCCCGCCGCATTCGACCAGACGCTCTCCGACCTGCTCGGCGCGCACTGGCGCACCGACCCCGCCGCCCTGGCCGCGCACGCGCAGGACAATTCCTGGCGGCACGCGCTGCCGCTGGGCGTGGCGCTGCCGGAGGACCGCGCCCAAGTGCAGGCCATCGTGCGGGCGTGCCGCGCGCACGGCGTGCCGCTGGTCGGGCGCGGCGCCGGCACCGGCACCACCGGCGCCGCGGTGCCGGTCGCAGGCGGCATCGTGCTGTCGTTCGCGCGCATGAACCGCATCCTCGCGCTGCGCCCCGGCGACCGCTGCGCGGTGGTCGAGCCAGGCGTGCTCAACGGCGAGCTGCAGCAGGCGCTGATGCCGCATGGCCTGTTCTGGCCGCCGGACCCGTCCAGCTTCGAGAGCTGCAGCATCGGCGGCAACCTCGCCACCAACGCCGGCGGGCCGCGCGCGGTGAAGTACGGCACCACCCGCGACAACGTGCTCGGGCTGGTGGCGGTGACCGGCGCCGGCGAACTGATCGAATGCGGCGGCCCGTGGACCAAGGACGCCACCGGCTACGACCTCACCCACCTGCTGGTCGGCAGCGAGGGCACGCTGGCGCTGATCGTCGAAGCCACGCTCAGGCTGGCGCCGCGGCCACGCGCGCAGGCCGGGCTGCGCGTGCTCTACCGCGACGCGTCCAGCGCCGCGGCGGCGGTGTCGCGGGTGATGGCACAGCCGGCCACCCCGACCACGCTGGAGTTCATGGACGCGCGCAGCCTGGAACTGCTGCGCGGCAACGGTGCGCAGGTGCCCGATGCCGGCGCGATGCTGCTGATCGACGCCGACGGCGATGACGACACCCTGCCCAACAGCCTGCACGCGCTGGCCCAGGCGGCCGAGGGCGAGGGCCTGCTGGCGCTGGACGTGGCGATGGACGGCAGCGCGCGCGAGCGGCTGTGGGCGGCGCGGCGCGCATTGTCGCCGGCGCTGAAGAGCATCGCGCCGGGCAAGATCAACGAGGACGTGGTGGTGCCGGTCTCGCGCATCCCCGAACTGGTGGCCGGGGTGCAGGCGCTGTCGGCGCGCTTCGCGCTGCCCATCGTCACCTTCGGCCATGCCGGCAACGGCAACCTGCACGTCAACATCCTCTACCACCCCGATGACCCCGGCGAGAACGCGCGCGCGCACGCCGCGCTGCCGGAGGTATTCGCACTGGCGCTCGGGCTGGGGGGCACCCTGTCCGGCGAGCACGGCATCGGCCTGGCCAAGCGCGACTTCATGGCGCAGGCCTTCACCCCGGCCACGCTGGCGGCGATGCGCGCGATCAAGCAGGCGCTGGACCCGGACGGCATCCTCAATCCGGGCAAGGTACTGCCCCCCGCGTAGGCCCGTCGTCGCCACCACGCGGGACAATGGACCTTGGACATCGCCCCGCGCAGTCCGCCGCGTGCCGGGCCGCGGCATGCAACGCGCACGACGTCGACGCCTGGCCGGCGCGGGTCCACGAAGAAGCGGTGTTCACCGCGCCCTGCGGTCGCCATTTACTCCCGGAAACCAGCGGCGTGCGGCGCGGCAAGGCGGCCATCCGCGCCAGCTGGAACACAGGGCTGGCGCGCGCATCCCGACCTATGCGTCCAGGCCGATGCGGCATCCGCCGGCGTCGATGCCCGGAGCATCGCCTGCACCTGCAAGGCGTTCGAGTGAATGAGGTACCGCACGTTTCAGGCGGGTGGCTGATCCAGGGCCATGGCACCTGCCCGCCCGGCACACCCCGACCCGTGCGCGCCGAGCGGCACCGCCGCGCACATGCCGGCGCGGCGGGCGACCTACGCCGTGAAATGGCGATAGCCCGCGGCACGCTCGCCGCCGGCATCGCCCTCGCAGCGGACGCCGCGCCCCCCGGCGATCACGCCGATGCGCGTCAACGGCAGCGCCAGCGTCGATGACAGCGCATGCAGTGCCTGGCGCCGTTCCGGCGCGGCGGTGAAGCACAGTTCGTAGTCGTCGCCGCCGCGCAGCGCGCAGTCGCGCGCGACATCGGTCCCCAGCGTGTCGCACAGGGCGGACGACAACGGCAGCGCATCGGCCTGCACCACCGCGGCCACGCCGCTGCGCGAGGCGATGTGGCCGAGGTCGGCGAGCAGCCCATCGGAGACGTCGGCCGCCGCATGCGCCAGTCCACGCAGCGCCAGCCCCAGCGGCAGCCGTGGCATCGGCCGCTGCAGCCGCTGGCGCAGGCGTTCGCAATCGGCGTCGGCCGCGGCGACGCGCACGTCCAGCCGGCCCTGCTGCCACAGCCGCAGCGCGCCGGCGGCTTCGCCCGGGTGGCCGCTGATCCAGATGTCGTCACCCACCCGCGCACCGTCGCGGCGCAGTGCCTGCGCGGCCGGCAACTGCCCGATCGCGGTGATCGAGATCGACAACGGCCCGCGCGTGGTGTCGCCGCCGACCACGGCGATGCCGCTGGCATCGGCCAGTGCGAACAGCCCGTCGGCGAAGGCATCCAGCCAGCCGCCCTCGGCCTGCGGCAGGGACAGCGACAACGTGCACCAGGCCGGCGTGGCGCCCATCGCCGCCAGGTCGGACAGATTGGTCGCCAGCGCCTTCCAGCCGATGTCGGCCGGGGCGCTCTCGGCCGGGAAGTGCACGCCGGCATTGAGGGTGTCGGCGGTGACCGCCAGCTGCTGCCCCGACGCCGGCTGCAGCAGCGCCGCGTCGTCGCCGATGCCCAGCACGATGTCGGCGCGCGCCCGGGTGCGGCGCGCGATGCGTTCGATCAGGGCGAACTCGTCAAGGCTCATGGGCAGGCATTCCTGGAACGAAAACGCCGGCGCCGCTGCGGCCGGCCCCGGCGTCGTGCTGGAAGCGGCCGGCGCATCCGGGCACCGGCAGCGGCGTTACTGGCCCGATTCGACCTTGCGCCATTCCACGGCGGCGCGGTCGAGCACGCCATTGACGTAGGTGTGGCCATGCTCGGAGCCGAAACGCTTGGCGGTCTCGATGGCCTCGTTGATCACCACCCGGTACGGCACGTCGACGCGGTGGCGCAGCTCGTAGGCGGCCACGCGCAGCACCGCGCGTTCGATCGCGTCGACCTCTTCGACCGGGCGGTCCACGAAAGGCGCCAGCGCCTCGTCCAGCTCGCGGCGGTGGTCGAGCACCCCGCGCAGCAGGTTCTCGAAGTAAGCCAGGTCGGCCACTTCATGCGCCTGCTCGTGGGCGAACTGGGCCAGCAGGGACTCGGCGTTGCCGCCGGAAATCTGCCACGCATAGATCGCCTGCAGCGCACGCCGGCGCGCGCGCGAACGCAGCACCGGGTCGACGCCGTCGCGGCGGAAGGGCTTGCCGGCAGGCTTGCCGTGGTTCTTGTTGCTCATGGCAGCTGCTCCAGAAGATTGACCATTTCCAACGCCGCCAGTGCGGCTTCCTCGCCCTTGTTGCCGTGGCTGCCGCCGGCGCGGGCCTCGGCATCCTCCACCCGTTCGACCGCCAGCACGCCATTGAGCACCGGCACGCCGAAATCCAGCTGCGCGCGCATCAGCCCCTCGGCGCAGCGGTCGGCCACGTGCTCGTAGTGGCGGGTGTCGCCGCGGATCACGCAGCCCAGGGTGATGATGGCCGCATGCCGGCCGGCGGCGGCCAGGCGGGTGGCGACCAGCGGGATCTCCCAGGCGCCGGGCACGCGTACCACGTCGATGGCGTCCTCGCCGATGCCGTTGCCGGCCAGGCTCTGCCGCGCGCCGGCCACCAGCACGTCGGTGATGCGCGCGTTCCAGCGGCTGGCGATGATGACGAAACGGGCCGATCCGGCCGGGCGGAGGTCGCCTTCGTAGTGGCTCATGGGGCGGTGCGATGCAAAAGGTGGGTCAGTTTACCGTGTAGGTGCGGGGCGTGCCCCGCACACGACGGGCGCCGGGGGGGGCCCCCCCCCCCCCCCCGCGGCGCTCAGGGCTGCAGGGTCTCGACGATCTCCAGGCCATACCCGGCCAGGCCGATCTGCCGGCGCGGGGTACCGAGCACGCGCAGCTTGCCCAGGCCCAGGTCGGCCAGGATCTGCGCGCCGGCACCGTTGCGGCGCCACTGGCCCACGTCCTTGTCCTTGCCGGCCGGGCGCACTTCCGGCTCGCGCCGCAGGCGCGCCAGCAGCGCGTCGGAATCGCGCGGCGCCGACAGCACCACCATCACCCCGTGGCCTTCACTGGCGATGGCGCGCAGCGCGTCGGTGGCGGCCACGCCGAAATCGTCGCGGCGCCAGTGCAGCAGGTCGGCCAGCGGGTTCTCGACCTGCACCCGCACCAAGGTCGGGGTGTCCTTGTGCGGCTGGCCCTTGACCAGCGCGAAATGCAGGTCGTGGGCGATGCGGTCGCGGTAGGTGACCAGGGTGAAGGCGCCGAACTCGGTGTCGATCTCGCGCTCGTCCACGCGTTCGACGGTGTGCTCGGTGGCCAGGCGGTAGGCGATCAGGTCGGCGATCGAGCCCATCTTCAGCCCGTGCTCACGCGCGAACACCTCCAGCTCGGGGCGCCGCGCCATGGTGCCGTCGGGGTTGAGGATTTCCACCAGCACGCCGGCCGGCTCCAGCCCGGCCAGCATCGCCAGGTCGACCCCGGCCTCGGTGTGGCCGGCGCGGGTCAGCACGCCGCCGGGCTGGGCGATCAGCGGGAAGATGTGGCCGGGCTGGTGCAGGTCCGACGGCCGCGCATCGGGCCTGACCGCGGTGCGGATGGTGTGGGCGCGGTCGGCGGCGGAGATGCCGGTGGTCACGCCCTCGGCGGCCTCGATGCTGACCGTGAAGTTGGTCTGGAACTGCGCGGTGTTGGCGCGCACCATCGGCGCCAACCCGAGCTGGCCGGCGCGCTCGCGGGTCAGCGGCAGGCACACCAGGCCACGGCCGTGGGTGACCATGAAATTGATGTCCGACGGCTTGACCAGCTCGGCGGCCATGATCAGGTCGCCTTCGTTCTCGCGGTCCTCGTCGTCGACGATCACCACCATGCGGCCGGCGCGGATCTCTTCCAGCAGTTCGGGGACGGGGGCGAAGTTCATGCGCTGGCTCCCTGGCCTTGTGGATGCCGGCCGTCGGCCGGCATTCCGATCAGCTTTTCCACATAGCGCGCCACCAGGTCGATTTCCAGATTGACGGCGTCGCCGACGCCGGTGTGGGCGAAACGGGTATGGGCGACGGTGTGCGGAATCAGCGCCACCTCGAAACCGGCGTCGTCGGCCTCGTTGACGGTGAGGCTGACGCCATCGACGCAGATCGAGCCCTTCTTGGCGATGTACTTCAGCAGCGGTGCCGGTGCGGCGAAGCGCCAGCGCTGCGCGCGGGCGTCGTCATGGATCGACAGTACCGTGCCGATGCCATCGACGTGGCCGCTGACCAGGTGGCCGCCAAGGCGGTCGCTCGGGCGCATGGCGCGCTCCAGGTTCAACGCCGCGCCGACCGCGAGCCGGCCGAGCGTGGTCAGGCCCAGGGTCTCGGTGGAGGCATCGGCCTGGAACGCGCTGGCGTCGAATGCGATCACGGTCAGGCACACGCCGTTGACCGCGATGCTCTCGCCCAGCCGCACCTGCTCGAACGGCAGGCTGCCGACCTCGAAGGTAAAGCGGACGTCGCCGCCGACGGGCTCATGCGCGGCCAGGCGGCCGACGCCTTCGATGATGCCGGTGAACATCAGCGCACCCCCATGGCCAGCGGCCGGGAGAGCGGATGGAGTATGGAGAGGGTTTTCATGAACGTTTCCCGCGGTTGGAGAGCGAAAAACGCCGCAAGGCATACAGGCACACGCACGGCGGGGCCGCGCGCGGGCCGTCTTCTTTCATCCGGACTCTAGGCGGCACCGCATTCGCGGCATCGCCAACCGTCGGCTCCGGCATCGGACCGGATCTGCTGACCCTCGGCCGCTGGAACCCGCATGGTGCGGATTCCCGCGAGCGGACTCGCGTGCCGGCCTCGGCGCTCGCGGGCTCGTGCACGCTCCCCTCGGGGAACCGCGCACCTACCGCCGGTGGGGAATTACACCCCGCCCTGAAGACGTTCGTGGTTGCCGGCGAACCGGCCGGCGCATTGTACCAGCCCGCCCGCAGCGGACCTGTCCGGCAGATGGATGGCAGTGTTGCAGCGGCAGCCCACCTCCGTAGGTGCCGTGCTTGCCCGGCACGGCTTTCCGCGAACCGTGGCAGGAACGTGCGGGGCGAGCCCCGCACCTACGGGATGGCGGGGTGCAGCCGCAGGTCCTTGCCGACCCTGTGCGGGGCAAGCCCCGCACCTACCTCCAGCGGCCGCACACCCTCGCCCGCACATCGCGGCGGCAGCCCACCTCCGTGGCCGCACATCCTCGCCCGCACGTGCGCCCCTGCACGTTGCGGCGGCATCGCACCTCCGTAGGTGCCGGGCTTGCCCGGCACGGTTTTCCGCGAACCGTGGCGGGAGCGTGCGGGGCAAGCCCCGCACCTACCGAGCGACGGGGCGCAGTGCGGGCTGATCCCGCACCTACGGGGTGGCGGGGTGCAGCAGCAGGCGCAGGTCCTTGCCGACCATGCGCAGGTCGCCCACCTGCAGCGGCCGTGCCTGCGCCATCGTGTCGATGCCCAGCCCGGCCAGCAGCGGACGCGCGCCCTCGCCCATCAGCAACGGCGCCAGGTACAGCAGCAGCTCGTCGACCAGCCCCGCGCGCAGCAACGCCCCGCACAGGGTCGGGCCGGCTTCGACGTGGACCTCGTTGATGCCGCGCGCGGCCAGCAGCGCCATTACCGCGGCCAGGTCGAAGCGGCCATCGGCCAGCAGCGGCGCGGCGGCGAACTCGGCGCCCTGCAGCACCGGCGCCGGCAACGCCGGATCGTGCAGGTACAGCGTGGGCGCGCCGCCGTCACGTACCCGCGCGCAGGCCAGCGTGCGCAGCCGCGCGTCGAGCACCACCCGCAGCGGCGGCAGGAACTCGCCGGCCTCCGGGCGCGCGGTCAGCGCCGGGTCGTCGGCCAGCACCGTCGCCGCGCCGGTCAGGATCGCCCCGGCACGCGCACGCCAGCGCTGCACGTCGGCGCGTGCCGCCTCGCCGGTGATCCACTTGGATTCGCCGCCGGCCATGGCGGTGCGCCCGTCCAGGCTGGCGGCCAGCTTCACCCGCACCAGTGGCCGGCCGCGCTCGATGCGCGACAGGAAGCCACGGTTCAACGCGCGCGCCTGCCCGGCCATCAACCCGACCGCCACCTCGATCCCGGCCTGGCGCAACAGCGCGAAGCCGCCGCCATCGACATCCGGGAACGGATCGCCCATCGCCGCGACCACCCGCGCCACGCCCGCCTCGATCAGCGCCAGGGCGCACGGCGGCGTACGCCCGTAGTGCGCACACGGCTCCAGGGTGACGTAGGCGGTGGCGCCGCGCGCGCGCGCGCCGGCCGCGCGCAGCGCGAACACCTCGGCATGCGGGCCGCCGGCACGCTGGTGGAAACCCTCGCCGACGACCGCGTCGCCGTGGGCGATGACGCAGCCGACCATCGGATTGGGCCGGGTGGTCCATGCCCCGCGTTCGGCCAGGCGCAGCGCGCGCGCCATCATCTGGTGATCGGTGGCGGTGAACTCATGCATGGGAAACCTCATCGGAAACAGGTGGCGTACCGCCTCGGGGCGGCGCCGGATCGATCCGCATCACGGTGACCGCCAGTGGCCCGAGCTGCAGCCGGGTATGTGGTGCCCAGCCCAGTGCGTGGTACCACGGCACCATCGCCGCCTCGCAGTAAAGATACAGGCGCGGCACGCCCAGCTGCGCGGCCTGCGCCACGCAGTGCCGGACCAGCCGCGCGCCAACGCCGCGGCCACGCGCATCGGGCCGCACGTACAGCGACGCCAGCCACGGCGACCAGCCACGGATCTGCTCGTGGTCGTCATGCAGCAGGCTCACCGAGCCCAGCCAGCCGGCGTCGTCCTCGGCCACCCAGGTACAGGGAATGGTGTCGTCGCGCTGCATGCGCAGCTCGGCCTCGGCCTGTTCGACGGTCCACGCCGGCAGCAGCGTGCCGAAGGCCTGCACATGCGCCCGCGCCAACGCCGGCAGCCACCCGGGCCGCGCCTGCAGACCGACGATGCGCACCGGCGTCAGCGCGATGCCTTGCGCTCGCGGCGTGCGGCGGTGGCGGCGTCCAGCAGCGACAGCTGCTCGTCGCCGGCCGGGTGGTCGCGCTCGAGCTTCTCGATCTCGTCGCGGAAGTCGGCCACGTCCTCGAAGCTGCGGTAGACCGAGGCGAAGCGCACGTAGCCGACATGGTCGAGCTTGCGCAGTTCGTCCATCACGAACTCACCGACGCGGATCGACGGTACCTCGCGCTCGCCGCTCATGCGCAGCTGGTGCACCACCGCGCGCACCGCCGCCTCGATCCGCTCCTCCGCCACCGGCCGCTTCTGCAGCGCGCGGTCGAAGCCGACCCGCAGCTTGCGCGCATCGAACGCCTCGCGCCCGCCATCGCTCTTGACGATGACCGGCAGCTTCAGCTCGATGGTCTCCAGCGTGGAAAAGCGCTCGCCGCAGGCTTCGCAGCCGCGCCGGCGGCGGATGGTCGCCCCATCCTCGGAAACGCGCGAGTCGATCACGCGGGTATCGGTGTGCTGGCAGAAGGGACAGTGCATGGGCTGGAACCAGTGGAGAGGATCAGGACGCGAACACAGGTTACCCGCGATCCGGGCGCAGCGTCCGATGCGTCAACGCTCGCCGTTACCCTGAAACATCGAGTTCCGGTAGCGGGAAACCACCATCGCCACACTGGTGATCGGCTGCGCATTCACCGTCGCCGGCCGGTATCTGGCGCGCATCAGCAGGCGCTTGGTGACAACGTCATAGCCTTCGTCGGTCGCGCAGACCGGCACCACATCCAGTGCTTTTCCCGTGCTGTCCACCAGCACCGCGGTGACTACCAGGCCAGGTTGCGGCGGCAACCCACGGGTCAGCGCCGGATTGGACTGGACGGCGAGCACCCGCGCCGCCTCGTGCGCCTGCGGAGAGGCCGGTTCGGGCTGCACAGGCCAGGCATCACCGAACACCTGGCCCAGGGTCCTGCCCGGCACGCGCTCCAGATCACCCTGCTTGCAGGTGATGGGGAGATCGCGGTTGGCATTGAGCGAATGATCCCGCCGCGATGTCAGCTCGGCCTCCTCCGCGCACGCCTGCAGCGACACCATGCAGAACAACAGGGCAAGACCACACAGCACTCGCTTCATTCTTCCTCCTGGAACGGCCAGCTTGCCGAAGACCCCATGGCGGGAACGTGCCATGGGGTGTCCTCCCTGTCCCCTGTCAGCCGTAGACCGGGAACTGCCGGCACTGCAGGGTCACGTTCTCGCGCACGCCGGCGATGACGTTGTCGTCGTTCGGGTTGTCCAGCACGTCGGCGATCCAGTTGGCCAGCGCCACGCAGTCCGGCTCCCTGTAGCCGCGGGTGGTGATGGCCGGGGTACCCAGGCGCAGGCCCGAGGTGACGAACGGCGAACGCGGGTCGTTCGGCACCGAGTTCTTGTTGACGGTGATGTGGGCCTTGCCCAGCGCCGCTTCCGCGTCCTTGCCGGACACGTCCTTGCCGATCATGTCCACCAGCATCAGGTGGTTCTGGGTGCCGCCGGACACGATCTTGTAGCCGCGCGCGATCAGCGTTTCGGCCATCGCCTGGGCGTTCTTCACCACCTGCTGCTGGTAGGCCTTGAACGCCGGCTCCAGTGCTTCCTTGAAGGCCACCGCCTTGGCCGCGATGACGTGCATCAGCGGGCCGCCCTGGATGCCCGGGAACACGATCGACTGCAGCTTCTTCTCGATCTCCTCGCCGGCGCCCTTGGCGATGATGATGCCGCCGCGCGGGCCGCGCAGGGTCTTGTGGGTGGTCGAAGTGACCACGTGGGCGTGCTCGATCGGGTTCGGGTAGACGCCGGCGGCGACCAGGCCGGCCACGTGCGCCATGTCCACGAACAGGTAGGCGCCGACCTTGTCGGCGATGGCGCGGAAGCGCGCCCAGTCGACGATCTGCGAATAGGCCGAGAACCCGGCCACGACCATCTTCGGCTTGTGCTCCAGCGCCAACCGCTCGACTTCGTCGTAGTCGATCAGGCCCTGCTCGTTCACCCCGTACTGCACGGCATTGAACAGTTTGCCCGAAGCGTTGACCTTGGCGCCGTGGGTCAGGTGGCCACCGTGGGCCAGGCTCATGCCAAGGATGGTATCGCCCGGCTGCAGCAGCGCGAAGTACACGGCCTGGTTGGCCTGCGAGCCGCTGTGCGGCTGCACGTTGGCATAGTCGGCGCCGAACAGCTGCTTGAGCCGGTCGATGGCCAGCTTCTCGGCGATGTCCACGTACTCGCAGCCGCCGTAGTAGCGCTTGCCCGGGTAACCCTCGGCGTACTTGTTGGTCAGCTGGCTGCCCTGGGCTTCCATCACCATCGGGCTGGCGTAGTTCTCGCTGGCGATCAGCTCGACATGGTCTTCCTGGCGCTGGCATTCGGCGGCAATGGCCTTGGCCAACTCGGGGTCGTAGGACTCGATACGGGCGTCACGCGGGAACATCTCGGCTCCTGGGAGGTGGGCGGGGAGAGCGCCGATTGTAGCGCTTCCCCGACCCCGCACCGGCCGCCGCCCGCGCCGCGCCCGAAAAGCAAGGGCGCCCCGGGGGCGCCCTGCCGTCACGCGACCGCCGCCGGCTCAGTGGTTGAACACGATGTCGGCGATGATGCCGGTGGCGATGGCCACCATCAGCAGGTTGCCGCGGTCGTCGCGGATCCAGCGGTGGCCGTGCGGCGGCCGGCGCAGGTGGTAACGGTCGTAGTCGTTGACCACGTAGACCGGGCCGCCGTAGTAGTTGCTGTAGCGGTAGCCGCGCTCGAACCCATAGGGGCGGTAGACCACGCGCGGCGGCGGGGCGTAGTAGCGGCGGTCGTTGTGGCGGGCGTCGCGGTAGCCCTCGCGGTAGCCGGCGTTGTAGTGGCGGCGGTCGTCACGCCAGTCGCGGCGGTCCTCGCGCCACTCGCGGCGGTCATGGCCGTGGCCGCGGCCGCGGTCGTCCCAGCCGTGGCGGCCGCGATCGTGGTCGCGGTCGCCGGCGGCGAAGGCCGGGGCCGTGGCGCCGAAGGCCAGCAGGGTGGTCATCGCGGCGACTGCAAGTCGGTGCATCTTCATGGTGGCCCTCGCGGTGTTGATGGACGCATTCCATCATGCTCACGCGATCTGAACGGTTTCCGGCTGGAAACGGTTACCGATACCGCCATTCATGGTCCGGCCAGCCGTGCCGCGGCCGCCGGTGCGGGGCGGCTTCCCGCTATAATCGCCCATTCCCTTTTGCCTCGGGCTCGTCCGCCTTGCGGACCGGGCGCGGGCGTGCGCTACGGAGACGTCATGTCCTCGCAATACATCTACACCATGAACCGCGTCAGCAAGGTGGTCCCGCCCAAGCGGCAGATCATCAAGGACATCTCGCTGTCGTTCTTCCCGGGCGCCAAGATCGGCCTGTTGGGCCTGAACGGCGCCGGCAAGTCCACCGTGCTCAAGATCATGGCCGGCGTGGACACCGATTTCGAGGGCGAGGCCCGCCCGCAGCCCGGCATCAAGGTCGGTTACCTGGCCCAGGAGCCGGAGCTGAACCCGGAGCACACCGTGCGCCAGGCCGTGGAAGAAGGCGTGGGCGACGTGCTGCAGGCGCAGGCCGCACTGGAAGCCGTGTACGCGGCCTACGCCGAGGAAGGCGCCGATTTCGACGCGCTGGCCAAGGAGCAGGAGCGCCTGGAGGCGATCCTCGCCGCCGGTGACGCGCACACCGTCGAACAGCAGCTGGACGTGGCCGCCGATGCGCTGCGGCTGCCGCCGTGGGACGCGGTGATCGGCAAGCTGTCCGGCGGCGAGAAGCGCCGCGTCGCGCTGTGCCGCCTGCTGCTGCAGAAGCCGGACATGCTGCTGCTCGACGAACCGACCAACCACCTGGACGCCGAGTCGGTGGAGTGGCTGGAGCAGTTCCTGCACCGCTACACCGGCACCGTGGTGGCCGTCACCCATGACCGCTACTTCCTGGACAACGCCGCCGAGTGGATCCTGGAACTGGACCGCGGCCGCGGCATCCCGTGGAAGGGCAACTACACCCAGTGGCTGGAGCAGAAGGAAGAGCGGCTCAAGCAGGAAGAGAACCAGGAAAAGGCCCGCCAGAAGGCGATTGCCAAGGAACTGGAGTGGTCGCGGCAGAACGCCAAGGGTGGCCGCTCCAAGGGCAAGGCGCGCCTGGCCCGCCTGGAAGAGCTGCAGTCGGTCGATTACCAGAAGCGCAACGAGACCAACGAGATCTTCATTCCGCCGGGCGAGCGCCTGGGCAATTCGGTGATGGAGTTCCGGAACGTCTCCAAGAAGTTCGGCGACCGCCTGCTGATCGACAACCTGTCGATGATCATCCCGCCGGGCGCCATCGTCGGCATCATCGGCCCCAACGGCGCCGGCAAGTCGACCCTGTTCAAGATGATCACCGGGCAGGAGAAGCCGGATTCGGGCGAGATCGTGATCGGCCCGACGGTGCAGCTGTCCTACGTGGACCAGAGCCGCGAGAAGCTGGAAGGCAACCACACCGTCTTCCAGGAAATCTCCGGCGGCCTGGACATCCTCAACATCAACGGCGTCGAGATCCAGTCGCGCGCCTACATCGGCCGCTTCAACTTCAAGGGCCAGGACCAGCAGAAGATGGTCGGCTCGCTGTCCGGTGGTGAACGCGGCCGCCTGCACATGGCCAAGACCCTGCTGCAGGGTGGCAACGTGCTGCTGCTCGACGAACCGTCCAACGACCTGGACATCGAAACCCTGCGCGCGCTGGAAGACGCGCTGCTGGAGTTCCCGGGCAACACCTTCGTCATTTCGCACGACCGCTGGTTCCTGGACCGCATCGCCACCCACATCATCGCCTTCGAGGGCGACTCGCACGTGGAGTTCTTCCAGGGCAACTACCGCGAGTACGAAGAGGACAAGAAGCGCCGCCTCGGCGACGACGCCGGTCCCAAGCGCCTGCGGTTCAAGGCACTGAAGTAAGCAGCACCCGGACGGCCGCAGCGATGCGGCCGTCCGCTTTCCAGCCCCCGCCCCGCCCGGACATGGGTGCCGGCCGGCACGGCGCGTGGCGACGCCCCCGTCATGGCCGCGACCGCAGGATGGGCGTGGCGGCCGCCCCGGCGCTGCCCCCTTCACCCCAGGGGCAGCGCGTCCTCCCCCACCCGGCAGCCCGGATTCCCCCATGCGCCTCCTCGACCGCCTGTTCAAGCTCCGCCAGCACGGCACCGACGTCCGCACCGAAGTGCTGGCCGGGCTGACCACCTTCCTGACGATGTCCTACATCGTGTTCGTCAACCCCGACATCCTCGGCACCACCGGCATGGACCCGGGCGCGGTGTTCGTGGCCACCTGCCTGGCCGCGGCGATCGGCTCGACGGTGATGGCGCTGGCGGCCAACTTCCCGGTCGGCATGGCGCCGGGCATGGGCCTGAACGCGTTCTTCGCCTTCACCGTGGTCGGCGCGGCCGGGCTGCCGTGGCAGCAGGCGCTGGCGGCGGTGTTCATTTCCGGGCTGGTGTTCCTGGTGCTGTCGCTGAGCGGCATCCGCGCGTGGCTGGTGGCCGGTATCCCCGCCTCGCTGCGCGCGTCCATCGTCGCCGGCATCGGCCTGTTCCTGGCGATCATCGCGCTGCAGAAATCCAACGTGATCGTCGCCAACCAGGACACCATGCTGGCGCTGGGCCCGCTGAACACCGTGCCGCCGCTGCTGGCGCTGGGCGGCTTCCTGCTGATCGCCGTGCTCGAGGCGCGGCGCGTGCGCGGCGCCATCCTGATCGGCATCCTCGCGGTCACCGCCGCCGGCTGGCTGGCCGGCGACGTGCAGTACCAGGGCCTGGTATCGCTGCCGCCGAGCCTGGCGCCGACCTTCCTGCAGCTGGACCTGCCCGGGCTGCTGCACCACGACGGCGGCGCGCCGCTGGCGGTGCTGCTGCAGGTGGTGCTGGTGTTCGTGCTGGTGGAGGTGTTCGACGCCACCGGCACGCTGTACGGCGTGGTCGGCCGCGCCGGCCTGCTCGAGCTGGCCGATGGCAGGAAGCGCTTCGGCCGCGCGCTGCTGGCCGACAGCAGCGCGATCGTCGCCGGTTCGCTGCTGGGCACCAGTTCCACCACCGCCTTCGCCGAGAGCGCCTCCGGGGTGCAGGCCGGTGGCCGCACCGGGTTGACCGCGCTGGTGGTGGCGGCGCTGTTCCTGGCCGCGCTGCTGTTCTCGCCGCTGGCGGGCATGGTGCCGGCCTATGCGACCGCGCCGGCGCTGCTGTTCGTGGCCGGGCTGATGCTGCGCGAGCTGGTCAACGTCGAATGGGGCGACCTCACCGAATCGGTGCCGGCGGCACTGTGCGCGCTGGCCATGCCCTTCACCTACTCCATCGCCAACGGCCTGGCGTTCGGCTTCATCGCCTATGCCGTGCTCAAGGCCGGCACCGGCCGCTGGCGCGAGGCGCGGCCGGCGTTGTGGCTGGTGGCGGGGCTGTTCGTGCTGCGCTTCGCGCTGGAGTGAAACCGGCACCCGCCGGTTCGCGGCCAGCGCGGCGGCCGCTCACGACGCCAGCATCAGCATGAAGATGGCCATGGCCACGGCCACGGAACTCAGTACCGAGAACACGCCGTAGCCCAGCAGGGCGCGCCATATCGTCGACCAGGCCGGGCGCCCCTCGAAGAACTGCAGCAACGAGTACACCGCGTAGGCGACGCCGGCCAGCCCCACCCATACCTGGGTACTCGGGATCCAGCGCTCGAACGGGATCAGCACGCTCCAGACCACGAAGACCTGCACCGTCAGCAAGGCGGTGATGACCAGCCATTCGGGATAGTTCAGGCGTCCATAGCGGCCGAACACCAGCCGCAGCACCCAGGCTTCGATCGGCAGCAGCGCCAGCGTGAAGGCGGCGAAATGCGCGTCGATCCAGCCGGCGACCGCCTTGCTCGCGGCGACGTACCGCGCCACCAGCGCCGCGGCACCCGGCTCGAGCCCCTGCGCCATGCCCGCGGGCGCATCCGTCTCCATCACCGTGCCGCCGGCGAACAGCCGGCTGAGCAGCACCACCGCCGCCGCGGTCACCATGACCAGCAGCAGCGGCTTGACGTGGTTGCCGCGGCGCCCGTCGATGTAGTCGCGCATCAACCTGCCCGGGCGCAGCATCAGTTCCCTGAGCGAATACAGGATGCCGCGGTCCATGTGCAGCACGCTGTGCTCCAGCTCGTGGCCGAGGAAATGCCAGTCGATGCGGTGGACCGGCGTGGGCTGGCCGCAGCCGGGGCAGAACTTCTGCTCCGGGCCGGTGACCGCGCGTGCGCAGTTGATGCAGTGGTCGTTGTCGTGCATCCCCATGCCCGCGCCTGTTGGAAGGGACGCATTCTAGCCAGAACGCAGCCGGCGGTTGGCGGGGCGGTCGCCTCAGCGCCAGCGCGGCTGCAACTGCCCGTCGGCGCCGAAACGGTAACGTCCCTCGGCCCAGCCGTCGCCGAACAGGGTCAGCATCTGCGCATAGTAGGCGGGCGCGTCGCTGCGCTGCCGGTCGGGGGTGGGCAGGCTGGCCTGCAGCGACTGCGCCAACCCGCGTTCGCCCTGCGCCAGCAGGTACGGCACCAGCGCGGCGCGGAACCCATAGCCGCCTTCGCCGCTGCCCACGCCGCTGCGGGTGTCGACCTTCTCCCACATCGGGGCGCCGTCGCGCAGCCGCCGCAGCGGTCCGGCCAGCGCCTGCAGCTGCGCCCGGAACAGGCGGTCGCGCGGCGACAGCAGGCCCGCCCACAGGTAGCAGCGGATGGCGTCGTAGCTGCCGCTGGCGCCCCGCACCGGGTCGGCCACGAAGGTGCCGTCGCGCCATGCCGCCCAGTCCGGGGCGAAGCCGTGCGGCGCGGTCTGCCGCAGCAGCTCCAGGGTATTGCCGGCCAGCGCGGACCATGGGCCGTCGCGGTCCACCGCGGCGAAGCGGCGCAGCAGCGGCAGTGGCAGGTAGCTGGGATTGACCCGGGTGGCGCCGTCCTCGACGAAGCCCTGCGGACCGGGCAGCAGCATCGGCCCCAACCCGGGCAGGTCGACGATCTCGCTGGCGCGCACCTGCGCCAGCATGTCCTGGCCGATGCGCTGCAGCGCCGGGCGATGCCACAGCCGGCCGGCCTCGAGCAGCGCATAGGCCAGCCACAGGTCCGAATCGGCGGCGGGGTTGGCGTCGAGCACGCCCCAGCCGCCCTTGGCATCGCGTCCCCACAACCAGGCCGGCAGGCGCTTGCCCATGTCGCCGGCGGCAAGGTTGTCCACCGTCCACGCCAGGACCCGGTCGAACAGCGCCTGGTCGTTGTCCACCAGCGCGAAGAACAGCGCGTAGGACTGGCCTTCGGAGGTGCTGCGCAGGTCGTCCTGGCTGCGGTCGATCATGCGCCCGTCGGCGCTCAGGCTGCTGTCCACCAGCACCTGCCAGCGCGGCCAGCCGGTGGCCGCGGCGGCGGCCGGCACCAGGCCCAACAACGGTGCGGCCGCCAGCGCCTGCAACAGCGCGCGGCGCGCGGGGTCAGCGGAGTTCGCCATAGGGCACCAGCGGTGTGACCGGCAGCGGCAGGTTGCCCTGCCAGGGCTTGAGGGTATAGCGCAGATACAGCTGGAACGTGTTCGGCGAGTAATCCTGGCTGCGCTGCACGGTGCCGGCGGCGCCCAGCACCAGGTGGTCGCCGAGCCGGCGCTCCAGCGCCAGGTACAGGCGGTGGCCGGTCCCGGTGCTGCTGGCATCGGCGCTGTACAGCCCGGCCGGGTCCAGGGTGAGCGGGCCATACAGCGGCTGCAGCTGGGCCAGCACCCGGTCGACCAGCGATGCCTCGGGGAAGCGGCTGATCGCGCGGGTGCGCGCACGCGAGACGCTCAGCGAGGCATCGACCCGCAGCGACCAGTCGTCGTTGCGCCAGGCCAGGCTCGCCGGCACGCTCAGCGACGCGTACTGCTGTGGGCTGTAATAGCCGCCCTGCCCCAGCGAATAGCCGCCCAGGTCGCGCGCATAGCGCCAGTACATGCCGGTCAGGCCGACATCCACCCGCAGGTCGGGGCGCTGCACCAGCTTGTGGTACCAGCCGGCCATTGCGCGCGCGCGGTCGTTGTCCATGACGTTGCGGCCGGTCAGGCGATGCCAGCTCCAGTTGGACCACATGCCGTTGCGACCGCCCTGGTCGTAGCCGAGGCTGAAGGTCACGCCGTTGGCGGTCACCCCGCCCCAGGCGATGCCGCTGCGCGGATCCACCGCGCCGGCCTGCGACAGCAGCGAGTTGGTCATCGGCCGCCGCGACAGCGTCGCGCCCCAGCCGAAGCGGCCAAGGTCGCCATTGACGGTGGCGCCGCCGAGCCAGTTGCCAACCACGTAGCCGGCGGGCGTGTGGCCGATGTCGAAACGCCAGCGGTCGTCGCGCGTACGCCAGCCCAGGGCCAGGCCCGCACCGGAGTTCATGCGCTGGTGCAGGCGGGTGTCGCAGCCCGGTGCCTGCAGCCGGCTGCCGTCCGCGCGCAGCAGGTACAGCTGGCAGCTGCCGAAGTCCTGGTCGTGGAAACCATTGGCGTCGGTTTCGAAACGGCGCGCGTCCAGCCGCACCTGTTCCAGCCGCGCCCAGCCCAGCCCGCCGGCGAACGGCGCGTCGAGGTGGACGATGCGGGTGTCTCGCGCGAGCCTGGAGATGCCCGGGGTGCCGTCGCTGCGGCGGCCCGCGTCCTGCATCAGCGTCAACGTCGGGTTCTGCTCCAGGTACAGGCTTTCCACGTCGCCGCGCAGGCTGCGCCGCAGCCAGTCGTCGCCGGCGGTCTCGCGGCTGGCGCGGGTCAGCGCGCGGTCGTCGCGCGGCTGTGCCTGCCCTGGCGCGATCAGGCCGTTGTCGGCCATCGCACGCGCATACATGTCCAGCGCCTGCTGCGGGTCGCGGCCGCGCAGCAGCCGCGCGGCATCGCGCCAGGACTGCGGGTCGGGGCCGTCGGCGGCCGCCAGCACCCCGCGCAGGACGTCCAGCGCCCGGGCGTCGTCGCCCAGCGCGGACCAGATCGCGGCGAGCTGCCGCTGCTGGCCGATGTCGCCGGGCGCCAGCACCGGCGGCGACGCCATGCGCGCGCGCGCGGCTGCCAGGTCGCCGCGGTCGATCAGTGCCTGCACGCTGCCCAGCTGCGCATCGGCGTTGCCGGGCTGGGCCTGCAGCACCTGCGCGTAAAGCTGCAGTGCCTGGCCGCTGTCGCCGCGCAGCCGCGCCCAGTCGGCCAGCATCAGCACGATGTCCGCGTCCTGCGGCAACTGCCGCAACAGCGCGACGGCCTCGTCCTCGCGGCCGGCCGCGCGCAGTTCCCAGGCGCGTGCGGTGGCCTGCTGCCGGCGCAGGCGCGTGGCCAGCGCATGCATGTCGTCGTCCCACTGCGCGGTGGGAAGCGCGTCCAGCGCGGCCAGCGCCGCGGGGATGCGATCAGAACCGGACAGGTACAGCGCCTGCGCGTAACGTGCCGCCGGCGTGTTGCCGGCCCTGGCGGCCATGTCGGCGATCACCGCGTCGGCCTCGTCGACCGCACCGCCGGCGCGCAGCGCGTTGGCCTGCGAGTAGGCCAGCCACGGGTCGTCGGGCTGTTCGCGGCGCAGCTCGCGGCCCAGCGCGATGGCCTCGGCCATGTCGCCCGCGGCCAGCGCACGCTCGCGCCGCTCGCGCAACCGCGCCAGCTGCAGCGCACGCAGCTCATCGGCATACAGCGCGCGCTGGGGCGCCGGAAGGCTGGCGATGTAGGCCTCCATCCGTTGTGGATCGGTGCGACCGTAGAACTGCACCAGTTTGCGCACCACGTTGGCGTCGTTCGGCGCGATGCGCCGTGCGGCCTGCAGTTCGCGGCTGGCCGCGTCGTCGTCGCCGCGCGCCACCGCCACGTCCACCAGCCCGAGCTGGGCGTTGATCTCGCGCGGCTGCTGGCGGCGCGCCTGCGCGTACAGGGACTGCGCGCGATCGAGCTCGCCGGCTTCCAGCGCGGCATCGGCCTGCTCCATCACCAGCCAGTAGCGGGTGCTGGCGATCAGGTCGCGCCACTTGTCGCTGTTGCTGGTATCGGCCTGCAGCTGCTGCGCCTTCTGGAACTGCGCCAGCGCCGGTTCGCGCTGGCCCTGGCGCATCAGCGCCAGCCCCAGCCCGCCGTGGAAGTCGGCCTCGTCCGGGAAGCCGGCCAGGGCCTGGCGGAACGCGGCCTCGGCCTCCGCGTTGCGGCCGGTGTCGAGCAGCTGCGTGCCGCGCAGCCCGGCCAGCCAGGCCGGGTTGCCCACCCGCCTGCGCTGTTCGTCGTAGAGCGTGCGCGCCTCGTCGATGTTCGCCCAGCCGGGATAGCGGGCGATGAAGGATTGCAGCCGGCGTACGTTGGTGGCGTCGGCCTGGCGCGCGGACAGGTAATCCCATTCGGCGTCGGCGGCATAGGTGAGCGCTTCGGGGTTGTTGCCCATGCGCTGCAGCGCGGCCAGCGCCTCGCCGTCGCGACCGGCGGCGAACAGCAGCTGCGCCAGCGCCTGCAGCAGCGCGGTGTTGCCGGGATAGGCCTCGTCGAGCGCCGCCAGGCGGCGGATCGCCAGCGGCCGGCCGGCCGCTTCGGCGCCGCGCAGGCGCCAGTATTCCAGGCCCAGCTGCATGCCCGGCGGGTCATCGTTGAACAACCGGCGGTAGATCGCCAGCGCCTCGGCGTTGCGCCCGCCGGTGGCGAGCATGCGCGCCTCCTGCAACTGCGCCTGCATGTCGCCGCGATACGCCGACCAAAGGCGTTCGCCGGCCGCCAGCTCGCGGCTGCCGGCGCCCACCTGGCGCAGCCGCGCCAGGGTCGCGGTGGCGTCGTCGATCTTCTGCTGCGACAACTGCACTTCCAGGATCGCCAGCATCGTGGCGCGGTCGTCCGGCGCCAGCAGGCGCAGCCGCGCCAGCGCGTCCTCGATCAGCCGCTGGCGCCCGGTGGCCTCGCCGATGCGCACCTGCTGCAGCAGCCATTGCCGCTGCGAGGCCAGGCTGCCTCCCGGGGTGGGCGGCAGCGCCTGCGCGCCCACCTGGCCGACCGCGGCCAGGCCGACCAGCAGCGCCAGCGGCAGCGGAAGCCGGCGGCTCATCCCTGGTCCGCCGCTTCCAGCCGGCGCCGCGACACCCAGCGCAGCGCGCGCCACAGCAGGAACGCCACCATCAGCACCACCACCGTGGCCAGCACCGCCAGCAGCACCGGATGGTCGGCCAGGTGATACCAGAGCAGCAGCCACCAGGGCAGCGAGCCGACATAGTAGTGCTCGCCGACGAACTGGCTGTGGATGCCGGAACTGCGCAGGATCGATACTGAACCGGCAATGGCCTCGCGCTTGCCGATGTCGCTGAGCGCGTCGTCGAGCAATGCGTAGTCCGCGTCCTTGCTGGCGGCCAGCGAGACGATGCTGCGCTGGGCGTGGTGCGGCGACTGCAGGCCGATGATGGCGGCGAACGGCGCGTCGGCGGTGACGCCGACACGGTTGATCGCCGCATCGCTGCCGCTGCTGCCCAGGCGCGCCTCGATCACCGCTTCCTGCGGCGAGCCCACCCGGCCATTGCGCAGCGTGGTGCGCTGGTTGTCGATCATCAGCGACAGCTGGTCGCTGCCGCGCAGTTCCTGCGGCAGTTCGCCCAGCATCAGCACGTCGGCGTCCAGCCGCGCGGCCTGCTTCCAGTCGTCGCTCACGCGCAGGCCATAGGCCGGATAGCCGCTCTGCACGCCCAGCCCGCCGACCAGGTTCAACAGCAGCCCGACCTGCGCCGGGTTGGCGCGCGGCGGCATCAGCACCACCGTCTCGGACAGGTCGGCCATGCGCGTGAACGGGAAGCCGCTGAGCGCGAACGCGGCCAGGTCCGGCAGGCCCATGTAGTGGTGGAAGCCGGAGAAATCGATGGTCGAATCCTCCTCGATCGCGGCCTGCAGGTTGGGCGGCAGCACCGTCTGGCAATGGTCGCGCTGGGCGCTGCCCATGACGCTGGCGAAGTTGAAATCGAAGCGCAGCTGGTTGCGGTCGCCGATCTTCAGCGCCGGGATCAGCAGCTTGCCGTCGCCGGCGCCGGCATCGCCGCTGAGCACCGGCAGCCGGATCTCCTCCAGGCCCTGCTTGCCGGACCGGCGGATCAGCGGGAAGCTGGAAATGAACTGGTCGTTGATGCCCACGCTCAGGCGCGACTCGTCGCTGCTGAACGGCGGCGTGTAGCGGTAGCGCAGGTTGAGCGGAATGCCCTGGTTGCGCCAGATGAACAGGTCCGGCGGCAGGTTGAGGTTGAGCACGATCGGCTGCGGCGCGATGCCGCTGGCGCGCAGCTGCTGCGGGTAGTCCAGCAGCTCGCCGAAGCGCACGGCGCGGTCGGTGCGCACCCAGTTCGGCGCGTCGTAGGGCTTGCGCGGCGCCAGCGGCTTGACCTCGTCCACCTGCACGCGGGTCCCACGGAACAGCACGTTGCCGGCGGCGATGGCCGACACCGCGGTCTGCAGGTCCGCGTCATTGCGGCCCAGCACCAGCAGCAGCTTGCGCTGCGGGTCATCCGGCAGCGACCGCAGTTCGATCACCGGCCCCTGCACCGGCGCATGGTCGGCGATCACCGAAGGGAACCGGCCGTTCACCGCCATCACCACCGCGTGGCCCTGCGCCGGCAGCCGGTCGAAACTGACCGGGAACCGCGCCTGCCGCCACCAGCCGGCCATGCTGCCGAAGTACGACGCCATCAGCGCGGCCGCACGCTGCTGCGCCACCGACGGCGACCCGGCGAACACCACCGGCAGTTCCAGCCGCGCGCTGTCGCGCGGATCGAAGAACGGCAGCGGGAAGTTGGCCAGGTCGTCCTGCATCGCCAGCGGCTGGCCGCCCAGGCGCAGGGTGCTGTTGCTGGACAGGTTGACCCACAGCGAGCTGTGGGTCGGCTCCTCGCAGATGTCGGTGTAGTGGCCGACGAACTCCAGCCGCACCTGGTTGAAGTCGGCGATCAGCCGTGCGTCCAGCGGCACCTTGGCCTGCACCGGCCGGCCGAGCTGGTCGTTGCCGATCGACACCACGTCCATCAGCGCGTCGTTGAGATAGACCCGCAGGTGCGACAGCGTCGGCAGCAGCGACGGCGACGGGGTGAAGGCCAGGTCGAGTTCGGCCGCGCGCACCAGGCGGTCGCGGCGCACCTGGAACTCGAAGGTGGTGGTGTTGCGGATGCCGGACAGCAGCGTGTCCTGGCGGCGGCCAAGCTGGGCCAGGGTGCTGGCGCGCTGCCACGGCCAGGTGGCGCCGGCCCAGGCCGGCCCCGTTGCGGCCGCCGCCGACGGCGGCGGCGTGATCGCGGCGGCGCCGGGCGCTGGCGTGGCATCGGCGACCGGGGCGGCGGCCGCCGTTGCCGCCTGCGGCGCACTGGAACCGTTGGCGACCGGCAGCGCCAACAGCGGCAGCAGCAACCAGCGCAGCGAAGTGGAAATGCTCATGGACGAAGCCCCGGGTCAGCGGCTGGGTCAGCCGGGTAGGAAGGAAGCGGACGTTGCGGCGCGAAACTGGCCACCCAGCGCATCGCGCGGCGGCTCCAGTGCATCGGCCGGTCGAGATCGATCGGCGCGAAATCGCCGATCCGGCGGTAGCCCTGCCAGCCGAGCTTGATCACGCTCCACAGGCTGCGCGGCAGGCTCATCGGCTGGTAGCCGGCGTGCCAGTCCAGCCAGGCATCGGCGCGGGCGAAGGTGCACTGCACGAACTCCACCCGCTGCGATTCGTCGTCGAACCGCAGCAGCAGGCCCAGGCGCGCGCCGACGCTGCGCTGGACCACCGCGGCGAACGCGAACTCGCGGCGGCCGCGGCCGAGCAGCAGGGTCACCGCGGTGCCGGCGGCGAGTTCCTGCGCGGGCGCGCGCGCCAGCTCCAGGCCGACACCGTCGTTGGAATAGTCGTGCATGACCCCGCGCAGGGTGCGGCCGTCGGGCAGGCGCAGTGCCATCGGCAGGCGCTGGCTGACGCGATGGGTACGGCGCACCTGCTGCACTTCGGCCGCCACCGCCAGCGCGCCGCCGACGATGAGCAGGTTGTACAGCACCCACAGCGAACTGACGATCACCGTGCCGCGCTCGTCGGCCGGGCCGTGCAGGAAGCGCCACACCGCGAACCCGAGCCCGGCGACGTTGAGCAGCGCCAGCACCAGGTAGGGCTGGGCCACCTTCCAGTCGAAGCGGTCGCCGGCCTGGGTGCCACCCTTCTCGGTGACGTTGAACTTGCCCTTGGCCGGGCTGAACAGCGCCACCGTGGTCGGCCGCGCGATGTACCAGGCCAGCACGGTCTCGTAGACCTCGCCCCAGAACGGCCGGCGCCACTGCCCCTGGATCCGCGAGTTGGTGAGGTTGGCGTGCGCCATGTGCGGCAGCACGAACAGCAGGATCGCCACCGCCGGCGCGTAGATGATGTAGACGTGCAGCAGCAGGAACGCCAGCGGTGCGGTCAGGAACACCAGCCGCGGGATGCCGGCCAGGAAGTGCAGCATCGCGTTGGCGTAGCAGAAGCGCTGGAACAGGCTCAGGCCCTTGCCCAGCAGCGGGTTGTCGATGCGGAAGATCTGCACCATGCCGCGCGCCCAGCGGATGCGCTGGTTGACGTGGGCGCCGAGGCTGTCGGTGGCCAGGCCCGCGGCCTGCGGAATGCGCAGGTAGGCCGAGTTCCAGCCGTTGCGGTGCAGGCGCAGCGCGGTGTGCGCGTCCTCGGTGACGGTCTCGGTGGCGAAGCCGCCGATATCGTCGATCGCCGCGCGCCGCAGCACCGCGCACGAACCGCAGAAGAACGCCGCGTTCCACAGGTCGTTGCCGTCCTGCACCAGGCCGTAGAACAGCTCGCCCTCGTTGGGGTCGCGGCGGAACACGCGCAGGTTGCGCTCGAACGGGTCCGGCGAGAAGAAGTGGTGCGGGGTCTGTACCAGCGCCAGCTTCGCATCGCGCAGGAACCAGCCGGTGGTGACCTGCAGGAACGAACGCACCGGCAGGTGGTCGCAGTCGAAGATCGCCACCAGCTCGCCGTCGAGCTGGGTCAGCGCATGGTTGAGGTTGCCGGCCTTGGCGTGGCGGTTGTCGCTGCGGGTGATGTAGTTGACCCCGGCCTCGGCGGCGAACGCGCGGAACTCCGGGCGCCTGCCGTCATCGAGCAGGTGGATGCGCAGCTTGTCCGCCGGCCAGTCCAGGCCCAGCGCCGCATTCACGGTGTGCCGTACCAGCGACAGTTCCTCGTTGTAGGTGGGGATCAGCACGTCCACGGTCGGCCAGTCGCGCGGATCGGCCGGCAGCGCCGAAGGCTTGCGCTGCAGCGGCCACGCCACCTGCACGTAGCCCAGCATCAGCACCAGCCACGAATAGGTCTCGGCCGCGAGCAGGACCACGCCGCAGGCCAGGTCGAAATCGTTGTTCCAGTTGAGCGTGGCGGTGTAACGCCACCACAGGTAGCGGCACGACACGGTGATCGACAGCACCACCAGGATCAGCGTGGCGTAGCGCCCCGGCATGCGCCGCACCAGCAGCGCGATGCCCCACAGCAGCAGCACGAACACGAACTGCGCGAAATAGCTGAACGGCTGGGTGACGCACAGCAGCGCCAGGCCCAGCGTGGCCACGCCGACGCCGTACGTCAGCCACCGCCGCGTGCGCCTGGACAGCGCGCCCAGGGTCATGCGCGCGCGCTGCCACGCGGCGCTGTTCCAGACCCGTCGCGGCAGCCCGCGCATCGTGTCCAGGTACCGCCGCCAGCCGCGGTCGGCGGCGCCGCGCAGGCCGGCGACATGGCGGCGCCGGGCCGCCGCCAGCCGGTGGCGGCGATGCGAGGTCTGCGGGGTGATGCGCACCAGCAGCAGCCAGCCGGCCTGGATCAGCATCCGCAGCGGGTCGCCGAAGCGCCAGCGGCGGTAGACCCGCAGCTGCGGGAAGGCATCGGGCAGGCGCGGCGCCAGTGCCTGCCACGCCGGCCCTTCCAGCCGCAGCAGCGCCCAGCCCATGGCCTGCAGCAGCCACAGCAGCCACAGCGTCGGCAGCGGCGCCCGCGCGGCCTCGCGCAGTTGCGGCCAGCGCAGGTAGCGCATGCGGCGCGGCCTCATGGCGTCCGTCCCGCGCGCGCGCGCAGGCGTCCGCGCTCGGCCAGGCACCACACCGCCAGGCTGGCGACATCGGCCACCGCCTGCGCGCCATCGGGGTCGGCGCCCAGGGGCCGCTTGCGTGCCAGCGCGGCCGCCACGTTGGCGTCCTCGTGCAGCGGTTGCGGCACCAGCGGCGGACCGCCGTCGATCCACAGCTGCATCAGGTCGCGCTGCACCGCCAGCGCCGGGTCGTAGCGGTTGCACAGCAGCCGGCGCGCATCGTGTGCGCGCCGCTGCAGCAGCACGTGGCAGCCCGGGTCCACCGTCGCCAGCCGCAGCGGCAGTGCGCAGGCGGCGTGCTGATTGACCGTGTCGACGTGCGCTTGCAGCCGCTGCGGCAGGTCGAACAGGATCCAGTCGAACTGCGCGGCCAGCAGCGGCAGGCGCTCGGCCCAGAACCGCGGCGTGCGCCGCAGCCGCTCCTCGATGGTGGCCACCTCGGCGTCGCTGGCGTGCCCGTACGGCAGCAGCGCCAGCCCGGGCAGCGCTTCGAACGCCGCCTCGCGCCAGTCGCCATCGTCCAGCCAGGCCCGCGCCCAGCCGCGCGCCTCGGCGGCGGGCAGGCCCAGGTGCAGGCCGAGCAGATGGTCGGGGCTGCACTCGACCAGCAGCACGCGTTCGCCCTGCGCATGCAGCGCATGGCCGAGCGCGGCGATCATCGTCGTCACCCCGACGCCACCGCGCACGCCCTGCAGGGACAGCGTGGTACTCATCGCCGCGGCTCCGCCGCCAGCTCGGCGAACAACGGCCAGCGCGCAAGCGCCTGCGACCGCGCGCGCTGCGCGGAGAAGTCCAGGTACGGCAGCTCCGGCATCTGCAGGTGCGCGCGCAGCACGTCGATGTCGTCCTGTTCCGAGGTCAGGCCGGCGGGCAGCCGGTTGCCGGTCATGGCGTGTCCTCCGGATAAGGGGTCCACGTCGGGCTGCCCTTGAGCTGCAGCCACGGCTTGCCGTCGTACTCCATCACCTTGGCGCCTTCGTTCTCCGACACCGACGGGGTCGTCGGCAGCCCCTGCAGCAAGCCGTCCCAGTTGCGCTCGTCGGCGCTGGCCTGGGCGTTGAGCGCATAGATCCGCGCCACCAGTTCGGACAGCGCCAGGTAGCTGCTCGGGGCGGTCACGTGGCGCGGACCGGCCGCGGCCGGGATGCCCATGCCGACCAGCTTCACCCCCACCGGGACGTGGGTGATGGACGGGCTGGGGATTTCGCGCATGCCCGGGATCTGCATGCGGTCGCCGTGCAGCGCCGCACCGTGCTCGGGCACCACCACCACCACCGCGCGGCGTCCGTTCTTCTCCAGCGCGTCGATGAACCCCTGCAGGTCGCCCAGCACCATCTGCGCGCGCGCCTTGTAGTCGCTGGCCATCGCGCGCCCGTCGGCACCGACGATGCGGTTGCCGTCATGCAGCGAGATCGTGTTGTAGAACAGCGCCACCTGCGCGCTGGAGGCGGCCTGGCGCTGCTTGAGCCAGCCGCCCAGCACGTCGCCGTCACGGCGCAGCGGCGACTTGTCGAAGGCGATCAGCGCGCGCGGATACCCCTCGATCGGCAGCGGCGTGGCCGCCAGCCCGCCGTAACGGGTGAGGTCGCCGATGAAATCGTCGAAGTGGCCGTCGTGGTTCATCGCCAGCTCGTTCTGGAACCCCAGCGCCTGCAGGTTGGCGAACAGCTGGCACTGCGCCGGCACCGGGTCGAACAGCGCGGTGTGCGAGGTCTGGCCGCAGCTGGCGCGCAGCAGGCGGATCGCCGCCGGGCCGCTGTAGGAGGTGGCCGAGTTGAACGCGTCGAACACCACGTCCATGCCGTCGAACAGCGGGTTCTGGCGCAGGCCCACTTCCTCCAGGTCGCTCCAGGCCAACGAACAGATGTTGAGCACGATCACGTCGAAGGGGGTGCCGCCGTGGGCCGGCGGGAAGGCGGTCTTCAGCCCGGCCTGTTGCTGGTAGAAGCCGGCCAGGTAGGCGTCCAGGGTCTGGTTGTTGGCCGGGCCGCCGCGCGCGGCCGCACCGGCCCCGCCGGCGCCCTGCGCTGCGCCGGCATCGCCACCACCGGCGGACTGCAGCGCGGCCGGCAGCGGCAGCGCCATCGCCGCCATGCCCAGCATCCCCAGCACGCTGAGCGTGGTGACCCGCAGCCACGGCTTGAGCAGCAGGTAGCCGCAGACCAGCAGCGCCAGCAGCGCGACCATCTGCCAGTTGATGAAGCGCCCCAGCAGCTCCAGCCAGTACGAGGCGGAGAAATCCAGCACGCCGGGCTGCGCCAGCAGGCGCTCGAACGGCGGCCACCAGGTGTCCTGGTAGTACAGCGCCACCGCCACCGGAACCGCGACCACGGTGCGCGCGATGCGCGCGCCGCGCCACGGCAGCGGCACCAGCAGCGCCGCCAGCAGCAGCAGGTTGGGCAGGATGTGCAGGTCCAGCGCGCCCATCCAGGCGAGGATCACCTTGGACAGGAAGTACAGGTTCCAGCCGCGCAGGTCCGGCCACGCGTGCGGCGTGGCGGTCGCGGCGGCGGCGGTGCGGGCCTCGCTCATGCCGGCCCCCGCGGCGCATCCCGGCGGCGGCGCTCGCCGACCCGCTTGAGGTAGCGCGGTGGCAGGCCGCGGCGCAGGCGCGCGCGCAGCGCGCGCAGGATCGTCCCGAGCATCACGCCCAGCGGAATCATCACCAGCGCACACGCGGCCACCAGGCTCCATACCTGTTGGTCGTTCATCCTTCCCCTCCCAGGCGGATCGGCCGCGGCGCCGTCCATGACGGCGCGGGTGCCGGCGGCACCGGCGGCGCCTGCAGCGGCGGCGGCGCGGCAAGCCCGCCGCCGGCCGCGCTCATGGCGGCGACGTCGTGCCCGGCCTGGCGCTCGTAGCCATCGAACAGTTCCCGCCAGGGCAGCCGGAACAGGTTGCCCAGCGCGCGCTCGATACCGTCGCCGCGGCAGGCGAACAGGAACAGCCACACCTGGCCGGCGTACATGCAGGCGAAATCGCCGCGGCGGCGCATCTGCAGCTGCTGCAGCGCATGCACCGGGCTCAGCCCGGCGACCGGCTGCAGCACCAGCACCGCGCTTTCCACCGCGCCACCGCCCTGCTCGAGCAGTTCGCCGGCCAGCTGCCGGAATTGCGCCGGGGTGACGATGCCACCAACGTCCGGCGGCCGGTGCAGGCGAATCAGCCGTTCCGGATCCTGCGGCAGGCGCCCCTGCCAGAGCTGGCCCTGGATCGTTTCCAGCAGGGTCAGGAAACGCGCCAGCGGCAGGTTGGCCGGCGCCACCAGGCTGGCGCCGGACTCCAGCAGCAGGCGTTCGTCGGCATAGCGCAGGCACGGCTGCATCTCGCGCATCACAAGCTTCAGGCCGTTGCCGCGCTCGCTGCGCAGCTGGAACACGATGCGCGCCAGGGCATCGACATCGGCGTTCTCGGCGATCGCCAGCACCACCGTGGCCGCCTGCGCCTGCAGCGCCGCGGCGACCAGCGCCGACCAGTTCTCGAACAGGCGCCAGGCGGCGGAGAACGGCGGTGCGCCCTCCAGCGCGTCGGCCTGCGCCAGGTAGAGGAAGCGGTCGCCGCCTTCCTGCGCCAGCGCCGCCGCCATCGCGCCGTCGCCGGCGCCGAGCACGCCGAGCCGGAAGCCCTGCCAGCGGGCCTCGAAATCGCGATGCGCGAACACGCCCTCGGCGTTGCTCCAGTAGTGGACCAGGTATTGCAGCGCGCCGCGGTGCGGGTACAGCTGGGCGACGCCGCTGCACAGCGGGTTGAGTGGCAGCAGGCGCGGCGCCAGCGTGGCCACCTCGCCATGGCACAGCAGCAATACGCAGTGGCTGCCGGCGGCGGCCCAGTCGTGCAGCTGCCTGCACCAGCGCGCGAGGTGCGGGCCGTGCAGGCCCTCGAGCGCGATCGCCGGCACCTGCACCACGCACAGGGTACGGCGTGCGGCGGCGCAGCGCGCCAGCTCGGCCGGCAGTGCGCGGACCGCCGGCGCCAGGTCGGCCACCGCCGCTTCATGCAGGCGGACCCGCGCCGGCCCCTGGTGGACCGCCAGCGGCGCCACCATCGATGCGGGGGAGCGCCCGAGCGCGGCCACCACCGCCAGCGGCACGGCATCCGCGCCGGCCAGGACGCCGGCGGCGAACAGGTCGGCGTGGCCTGCATCGGCGCAGGCGATCCAGTACACCCCACCCGCGCGCAGATGGGTGAGTTCGTGCTGCAGACCGTCGATGGCGAGTGAAATCATCTTCAAATCGTTTCCCAGTCAGCGGCCAGTTTGCAGGTCGCCGCGCCGCGTCCCCCATCCCTCGCGGGAATCCTTGACCGTTGTCACATTAACCCCGTGCGGGCCGCCGGCTCAATGTCACTCGCTCACGGCCGGCCTCACGCGCACCGGCCGCGCATGCCCCCGCAGGGCCGCCGGGCCCCGCGCCGCTGCGGTTCTCAGGGCGCCGGGGGCAGGCCGAACACCTGCCGCAGATAGGCCAGGTACCCCGGGTCATCGCACATGCTCTTGCCCGGCGAATCGCTGAGCTTGGCCACCGGTTGACCGTTGCAGCGGACCATCTTGATGACGATGTTCAGCGGGGTCGGCCCCAGGTCGTTGGTCAGGTGGGTACCCACGCCGAAGGCCACCTGGCAGCGGTCGCGGAAGTAGTCGTACAGCCGCATCACCTTCTCGATGTTCAGGCCATCGCTGAACACCAGGATCTTGCTGGAGGGATCGGCGCGGTTGGCCTTGAAGTGCGCCAGCATGCGGTCGCCCCATGCGAACGGGTCGCCCGAGTCGTGGCGCACGCCGTCGAACAGCTTGCAGAAATACATGTCGAAATCGCGCAGGAAGGCGTCCAGCCCGACCACGTCGGACAGCGCGATGCCGAGATCGCCGCGGTATTCGCGGGCCCACGATTCCAGCGCGGCCACCTGCGAGTCGCGCAGCCGCGGGCCCAGCGCCTGGAACGCCTGCAGGTACTCGTGCGCCATCGTGCCGTGCGGGGTCATGCCGTAGCGGCGGGCGAAATACACGTTGCTGGTGCCCACGTACTGGGCACCCAGCGCATCGCGCAGCAGCGGCAGCATGTGCGCGTGCCAGTCGCGCGAGTAACGGCGGCGGGTACCGTAGTCGGCGATGCGGCAGTTGCCGAAGCCCGGGGTATCGCGCAGCAGCGCGGTCTTGGCGCGCAGGCGGCACTCGCCCTCGGCGAAATCCGGGGTGCTGGTATTACGGAACCAGACCTCGTTGATGATCGCCAGCAGCGGCACCTCGAACAGGATGGTGTGCAGCCACGGGCCGGTGATGTCCAGCTCGATCTCGCCGGGCACGCTGGCCGAGGCGCGCAGGTCGATGTACTTGCGGTCCAGGTGGAACAGGCCGAGGAAATCGGCGAAATCCGGCTTCACGAAGCGCAGCTGGCGCATGTAGTCCACCTCGTCGGCGGCGAAGCGCAGGCTGCACAGGTGGTCGATCTCGGCGTTGATCTGGTCCAGGTGGCGGGCCAGGTCGATGCCGGGGGTGCGGCACTTGAAACGGTACTGGACGATGGCCCCGGGGTGCTGGTGCAGCACCGCCTGCATCATCGTGAACTTGTAGAGGTCGGTATCGAGCAGGGACTGGATGATCATGCGCGCATTATGCGCCGCCTCCGGTCCCGGCCCGGGGGCCGCCGCCGCCGCGGCCTCCCCTGCCCCGCGGGCCGCGGGCCCGGCCGGGGCCGGGCACGCGGGCAGCGGTCATTCGTCCGCGGCGTAGGGCGAGCGCAGCGGCTGCGGCTGCCGGCCCAGGCCCGCGCCCAGGCGGTCGAGCAGGAAGCGCAGGTACACGTTGGTGCCGAACTGGCGGTAGTCGCGGGCGTTGTTGAACTCCATGCGCCCGCCCAGGAACAGCTGGGTGGACAACTGCCATTCGGCTGCCGCGCTCAGGTTGTAGGACACCCCGGTCTTGGTCTGGCCGCTGTAGACCGGTTCGACATAGCGCGGGGTCAGGCCCAGCAGCGCGGCCAGCGACGCGGCGTCGTAGGCCGCCTGCTGCATCGCCGGGTCCAGCGGGAAATAGTCCGCCGGATCTTCCTTGAAGCTCTGCACGCCGACGCTGGCGTCGACCTGCCAGGCCAGCCGCTGCGCGGCGCTGCGCCCGTTCCAGTGCAGCGGCACACCCACGTCCACGTAGCGCTGCGGGCTGAAGTAGCCGCCATGGCCGTAGGTGAAGCCGCTGAGGTTGCGGTCGTACTGCATCGCGGTCAGGTTCAGGCCCGCGGTCAGCGACTGGTTCGCCGTTTCCAGTGCGTGCACGTAGACGCCGGCGCCCAGTTCCTGGCGGTCGTTGCCGGCCACGTGGGTGCCCTGCAGGCGGTGCCATGCCAGGCTGGCGTAGCCGCCGAGCAGGCCGTTGTCCACGGTCGCGGCCATGCGCGCGCCGGTCGCGGTCACGCCGCCCCATTGCAGGCCGTTGCGGGCGTCGCTGACGCCGGCGAAGGACAGCAGGCTGTCGGTCACCGCGCGCCGCGAGGCCTCGCCCGACCAGGTCAGGGTATCGCCGACGCGGCCGCGGTAGCCGACCCCGCCGACGATGCCGGTTTCGCCGAAGCCCAGCGGGGTGGTGCCGACATCGACGTGGAAGCCGCCCTGTTCGAAGCCCACCGACAGCCCGGCGCCACTGGCGTCCTGCGAACCCAGCCGGCGCGCGCCGGCGGCGTTGGCCACCATCGCATACAGCGTGTCCTGGAACGCCAGCGGCGTCTGCGCGGCGCTGCTGCCACCGGCCAGTGCCTTGAGCTGCGCCTGCTCGGCGGCACTGAGCCCGCGCAGCAGCGCGGTGCTGCCCAGCACCTGCCGGGCGATATCGGCGATCGGGGTGTTGCCGAGGTCGCGGCCCAGCATGTAGTCCGGCAGCGGATCGGCGTACAGCAGCTCCAGCGTGGCCTTGCGGCGTTCGGCCGCGGTGAGGGTGGCGTCGGTCTGGTTGAACAGCTCCTGGTAGCGGCCGCTGTCCAGCGCACGTTCGTAGATCAGGTTGCGGGTCGCGGTGGTGGCGCCGTTGGTCAGCAGCGCCTGGTACAGCGACGAACCGACCAGGTCGTCGACCGGGGCGCGGTCGGCGGCCAGGGCCCCGGACAACGCCAGCTGCGGGCCGGCGCCGAAGCGGCTGGCCGAGGCATAGCCGTCGTCGACCCGGCCGGCGTCCAGCACCGTCGGCGTCACCGCCACCTGCAGCTTGCCGTCGCCGACGCCGAAACGGGCCTGCAGCGGCACCTGCAGGTCGGCCAGCTGGCCCAGCCCGGCTTCGCCGTCGCGGTTGCGGTAGGCGGCGCCGGCGGCCAGCGCACTGCTGCTGTCGGCGCGCAGTTCGCGCAGTTCGTCGATCACCCCGCGGACCGGGGCCGGCGACATGCCGGCCGGCGCGGCCGGGCCCGCGCCACGACGCGGCGCCGGGATGGCCGCGGCGGGCACCGCGGGCATGGCGGACGTTGCCAGCACCGGGGCCGGCAGGCCGTCGGCGTCGACCTGCGCGGGCGGCAGCATGGCGGTGGCCGGCGGCGTGGCGGCAAGCGCGGCGACGCTGGCCGGCAGCGGCGCCGGATCGGCGCGCAGCGCGGCCGGCCGGGTGTTGCCGCGGGTGATCCCGGCGAAGGGATTGAAGGCGCCGCCGGCGCCGGCCAGCGCGGTGCTGGCGTGCGGATAACCGTTGTCCGGCTGCCCCGCGCCGCGCGCGGCGGCGGCGATGGCGGCCTTGAAGTAGCTCTCGGCGCGGCGGTTCTTGCCGGCCGCACGGTAGACCCGGCCGGCCGCGGCCAGCACCTCCGGCGATTGCGGCGCGCGTGCCAGCGCCTGTTCCAGGTAGTGCTCGGCGGTGCCGAGGTCGCGCATTGCCGCGGCACTGCCGGCCGCGGCCAGCATCGCATCGACGTCGCCCGGCGCCAGCTGCAGCAACTGCTGGTACAGCGCCAGCGCCTGGCCGTGGTCGTCGGCGGCGGCGTACAGGCGCGCCAGCGCGGCGATGGTCTGCGGATCCTGCGGCTGCTGCGCCAACACCGGCGCCAGCACGTCGTAGGCGCCCTCCAGGTTGCCGAGCTCGCGCAGCGCATCGACCTGGCGCAGCACGTAGCCGCTGCGCAGGGCCTGCAGGCGCCTGCGTTGCGCCGGGTCCAGGCTGGCATCGCCCAGCTGCCGCAGCAGGGCCGCCAGCTCGGCGTCCTGGCGCGCGCGCAGCAGCACCTCGCCGTACTGCAGGCGGTTGTCCACGTCCGGGTTGCCCTGCATCAGCCGCTGCGCCAGCGCCAGCGCGCGCTGCTGGCTGCCGATGTCGGCGTAGGCGCCGGCCAGGGCGGCGGCGATGCCGGGCTGGTCGATGCGTTCGCCCAGCGCCGACTCGGCGCGGGCCAGCAGCAGCTGCGCCTCGCCGACGCGGTTGCCCTGCATCAGGGTGCGCGCCTGCGCGGCCTGCAGCTGCACCCAGACGGTGTCGTGCAACGCGCGCATCTCGGCATCGCGCGCTGCCGCGGGGATGCGCTCGAGCAGCGCCCAGGCACCATTCCAGTCGTTGCGTTCGCGGGCGAACAACGCCTGCGCGAACAGCGACTGCGGCGCATCCGCGTCCTGCGCGCGCAGGCCGGCCATGATGCCGTCGGCCTGGTCCGGGCGGCCCAGGCGCTGGTAAAGACGCGCCAGTTCCAGCCGCAGCCAGGGATCGCGTGGCTGCTGCAGCACCGCGTCCTCCAGTTCGATCTGCGCCATTTCCAGGCTGCCCGAGGCGATCGCCTGCTGCGCGCGTGCGCGCGCCAGGGTGGCACGCAGCACCGCGGCACCGCCGGCACGTTCCTGCTGCTCGGGGGTGAGCCGCTCGAACACGGCGGCGGCTTCGTCGGCACGGCCCAGCCGGCCGAGCAGCGTGCCCAGCCCCTGCAGCGCGCCGGCGTTGCCGGCATCCAGTTCCAGTGCCTTGCGGTAGCTCGTCTCGGCCGCGGCGGCATCACCGGCGCCCAGCAGGTCGCCCAGCAGGACGTACCCGGTGGGTTCGGAAGGCTGCAGCGCGATGGCTTCGCGGACCTTCGCCGCCGCGTCGGTTCCCGGCTGCCGCCGCACTTCCTGCAGGGTCTGCCAGTAGCGCGCCGCGTTGGCCGCACCGCGCCATTTGCCATTGGCCGCGGCCGCCGGGCGCAACAGTTCGGCGGCTTCGCCGAACCGCTCCTGGCGCAGCCGCACCGAGCCCAGCCCGCCCATCGCCTCGGTGTTCTTCGGCTGCGCCCGCAGCACCTGCGCGAAGCGCGCCTCGGCGACGTCCAGGGTGCCGCCCTGCAGGGCGCGGAAGCCCTCGCCCAGCAGCCGCTGGTTCGGGTCCGGCGCGGGCTCGGCACGCACCGCCTGGTCGCGCAGCTGGGCCTGGCGCGCGGCGATCTCGCGGTCGTCCGGCTGCAGCTCCAGGAACGCCTGGAACAGCGGCGCGTCGGCCCGGGTGGCGTTGAGCCACAGCAGCGCCTGGCGCCAGGCGCTGCGTGCCGGCCCGGCGGTATCCGGGCGCTGGCTGAGCGTCCTGAGCTGGGCGATGCCCTCGCGCCGGCCCGGCTCGCGGTAGGTCAGCACCTGCGCCAGGGCCAGCGCGGCGGCAGCGTTGTCGGGCTCGGCGGCGACCCGCCGGCGCAGGCCGTCGCGCGCCCGCGTCCAGCCGTCCTGGGTGCCGGCCAGCACCTGGTAGTACTCCAGCGCGAGCGTGTCCGGCGGCCCACCGGCGCCGAAGGCCTCGTCATAGGCCTTGACCGCTTCGGCATAACGACCGGCCGCCGCCGCGCTGCGCGCGGCCTGCAGCGAACCGCCGGCGGCGCTGCCGCCGCCCGCCAGCGCCGCACGCAGCCGCGCGGTCTGCGCCGCCGACGGATGCCGCGACTGCAGTTGCTGCAGGCGCCGCTGTGCTTCCGCGCGACGCCCCTGGTTGAGGTCGATCAGGCCCAGCCCGAGCAGCGCGTCGGGCTGCGCCGGGTCGGCCGCCAGCAGCTTGCGCCAGGCATCGGCGGCCAGGTCCTCGCGGCCCTGGTCGAGCCAGTAGTTGCCCTGGTTGACCAGCTGCCGGGTGGAGGCGGCATTCTGGCTCCAGGCCGGCGCGGTCAGTACGCACAGGCCGAGCAGGTACAGCGGTTTCAGGTTTTTGCGGAACATGTCGTACTCCACGCGGGCAGCAGGCGCCCGTCGGCAGCGAAACGGAAACGGCGGTCCATCCAGCCGCGCCCGAACAACACCAGGGCGCGGTCGTAGTAGCCAAGGGCGTCGGCGGCGGGGCCTGGCGCGGGAATGCGGCTGGCCTGCGCATTCGCCATGGCGCTCTGGCCCAGCGCCGACAGGTACGGCAGCAGCGCGGCGCAGAAGCCGGCCGGCGCGGCGCCGTCGGCGGAACCGCTGCGGGTCTGGATCTTTTCGGCGAAGCCGCCGCGCGCGCGCAGCAGCCGGGCCGGGCCCGGCAGGGCGTCGAGCAGGCGCCGCCGCAGCGGTTCGCCGGGGTCGGTCATGCCGGCCCACAGGTAACAGCGGATGGCGTCGTAGCTGCCGACCGCGCCTTTGCCCGGATCGGTCACGAAGGCCTCGCCGTTCCAGGCGATCCAGTCCGGCGCGAAGCCGACCGGCGCTGCCGCGCGCAGCAGCGCCACGCTGCGCTCGGCCAGCCGCGCCCACGGGCCGCGCGGGTCGACCATCGCGAACCGGCGCAGCACGAACAGCGGCAGGTAGCTGGGATTGAGCAGCCAGCGGTCGCGCTGCACGAAGCCGCGGTTGCCGGGCAGCAGCATCGGCCCGAAGCCCGGCAGCTCGACCACCTCGGCCGTGCGCATCAGCGCCAGCACCTGGCGGCCGGCCTGGGCCAGCCCGGGGCGGTTCCACAGGCGCCCGGCCTCGAGCAGCGCATAGGCGATCCACAGCTCGCCATCGGACGCGGTATTGGCGTCGAGCACGCGCCACTGCCCGTCAGCGGCGCGCCCCCACAGCCACGCCGGCAGGTTGAGGTCCGGGCGTCCGCCGCACAGGTGGCGGCGGGTCCAGGCCAGGATGCGGTCGAACAGCACCGGGTTGTTGTCCACCAGCGCGAAGAACAGCGCATAGGACTGCGACTCGGAGGTGCTGCGCTGGTCCGGGTGGGAGAAATCGATGACCCGCCCGTCGTCCTGCAGGTGCCGCTGCACGAAGCCCTGCCAGTCGCGCCACGCCACGCCGCAGGCGGTCGCCGCCCGCAGCGGGCAGGCCGCGACCGCCGCGACCGCGGCGATCAGCCCGAGCAGGTCGCGCCGGGACAGCATGCGCGCGGCAGCCGGCGCCATGCTCAGCCCGCCACCTTCAGGCGCGCACGCGCATGGCGCCGCAGCAGCCAGGCGGCCAGCATCGCCAGCAGCAGGCACACCAGGCCCACGCCCAGCGCCATCCACAGCGGGTGATGGGCGAAGAACCAGCGCAGCGCCAGCAGCGGCGGCAGCTCGCCGACGTAGTAGGTCTGGTTGCCGGCCAGGCTGCGCACCTTGTCGCCCTGCAGCAGCACCACGCTGCCCTGGAACTGGCGCAGGCGCTCGGGATCGAACCAGGCCTCGAACAGGCGGTTGACGTGGGCCGGTTCGTCGGCCATCAGCGCCACCACGCTGCGGCCCTTGCGCAGCGGCGATTCGAAGCCCTGCAGCAGCACGTCGCCCGGTACCGGGCGCACGCCGACCTCGGCCACGGTCGGCAGGTCGGTACGCCGCGCATCGGGCGACAGGAACGCCGGCAGCTTGTCGAACAGCCAGTCGGACAGGCCGAAGCGGCGGACCTGCGCGGCGTCGCCGACCGGCATCGCCGCGGCCCAGCGCGCGAACAGCGGCTGGTTGCGGCGCGAACCGAGCACCAGCAGATCCTGGTCGGCGTGTTCGTCGACCTGGCGCGCCTGGATGACGCGCGTGCGCAGCGCCGGATAGCCGGTCGAGGCGCCCATGCGGCCGAGCAGCGCCAGCGCGTTGGCCACGTCGTCGCCGCTGGCGTTGTCCGGCATCACCAGCGCGCTGTCGGCCAGGTCGGCCATGCGCGTGAACGGGAAGCCGGCGTTGCCGAAGGCGGCCAGGTTGGGCATCGCCATGTAGTGCGCGAACCCGCTGAGGTCGATGGTGGACGCGTCGTCGATCGCGGCCGACACGTCCGGGAAGGTGTTCTTGCATTCCTCCGCGCGCGGGCGGTCGAAGAAGAAATGGAAGCGCAGCTGGCTGCTGGCCGACAACGGCCCGGTCGGCAGCAGCAGCGGCTGCCGGATCGGCATCGCGCCGCGCGCGCCCAGCTTCTGCCACATCTGCCGCGGTACCGAGGTCGCCAGCGGACGGCCGTTGAGCGGCAGGGTGGTGACGAAGGCGTCGTTGATGCTGATGTTGAGCACCGACTTGTCCGCGCCTTCGGGCAGGGTGTAGCGGTAGCGCAGGTCCACCGGGATACCGTCCTTGCGCCACACGAACAGGTCCGGCGGCAACTGCAGGCCGATGCGGATCAGGTCCGGGTTGTAACCGACCACGTTGAGCTCGCTGGTGCTACGGACCAGCTCGGAGAACCGCACCGGGCGGTCGCTGGGCACCCAGTTGGGCGCGTCGTAGGGCTTGCGCGGCGCGGCGTCCTTGACCTCGCGCAGGGTCGCGCTGGCGCCGGACAGCGGTGCGCCCAGCGCCAGCGCGGTGGCCGCCGCGCGCAGTTCGGCATCGTCGCGGCCCAGCACCAGCAGCAGCTTGCCGGCGGCATCGTTGGGGTTGCTGGCCACCGCCAGCGTCGGACCGGACACCTCGACCGGCGCCACCCCGGCCGGCAGGTTGCGCGGCGTCGCCACGACCACCGCATTGCCGCGCGCCGGCAGCACCCCGGTGGACACCGGGAACAGCGCGCCGCGGTAGCCGGCCAGCGCCCCGAACCACGACGACACGATGCCGGCGGCCTGCAGCTGGCCGTTGCCCGGCTGCCCGGCGAACACGAACGGCAGCTCCAGCCGGCGGGTGTCGCGCGCATCGAAGAACGGCACCGGCAGCAGCGCCAGGTCGTTGCTCAACGGCAGCGGCAGCCAGCCCAGTTCCAGGTAGCTGGCGCTGTCGATGTTGGCCCACAGGCTGCTGTGGTCCGGATCCTCGCACTCGCGCGTGTAGTGGCCGATCAGCTGCAGGTTGATGCGGTTGTAGCCGGTCACCAGGCGCGGATCGATGGCGACGTCGCGCTCGACCGGGCGCCCGGCCTCCTCGGCCGACACCGGCAGCGTCGCCACGGTGACGTCGTTGACGGTGACGCGCAGGTGCGACAGGTCCGGCAGCAGCGCCGGCGAATAGGTGTACTTCAGGCGCAGCGCGGCGTGGTCGACGACCTGGTCGGCGCGGATCGAGAACGGGATGCCGGCCGTGCCCTGCACGCCACGCAGCGTCACTTCATAGTCCAGCCCCAGCTGCTTGAGCGTGGCGCGGCTGCGCTGCAGCGGCAGCGCGCCCGGCACGGGCGCGGCGGCGGCGATCTCCGGCTGCAGGCCCGGCGGCGCGGGCGCGGCGGCGGGAGTCTGCGCATGGGTGGCGCCGGCCAGCAGGGCCAGGGTGAAGGCCAGCCAGGCGCCGCGCGTACGCACGGGGGAGGTCGGCGGAATGTGCAGGCAGTGCTTCATGCGGTTTCTCCGGGGGCGGGCCGGGCAGCGTCGTCGTGCCGCCCCCTCGTGATGACGAATCGGCCCAGGCGATGGAAGCCGCGCAGGCTGGCGCGGAGCACGTCGGACAGCGAGCGCAGGAAGGTGTCGCGCTCGTGCCGGCCCCACAGCGAGACCCAGATGTCGGCGCGGGCGAAGGTGGAAGCGACCAGCCAGCGTTCCTGCTCGATGCTCAGCGCGCCGAACTGCAGGCTCAGCCCCTGCGCGTCGCGGTCGTGGCGTACCAGGGCCGGCAGGCGCTGGCTGCGCTGGCGGTGGCGCAGTTCGATCTCCACCGGCGTATCGGGCTGCACCGGCTGCGGCTCGTCCAGGCGGATGGCCATGCCGCCGGTGGAGAAATCGACCGTGCTGCAGGCCAGCGCGCGCCCGTCGGGCAGGTGCAGCAGCGCCTTCATTTCCAGCGGCACGCGGTGTGCGCGGCGGATCTGGCGCTGCTCGCTGCAGGTGGCGATGACCGCGCCGAGCATGACCATGTTGTAGAAGGTCCAGCCCAGGTTGAGCCAGATGGTGTTGACCTCGCCGCTGCTGTCGGCCATCACCAGGCGGACGATGCCGGCGACCACCCCGGCCAGGTTGAGCAGCAGCAGGAACAGGTACGGGCGGGCGATCTGCGCGTCGAAATAGCTGGCGTGGACCAGGCCGCCCTTGGCGGTGACGTTGAACTTGCCCAGCCGCGGGTTGATCACCGCCATCAGCGTCGGCCGCAGGATGTACCAGGCCAGCGCGGTCTCGTAGACCTCGTTCCACAGCAGGTGGCGGTGCCCGCCCTGGATGCGCAGGTTGGTCAGGCTGGCCTGCGCCAGGTGCGGCAGCGCATAAGCGAAGATCATCAGCGCCGAGGCATGGATCACGTGCGCGCCGAAGAACAGGAACGCCAGCGGCGCGGTCAGGAAGATGATGCGCGGCAGCCCATAGAAGAAGTGCAGCATCGCGTTGGTGTAGCAGATGCGCTGCACCAGGCTCAGGCCGCGGCCGAGCATCGGGTTGTCGACGCGGAAGATCTGCGCCATGCCGCGCGCCCAGCGGGTGCGCTGGCCGACGTGCGCCGACAGGCTCTCGGTCGCCAGTCCGGCAGCCTGCGGCACCGGGATGTAGGCGCTGCGGTAGCCGGCGCGGTGCAGGCGGATGGCGGTGTGCGCGTCCTCGGTCACCGTCTCCACCGCCACCCCGCCCACCTCTTCCAGCGGCGCGCGCTTGATCACCGCGCACGAGCCGCAGAAGAAGGTCGCGTTCCAGGCGTCGTTGCCGTCCTGCAGCAGGCCGTAGAACAGCTCGCCCTCGTTGGGCACCTTGCCGAAGGTGCCCAGGTTGCGCTCGAATGGGTCGGCGGAGAAGAAGTAGTGCGGCGTCTGCACCACCGCCAGCCGCGCGTCGTGCAGGAACCAGCCCATCGACATCTGCAGGAACGAGCGCGTCGGCACGTGGTCGCAGTCGAAGATGGCGACGTACTCGCCGTCGGACTTCTTCAAGGCCGCATTGATGTTGCCGGCCTTGGCGTGGTTGTTGTTGGTGCGGGTGACGTAGTTCACCCCCACCTCTTCGCAGAACGCGCGGAATTCCTCGCGGCGGCCGTCGTCGAGCAGGTGGATCTTCAACTTGCCGGCCGGCCAGTCCATCACCGTCGCCGCCAGCACGGTGGTGCGCACCACCGACAGCGGTTCGTTGTAGGTGGGAATGAACACATCCACCGTCGGCCACAGCGACTGGTCCCCGGGCAGCGGCAGCGAACGCCGGTGCAGTGGCCAGGCCACCTGGAAGTAGCCCAGCACCAGCACCACGAACGCGTAGACCTCGGCCATCACCAGGCCGAAGCCCAGGGTCAGGTCGACCACGCTGCCCATGCCCATGGTCTCGGTCAGCCGCCACCACATGTAGCGGCTGGACATGACCAGCGACAGCCCCATCAGCAGCAGCGGCACGGTGCGGTTGCGGGCGCGCCGCAGGCACAGGCCGATGGCGAACACCGCCAGCGAGAACAGCAGCTGCTGGGTCACGTCCAGCGGCACGGTGACGACGAAGGCGATGAGCAGCACGCCCACCAGCACCAGCGCGGCCAAGCCAAGGCGAGTCAGGGCCTGCGAGCCCTCGGGCCTGATTGAAAGTCTCATTGATTTCCCCTGTGTGCCGCCCCTGCGGGCGGCCTTGCCGGTCGGAGCGCCTGTCACGGCGGTCCTGCGTGGCGTCGGTGCCCCACTCCTATTGCCCGCGCAAGCGGACCAGGGGGCTGTCGTCCGGAATCGTCCCGCCGGCGTCGGCCAGCCTGCGGAACAACTGCGACAGTGGCGTGTCCGCCGGCGTGGCGGGCGGCTCGGCCGCAGGCGCGGGTTGCGCGCCGGCCACGGTTTCCATGGCCGCCGGCGCAGCCGGCCGCGTCGTCGCGGCGGGCAGCGCGGCCTCGGGGAATTCCCGGTACTCCGGCCGTCCCTTGCCGTCACCCAGCTTCATGAACAGGCCCGCCACATCGTCATCGCACGGCGGCGCCGCCGCCGGTTGCCTGCTGCTCATGCCAAACGCATCCCATGCATCGTCAAAACACCCGCCCTACGCCAAAGATCGAAACGTCGCGGTTGCCGGTGGCCAGGTGGCGCACGTCGAGAACCGCCAGCATGCCGGCGCCACGCAGCCAGTGCCGGTAGGCGCCTTCCAGGAAGCCGTGGTGCCAGCGACCGCCCCCCAGCGCCGCCGCCAGCGGCGAGGCCGCATGTACGATGCGCAGCTGGTCGGGGCGCTCCTCGAACGCCGCCCACCCCCATTCGCAGTCCGCCCACACCGCGTTGACCGCGGCCTGCAGGGCCTCGACCGTCGCCACCGATGGCAGCGCATGGGCGTCGGCAAAGCGCTGCCCGATACGCGCCATCAGCCGCGCCGATTCCTCCTCCGGCAGCGCCTGGTCGAATTCGGCGGCCATCGCCCGCAGGAAGCCCCGCCATTGCCGGGCACAGGCACGTTCGCGATACCCATCGAGCAACTCCGTCGGGTTCACCCGGCCATTCCCCTGCGCATCCGCACCGCACCTACGCACCGCATCCCGCCTCCTGCGCCATCGGACATCACCCAATATTGTGAATTAGATCACAATTCAAGCCAACACCCAGCAAGCTTCCGCCGCCGCGGTCATACCGCCGCACCGGTTGCACTGCCGGAGATGCGCACAGCAAAGCACACGACCGTAAGAGAACCACGCCGGAATGACGGCGGCTTTGCAGGCGGCACGGGACAACAGGGGGAATGCCGGGCGCTGGCGCCGGCGGGCCGTCAGCGGCGCAGCAGCAGCCGCGGCACCTGCGCGGCCGCATGCGCCCAGATCGCGCACCACACCGCGGCGCGCACCGGCAGGCCGCGGCGCGGCGCCTCGAACTTGCGGAAATAGCGCCACAGCCCGCGGTGCTTGTGCCACTCGACGAAGAACGGCCGCGCGCGGCTGGAGACGCCGCGCACGTGCAGCACCGCCAGTTCGTTGGCGATGGCCACCGTCGCACCGGCCTGGCGCGCGCGCCGGCACAGGTCCAGGTCTTCGGCATGCAGCCGGTAGCCGGCGTCCCAGCCGCCGATGCGCTCGAACAGCGCGCGCGGCATCAACAGCAGCGCGCCGGACAGCGCCGGCACCACCTGCAGCGGTTGCGCCGGGTCGGCGGCCAGCGCCAGCCGCGCGCCGGCCGCGGGGTTGCGCAGCATCGCGGCGAAGTCGGGATCGCGGCGCCGCACCGCCGCGTCCGCACGGCCCTGCTCGTCCACCTGTTCCACCCCGAGCAGGCAGTCGCCCAGCGGCAGGCCCAGCGCGTGCAGCCGCGCCAGCGTGTCGGCCTCGACCATCAGGTCGGGATTGACGAACGCCAGCCACGGCGCGTCGCTGTCGCGCGCGCCCTGGTTGCAGGCGGTGGCGAAGCCGGGGTTGTCGGGGTTGGCGATGAAGCGCACGCGCGGATCGGCCAGCGCATGGCGCTGGACGATGCCGAGCGAACCGTCGTCCGAGGCGTTGTCCACCACCCGGATCTGCGCCACGCCATGCGCGGCGCGCAGCCGCGCCAGGCATTCGTCCAGCGTCGCCGCGCTCTGGTAACTGACGACCACCACCGCGATCGCTGCGCTCACGACGCCGCCTCCGACCCCGGGCCGTCGCCGTCGCCGTCGCCGTCACCGTCGCCGAACAGGTCCGGCTGCCGCGCTGGGAGCGCCGCCTGCTCGCACAACTGCAGCAGGTGCTGGCGATGGCCATGCAGCGGATCGTCCATCAGGAAGCCGGCCAGGCGCGCGGTCCAGGCCGGCCAGCGGTTGCCCAGCACTTCCATGTCGCCGTCGGCGGGGCGGCCCTCGTCGCGGCGGCCGACGAAGGCGTTGTCACACAGCACGTTGCGCCAGCCCAGCCCGCTCATGCGCAGGCTCAGGTCCACCAGCGCCGCGTACCAGGAGGCGCAGCTCTGCGTATCCAGGCCACCGGCGCGGCGCCGCGCGCTGCCGCGTATGAGCACCGCATGGGTAACCGCCGAGGGCAGTTCCGGGTGCAGCAGCGGCATCGACGCGCAGGCGCGCGCCAGCCGCGCCGGATCGGCCGGCAGCGCATTGCGTTCGCCGGCGCGCGGCCAGGCCACGGTCTCGCCGGCATTGCTCCAGGGCGTGGCGGTGGCGATGGAGGCATCGCGCGCCAGACAGTCGGACAACTGCTGCAGCCAGCCCGGCAGCGGTACGGCGTCGGGCGCCAGCACCGCCACGTCGGCATCGCCGCAGGCCTGCAGCATCTGTTCCAGGTGCGCCGATTCACCGATCGAACGCGGGCGCCGGGTGTACTCCGCCTGCAACCGGGTACGCGCCAGCCACGGTTCGATCACCGCCTGCACCCGCGGCCCCCCCTGCGCGTCGTCGGCCAACCAGACCGGGGTACCGGCCGGTGTCGCCGCTTCCAGCGCCGCCAGGCAGGCGTCGAGCGCCACGTCGTCCACGCCCACCGGCAACAGGATCACCGGCAAGGGCACGCGGCGTCCCCGGTGCGGCGTGGCGTGGATGGTGCGGTAGTGGTCACGACCGGCGGTCCCCTGAGGCTGACGCCGCGAACTCTAGCAGTCGCCCGTGGCGACGCGTACCCGCTGCCCGTACGCCGTGGCGCGGCAGCGCGGCGCGCATCCGCCGTGCCAGGCACGGCAGCGGCGCCGGGCCCGGTCCGCGGCCGCAGGCGTGCCGGCGCGGCGTCGCCGCGGGCCCGTGTCGCCACGGACCCGGCGATGGCGTGGCGCGCTCAGCCGCACCACACCCGCGCGTTGCGGAACATGCGCAGCCACGGCGCGTCCTCGCCCCAGCCCTTCGGCGCCCAGCTCAGGTTGACCGTGCGCGGGGTGCGTTCCGGGTGCGGCATCAGGATGGTGACGCGGCCGTCGCGGGTGGTCAGGCCGGTGATGCCATCGGGCGAACCGTTCGGGTTCAGCGGATACTGTTCGGTCGCGCGGCCGTCGCCATCGACGTAGCGCAGCGCCACGTCCACCGCGGCCTGGTCCACCGCGCTGTCGAACGCGGCGCGGCCCTCGCCGTGCGCCACCGCCACCGGCAGCCGCGAACCGGCCATGCCGCGCAGCAGGATCGACGGCGATTCCACCACCTCCAGCAGCGCGGTGCGGGCCTCGAACTGCTCGCTGCGGTTGCGCAGGAAGGTCGGCCAGTGCTCCGCGCCGGGAATGATGGCCTTGAGCTGGCTGATCATCTGGCAGCCGTTGCAAACGCCCAGGGCAAAGGTGTCCGGGCGCGCGAAGAACGCGGCAAAGGCTTCGCGCAACGCCGGGCGTTCCAGGATCGAGGTGGCCCAGCCGCGGCCCGCGCCCAGCACGTCGCCATAGCTGAAGCCGCCGCAGGCGGCCAGGCCGCGGAAGTCCGCCAGCCGCACGCGGCCTTCGATCAGGTCGCTCATGTGCACGTCGAACGCGTCGAAGCCGGCGCGCTCGAAGATGTTGGCCATTTCGATCTGGCCGTTGACGCCCTGCTCGCGCAGGATCGCCACCTTCGGCCGCGCCCCGGTGGCGACGAACGGCGCGGCGACGTCCTCGGCCGGGTCGAACGCCAGCTTCGGCTTCAGCCCGGGGGCGTTGAAGCTGCGCGCGACCGCGCGCTCCTGGTCGGCCGCCTCGGGGTTGTCGCGCAGCTTCTGCATGGCGTGGGTCACCGACCACCAGGCGTCGAACAGTTCCTCCCAGCGCCATTCGGCCAGGCTCTGCCCGCCGAGCTGCACGCGCACCACCGGTGCGGTGGTCGGGCGCGCGATGCGCTGCGCGCACTCGGTCAGGGCATGCCGTTCGACCAGGTCGGCGAACGCGGCGCGGTCTTCCCGGGCGATCTGCACCACCGCGCCGAGCTCCTCGTTGAACAGGCTGCGGAACGGGTCATCGCCCCAGGCATCGAGCACGATGTCCAGGCCCAGCCGCGAGGCGAACGACATCTCGCACAGTGCGGCGAAGGCGCCGCCATCGCTGCGGTCGTGGTAGGCCAGCAGCAGCCCGGCTTCACGTGCATCGCGGATCAGTTCGAAGAAGCCGCGCAGGCGCTGCGGGTCGTCCAGGTCCGGCACTTCACCGGCGAACGCCGGCAGGGCGCTGTGGTCGGCCTGGGTCTGCGCCAGGATCGAGCCGCCCAGGCGCTGCTTGCCCGCGCCCAGCCCGATCAGCCACAGCTCGCTTTCGCCCTCGCGCTCGAGCAGCGGGGTCAGCTGCTGGCGCGCGTCGACCACCGGCGCGAACGCCGAGATCACCAGCGACACCGGCGACACCGACTTCTCGGTGCGGCCATCGGCCTGCCACTGCGCCTGCATCGACAACGAGTCCTTGCCCACCGGGATGCTGATGTCCAGCTGCGGGCACAGTTCCATGCCCACCGCGCGGACCGCGTCGTACAGCAGCGCGTCCTCGCCGTCGTGGCCACAGGCGGCCATCCAGTTGGCCGACAGCTTGACCGTGTCCAGCGAGGTCAGCGGCGCGGCACACAGGTTGGTGATCGCCTCGCCCACCGCCATGCGCGCCGACGCGGCGGCGTTGAGCAGCGCCAGCGGGGTGCGCTCGCCCACCGCCATCGCCTCGCCGGCGTAGGTGTCGAACCCGGCCAGGGTGATGGCGACATCGGCCATCGGCAGCTGCCACGGGCCGATCATCTGCTCGCGCGCGGTCAGGCCGCCGACGCTGCGGTCGCCGATGGTGACCAGGAAGTTCTTGGCCGCCACGGTCGGGTGCGACAGCACCCGCAGGCCGGCGTCGTGCAGGTCGATGCCGGCGGTCTTCAGCTGCGGCCAGCGCGGCGCGGGCGGGTGCGCGGTGTCGCGGTGCATCTTCGGCGCCTTGCCGAACAGCACGTCCATCGGCAGGTCGATCGGGTGAGCGGCACTGCCGCGCGGCTCGTCCGAACGCCCGGCGCGCTGCGCCGGGCCGGGGGTATCCGTCGCGGCAGCGCTGCCATAGACACTTTCAACCGTTGCGCCATACCCCACCACCAGCCGCTCCTCGGCGGTGGCCACGCCGACCGCGGCGAACGGGCAGCGCTCGCGCGCGCAGATCGCGGCGAACTCGGCCAGGCGGTCGGCCGGGATGCCCAGCACGTAGCGCTCCTGCGACTCGTTGCACCACAGTTCCAGCGGCGACAGCGAGGGATCGTCGGTCGGCACCTTGCCCAGGTCGATCACGCCGCCGACCCCGGAATCGTGCAGCAGTTCGGGAATGGCGTTGGACAGGCCACCGGCGCCGACGTCATGGAAGAACTTGATCGGGTTGCCCGCGCCCATGGCCACGCAGCGGTCGATCACTTCCTGGCAGCGGCGCTCCATTTCCGGGTTGTCGCGCTGCACGCTGGCGAAGTCCAGGTCCTCGGCGCTCTCGCCCGAGGCCACCGACGAAGCGGCGCCGCCGCCCAGGCCGATCAGCATCGCCGGGCCGCCCAGCACGATGACGATGTCGCCATCCTGCAGCTTCAGCTTGTCCACCTGCACGCGGTCGATCGCGCCCAGGCCGCCGGCCAGCATGATCGGCTTGTCGTAGGCGCGGGTGATGCCGTCCTCGGGCAGCTCGAAGCTGCGGAAGTAGCCCAGCAGGTTCGGGCGCCCGAACTCGTTGTTGAACGCGGCGCCGCCGAGCGGGCCGTCGAGCATGATGTCCAGCGCCGGCGCCATCCGCGGGTTCAGCGCGCGCGGCGCCTCCCACGGCTGCGGCAGGGTCGGGATGCGCAGGTGCGAGACCGAGAAGCCGGTCAGGCCGGCCTTGGGCTTGCCGCCGCGGCCGGTCGCGCCCTCGTCGCGGATCTCGCCGCCGGCGCCGGTGGAGGCCCCCGGGAACGGCGCGATCGCGGTGGGGTGGTTGTGCGTCTCCACCTTGATCTGGAACGCACTGGGCACCACCGCTTCGCTGCGGTAGCGGCCGGTGGCCGGGTCCGGGCGGTAGCGCGCGGCCGGCTCGCCCTCGATCACCGCGGCGTTGTCGCTGTAGGCGCTGAGCGTGTGCTGCGGGGTCTGCTGGTGGGTGTGCTTGATCATCCGGAACAGCGAGCGCTCCTGCGCCTGTCCGTCGATGGTCCAGCTGGCATTGAAGATCTTGTGCCGGCAATGCTCGGAATTGGCCTGCGCGAACATCATCAATTCGACGTCGGACGGGTCGCGGCCGAGTTCGCCGTAGCGCTGGCGCAGGTACTCGATCTCGTCGTCGGCCAGGGCCAGGCCCAGGCGCTTGTTGGCGCCTTCCAGGTCGGCCAGCGCGATGCGCTGCAGCGGCTTGCGCGCCGGGCTGTCGAACAGCGCCCGCGCCTGCGCGATGTCGGCCAGCAGCGACTGCGTCATCGGGTCGTGCAGCAGCCGGGCCACGGCCGCCTGCTGCGCCGGATCGGACGGCCAGCCGGCCAGGTCGATGCGGGTACCACGCTCGACGCGCTGGATCGCCAGGCCGGCGCCGCGCACCAGTTCGGTGGCCTTGCTCGACCACGGCGACAGCGTGCCCAGGCGCGGCACCACGTAACGCGAGACCGTGCCCGCGGCCGCCTCGGCCGGGTGCGGCTGGGCCTGCAGGATGCGGCCCAGGGTGGCCTGGTCGACGGCCGCGGCATCGGCGGCCTGGGTGAAATAGACGTGCCAGGCACCGGTGATGCGCAGATCGGCGGCGATGGACTGCAGGCGGGATTCAAGACGTTCGCGGCGGAACGGCGAAAGGGCGGCTGCGCCCTCGAGGACGATCATGTCCGGGAGACCATGGTGGGAGTCGGGCCGGCCATTGTACCGGAGCCGGCTTTGGGCCGGGCCCGGCGACGGCGGCCGCGGCCGGGCCGCGGAGTCGGCCAGGGCCTAGTCTGCGGGCGCCGGCCCGACCTCGCGCCCAACCCGGCGCCACCGCGCCCCGTCCCAGACCAGGTAATCGACGATGTCCGGAGAGCGGGCCCCCTCGGCATGGGTGACCACCAGCAGCCGGCTGTCGCGCCGGTAGTCGAAGCGGACGTTGTTCAACGCCTGGCCGGGGTGGACCTTGCCGCTGCGGCGGTCGATCAGCGCGTACTGGCGGCACCCGCTGCCGCAGCCGACCACGAACAGGGTGAAGCGGTCGGCGAAGTTGGGCGGTTCCGGCGCCTCGCCGTCGGCCTGCAGGTACCGCATCATCTTCCAGCCGATGTCCGTGCGCGGCAGCTTCGCCGGCGCCGGATGGTCGATGCGGCTCAGCGCGACGCGGTGGGCCTGGAACGTGGGCGGTGCCGACGCACAGCCGGCGTGGAGCAGCGGCGCAAGCAGCGCCGCGCGCCTGGCAAGCGCCGTCCACCCTGCGCCGGGGGCACGGCGGCGCGACACCCGTGGCATCGCGCTGCCCCGGGGCCGACCGATCAGGGGCTGCCGGCGGCGCCGGGCAGCCGCTCCAGCGCGGCCTTGAGCTGCGCCGGCGGCAGGTAGCCGCCCAGCTGGGTGCCGTCGGCGGCGAAGATCGCCGGGGTGCCGCTGATGCCCAGCTGCTGGCCGACGGTGTACTGCATGGTCACCGGGTTGGTGCAGTTCTTCGGCTCCACCGGACGGTCGGACTTGGCCGCGGTCAGCGCCGCCTTGCGGTCGCTGGCGCACCACACCGAGACCATGTCGGTGTGGTCCTTGCTGCCCAGCCCCATGCGCGGGAACGCCAGGTACTCGACGGCGATGCCCTGACGGTTCAGCTCGGCGATGTCCTGGTGCAGCTTGCGGCAGTACCCGCACTCGATGTCGGTAAACACGCTGATGGTGTACTTGGCATTCGGCGGCGCGAACACGATCCGGTCCGAATGCGGCAGCGACGCCAGCAGCTTGCGGCGGTGGGCCAGCAGGCCCTCGCTGGTGGCCAGCGCGCGCTTTTCGATGTCGTAGGGCTGGGCCTGCAGCAGGTAGCGGCCGTCGTCGGTGACGTACAGCACCTGGCCGGACACCACCACTTCGCGGAAGCCGGCGAACGGCGCGGCGCCGATGTAATCCGGGTTGAAATTCGGGTCCAGCTGCCGGAGCGCATCGCGCACCCGCTTCTCGACCGCGCCGTCCGCGCGGGCCGGCGCGACGGCGGCCGTCGTTTCGGGCGTTTTCGGCTGCGCGCAGGCGGTCAGGCTGATCGCGCCCAGCAGCGCGGCGATGGCGATTCGGAGCATGGGGATTCCAGGTAAACGGGAAGGACGGAAATCCCGGCGATTCTCGCATACCGCGCCGATGGCGACGTTCAGGGGGTGGCGGGGGTGGCGCCGTCCGCAGGGGACCTGCGAGGGATGGCGGCGCGCGCAGCCTGGACCTGCACGGAGGTCATCCTGGCGCGAGGTCGCACGGCTAGAGGCCGGGCTCGCCGCACATTGGCGCGACGTCACGCGGGCAGATGCGGGGCTTGCCGCACATTGGCGCAACGTCGCTCGGGTAGATGCGGGGCTCGCCCCGCATGCACAAGCCCGTGCCGGGCAAGCCCGGCACCTACGCGCCGCCCCCGCACTCCGCTGCGGCCTGCCCCGCTGGTACATGCGGGGCAGGCCTGCGCTATGGATGACGGACGCTGTCAGAGACATGCCGGGTGGTGCGGTTGGTTCCGGGCGCGCGGCGGCGCGGCAGGCCGTACCGGCGCCCTTGTTTCGGCTTGGCGCGACCGGGCGTTCGGCAGGCCGCGCGGCAGTGCCGCGGGTTTGCTGCTGCCTTCCATGGCGGGACTTCAATGGCCTGCGGATACTCCGGCGTTGGAACTCCGATGCGGCCTGCCCCGCCAGTGCTAGCAGCACAGGCCAGCGCTACGGGTGGGGCGCTGTCAGAGACATGCCGGGTGGTGCGGTTGGTTCCGGGCGCGCGGCGGCGCGGCAGGCCGTACCGGCGCCCTTGTTTCGGCTTGGCGCGGCCGGGCGTTCGGCAGGCCGCGCGGCAGTGCCGCAGATTCGCTGCTGCCTTCCTTGGCGGGACTTCAATGGCTGGCGGATACTCCGGCCCGGCCCTCCGTGGCCGGGCGTTCGCGTCCGCGCGCGCCAGTGGCGCGCAAGCGCGGTCGCTCACCCCCTCGGGTGGTGGGTGCGGTGCAGCTTCTGCAGGTGTTCGCGGGCGACCAGGGTGTAGATCTGGGTGGTGGACAGGGAGCTGTGGCCCAGCAGCATCTGCAGGGCGCGCAGGTCGGCACCGTGGTTGAGCAGATGGGTGGCGAAGCTGTGGCGCAGGCCGTGCGGACTGATCCGCGCCGGGTCGATGCCGGCCGCCGCCGCGCTGGCTTTCACCAGCGCCCAGAACTGCTGCCGGGTAAGCGGCTTCTGCGCACGGGTCAGGAACAGCGGCACCTGGCCGTCGGCCGTGGCCTGCACCGGCCGGCCCGCCGCCAGCGCCGGGCGCGCGTCTGCGAGGTAGCGCTCCAGCCAGTGGCGGGATTCCTCGCCCAGCGGCACCAGCCGCTCCTTGCTGCCCTTGCCGGTCACCCGCAGCACGCCCTGGCGCAGGTTGACGGCATTGGCCGGCAGGTCGACCAGCTCGCTCACGCGCAGGCCGGCGGCATACATGAGTTCCAGCATGGCGCGGTCGCGCAGGCCCTCCGGCGTGGTGATGTCCGGCGCCGCCAACAGCGCCTCGATCTGGCTCTCGGCCAGCGCCTTGGGCAGCGGCCGCGGCAACCGGGGCGGCTCCAGCAACGCGGACGGATCGTCGTCGCGCTCGCCGCGGCGCAGGCAGTCGGCGAAGAACGCGCGCAGCGCCGACAGCAGGCGCGCGTTGCTGCGCGGCGACCAGCCGTGACGGGTGCGCCATGCCAGGTAATCGAACAGGCCGGCGCGGTCGAGGCCGGCCAGCAGTCCCGGCGGCGACGTGCCCGCGGCGTCGCCGGCGCGCGCGTTCGCCCAGCGCGCCAGCCCTTCCAGGTCCCTGCGGTAGCTGTCCAGCGTGGCCCGCGCCAGCCCCTGCTCGGCCCAGATCGCATCGAGGAAGCGCTGGATGTGGCGGCCATCGGCCTCGCGCGGCGGCGGCAGCTGCATCACCCGCTGGCGGCGTTCGGCGGCGGTGGAAGGCGACGTCATGGCGCGCAGGATAGGCAATGCCGGCACCGCTGCCCATCCACATCGCGCACGCCAGCCCGTATGCTCGCGCGATGAACGCCGATTCCGCCGCCCCGCCCCGCCCCTCGCCACTGCTGCTGCGCCGGCTGGCGGCGCTGTTCTACGACCTGTGGCCGGTGCTGGCGTTGTGGATGCTCACCGCCGTGCCGTTCACCCTGCTGGACGTGGTCGCCAGCGGTGGCAACACCCGCCACAACATCGCCCCCTACAGCCCGCTGCAGTGGCTGCTGTGGCTGTGCTGCTGGGTGGTCGCCGGTGGATACGCGACGCTCAGCTGGAGGCGCGGCGGGCAGACCCTGGGCATGCGTCCGTGGCGGCTGTACGTGCGGGGCACCGACGGCCCGCCATCGATGGCCCTGCTGTGGAAGCGCTATGCGCTGGGCACGCTGTCGCTGCTGTGCGGCGGGCTGGGGTTCTGGTGGGCGCTGGTGGATCGGGACGGGCTGACCTGGCATGACCGGCTGAGCAACACGCGGCTGGTGCACGTCCCCGACCGGTAACCACCGCAAACAGCCCACCCTTCATTACCCCGGCGCGCGGCGGCGCGGCTGGGCAACCGGTGCTTGCGGTTCCCTGCGGCGCGGCATGACCGGCTGAGCAATACGCGGCTGGCGCACGTCCCCGACCGGTAATCACCGCAAACAACCCACCCTTCATTACCCCGGCGCGCGGCGTCGCGGCTGGGCAACCGGTGCTTGCGGTTCCCTGCGGCGCGGCATGACCGGCTGAGCAACACGCGGCTGGTGCACGTCCCCGACCGGTAAACGCCGCACGCGGTCCGGCCGTCATTGACCCAGCGCGTGGCGGCGCAACCGGTACTCATGGTTCCCCGCGGCGCGGCACGACCACCCGGGCAACACCCGGCTGCTGCACGCCCCCCAACCGGTAATCGCCGCACGCAGTCCGGCCGTCATTGACCCGGCGCGCAGCGGCGGCAGCGCAACCGGCGCATCCGGCCTTGTGCGGCCGGCAGCATCCGCGCGGCACCCGCCGCATCAGCCCGCGCGCGGCGCGGGCAGCGCCCGTGCCTGCCCGCGGCGCGGACTCAGCTGGAGCGCCGCCTGAACAGCCAGCCGGACACCGCCAGCATGATCACCGGCGGCAGCGCGTAGGCGATGCGGTAGTCGAACTTGAGCGCGCCGGCCATGCGCCCGAAGAACATCTGCAGCAGCAGGAAGCCCAGCGCGAACAGCATGCCCAGGAACAGGCGCTTGCCCATGCCGCCACTGCGCAGCGAGCCGAACGCGAACGGCACCGCGGCCAGGCACAGCGCCAGTACGTTCACCGGGTAGAACCAGCGGCTCCAGTAGGTGTCCTCGTAGTCGCGCGCATCCAGCCCGTTGCGCTTGCGGTACTCGATGCTGGTGCGCAGCTCGGCGGCGGTCAGGCTGCGCGGCTTGGCCAGGCCCGAGGCCAGGGCCGCCGCATCCAGGGCCGAGTCCCAGGGCTCGCTGGCCACCGTCTGGCGGCTGGCCGAGCGCTCGCCGAAGGTGTCGCGCCGCACCTGCTCCAGGGTCCAGCCGCTGGCGTCGTGGCGGGCGGTGACCGCATGGGTCAGGCTGGCCAGGCGACCGTCGGCATCCAGCCGGTAGAGGCGTACGTCATGCAGCAGCAGGCGCGTGCCGCCATCGTCGCTGAGCTGTTCCTCGCCGCTCTGCGCATTGAGGAAGGTGTCGCCCTCGCGCGCCCACAACCCGGAATAGCGGGCCACGGCCATGTCGGTATTGAACTTGGCGCTGGCCTTGAGCGCATCGGCCTTTTCCTGCGCCCACGGCGCCAGGGTTTCGCCGTTGACCACCATCATCGCGGTCAGCAGTGACAGCGCGATGGCCACCGACAGCGCGATCCGGCGCCGCGACAGGCCCAGCGCGCGCAGCGCGGTCAGCTCCGAGGTCGCGGCCAGCTGCCCCAGCCCCATCAGCGCGCCGATCACCGCGGCCATCGGGAACAGCGTGTAGGCGCGGCGCGGCAGGGTGTAGGCGCTCCAGGCCACGGCATGGCCGAAGGTATAGCTGCCGGTGCCGATGTTCTTGGCCTCGCCGGACAGCGACAGCATCGCGTCCAACCCGGTCAGCACCGCCCACGCCAGCAGCACGGTGAGCAGCACCGTGCGGCCGACGTAGAAATCGTGGATGCGCGGGCGCAGCATCATGCGCGGACTCCCCTGCGGCGCGACAGCCGGCCATCGCGGAAGTACATCCACAGCGCCAGCGCCAGCAGCGGCACCGTCAGCCACCACATGCCCAGCGCCGGCGGCAGGGTACCGTTGGCCAACCATTGCCGGCCACTGATCATCAGGCTGACGCCCACCACATAGCCGAGGAAGGCCAGCATCACGCTTCCGTAGCGCTGCTGCCGCGGGGTGCTGCGCGACAGCGGCAGCGCCAGCAGGGCGAAGGCCAGCGCCAGCAGCGGCGGGGTGATGCGCCAGTGCAGCTGCGCCTGGGCCTCGGGCCGCTCGTCACCGAGCAGGCGCAGGGTCGGCAGCACCTCGGGGTCGTCCTGCCCGCGCGGTTCGTCACGGTCCGGCAGGGCCACCTCGTTGCTGGCGTAGCGCATCAGGCGGTAGTCCAGCGCGCCGTTCTCCGGGCCCTCGACCCGGTGGCCATCCTCCAGCCGCAGGAAGCGCTGGCGCTCGCCCTCGAAGAACATGCTGCCGCTGTTGGCCGAGACCACGTCGATGCGCCCGTCCTTCTGCCGCTGGATGAACACCTTGCCCATCTTCGTGCCGTCTTCGTTGAGCGAGGACAGGTAGACGATGCCGCCGCCGGAGAGCTGGGTGAACTTGCCCGGCTCCAGCCCGGCCACCACCACGCTGCGGCTGGCCGCCTCGACCATCGCGTCGGCGGTGCGGTTGGCCCACGGCCCCAGCCACAGCGAGCAGGCCCCGACCACCGCCACCACCGGCGCCACCAGCATCAGCACCGGCCGCAGCAACCGCCGCGGGCCGACCCCGACCGCGGTCAGCACCGCCATTTCCGAGTCCCGGTAGAGCCGGGCGATGGCCAGCGACAGGCCCAGCAGCAGCGCCAGCGGCAGGATGATGGGCAGGTAGACGATGAACTGCAGGCCCAGCTGCGACAGCAGCAGCCCGGCCGGCATGCGGCCGTCGGCAATCCGCCCCAGGATGTCCACCAGCACCCCGCCCACGCTCACCACCAGCAGCACGGTCAGGGTCGCCAGGAAGCTCTGGATGAAGTCGCTCAGCAGGTAGCGGTCAAGCTTCGCCATGGGGTGGGTGGTTTAAACTCCCGGTTTCGTTCGCGGCGCGCCCGGCCGGTCTGGAGGGGTGGAAACAGTCCGCGATTGTACGGATTTGGCAATGGAATCTGATCAATGTCTCTGCAATTCACCCTGAACCACGCCGCCCCGGCCTCGGCCGCGGTCGACTGCGTCATCGTTGGCGCCTTCTCGGACAAGTCGCTGTCGCCGGCGGCACAGGCGCTCGACGCCGCCTCGGGCGGCCGCCTCGCGGCGCTGGTGGAGCGCGGCGACGTCGGCGGCAAGACCGGCAACACCACCGTGCTGCACGACCTGGCCGGTGTGGCCGCGCCGCGGGTGCTGGTGGTCGGCCTGGGCGACCCCGCCAAGTTCGGCGTGGCGCAGTACATCAAGGCGGTGGGCGACGCCGCCCGCGCGCTGCGCAGCGGCATCACCCGCAGCGCGCTGTTCACCCTGGCCGAGCTCGAAGTGAAGGGCCGCGACGCGGCCTGGAACATCCGCCAGGCGGTGATCGCCGCCAACCATGCCAGCTACCGCTACACCGCCACCCTGGGCAAGAAGAAGCCCGACGCCCCGGGGCTGGAAACCCTGGCGATCAGCGGCAGCGACGAGACCGCGCTGGCGCAGGGCCAGGCCATCGCCGCCGGCGTCGAGTACGCCCGCGAGCTGGGCAACCTGCCGCCGAACCTGTGCACCCCGGCCTACCTGGCCGAATCCTCGGTCAAGTTCGCCGCTGAGCACGAAGGCGCGCAGGCCGAGATCCTGGACGAGCAGCAGATGGAAGCGCTCGGCATGGGCTCGCTGCTGGCGGTGGCCCGCGGCTCGGCCAACCGGCCCAAGCTGGTGGTGCTGAAGTGGAACAACGGCGGCGACGCCAAGCCCTACGTGCTGGTCGGCAAGGGCATCACCTTCGATACCGGCGGCGTCAACCTGAAGACCCAGGGCGGCATCGAGGAAATGAAGTACGACATGTGCGGTGGCGCCAACGTCATCGGCACCTTCGTCGCCGCGGTCAAGGCCCGGCTGCCGCTGAACCTGGTGGTGGTGGTGCCGGCGGTGGAGAACGCGATCGACGGCAACGCCTACCGCCCGTCGGACGTGATCACCTCCATGTCCGGCAAGACCATCGAAGTCGGCAACACCGACGCCGAGGGCCGCCTGATCCTGTGCGACGCGCTGACCTATGCGCAGCGCTTCGAGCCGGCCGCGCTGGTCGACGTGGCCACCCTGACCGGCGCCTGCATGGTCGCCCTGGGCCACCAGACCGCCGGCCTGATGAGCAAGCACGACGACCTGGCCAACGAACTGCTCGCCGCCGGCGAACACGTGTTCGACCGCGCCTGGCGCCTGCCGCTGTGGGACGAGTACCAGCCGATGCTGGATTCGACCTTCGCCGACGTCTACAACATCGGCGGCCGCTGGGCCGGCGCCATCACCGCCGGCTGCTTCCTGTCGCGCTTCACCGAGGGCCAGCGCTGGGCGCACCTGGACATCGCCGGCGTGGCCAGCGATGAAGGCAAGCGCGGCATGGCCACCGGCCGCCCGGTCGGGCTGCTGGCGCAGTGGCTGCTGGACCGGGTGGGCTGAAGCCGGACCCGGGAACCGGGCACGGGGAATGGAAATTCCCCGTGCCGGCTCCCCGCCCCGCACCCGTTCACTTCCCTTTCCCCTTCCGGTTACCCGCCTTGACCCGTGCCGACTTCTACCTGATCGCCAAGCCCCGCTTCCTCACCGAGCCACTGAAGCTGGTGTGCGAACTGGCGCGCAAGGCCAATGACACCAGCCAGTACACGCTGGTGCTGGCGCGCGACGCGGCGCAGGCCGAGGAACTGGACGAGCTGCTGTGGTCGTTCGACCCGGACGCCTACATCCCGCACCAGATCGTCGGCGAGGACGTGGACGAGGAAGAAGCCATCGTGCTGATCGCCGCGCCGGGCGCCGACGCGCCGGAGCGGCCGCTGGTGATCAACCTGCGCGACGAGCCGTACCTGGGCAGCTGCGAGCGGGTGCTGGAAGTGGTGCCGGCCGACCCGGCCGCGCGCGAACCGCTGCGCGAGCGCTGGCGCCAGTACAAGGCCGCCGGCTACGCGCTCAACAAGCACGACATGTAAGGGACCCGCATGCGCCTGCTCATCGCCCTGCTGCTGCCATGGCTGGCCTTCTTCACCATCGGCCGGCCGCTGTCCGGCATCGTCTGCCTGGTCCTGCAGGTCACCCTGATCGGCTGGGTTCCGGCCGCGATCTGGGCCGCCTACGCGGTCAGCCAGTACCACACCGACCAGAAGATCAGGCGCGCGCTGAAAACCGGCGCGTTCCGCTGATCCCCTCCCCGCCTTCCACCCGGTTTCCCCGCATGACCCAACTCGCCTCCAGCTACGACCCGAAGTCCTTCGAAACCGCGCTCTACGATGCGTGGGAGAAAGCCGGCCATTTCAAGCCGTCCGGCAAGGGCGAGCCGTACACCATCCTGCTGCCGCCGCCGAACGTGACCGGCACCCTGCACATGGGCCACGCGTTCCAGCAGACGCTGATGGACGCGCTGATCCGCTACCACCGCATGCGCGGCTACGACACGCTGTGGCAGGTCGGCACCGACCACGCCGGCATCGCCACCGAAATGGTGGTCAGCCGCAACCTGGCGCTGGAAGGCAAGGGCGAGACCCGCGATTCGCTGGGCCGCGACGGCTTCATCGACAAGGTGTGGGAGTGGAAGGCGCACTCGGGCAACGTGATCGAAGGGCAGATGCGCCGCCTCGGCACCTCGGCCGACTGGTCGCGCAGCACCTTCACCATGGACCCGGGCCCGAGCGAAGCGGTGATCGAAGCCTTCGTGCGCTGGCACGAGCAGGGCCTGATCTACCGCGGCCAGCGCCTGGTCAACTGGGACCCGGTGCTGAAGACCGCCATCTCCGACCTGGAAGTGGAGAGCGTCGAGGAAGACGGCTTCCTGTGGTCGATCGCCTACGCGCTGGAAGACGGCGCCAGCTACGAGCACGTCGAGCTCGACGCCGACGGCAACGAGACCCTGCGCGAAACCCGCCATTACCTGGTGGTGGCCACCACCCGCCCGGAAACCCTGCTGGGCGACACCGCGGTCATGGTCCATCCGGAAGACACGCGCTACGCCCACCTGGTCGGCAAGCGCGTGACCCTGCCGCTGACCGGCCGCAGCGTGCCGGTGATCGCCGACGACTACGTCGACAAGGCGTTCGGCACCGGCGTGGTCAAGGTCACCCCGGCGCACGACTTCAACGACTACCAGGTCGGCGTGCGCCACGGCCTGCCGATGATCAACCTGTTCACCCCGACCGCCGCGCTCAATGAGAACGCGCCGGAGCAGTACCGCGGGCTGGACCGCTACGAAGCGCGCAAGGTGATCCTGGCCGAACTGGAAAACCTGGGCATCCTGGTCGAGACCAGGGCGCACAAGCTGCAGGTGCCGCGCGGCGACCGCACCGGCCAGGTGATCGAGCCGTACCTGACCGACCAGTGGTTCGTGAAGATGGACGGCCTGGCCAGGCGCGGCCTGGAGCTGGTCGAGAACGGCAGCATCAAGTTCGTGCCGGGCAACTGGATCAACACCTACCGCCACTGGATGGAGAACATCCAGGACTGGTGCATCAGCCGCCAGCTGTGGTGGGGCCACCGCATCCCGGCCTGGTTCGACGACGCCGGCAACTGCTACGTCGGCCGCAACGAGGCCGACGCCCGCGCCCGGGCCGGGCTCGGCGACGACGTGGCGCTCACCCAGGACAGCGACGTGCTGGAGACCTGGTTCTCCTCGCAGCTGTGGCCGTTCTCCACACTGGGCTGGCCGGAGGAAGCAGCCATGGCGCAGCGCGGCTTCGCGCGCTACCTGCCGTCGAACGTGCTGGTCACCGGCTTCGACATCATTTTCTTCTGGGTGGCGCGCATGATCATGGCCACCGACAGCTTCACCGGGCAGATCCCGTTCAAGGACGTCTACATCACCGGCCTGATCCGCGACGCGCAGGGCCAGAAGATGTCCAAGTCCAAGGGCAACGTGCTCGACCCGCTGGACATCATCGACGGCATCAGCATCGACGACCTGGTCGCCAAGCGCACCCATGGCCTGATGCAGCCGAAGATGGCCGAGAAGATCGAGAAGGCCACCCGCCGGGAGTTCCCGGACGGCATCATCGCCCACGGTGCCGATGCGCTGCGCTTCACCATCGCGGCGCTGGCCACCCACGGCCGCGACATCAAGTTCGACATGAGCCGCGCCGAGGGCTACAAGAACTTCTGCAACAAGCTGTGGAACGCCAGCCGCTTCACCCTGATGAACACCGAAGGGGCCAGCTTCAGCGGCGCGCCGCAGCCGCGTACCGACGCCGAGCGCTGGATTCTTTCGCGCCTGGCGAAGGTTTCGGCCGAGGCGCAGCAGCATTTCGCCGATTACCGCTTCGACCTGCTGGCGCAGGCGCTGTACGAGTTCGTCTGGAACGAGTTCTGCGACTGGTTCCTGGAGCTGACCAAGCCGGCGCTCAACGGTGACAACGCCGCCGATGCGGCCAGCACCCGCCACACCCTGCTGTACGTGCTCGAAGCGGTGCTGCGCCTGCTGCACCCGCTGATTCCGTTCGTCACCGAACAGCTGTGGCAGCAGGTGGCGCCGCGCCTGGGCATCGCCGTCGACACGCTGTCGCTGCGCCCCTATCCGACCGCGGCGGAGTTCAGCGGCGACTATGCCCAGGCCGAGGCCGACGTGGAGTGGTTCAAGACCATGGTCAACGCCCTGCGCCGGGTGCGCAGCGAGCTGAACGTGCCGCCGTCCCGGCTGGTCCGGCTGCTGCTGCAGGGGGGCCAGGCCGTGGACCAGGCGCGGGTGGAGCGCTTCACTTCGCAGCTGCGTTTCCTGCTGAAGCTGGAGAACATCGAGTGGCTGGCCGCCGACGCGCAGACCCCGCCGGCCGCGGCCGCCATCGTCGGCGAGCTCAAGCTGCTGGTGCCGCTGGAAGGCCTGGTCGACCTGGATGCCGAGCGCGCGCGCCTGGACAAGGAGATCGCGCGGGTGTCGGCGGAGAAGGAGAAGAGCGAGACCAAGCTGTCCAGGTTCACCGACAAGGTGCCGGCGGCGGTGGTCGAACAGGAGCGCGTGCGCCTGGCCGACTGGAACGGCCAGCTGGCCGGCCTGCAGGCACAGCGCGCCAAGCTGTAGGCCGCCCCCCGCGGTGACGCAAGCGCCGCCTGCGGGCGGCGTTTGTGTTTGCGGCTATGCTGCGCGCTCCACCGCACCCCGGGCATGCGATGTCGCTGGCGATCTTCTGCGCGGTGCTGTTCGCCGCCCTGCTGCACGCCGGCTGGAATGCCCTCGTCAAGCGCGGTGGCGACCCCCTGCTGAACACGATCCTGGTCACCGGCTGGGCCGCGCTGCTGTCCGCGCTGGCGCTGCCGTGGCTGCCGCTTCCGGCGCCGGCAAGCTGGCCGTGGCTGGCCGCATCCACGCTGCTGCAGGCCGGCTACTACGTGCTGGTCGCGCGCGCCTACCAGGCCGCCGACATGAGCCTGTCCTACCCGCTGATGCGCGGCTGCGCACCGCCGCTGGTGGCGCTGGCCGCCGGCCTGGCATTCGGCGAACGACTGACCGCCAGCGCCTGGCTCGGCATCGCCGTGGTCAGCGCCGGCGTCGTCGGCATGGCCGGCGGCGCGGTCCGCCGGCAGCTGCGGCTGCCGTTGTCCGTCGCCGTGCTGATCGCCACCTACACCCTGGTCGACGCGCGCGGCGCGCGCCTGTCCGGCAATGCCGCCAGCTATGCGCTGTGGTTGTTCCTGCTGTCCGGGCTGCCGCTGCCGCTGTGGGCGCTGGCCACCCGCCGCGCGCAGCTGTGCCGGCACCTGCGCGACCACTGGCGGCAAGGACTGCTGGGCGGCGCCGGCACCACCGCGTCCTACGGCATCGCGCTGTGGGCGATGACCCAGGCGCCGGTGGCGGTCGTCGCCGCGCTGCGCGAAACCTCGATCCTGTTCGCGCTGCTAATCTCGGCCCGGGTGCTGAAGGAGCATATCGACCGCAGGCGACTGTCCGCCGCGGCGCTCATCGTGGCCGGCGTGGTCCTGCTGCGGCTGGGGTGAACGGGCCGCCTACAGCGGCGGCATGCGGGCGATGTCCGCGTCCACCAGTTCCATCGCCATCACCAGCGCGTCCTCGCGGCCGATCACCGCCGGGTAATAGCGCGGCCGCCGGCCGATCTCGTTGAAGCCCTCGCTGTGGTACAGCGCGATGGCCGCGGCATTGGACGGCCGCACCTCCAGGAACACCCGCGCCGCGCGGTGCTCGCGTGCCACCTGCACCAGCTCGCGCAGCAGCCGCCGCCCGAACCCGCGCGACTGCCGCAGCGGATCGACGCAGACGTTGAGCACGTGCGCCTCGTCGGCGGCGATGCTGAGCAGCCCATAGCCGAGCAGGCCGGTGTCGCCGACCAGCACCCGCCCCGGGTAACCGGCGCGCAGGCAGTCCTGGAAGATGCCCCGGGTCCACGGGAACGGATAGGCGCGCAGCTCGATCTCCATCACCGCGTCCAGGTCGCCCTCGTGCATCGGGCGCAGGACCGGCGCGGGCGTCGCCGCCACCGCGTTCATTGCCGCTGCTTCCGCCGCAGTTCGCGCAGGTGCGGCCACAGCGCGCGCTTGGCCGCGGGGTTGGCGCGCAGCTCGTCCAGCGGCCAGCTGTCCATCAGCGCGCGGGTCTGCGGGTCGTTCGGATTGCAGCCGGACGCGCGCAGCAGCGCGATCTGCAGGCGGTCGGGCAGGCGCACCCCGGCGCGGCGCGGCGCGGGCCGCGCCAGGGGCGGGGCGGCGGGGGCATCGGGTGCCATGCGCGGCGGGGCCTC